>JAZKIF010000001.1:0-4904 GCA_040385005.1 Pseudomonadota bacterium
GCAAAAGGACCTGTACGACGGTTTTGAGCGCGCCTCGGCGAAAGGTCAGACCGCTTTGGTGATCCAGAGTCAGACCTGGGATCAAAAGCATGCCCGTCAGGCTGTGCACGCGTACTACAACGAGAAAGGGTTCGCCGTGCTGGAGGTGCCGCTTGGCAAGACGGGCAATGCGACGATCATCGCGCCGGCCGGAACCTTGCCGATGCTCCAGCAGGTGGCAACGCAATATGCGGGGCGCACGTATCTTCTCTGCCAGGGGCTGGACGGATGCAGCGAGAAAAAGGAAGTTCATGACGACCTCTGAACCTCGCGTCCGCGCTATCGCGACCGCGGAAGCCCGAGACGCTTCATCAGCCGGGGATTCGTGCACCGGACCATTCCCGTAACACCGGTGGTATCGCCTGGCGCGACCTCGTTCAACGCAGCGAGCTTCGGGGCGCCTTCCTTCCGACAATCCGCCGCACAAGCATGTGCTTGGGCATTTGGATCCTTATGAACTTCTCCTGTTTCGCCCGCGCCGCCACGCTCGTCGGGCTGGCCGGTGTGTCCGCGCTTCTGGCCGGCTGCTACGTCGTGCCGCTGCAGCCGCCGCAACCCGCATCGGTGCAATTCGTCCCCGCGCCCCCCATGCCCGTGACGTTCTCGGCCCGGCTCTATCCGGCCAACGACATGGCGGCCGCCTATGGAACGGTGATGGCGGTGGTGACCAACGACCTCAATGGCCGCGGGCATTTCAGCACCAACATCAACGGCGAGAGCTTTTCGGGGGAAGCGACCCGGGTTGCCGGATCCCGTGAAGGCGTAGCCAACGGCGCGGGCAACCGCGGCGGATTCCTCAACTGCCGATACACCATGAATTCGACGACGCTCGGCACCGGCACCTGCGAGCACTCGAATGGCGCGCGGTTCACGATGCACGTGGGCGGCTAGAGCGCTCCAGCCGTCGCGGGCGGCTGGAACTTCAGGTGCCCCACGTATTGCAGCGCCTGGTGTGTCCGCACGGAGGGCACATCGCCCTCCCGCATGTGCAGCAGGTCGCCGGGATTCATCAGGCGCGGATCGGCATCGGTGAGCGGAAGTCCCGCCCGGCGATAGGCTTCGAGCACGAATTGCGAGCAGAAGAACACGTCGTTGCGGCCCAGTCCGAGCTGCACGGCGGCAAAGCCCTGCACGCAGAAGTCGCGCAGGGGCGAGGGGACGAGTGGCAGCTCGCACACCCGCCGCTCGATCGAGAAGGGCGCCTGGAGCATGACGCCGACGTAGTTGTACTTGCGTCCCACCTGCTGGCGCGCGAACGCAGCCATCTTGCGCGCATGTTCGGGCGTCGTGCCGGGATGGCGAAAGGCCACCACCGTCGATTCCTCCCCGAGAAATTCTTTCATGCCGCGTTCGCGGATGCCTTGCCCGACTGCTTCCGCGATTTGTCCGTCGCCGACGTAGATCGAGGCGTGGCTCACCGGTGACAGCGTGAGCATGCGGATCCCGGCGGAGGTGAGGCCGTCGGCGGACGAAAGGATGATGTCGCCAGGCTGTAGGCTGGCGGCGTCGACCAGGAGGCCGCCGTTGCGTGGATTGAGCGCCGCGTTCTGCACGACCAGTTGCGCGCGGCCGCTGGAAGCATCGGTGCGCACATCGGTGGCGCATGCGGCGACGCCACCGGCGAGCAGCAATGCGAAGAAAAAGCGAATCGGCATCCGGCCCCCTGTTTGGCCGCCATTCTAGGGAACAGGCGCAAGGTGGGAGCCCGGCTGTGGCACGGTATCATGCCAGCCACTCGCCGGCCCATCGGGCGGGCGCCTCCTCCGTCAGCCATTTCTACCCAAGCAGGCCGTGCGTCTCAATTCCATCAAGTTATCCGGGTTCAAGTCCTTCGCCGAACCCACGAACTTCATGCTGCCGGGCCAACTGGTCGGGGTTGTCGGCCCCAACGGTTGCGGCAAGTCCAACATCATGGACGCGGTGCGCTGGGTGCTGGGCGAATCCCGCGCCAGCGAGCTGCGCGGCGAGTCCATGCAGGACGTGATCTTCAACGGCACCATCAACAACCAGCCGGTGCGCCGGCGCGACGTGCAGGACGTGTTCCTCGGCACGGGCCTCGGCCCACGCGCCTACGCCATCATCGGCCAAGGCACGATCAGCCGGATCATCGAATCCAAGCCGGAAGAGCTGCGCCTTTTCCTCGAGGAAGCCGCCGGCGTTTCCAAGTACAAGGAGCGCCGCCGAGAGACGGAAAACCGCCTCTCGGACACGCGCGAGAACCTGACCCGCGTCGAGGACATCCTGCGCGAGCTCAACAGCAACCTCGACAAGCTGGAGAAGCAGGCAGAGGTCGCGCAGCAGTACAACGCGCTGCAAAGCGAAGTGACGCTCAAGCAGCACCAGCAATGGTTCCTGAAGCGCTCCGAGGGCGAGGCCGACCAGGCCAAGGTGAAAGCGGAGGCCGAGAAATCGGTGAACGACCTCGAGTCCCGAGTGGCGGACTTGCGCCGCATCGAGAGCGAGCTGGAGACGATCCGGCAGGCGCACTACGCGGCGGGCGACCACGTCAACCAGGCACAGGGACAGCTCTACGAAGCCAGCGCGGAGGTGGGCCGGCTCGAAGGGGAAATCCGCTTCGTCGTCGAAGGCCGCCAGCGTGTCGAGCAACGCCTCTTGCAGTTGAAAGAGCAGACCGCCCAGTGGGCGGCGCGTCGCGATGACGCGGTGGCCGAAACCGAGTCGCTGGCCGCGCAAGGGATCGAGGCCGAAGAGAAGGCCACGCTGCTCGCCGCGCAGGTCGAAGAGCACGACCAGCAGATGCCCGACCTGGAAGAGGCGCTGCGCAACGCGCAGGCTAAATCCGCCGAGCAGCGCGGCAGCGTCTCCCAGGTGCAGCAGCAGATCCAGGTACTCGCCGCCGATCAGCGCAACATCGAAGAACAGTCGCGCCAGTTGAACCAGCGTCGCGAGAAGCTCGTGACGGATCGCAACGCGCTCGCCGCGCCCGACGAGATGCGCCTCACGAACCTGCAGACGCAGCTCGGGGCGGCGCAGGAAGCCGCCGAGACCGCCGATGCGCGCCTGCACGAGTTGCAGGAGCAGGTGCCGCAGCTCGACGAAGACCGGCGCGGCAAGCAGCAAGCCGTCAACACCGAGAGCCACACGCAGGCCGACCTGTCCGCCCGCATGGAAGCGCTCAAGGCGCTGCAGGAAAAAGTCCGTACCGACGGCAAGCTCAAGCCCTGGCTGGAAAAGCACGGCCTGGGCGGACTGCAAGGTTTGTGGAGCCGCATCCACATCGAGCAGGGCTGGGAAAGCGCGCTGGAAGCCGCATTGCGCGAGCGGATGAACTCGCTGGAAGTCTCGCGCCTGGACATGGTGCGTGCATTCGGCGCCGATGCGCCACCGGCCAAGCTGGCCTTCTACAGCCCGCCGCAAGCTTCCGCGCCCGAGGCGTCCTCCGCGATGCCGCGCCTTGCCGACCTGCTGCGCCTGAACGATGCGGGCCAGAAAGCCCTGCTCGTCGATTGGCTGCACGGCAGCTACACGGCGGCGAGCTTCGAGGACGCACTCGCCGCCCGCGAGAAGCTGCAGCCCGGCGAAGTGATCTACGTGAAGAGCGGCCACGCCGTCACCGCGCACAGCGTGAGCTTCTACGCGCAGGACTCCGAGCAGGCCGGCCTGCTGGCCCGCCAGCAGGAAATCGAGAACCTCGAAAAGCAGTTGCGCGCGCAATCGTTCATCGCCGAAGAAGCGCGCTCGGCGCTGGTGCGCGCCGAGGCTGCGTACACCGAAGCGTCGCAGCGCCTCGTGTCCGTGCGCCGCGAGGCCGCGGAAACGCAAAGCCGCTCGCACGAGTTGCAGGTGGAGACGATGCGCCTTACGCAGCTCGCCGAGCAAACGCGCGCGCGCAGTGAGCAGATCGCGGGCGATCTCGCCGAAGTCGATGCGCTGCTGGAAGAACTGCAGGAGCGCCGCGTCACCGCCGAAGCGCGCTTCGAAGAACTCGACATGCAGCTGGCCGACAGCCAGGAGCGCCATGCGCAACTGGACGAGCGCGTGATCGAGGCCGAGCGCAAGCTGACCGAGAGCCGCGAGCAGCACCGCAGCCTGGAGCGGCAAGCGCAGGAGGCGCAATTCACGCAGCGCTCGGTGGAAGCGCGCAAGCAGGAATTGCAGCGCGCCATCGAAACCGCAGCGCAGCAGGCCGCCTCGATCGGCACCGAGGAAGAGCGCGCGAAGGAAGAACTCTCGCGTCTCACGGATGCCGCGGCGCAAGCCGGTTTGCAGAGCGCGCTCGCATTGAAGCTGGAGCGCGAACAATCCCTGGGCGCCAAGCGCAGCGAGTACGACGACCTCACGGCCAAACTGCGCGCGAGCGACGAGCGCCGCCTGCAGCTGGAGCGCGAGCTCGATCCGCTGCGCCAGCGCATCACCGAATACCAGTTGAAGGAACAGGCCGCGCGCCTGGGCTTCGAGCAGTACAGCCAGTTGCTCACGGATGCGCAGGCAGATCTCGAAGCGATCGCCAAGTCCATCGAAGACGGCAAGGTGCGCCTGTCCGGCATGCAAGGCGACATCGACCGCCTGCACCGCGAGATCGCGGCGCTCGGCGCAGTGAACCTCGCCGCGCTCGACGAACTCACCACGGCCCGCGAGCGCAAGCAGTTCCTGGACGCGCAATCGGCCGACCTGAACGAGGCGATGGTCACGCTCGAAGACGCGATCAAGAAGATCGACGGCGAGACGCGCGAGCTGCTGGCCGGCACGTTCAACATCGTCAACGAGCACTTCGGCAAGATGTTCCCCGAGCTCTTCGGCGGCGGCAACGCGCGGCTCGTCATGACGGGCGACGAGATCCTCGATTCCGGCGTGCAGGTGATGGCGCAGCCGCCCGGCAAGAAGAACCAGACCATCCACCTGCT
>JAZKIF010000002.1:0-5720 GCA_040385005.1 Pseudomonadota bacterium
CGCGATCACGGCGATGGTGATCTTCGGCGTCTTCGCCGCGCGGCAGCAGCATGCGTACCAGCCCATCATGAAGGACAGTCCCGCGGGCGCGCGTGTCGATCCCGCGAGGCTGGTCATCGTCGCGATCATCCTTGCCTCGGCGATGGCGGCCAACGTGTTCTTCAACCTGCGCAATCCGTCCGTACTCGAAACCCTGCCCGTGATCGGCCTGGCGGTCTGGGCCGCGATCATCGCCACCGCCGCGTGGCGGCGTCCGACGTGGAGCCTGTTGCCGGATGCGCTGCGGGGCACGGTGTTCCTCCTGGCGCTCGTGATGTGCGCGGCGATGATGCCGGTGCGGAAGCTCCCTGCCGCCTCCTGGGAGACCGCCCTGGGCCTTGGCTTCGTCAGCGCGGTGTTCGACAACATTCCCCTCACCGCGCTTGCACTGCGGCAAGGCGGCTACGACTGGGGCTTCCTCGCCTATGCGGTGGGCTTCGGCGGCTCGATGATCTGGTTCGGCTCTTCCGCCGGCGTCGCCCTGTCCAACATGTACCCGGAAGCCCGTTCCGTGGGCGCGTGGCTGAAGGCGGGCTGGCACATCGCCGTCGCCTACGTCATCGGATTTTTTGTGCTGCTGGCCCTGCTGGGCTGGCATCCGGACACGCCCGTTGCCCGTCCCGATTCCCCTCCAATTCAATCCCATTCGCCATGACCAAACCCAGGATCCTCGTCGCGCGTTCCGTATTCCCCGAAGTCATCGCCCGGCTCGAACAGCATTTCGATGTCGAAGCCAACCAGACCGACACGCCTTGGTCCAAAGACGAACTCTCCCGGCGGCTGCAGGACAAGGTCGGCGCCTTCACCACCGGTGGCGACCGCATCGACGCGCAGGCATTGGACGGCGCGCCGGCTTTGAGGATCTGCGCCAACATGGCCGTGGGGTACAACAACTTCGACGTGCCCGCCATGACGGCGCGCCGCGTGCTCGGCACGAACACGCCGGATGTGCTCACCGAAACCACGGCCGACTTCGGGTTCGCATTGCTGATGGCGACGGCGCGGCGCATCACCGAGAGCGAACATTTCCTGCGCGCGGGCAAGTGGGACCGCTGGAGCTACGACATGTTCGCCGGCTCCGACATCCACGGCAGCACGCTTGGCATCCTGGGCATGGGCCGCATCGGGCAGGGCATCGCGCGGCGCGGCGCGCATGGCTTCGGCATGAACGTGATCTACCACAACCGCTCGAAACTTTCGCCCGAGCTGGAAGCGGAATGCAAGGCGCGCTACGTCACGAAAGACGAATTGCTCGCCACCGCGGACCACCTCGTGCTGGTCCTGCCGTACTCGCCGGCCTCGCATCACGCCATCGCGGCGGCGGAACTGTCGAAGATGAAGCCGACGGCCACGCTGATCAACATTGCGCGTGGCGGCATCGTCGACGACGCAGCACTGGCCGCCGCCTTGCGGGACCGCAAAATCGCGGCAGCGGGGCTCGACGTGTTCGAGGGCGAGCCGAAGGTTCACCCGGATCTGCTCACGGTGCCCAACGTCGTCCTCACGCCGCACATCGCGAGCGCGACCGTTCCCACGCGTCTCGCAATGGCAAATCTAGCCGCCGACAACCTCATCGGCTTCCTCGTTCATGGCAAGCCTTTGACCCCGCTCAACCCCGAAGTGCTCGCCTGAAAGACCTCGTGGAAATCTGGATCCTCATCGCCTTCGCCGTCGCCAACCTGGTGGTGGCCTTCGTAGTCCTCACACGCAAACCGCCTGTCAACGAGGCCGCCCGCGCGGAACTCCTGGCGGCGAACGAACGGATGGAGCGCGAACTGCGCCGCGAGATCAGCGAGTCGTCGCGCGGCGCGCGCACGGAACTCACTCACACCCTCGCCACGTTCCAGGACGCGCTGGTGAAACAAGGCGCCGAAACGACGCGCACGCAGAACATCCAGATCGATGCGTTCGGCCAGCAACTCGCGCTGCTGCAGAAATCGCTGTCGGACACGCTCGCCATGCAGTTGCAGGGCCTGGGGGATTCGAACGCGAAGCGCATGGCCGAAGTTCGCACCACGCTCGAGTCGCAGCTTGCGCTGCTGCAGCAAACCAATGCCGCGAAGCTCGACGAGATGCGCAAGACGGTGGACGAGAAACTCCAGACGACACTGGAGACGCGCCTGGGCGAAAGCTTCAAGCAGGTGGCGGATCGCCTGGAACAGGTACACAAGGGACTGGGCGAAATGCAGACGCTGGCGCAAGGCGTCGGCGATCTCCAGCGCGTCCTGACCAACGTCAAGTCTCGCGGCATGTTCGGTGAAGTGCAGCTCGAAGCATTGCTCGAGCAGGTCCTCACGACCGAGCAGTACGGCAAGCAGGTCGAGACGAAGCCGCGCAGCAACCAGCGCGTGGATTTCGCGATCCGCTTCCCCGGCCGCAGCAGCGATGGCACGCCGGTCTGGCTGCCCGTCGATGCGAAATTTCCGCGCGACGACTACGAACGCCTCCTCGATGCGCAGGAGCGCGGTGACCCGGCGGCCGCCGACATCGCGGCGCGCGCGCTCGAGTCGCGCATCCGCACGGAGGCGAAATCGATCAGCGAGAGTTATCTGTGCCCACCGCAGACGACCGACTTCGCGATCCTGTTCCTGCCCATCGAGAGTCTCTACGCCGAAGTGCTGCGCCGACCCGGGCTGATGGACAGCCTGCAGCGCGACTACCGCGTCACGCTCGCCGGACCGACCACGTTGCTTGCGATGCTCAACAGCCTGCACATGGGTTTCCGCACGCTGGCGCTGGAGCAGCAGGCCTCCGAGGTCTGGAAGGTGCTCGGCGCCGTGAAGACCGAGTTCGAGCGCTACGGCACCTGGGTCGAGAAAATCCGCGAGCAGGTGCGCAAGGCGTCCGACACGCTCGAGACCGCGACGACGCGCACGAACCAGATGCGCCGCGCGCTGAAAGTGGTGGAGGCCCTGCCCGAAGCGCAGGCGCAGGCGCTGTTGCCGCCGGCCGCGGACGGGGACGGGGACGTCACGGCCCCATGAAATTCGGCGGCCTCAGTCCCGACCTGATGCGCCTGATCGCCGGGCAGATCTTCGTGCATGCCTGCATGGCCGGCACGCGGTTGTCGGCGCCACTCCTCGCGCTCAACGAAGGCTACAGCCAGGCCGCGGTAGGTGTATTGCTCGCGCTCTTCGCGTTGACGCAGGTGTTCCTCGCATTGCCTGCGGGCCGCTTCGCCGACCGGCACGGCCTGAAGCGTCCCATGGGCCTGGCCGCGATCGCCGCGGGCCTCGGCGCCGCCCTGGCGGCCGCGTTTCCGGTGTTCCCGGTGCTTTGCCTCTCCGCGCTGCTGACAGGCGGGGCAACGGGCGCCGCGTCCATCGCTTTGCAACGGCACGCCGGGCGCGCATCCCACAATTCGACCGAACTCAAGCAGGTGTTTTCCTGGCTCGCGATCGGCCCGGCTTTGTCGAACTTTCTCGGGCCATTCGTCGCGGGCCTGGCGATCGATCATGGCGGCTATCGCCTCTCGTTCCTGCTGCTCGCGTTCTTTCCGCTCCTGTCCTGGATGTGGGTGCGCAAGGTCCACGAACTGCCCCCGGTGATTCGCGCCGAGGGCGAGCATCACGGACCCGCCTGGAACCTCGCGCGCGAGCCGATGTTCCGCCGCCTGATGATCGTGAATTGGCTGCTTTCATCCTGCTGGGACGTGCACACCTTCGTCGTGCCGGTGCTTGGCCACGAGCGCGGTCTTTCGGCGTCGGCGATCGGCACGATCCTCGGGTCTTTCGCCATCGCCGCCGCACTCGTGCGCGTGGCTCTGCCGCTCTTCGCCGCGAACATGACGGAGTGGAAACTCATCGCGAGCGCGATGGTCGCGACGGCGGTGCTCTTCGCGGTCTATCCGTTCGTGCATTCGGCGCTCGCGATGGGCGTCTGCTCCGTGCTGCTGGGGTTCGCGCTCGGGTCCGTCCAGCCGATGATCATGAGCACGCTGCACCAGATCACGCCTGAGGCACGGCATGGCGAGGCCGTCGCATTGCGCATCATGGCGATCAACGCCTCGAGCGTCGGCATGCCGATGCTGTTCGGTCTTGCGGGCGCGGCAGTGGGAATCTCCGGCGTCTTCTGGACCGTTGGCGCAATCGTGGGCGCGGGCTCGCGACTCGCGTTCGGGCTCAGAGGCGATAGAACGTCTTGATCAGGTCCCAGGCGGTCTCTGCGTCATCGGCGTACTGGAAGAGGTCGAGGTCCGCGGGCGAGATCACGCCTTCCTCGATCAGCACGTCGAAGTTGATCAGCCGCTTCCAGTAGTCCGTGCCGAACAGAACGATGGGCACCTGCTTGGCCTTGCGCGTCTGGACCAGCGTGATCACCTCGAACAACTCGTCGAGCGTGCCGAAGCCGCCGGGAAAGGCGACCAGCGCCTTCGCGCGCATCATGAAATGCATCTTGCGCAGCGCGAAGTAGTGGAACTTGAAGGAAAGCGCCGGCGTCACGTAGGGGTTCGCCGCTTCTTCCATCGGCAGTGCGATCGCGAGACCGACGCTGATGCCACCGGCTTCATGCGCGCCACGGTTCGCCGCCTGCATGATGCCCGGCCCGCCGCCAGTGCAGATGAACAACATGTCGCTCGGATCCTTGCCGGCGCTGTATTTCGCGACCAGCTGGCCGAAGGCCCGCGCCTTCTCGTAGTAGTGGGCATTGCGCGCGAGGGCCCGGGCGCGGCGGACGATGGCCTCATCGCCGGAAGCCTCTGCCTCCGCAACGAGTGCAACAGCGTCCTCCTCGCTGCGAAACCGGGCGCTGCCGAACACCACGATGGTGTTCTCGATGCCCAGCGCCTGCTGCTCGAGGTCGGGCTTGAGCAGTTCGAGCTGGAAGCGGATGCCGCGCGTCTCGCGCCGCAGCAGGAACTCGGGGTCGGCGAAGGCCAGTCGGCTGGCGTCGGGGTCCAGCGGCAGGCCGGCGTCGGAGTGGGCTTTCAATGTGGCCCAGGCGTCGGCGAGGCGGCGGTCGTGAATGTTGCGTGTAGAGGATGGCATGCCTCATTCTGCTGCCATTTTTACGGGTTTCCCGCTATCCTTGCGCCCAACAATAATGAGGGGACCGTGGTGGATGAGTCGTTGTTTCACGTGGTTCTGGACGGCCGCAAGATCGGCCCGTACGATCGCCGCACCATCGTCGGGATGCGGATCAAGAAGGCGCTCACGAGCGAACATGTCCTCATCGGCATGGACGGCGCCCACCTCACCGTCGCGGGGCTCATCGGCCAGCGCCCCTCCCAGCAATTCAACGCCGATCGCAGCCAGAGTTTCTCGATCGTGCAGGCCACGTTCGGCGCGAGCCTGGTTTATGTCGAAGGCACGGAACTCGGCGTCCCTGCGTTCCGGGACGAAGTGGAGGTTCGGGTTCAGGGCGGCGTGCTGCGAATCGCGGGCCGTTTCCGCAAGGGCCTCGGCTGGAAGCAGGACCGCGTCAAGCTGCAGATGAGCGACGTCGTGCATGCCCGCGTGAAGGGCTCGCTGGTGGACTTGTGGCTGCGCGCGGGTGAGGGCAAGGATGCGCCGCTGCGCCGTTTGACGCTCGAACTCTTCACGCCCGAAGCGGCCGGCGAACTGGTGGAGTTCCTGCCGGGCGCGACGCCTTGGCCCCATGGCGATGAGCGCGTCGCCGCACCACCCAAGCCGGACAGGCACATGCTCTGGGTTCCCGCGATCGCCGTGGCCGTGGTGATC
>JAZKIF010000003.1:0-16270 GCA_040385005.1 Pseudomonadota bacterium
AGGCCCCGCACCGGCCCCCGGGCCAGCGCCCGCACCCGGCCCGGGCCCCGCACCGTCGCCGATCGTGCGCACCGAGCCGATGGATCCGTTCCCGATCATCGGCACGGCGCCCGACTGGGTGCCCACCGGCTGGCCGGGCGGGCGCTACGAGTTCGACGGCGACCTGTTCCGCCTGCCGATCACGCCGTTCACGCTGCCCGACAACAGTGGGATGGTGCTGGAAGACACGCTCGCCACCGGCGACTTCTCGCAGACGCGCGACTTCGTGCTGGAGCGCTCCTCGCACTTCCTCACCAACACGTATGGCGATGTGCTGACGATGGCCGGCCCTGGCGCGTTCCGCATCACGGTCGCCACGGGCGGCGAGGCCGCGCTCAAAGTGTTCCGCGGCATCCCCGACCAGGACTTCCTGTCGAAGCGGACGGTGTCGGTGCAAGTGCCCGTGGATGCTTTCGTGCATACGCAGGAAGAGGCCGTGGTGCATCTGACGGCTCGCCTGGTGGACGGCGGACCGCTGCCCGAATGGCTGATGTTCGACCCGACGACGGGCAAGTTCAGCGGCGTGGTGCCCGAAGGCGCGCCGCGCGAGCTGGCGGTGCTGGTCGAGGCGCGGGACCGTGACGGCCGCCGGGCCGAGGCGGTGTTCCGCATCAAGCTCGCCACGGGCACGATCGCAGGCCGCAGCGGCCTCTCGGAGCAGATTCGCGCGGCTTCCCGGCCGGCGAGCCCGCTCGACGCATTGCGCAACATGCCTGCGCCGGCGCCGCGGCCGCAAGCGGCTAAAGTGGCGGCCTGAACTCCGCGCTCGCGCCACCTGCCGTTTTGCCGCCCAACGCACCGCCACCGGAATCGCCGCTCCTCACCTTGCTGGGCCTGGCCCGCAGGGCGAGGCACGCGGCCAGCGCGCCCGAGCTCGCCTTCATGGCCGTCAACGACAGCCATGCGCTGGCGCGCTATCGCCAGGCGGCGCTCTGGACCGAAGAAGAGGGCGTCGCGGCGCTCTCCGGTGTCGTGCAGGTCGAGGCGAATGTGCCGTACGTGCAATGGCTGCAGCGCGTGTGTGCCGCGCTGCTCGCCCAGGGCGGGGCGGTCAGGCAGGTCACCTCCGCCGACCTCGCGAACGACGAAGGCGATGCATGGATTGAATGGCTGCCAGCCTACGGTCTGTTCGTGCCCTTGTCGGGCGTCGCCGGCGGCGTGCTGTTCGCGCGAGACGAGCCGTGGACCGACCAGGAGATCGCGCTCTTCACCGAATGGCTCGACACCTGGATCCATGCCTGGCGCGCGAAGCACAAGCCCGCTCTCTGGAACGTCCGCCGACTGCCGGAGCAGGCGAAGGCGCATTTGCGCCTCGTGGCCGGGCGCCCCTGGTGGAAGCAGCGGGCCGTGCAGTGGGGCGCCGCCGCGTTGCTCGTGCTGCTGTTTCCCGTGCGCCTCACGGTCCTCGCGCCCGGCGAACTGGTTCCCGCCGATCCGGCCGTGATCCGCGCGCCGTTCGACGGCGTCGTGCAGAGCTTCCTCGTGAAGCCGAACGAAGCCGTGAAGACCGGCCAGGCGCTGTTCACGTTCGACGACGCATCGCTCTTGAGCCGTCTCGAAGTAGCGCGCCAGGCGCTCGGCACCGCCGAAGCGGAATACCGCCAGGCCTCGCAGCAGGCATTGGGCGACGCGAAGTACAAGTCGCAACTCGTGGTGCTCGCGGGAAAGATCGAGGAGCGCCGCGCCGAAGCGGCCTATTTGCAGGGCCAGCTCGAACGCTCGCGCGTCGTCTCCCCGCGCGAGGGTCTCGCGCTGTTCGACGACCCGAGCGAGTGGCTCGGGAAGCCCGTGGTGACGGGCGAGCGGATCCTGCGCGTCGCGCCGCCGGACCAGGTCGAAGTCGAAGGCTGGCTGGCGATCGGCGACGCGATCCCGCTTGAGCCCGGAGGTCCGGCAACGCTGTACCTGAACGCCAGCCCGCTCTCGCCGGTGTCCGCGGTCATCCGTTATGCCGCGCATGACGCGGTGGCGCGCCCCGACGGTTCCTACGCCTACCGTGTGCGCGCCACGCTGGAGGCGCCGACGCGCCATCGCGTCGGCTTGAAAGGCACCGTGAAGCTCGCGGGCGGCTGGGTTCCGTTCGTGTATTGGGTCCTTCGCCGCCCAGTCGCCGCGGTGCGGCAGTTCGTCGGCTGGTGACGCATGCCGCTGCCGCCGCTGCGTGAAGAGGTTTCGCTGCATCCGGGCCCGACGGCCCCGGATGGCCAGCCGACGTGGACCTTGCACGACCCCGTGCGCAACCAGTTCTTCCGCATCGATTGGCAGACCTTCTCGATCCTGGGGCGCTGGAGTCTGGACGACGCGGACGTGATCTGCGAAGTGATCGCCGACGAGACCACGCTGACTCCGCAGCCGGAAGATGTCGACGCCGTCGCGCAATTCCTGGCCGCGAACGAGTTGCTCGCCGCGCGCCACGCGAACAGTGCGCAGCTGATGGCGCAGCGGCACGAGGCGCTGCGCGGCACTTGGGCGAAGCGGCTGCTGCACAACTACCTGTTCTTCCGCATTCCGCTGGTGAACCCGGACGCGTGGCTGGGCAGATGGGTCCACCGCGTGGCGCCGTTGTATTCGATGGCCTTCCTCAAACTGACGCTGCTCGCGCTGGTGGTCGGCGTCGTCCTCGTGTATCGCAACTGGAATCAGTTCAGCACGACGCTGGTCGACACGCTCTCGTGGCAGGGCCTGGTGAGCTACGGCATCGCCATCGCCGTCGTGAAGCTGCTGCACGAACTCGGCCACGCGTTCACCGCCAAGCGCTTCGGCTGCCGCGTGCCGGCGATGGGCGTCGCGTTCCTCGTGATGTGGCCGGTGGCGTACACCGACACGAACGAGGTGTGGAAGATCGCCGACGCCAGGAAACGCCTTGCCGTCGCGGCCGCCGGGGTGGCCACCGAAACCGTGATCGCGGTCTGGGCCACGCTCGCGTGGGCACTGCTGCCCGACGGCGTTCCCAAGTCGATCGCCTTCGTGCTCGCGACCGTCTCGTGGTTCACCACGCTGGCGATCAACGCGAGCCCGTTCCTGCGCTTCGACGGCTACTTCATCGTGTCCGACTGGCTCGACATGCCGAACCTGCACGCGCGCGCCTTCGCGCTGGCGCGCTGGGACTTGCGCGAGCGGCTGTTCGACCTCGGCGAGCCGCCGCCCGAGCACTTCTCGCGCAAGCGCACCATCGGGCTCATCCTCTTCGCGTACGCCGTGTGGATTTATCGGCTGGTGGTGTTCCTCGGCATCGCGGTGCTGGTCTATCACTTCTTCATCAAGCTCGCGGGCATCTTCCTGTTCCTCGTCGAGGTCGTGTGGTTCATCGCGCGGCCGGTGTGGGGTGAGGTCAAGGTCTGGCGCAAGCTCTGGCCGGTGCTGCGCGAGAAGCCGCGTGCGCGCCGCAGTGCATTGATCGCGGGCGCGCTGGCTTTGCTTTTCGTCGTGCCGTGGCCGACGCGCCTGCACTCGTCCGGATTCCTCCGCCCACCCGAGTCCTTCGCCGTGTACGCGCCGGGCGGCGCGCAGATCACCGAGCTGCCCTGGAACGAGGGTGCGCAAGTGCCACAGGGCGCCCCGCTGGTCAAGCTCGCATCGCCCGATCTCACGCTGCGCTGGCAGGTGGCGACGACGCGCGCCGAGAAGCTGCGCCAGCAAGCCGCCACCTCCGGGGTCGATCCGCTGCAGCAGCAGAACATGCAGGTGCTGCAGCAGGCGCTGACCGGGGCGGAAGCCGAGCTCGCGAACGTGCAGGCCGAAGCGGCGCGGTACGTGCCCGCCGCGCCTTTCGCGGGCCGGCTGTACGACATCGACCCCGAGGTGCGTGCGGGCGTCTGGGTCCACAAGCAGGAAAAGCTAATGACGCTCGTCAAGCCGGGCACCTGGCAGGTCGACACCTACCTGGACGACGACGCTGTGCGACGCGTGAAAGCGGGCGACGGCGCTCGCTTCTTTCCCGAAGGACTGGAAGGGCAGACGTTGGCGCTCAAGGTCACGGCGGTGGACGAGGATGCATCGCGAACGCTGCCCAACGGCATGCTCGCCACCGCATTCGGCGGCTCGGTGCTCACGCGCGAGAAAGATCACGCGTTCGTGCCGGAGCGCGCGGTCTATCACGTCACGTTGGAGGCGCAGCAGGAGCCGGGCAACCTCGCCGGCCACACCTGGCGCGGTCATGTGGTGATCCGCGGCAACTGGGAGGCGCCCGGCATGGGCTACCTGCGCTCGGCGCTCGCCTTGATCTGGCGCGAAGCCGGCTTCTGATTGCTCAGTGCCGGGCCGGCGGCTGCTGGAGATAGGCCGGCACGCCCGGACCTGCCATCACCTTGATCTCGAAACGGCCGGCGAGGTCGGCCAGGTCCATCGAAAACTCGCGGCTGACCCGCGTGACCTGCTTGAGCTCGTGCAACGCGGTTCTCGCGTCGTCCCAGCAATCCCACCAGCTCGCCTCCAGCAGGGCGAGGTCCGCAAGCACGTGTTCAAGCTGCAGGAATGCGTCCGTCACGACGGCCTTGCGCGGCCCGGAAGACAGGAGCTCCAGCGTGAGTTCCCGCGTGAGGCGAGTGACTTCGTTCTCGAGGAGCTGGAAAGATGCGCGCAAGGCGCCGTGTTGGGACATTCGATCTCGGGTGACGTTGCGCGCCATGTGCGCGGGCAACGGTAAGTAGCGCACCAGGATGGGGGGTTCCGGGCGGTTGGGGCGTTGTCAGGGAAGGCAGCCGCGCGCGCGCAGCAGTTCGATGATGCGCTCCACCGCGGCATCTGGCGAGAGCGTGTCGGTCGCAAGCCTCAGCTCCGCCGCTTCCGGTGCTTCGTAGCGCGAATCGATGCCGGTGAAATTCTTCAACTCGCCCCGGCGCGCTTTCTTGTAGAGGCCCTTGGTGTCGCGCGCTTCGGCGACGTGCAGCGGCACGTCCACGTGGATTTCGAAGAACTCGCCTTCCTCCACGAGCGCGCGAGCCATGCGGCGCTCCGCCTGGAAGGGCGAGATGAACGCCGTGAGCACGATGAGTCCCGCGTCGACCATGAGCTTCGCGACCTCGGCCACGCGCCGGATGTTCTCCACGCGGTCGGTGTCGGTGAAGCCAAGGTCCTTGTTGAGGCCGTGGCGCACGTTGTCGCCGTCGAGCAGGTAGGTGCGGTGCCCTAGCGCGTGCAACTTTTTTTCCAGCAGGTTCGCGAGCGTCGACTTGCCCGATCCGGAAAGGCCCGTGAACCACACCACGCACGACTTCTGGTGGTTGAGCGCGCTGCGCGCGGCCTTGCTCACGTCCACGTGCTGCACATGGATGTTCTGGCTGCGGCGCAGCGCGAAGTGGAGCAGGCCCGCGCCCACCGTCGCATTGCTGAAGCGATCGATGAGGATGTATCCGCCGGTGTCGCGGTTCTCGCCATACGCGTCGAACCCGACCGGTCGGTCGAGGTTGAGCGTGCAGACACCGATCGCGTTCAGGCCCAGCGTCTTCGCCGCTACGTGCTCGAGCGTGTTCACGTTGACCTGGTACTTCACGCTCATGATCGATGCCGAAACCGTCTGCGCGCCCATCTTCAGCAGGAACGAGCGTCCGGGAAGCAGGGGCTCCTCGCGCATCCATACCAGCGTCGTCTCGAACTGGTCGGCCACTCCGGCGGGGGAGTCGGCTTGCGACAACAGGTCGCCGCGCGAGACGTCCACCTCATCGGTGAGCGTGAGCGTCACGGATTGACCGGCGACAGCTTCGGGCAAGTCGCCGTCGAACGTGACGATGCGCGCGACGGTCGTTTCCTGCCCGGATGGCTGCACGCGGATGCGATCGCCGGGCCGGATCCTGCCGCCCGCGATGGTGCCCGCGAAGCCGCGGAAATCGAGATTCGGCCGGTTGACCCATTGCACGGGCATGCGAAACGGCGCGCGCTGCATTCGCGCCTCGTCGATCTCCACGCCCTCCAGGAAGTCCATCAGCGAAGGACCCGCGAACCATGGCATGTTGGTGCTGCGCGTCGTGACGTTATCGCCCTTGAACGCCGAAACCGGGATGAAGGTGACGTTCGCGAGCCCGAGCTGCGCCGCGAAGGCGGTGTAGTCGGCGACGATGCGCTGGTAAACGTCTTCGCTGAAATCGACGAGGTCCATCTTGTTGATGGCGACAACGACGTGGCGGATGCCGAGCATCGAGACGAGATAGCTGTGGCGGCGCGTTTGCGTGAGGACGCCTTTGCGCGCATCCACCATCAGGACGGCGGCGTCGGCCGTGGAAGCGCCCGTCACCATGTTGCGCGTGTACTGCTCGTGGCCCGGCGTGTCGGCCACGATGAACTTGCGCCGCTCGGTCGAGAAGAACCGGTAGGCGACATCGATCGTGATGCCTTGCTCGCGCTCGGCCGCGAGGCCGTCCACCAGCAGCGCGAAGTCGATCTCGTCGCCCTGCGTGCCCCACTTGCGCGAATCCGCGACGATGGAAGCGAGCGTGTCCTCGAACAGCATCTTGCTGTCGTAGAGCAGCCGGCCGATCAGCGTGCTCTTGCCGTCGTCCACGCTGCCGCAGGTGATGAAGCGCAGCAGCTCCTTCGTCTCGTGCGCCTCGAGGTAAGCCGCGATGTCGGTGGCGATGAGCCCGCTGGTGTGCGACATCAGAAGTAGCCTTCCTGCTTTTTCTTTTCCATCGACGCGGCGCCGTCGTGGTCGATCACGCGGCCCTGGCGCTCCGAAGTCTTCGTGAGCAGCATCTCCTGGATGATCGCAGGCAGCGTGTCGGCTTCGGATTCGATCGCGCCGGTGAGCGGGTAGCACCCGAGCGTGCGAAAGCGCACCTTGCGCATGGCGGGCACTTCACCGGGCGCGAGCGGCATGCGGTCGTCGTCCACCATGATGAGCGTGCCGCCGCGCTCCACCACCGGCCGCACCGCCGCGAAGTACAGCGGCACGATTGGGATTTGCTGCAGGTAGATGTATTGCCAGATATCGAGCTCGGTCCAGTTGGACAGCGGAAACACGCGCAGCGATTCGCCCTTGTGCTTTCGCGTGTTGTAAAGCTTCCAGAGTTCGGGCCGCTGGTTCTTCGGGTCCCAGCGATGCTGCGCCGAGCGGAACGAGAAGATGCGCTCCTTGGCGCGCGATTTTTCCTCGTCGCGCCGCGCGCCGCCGAACGCCGCGTCGAAGCCGTACTTGTCCAGCGCCTGCTTCAGGCCTTCGGTCTTCATCACGTCGGTGTGCATCGCCGAGCCGTGCGTGAACGGGTTGATATCCTTCGCGACGCCATCGGGGTTGATGTGCGTGATGAGCTCCATGCCGAGCTGCTTCACCATGTGGTCGCGGAACGCGTACATGTCGCGGAATTTCCAGCGCGTGTCGACGTGCAGGAGAGGGAAGGGCGGCCTGGCGGGGAAGAAGGCTTTGGTCGCCAGATGCAGCATCACGGCGCTGTCCTTGCCCACGGAATAAAGCATCACCGGGCGGTCGGCCTCGGCGATTACTTCCCGCATGATGTGGATACTTTCCGCTTCCAGGCGTTGCAGGTGGGTCAGGGGCATAAGTCGGCGAGGGGCGAGTGATGACACCCTGCTTGGACAAAGGGCGAAGTGTAACTAGCGCACAGCTTTGCGGGCGAGTGTGCGTTTGACGCGTCAAGCGGAGCAACACCCTACATTCAATCGTTGCATTCAATTACAGCCATGGTAAATTGACCTAACCACTAATTGGTACAGAGGTTCGGGGATGTCGGCGCTGATCGCTCAGATTGATGGAAGAGCTGAGCCTGGAGGTCGCAGAGCTGGGCCCATGGAGCGCGCGCGGGTCGTCGAGAACCCGGCGTTGACCCAGCTACGGCAGGCTCGGCGGATATTGCTCCTCCAAGGACCGGTCGGCCCTTTTTTCGATCGACTCACACAGTGGGCGGTCGCGGGAGGCGCGGTCGTCCAGCGCGTTGTCTTCCACGGCGGCGACGTGAGCGATTGCACTGCGCAAGAACCCATCCGGTTCACGGACGACATCGTTGACTGGCCTGCCTTTTTCCATCGCCTCGTTTCGGACTTCCAGGTAGATTGCGTCGTCCTGTTCGGCCAGACCCGCCTCTACCACCGCAAGGCCCTCGAGGTCGCCCACGATCTCGGCATCGCCGCGGTGGTCCTCGAGGAGGGCTATTTCCGGCCCGGATTCGCGACCATGGAATTGGGCGGCGTGAACGGCTATTCCTCGACGATGGAGTCGTTCGTCTGGGATGGCGAGGCGGCGCCCGCCATTTCGCCGCACATCTCCTCGCGGCATTTCCAGAAGATGGCCTGGCACGCAGCGCGGCATTACACGGAGCTGCGTCGCCGTCGCGCGGCGTTCCCGAATTACGTGCACCACCGCATCGACGATCCATTCCATTACGCGGTGTACTGGGTGCGGTCCTGGCTGCGCAAACTGCTGCGCAGTGGCCCGGACAAGCGGATGCAGGACTGGCTCCTGACCGCGCAATCGAAGTATTACTTCGTGCCGCTCCAGCTCGATGGCGACAGCCAGCTGGTGTTCCACAGCACGTTCGGGCAAAACCCGGAATTCATCGCCCAGGTGATCACCTCGTTCGCGCGGAACGCCCCGGCCGACGCATTGCTGGTCTTCAAGCAGCATCCCCATTCACGCGGCGGCCCGGGCCACGCGGAGATCGTGCGGGCGTGCGCGAAAAGCCTGGGAGTCGGCAAACGAGTGCACCACCTGGTCGAAGGAGACACGCCCGTCCTCGCGGAGCATTCGGCGGGCGTCGTCGTGATCAATAGCACCGTCGGCCTGCAGGCCCTGGAGCGCGGCGCGCCGCTGATGGTGATGGGCACCGCGCTGTACGACCAGCCGGGCCTCGCGTTCCAGGGGCCACTCGATGATTTCTGGCGCGCGGGCCGCTCCCCGGAACGCGCGTCGACCGACGCATTCCTTTTGCAACTCAAGAATCTCACGCAGGTGCCGGCGAGCCTTTACGCCACGAAGAGCGAGCCGTTGCCGTGGCAGACGGCTCGCGTAAAGCCCCTGTTGCGCAAGGCCAAGTGATTTTCAATTTTTCCGGTTGATACTGCAGACGTGATCCCACCAACAATGAAGCTCATTTTCGAGCGCTTGCGGCAAGTCAATCGACTCTTCCTGCTCGCCGTCGTCCTTCCCACCTTTCTCGCCATCGTCTACTTCGGGCTGATCGCCTCGGACGTCTACACGTCCGAAAGCCGCATCGTGGTGCGTAGTCCCGACAGGCCCTCCGCGTCGACCATCGGCGTCCTGCTGCAAGGCGCCGGTTTCGGGCGCGCGCCGGACGACAGCTACACGGTGCAGGACTATGTGCTCTCGCGCGACGCCCTGCATGTCCTGGTGGACAAGCTCCAGATGGACAAGGCCTACGCGAGCGGCAAGGTCGATCGCTTCAGCCGCTTCGCCGGACTCGATGGCGACGACAGCTTCGAGGCGCTGCACAAGTATTACCAGCAGATGGTGAAAGTGCAGACGGACAGCGCGTCGTCCATCACGGCGATCTCGGTCAAGGCCTTCACCGCCAAGGATGCGGTCGAGGCGAACCGGCTGTTGCTGGAGCAAAGCGAGGCGTTGATCAACCGCCTGAACGAGCGCGGACGCCGCGACATGATCAAGTTCGCGCAAGCGGAAGTCGCGCAGGCCGAGACCAAGGCCAAGGCGGCCGCCGGCGCGGTCTCGTCGTACCGGAACGTGCAAGGCGTCGTGGATCCGGAGCGGCAAGCTTCCGTTCAGTTGCAGCAGGTCGCGAAACTGCAGGATGAACTGATCGCCACGACGACCCAGCTTGCGCAGGTGAAGGCCGCCACGCCGCAGAACTCGCAGATCAGCGCCTTGCAGAACCGCGCGCGAACGCTCGAAGGCGAAATCGCGAAGGAGGGCGGCAAGGTGACGGGCAACGGCCGGTCGCTCTCGAACAAGGCCGCCGGCTTCCAGCAACTGGCCGTGGAGGCGGAGTTTGCGAACAAGCAGCTGGCGAGCACGCTGGCCAGCCTGGAAACAGCGCGCAACGAGGCGCAGCGCCAGCAGGTGTACCTGGAGCGCATCGCGCAGCCCAGCCTGCCCGACGTGGCGCAAGAGCCGCGCAGGCTGCGCAGCGTGATCGCCACGTTCCTGCTGGGGCTGGTCGCGTGGGGGATTCTGGGGATGTTGCTCGCGGGTGTGCGCGAGCATCGGGATTGAGGAAGCTGTGGTGAAGGAGCCGTCAATGTCCCTGGCGCGGTCCTGGACCATCCAGCGCCGCGTGATCGGGGCGCTGCTGATGCGCGAGGTGCTGACCCGGTTCGGACGGCACAACATCGGCTTCTTGTGGTTGTTCGTGGAGCCGATGCTGTTCACGCTGGGGGTGACGGCGTTGTGGACGCTCGCGCAGGCCGCGCACGGATCGCGACTTCCGATCGTCGCGTTCGCTCTCACCGGTTATTCGTCCGTGCTCCTGTGGCGGAACATGCCGTCGCGGTGCATCGGTGCGATTACGCCAAACCTCTCGTTGCTCTATCACCGCAACGTGAAGGTGATCGATATTTACGCGGCGCGGCTGTTGCTCGAAATCGCTGGTGCGACGATGTCGTTCGCGATCCTCGGTTGCCTCTTCTGGGCAATTGGCTGGTTGCTGCCACCTGAGGACATCATGCGGGTGCTGTGGGGATGGCTGCTGCTCGCGTGGTTCGGTGCATCGCTGGCGATCTTCCTCGGTGCGCTGGCTGCCCGGACGGAGATCGTCGAGAAGCTCTGGCATCCCGCGGCGTACCTGCTCTTTCCGTTGTCGGGCGCAGCCTTCATCGTCGATGCATTGCCACCCGGATTTCGCGACGTGGTCTTGCTGCTGCCGATGGTGCACGGGGTCGAGTTGGTGCGTGAAGGCTACTTCGGCGCGGCGTTCAAGGCTCACTACAGCGTCTCGTACATGGTCGTGTGGTGCGCCGGATTGACCTTGCTGGGCCTTGCGCAGACGCGGGTGATCGCCCGCACGGTGGCACTCCAATGATCGCCATCGAGCACGTTACCAAGCGCTACCCTTCTCGCCAGGGGGAAGTGGTGGTGCTGGACGACATCAACCTGGTCATCCGGCGCGGCGAGAAGGTGGGAATCCTGGGACGCAACGGCGCCGGTAAGTCCACGCTAATCCGCCTCGTGAGCGGCGCGGAGCAACCAAGCACGGGCGCCATCCGCAGCGACATGTCCGTGTCGTGGCCTTTGGCATTTGGAGGCGCGTTCCAGGGGTCACTGACCGGGCTGGACAATGTCCGGTTCATTTGCCGCATTTACGGCACGTCGTCCGAGCGAGCAGTCGAACAAGTTCTGGAATTTTCCGAGCTGGGGCGTTCGCTGTGGGAGCCCGTCAAGACCTATTCGTCCGGCATGCTGGCGCGATTTGCTTTCGCGATCAGCCTGGCTGTCGAATTCGACTGCTTTCTGATCGACGAGATCGTCGCGGTCGGAGACGAGAGATTCGCGGCGAAGTGCCAGTACGAATTGTTCGAAAGGCGCAAGGACAGGGCAATGATCATCGTGTCGCACAACCCGGCATATATCCGGCAGCACTGCGATCGCGCGGCGGTGCTCGTGGACGGGAAGCTGCATCCATTCGACGAAGTGGATGAGGCTTTCGGGTTCTACCAACAGGCGTTGCCCGCCTGAGGGGCGTCATATGGGAATCGTTTCCTACGCCCAGAACTTCGAGGACGTCATGTTATGGCGCGCGGTGGGGCACATCGAAAGAGGCTTCTATATCGATGTCGGTGCGCAGGACCCGGTGGTCGACTCCGTGAGCAAGGCCTTCTATGACCATGGCTGGCGCGGCATCCATGTCGAGGCTTCCCCCGTATTCGCGAACCGGGTGCGCGAAGCGCGTCCCGACGAGATCGTTGTGCAGGCGGCCCTGGGCAATCGCCGGGGAATGATGGCGTTCCACGAAATTCGCGACACCGGCCTTTCGACAGGGGATGCCGCGATTGCCGAGCATCACCGGTCCACGGGCCGCGAAGTACGGGAGATACAGGTTCCCTGCCTCACCCTCGCGGATGTCTTCGGGCAAGCCGGCGACCGGGAGGTGCATTGGTTGAAGATCGACGTGGAAGGCATGGAAGCCGAAGTGCTCGCCGGTTGGGGCGAGTCCGCCGTGCGGCCCTGGGTGGTCGTCGTGGAAAGCACCTATCCCAACAGCCAGGTCTCCACGCATCAGGGGTGGGAGCCCGGCCTGCTCGCGCTCGGGTACACGTACGCGTACTTCGATGGCCTGAGCCGCTATTACGCGGCCGTGAATCGACCCGAACTCGCGAAGCGGCTGCGGATGCCGCCGAATTGCTTCGACGGCTTCACCTTGGCGGAGTCGACCCCCTTCAGCGCCGGCGTGCGCGAGCTTTTGCATCGGAAACAGGAACAGCTCGAACAGGAGACGGCCACAATCCGGCTGGCGCACTCTCGGGAACTGGAAGTGCAACAAAGCGAGAGCAGGAAACTGGCCGGTACGCTTGCCGAAACGGAACGCCGCGCCACCGCGCAAATGCTTGACTCGCAACGGGAGGCGGCCGCGAGGGAACGCGCGCTGCAGGATCAGTTGCAGGGGGCCCGCCAGGACGTGCAGGAACTCCTGCGCACCTTGGCTCAACGCGAACAAGCCCTGGGCGAGGCATTGCGGGCAAACATGGCGCAGGCTGCGCAAGAGCAAGCCGCGCTGGTTGACGCGCACGAGGCAAAGGAACTCGAGCTCACGCGGCGATTGGCGGCTCTGGAGAAGGAGTCCACGGCGCAGCGGCTGGACGAGGGCCGGCGCCAGGAACGGTTGAGAGCTGAATTGATCCGCACGCACGCCGACCAGATGCGCGCCGCGTTGGCCGACGCCGCCGACCGGCGGGAAAAAGTCGAACACGAGAAGCATGCGGCGCAGGAAGCGGCAGTCCAACGATTGGATGAACTGTCTCGCCATCACGCGGCGCAGCACGGCGACCTTGTCCGCGTCCTTGAGGTCGAGCGCGCATCGGCCGGACGCGCGCGGGCGGACATGGTTGAAGCGCAGCAACGTGTCCAGGGTTTGCGCGAGTCGCTCATGACGACGCAAAAGGCGCTTGAATTCCTGGGTGCAGACCAGGTCGAGTCACTGATGCGCATACCTGGTTTTGCGATCCGGCGACCCGGCGACATGCATGGTGTCGCCGAGTCGATGGAAGCGCTCCTCGCACTGCATGGCCGTCTTTTCGTCGAGTGCGCATACCGGACGTTGCTGGGTCGCGCACCCGATCCGGAAGGTCTCGCTTACTACGTGGGGCGCCTGAATGCGGGAGTCGCGAAGTCCCGCCTGGTGGCGCAGATCCATTTGTGTCCCGAAGGGGCCGCACGCGGGGCGCGCTTGCCCGGGCTCGAGGCCGTCGTGCGCCGGGAGCGCATGTTCCGCATGCCGCTCATCGGGCCGCTGTTGAGCCGTTTTCAGCCGAAACCGGCGAATGAAGATGATCGGCGCCTGCATCGCGAGACGCAGGATCTGCTGCATTCGATTGCCGGCGAAATTCAACGGCGGCTGGAGGAATTCCAGCCGAAGCCCTTGGCGCATTTGCAGGAGCCGCCGCCGCAGCAACCCGCCATGCAGCATTCGCCGGTTCAGGCCGTGGCCGTATCGCATGCACCGACGACAGAACCCGCGGTCAAAGTGATCGACCAGCCCGAACTGGTGAACGCTCTTTCGCCGGCGGTAAGGAAAATTTTTCTGCAGCTCGCATCGATCGGCAGTGCCGACACGAGGATTGCGTGATGCGGATCGTGATCGACATGCAGGGCGCGCAAACCGAAAGCCGGTTTCGCGGGATCGGGCGGTACTCGCTGAGCCTGGCGCAAGCGCTTGCCAGGTGTCGAGGCGAACACGAGGTCATCCTCGCGCTGAATGGGCTGTTCCCGGACACCATCGAACCCTTGCGGGCCGCGTTCGACGGCTTGATTCCGCAAGACTGCATACGGGTATGGTCCGCGCCCGGACCCGTTCGCGAAACGGATCCTTCGAACCGCCTGCGCCGGGAAATGGCCGAGGAAATGCGTGAAGCATTCCTGTTGGACATGGCGCCGGATGTGGTGCTCATCACCAGCCTCTTCGAGGGATTCGGCGACGACGCGATCGGCAGTGTCGCGCGATTCGACACCGCCACCCCGACGGTCGCGATCCTGTACGACCTCATTCCGCTCATCAACCCCGACATCCATTTCCGCAATAGCCCGCCGCGGCAGGATTGGTACGCCAGGAAGATCGCGGCACTCCGGCAATGCCGCCTGCTGCTCGCCATCTCGGAGAGTTCGCGCGGCGAAGCGCTCGCCGGTCTCGGCACGGCGGCCGGCGACGTGGTCAACGTCTCCGCGGCCTGCGATTCCTCGTTTCGCAAGCTGGCCCTGTCGCCTCGCCAGAAGGATTCCCTGTACAAGCGCATCGGCGTGGACCGGCCATTCGTCATGTACACGGGTGGGGCGGATGAGCGAAAGAACCTGCATCGCCTGATCGAGGCCTTTGCCGCGCTGCCCGCCGGTCTGCGCGATCGGCACCAGTTGCTCCTCGCCGGCAGGATGCCGCTCGAATGCGTCGTCGACTTCCAGGCCGCTGCGATGTCGCACGGCCTTGCGGCCGGGGAAGTCGTGCTGTGCGGCTATGTCACCGATGAAGACCTGGTGCAGCTGTACAACACCTGCGCTCTCTTCGTGTTCCCTTCCACGCATGAAGGGTTCGGCCTGCCGCCGCTGGAAGCCATGTCTTGCGAAGCCGCCGTGATCGCGGCGGATGCGGCGAGCTTGCCGGAAGTGATGGGCATGCCCGAATCGCTGTTCGATCCGCTTTCCGTCGCCGCGATCGGCGCCAGGATGGCCGAGGCGCTCACGCAGGCGCCGTTTCGGGAAAAGCTCCTGGCTAATGCCAGGAGACAGAGCGCGCGGTTTTCCTGGGACGACAGCGCCCGGCGTGCCTGGGAGGCGCTGGGTCGCTTCGAAAGGCCGGCGCGTGCTTCCCGCGAGCTCGCGTATCCCGTCCAGGTCGAGGAAACGGCCCTCTTCAAGCAGGTGCGAAAGAATATATTGCTGCTGAAGCTCGATCACCTGGGAGACTTCATCCTTGCGATCCCGGCGATGATGAAGTTGAAGGCGCGGTACCCGGGGGCGCGGATCGAAGTCGTCGTGGGAAGCTGGAACGTTCAGCTGGCCAGGGAGCTGGCCATCTTTTCCGAGATTCACGTCCTGGACTATTTCAAGCAGATTTCCGCGGCTGCCCCTGGAGTTGCCGCCGCGGAAGTCGACGCGCTTCTCGGCCGGCTCGATTCCTACGATATCGCCATCGATCTGCGTCGGCAGCGGGACACGCGTTTCCTGCTGTCGAGAGTGAACGCGCGACTCAAGGTGGGCTACGAGTCCTTCGACGAGCAAGTCGATGCGGGGCTGGACATCAAGCTGGAGGCTTGGGCCGACATCCCGTTTCAGAAGACGCCCTTGAACCGCACCCATGTCTCGGTGCAGATGCTGCGGCTGGTGGATGCCTTGCCGGCGGACGTCAACGACTATCTGTCGCTGCCTGCGTTGGGCGGAGAGACTGTTCCTCGCGGCAACAGCATCGCGCTTTTCCCCTCAGCCGGGAACGATGTGAAAGAGTGGGGTGCCGGAAATTTCGCCGAGCTCGCCCGGCTGCTGGAGGCGGACTCGCGCGTCGAGGGGATCGACATCTATTTCGCGACTGCCGCGGAGGCATCGCAATTCGGCATTCTCCCGTTCTCCAGGCAAAAGGTGCACATCGGGCTGGACTTCAGGCAACTGGTCGAGTCACTCAGCTCGAACCGGGTGTGTGTCGCGAACAATTCTTTCGGGGCGCACGTGGCGGGCTATTGCGGCTGCGTCGTCCTGGGTGTCTATGGGGGACACGAGACGCCCGCCGAGTGGGGGCCGGCATTCGGCTTCGGGTTCGTTCTCCACACGGCGGAATTCTGCTCGCCGTGCCACATCGCCAGGCGATCCGACTGTGCGTATGCCATGGCCTGCCTGCGGGAGATTCCCGTCGCATCGGTGCTCGATGCAGCGCTGAAAGCGTTGCGGCAGCCGGACGGCACACCGCGAGGTGCGGCGCTCACGGAGCCGGCCGCTCGAGAGAAAACGGACGTGATCGTGGACAGGCTGGTGCGCGCCCTGGCCGCGCTCGACATATCTGGCCTCGACGTCGATGCCCGCATCTCGATCGCCGAAAGTGTGTCGCGCAATCACAGGACGGGCGCGCGTCGGCAGCTCTTGCTGGACGTTTCCGAACTGGTGCATCGAGATGCCAGG
>JAZKIF010000003.1:16280-20483 GCA_040385005.1 Pseudomonadota bacterium
GTCGTTCGCTCGGTTCTCGGGGTCGTGCTGCGCAGTCCCCCTGAGGGTTTTACGGTCGAGCTGGTTTATGCATCGACGGACGCCAAGGGCTACCGCTACGCGCGCAATTTCAAGCACCGCTTTCTCGGCATTGCCGAGACGTGGAGTGAGGACGCGCCCGTGGATGCGTGGGCGGGAGATATGTTCTTCGGGCTCGACCTGAATCCTTCCGTGGTGATCGCGCAGCGAGAGCAACTCGCGCAGTGGCACTCACACGGTGTCGGGGTTCAGTTCCTGGTCCACGACCTCCTGCCGGTACTCCAGCCACAGTACTTCCACGACGGGACACAGGCCCAATTCCAGGAATGGTTGAACACTATCAGCCGCTTCGACGGGGTCATCTGCGTCTCGAGGACGGTGGCGGATGAGATGTACGAGTGGCTGCAGACGTTTGCCGCATCGCGCGAACGCGCATTCAAGCTGAATTGGAGCCACAACGGTGCGGATCTTGAAAACTCCTCCCCGACGCTCGGATTGCCCGACGCCGCAACACCACTCGCGAAGACCCTGAAGGCGCATCCCACGTTCGTCATGGTCGGTACGGTGGAGCCCCGCAAGGGGCACGCGCAAGCGCTCGCCGCGTTCGAGCAATTGTGGGACGCCGGTTCTGAAGCCATTCTCGTGATCGTGGGGAAACAAGGCTGGAAGGTTGACGAGCTGGTCGGGCGGCTGCGCGCGCATCCGCAACTCGATCGATGCCTGTATTGGCTGGAAAACATTTCCGATGAATACCTGGACCTAATTTACGCCGCCAGCAGTTGCCTCCTGGCCGCCAGTGAGGGCGAGGGATACGGATTGCCGTTGGTCGAAGCGGCGCGGCGGGGTTGCCCCATCCTGGCGCGAGACATTCCAGTGTTTCGCGAGGTCGCGGGTTCCGGTGCAAGTTATTTTCCCGACAACAACTCTCCCGCCGAGCTTGCCGCAGCGATCACGGCCTGGCTCGCGATGTCGCGATCGGGTTCCTGCCCCGATTCCAGCCGCATCACCTGGCGAACATGGGAGGAGAGTGCGGGCCGCATGATGTCGCTGCTGTTCGAGGACAAGCCCTATCGCGCCTGGACCGGCGACAACGTCCACAGGTTCTGGGGCTCCGATCCGAGGCTGAGCACTCGCGTGGGTTCGAGACAGGGCAAGCACATGCGGACATCAGGGCAGGCCGGGCACCTGATATTCGGCCCGTATCTCCCACTCGCGGCCGGCATCTATGAAATTTCGATGAGCGCGAGCGCGGCCCTGACCACGGGCGGTGAATTCGTGGACGTTGTCATCGACCAGGGCCGCCGTGAACTGGCGCAAGAAAACCTCCAGGTCCGAAACGATGGCGTGGAGCGCACGTTCAGGTTCTCCATTCGGCTGGACGCCGCCGCGGACGACCTGGAGGTGCGATTGTGGGTCGCCGACCAAACGGAAATGTCGCTCGCCGGTTTCGAAATCCGCCGCGCCGAAGATCCCGACGCGGCGCCTGGGGTGCCGCTCGAGCTGCCTGCCCTGGCCGCGCCGTGAACGAAAGCCAGCGAATGGTCATTCGACATTCCGAACTGGACGCTTTCGTCGAGGAATCCGATGCGCTGGGCGGTCCGGTGGACCCGCGCGTCCAGTCTTTGTGGGCCGGGTTCAGGTACGAGCCCGCGATTCAAGTCGGCGCGGCGAGCCCGGACAGCGCGGAGTATTTCGCGCAGATGATGAAGCTGTACGAGGAGATTTCCGGCAGGACGCTGGATCAGAAGACGACCGAGATGACTCGCCTCGATGTGGATTGGCTGGTTGGCAAGGAAAGCCCCTTGGCCGGCGTGATGCCCAAGGACCGCGCGCTCCACTATCTTCGACTGGCCCGAGCCGTACGTGCGGCGGACCTTCCCAAAGGAGCTCGGGTCCTGGACATGGGTTGCGGCTGGGGCATGAGCAGCGAATTGCTTGCGCAGCTGGGGTGCGAGGTGCACGCCGTCGACATCAATCCGCTCTTCGTGGACCTGGTCGCCAGGCGGGCGAGGAGGCTGGACCTGAAGATCGAGGTCGAAGTGTGCGCCTTCGATGACTTCCGGGCGCAGGCCGGATCGTATGACGCGATCCTCTTTTATGAGTGCCTGCACCACGCGGTGCGTCCGCTCGAATTGCTGTCGCGATTGTCCGGCTACCTCAAGCCGGCGGGAAAGCTCCTGCTTGCCGGCGAGCCGATCCAGGCCGACTATTGGCCTGCATGGGGTTTGCGCCTGGATGCGCTGTCGGTGTACTGCATCCGCAAATTCGGCTGGTTCGAAAGCGGCTGGTCGCAGCCCTACCTGATGTCCCTCATCGCGCGCAGCAATCTTCTCCCGAAGGTGTTGCAAGACCCTGATCCGGCCATCGGCCGGTATGTTGTCGCCAGCAAGAACTGGCGGATGACCGCGGATGATATGGAACTGAATGGCCGCAGTGATTGGTGGGCCGAAGGCGAATACCTGATCTCCAATCGGGCTGGCCGCGAGTCCGTGCTCGAGCTGTACCGGCCGCAAGACGCCGCAATCGCAGTCCTCGAAATGTGCAATTTTGGCGTGAATGACATCCCCGTCCAGATCGAGATGGGGGGAACGGCCAGCGAGGTCGTACTCGCGCCGGGCGAGAATATCGTGCGGCTGGAGTTGCCGATGGAGGAGCATTTCTTCCAGTGCAATTTCTCGGCGACCGCATGGTGCCCAGCAATCGTCCTGGGTACGGGCGACGTCCGGAACCTGGGATTCCATTTGAGGCAGATCACCTTCGAGCGACAGCAACCCGATGCCTGAAAGTCAAATCCTCGTCGACCTGAAGCCGGCCCTCGACGGCTATGCGGGAATTCCGCAGGAAACGAGGTTGCTGTTCGCCGGACTGCGCAAGCTGGAGGGCGCGAAGGTCGAAGGCTTGCTGCAGCACGGCGGACGCCGGCTTCGAGGCGGCCTGACCGCGAATTCCCAGAATTGGACCGAGGCGAAGCGAATCTTTCAACTCTCCAAGTTCATCGTGTCCCTCAGCGACCGTCCGCTCGACAACGTCTGGGGCGCCTGGGCCGACAAGGCGCAGCGCTATTTTTCGCTGCACGGGCTCGAACTGAAAACCGCGTTGGGTTCGCCGGTGTCCTGTTCGGTTTTCGAGTCCGGCCTGTTCGGCGATTTCGTGTGGCGCACATTTTTTGACAAGACCTTGAACGTGTCGGAGATGAAGAACATCTCCGGCGCGCTCTACCGCATCGTCCGGCCGTCGCGAAACCAGATGCACAAGGTCGGCCTGCGTTCGCTCGGCTTTCGCAAGACAGCGAACTACCCGCTGCTGGACACATCGGGGTTCGACTACTTCGTCGCGCAGAACCCGTTTCCGGGCCGCATCAGCGCGGGCACCCGGATGGTGGTCCGCTATCACGATGCCGTGCCGGTGCTGATGCCGCACACCATCAGCGACAAGGCCTTCCACCAGGCCACGCACTACCATGCCCTCGTCTCGAACATCAAATCGGGTGCGATGTTTTCTTGCATCTCGGCGGCCACGCAAAGGGACCTGCTGACCTTGTTCCCCGGACTCGAAGAGCAGACCTGCGTCATTCACGACATGGTGTCGGAAGAGTATTTCGAGGAGGAAAGCTCGCGGTCCCTGGTCTCGCGCGTCGTCCGCAATCGCCTTGCGGACGTGCCCGAGTTCAAGACCAAAGGCGGTATGGTTCGCAGCGTGGAGCCCGAGTTCCGGTATCTGCTGATGGTCTCCACTCTCGAGCCTCGGAAGAACCACCTGGCGCTCGTCAGCGCCTGGGAAAAGCTCAAGTACAACAATCACCCGAACCTCAAGCTGATCGTCGTGGGAGGCATCGGATGGGACGCGGACCCGGTACTTCGGGCATTCAAGCCCTGGGTGGAGCAAGGCGAATTGTTTTATCTGCAAAACGTGCCTTCGGCCGAATTGCGGGTTTTGTACCGGCATGCCGAGGCCACGATTTGTCCCAGCCTGGCCGAAGGCTTCGACTACACGGGTGTCGAGGCGATGCGCTGCGGATGCCCCGTGGTCGCCTCGGACATCGCCGTTCACCGCGAAGTTTTCGATGGTGCGGCGGTTTACTTCAATCCGTATTCCGTCGAAGACGGGGCGGCGAAAATCGCTTCCCTCATGTCGCCCGAGTCGGATGCGATGTCGAAGGCCCTGCGCAAGCGCGGGTTCACGTTC
>JAZKIF010000003.1:20493-45811 GCA_040385005.1 Pseudomonadota bacterium
GGAAGGGCTGCGGGTATCGCGAAGGTACTTGCCGAGCGTCATGCTGCCGAAGTGGGAGCGTTGCTTTGCGAACCGGCCAATGAAGCAGGTAGCCGGATCGATTGGAATGTTGAAGGAAGAATCATGAGTATCGGGTTTAGCGACGACCTCGCGGGTTTGACGGACGAGGCATTTTTGCGCACTGCGTATGTCACGTTGCTGGGGCGTGCCGCCGATGCGGCCGGCACAAGGGATTACCTGGCGCGGCTGAAGTCGGGGGTCGGGCGCAAGCAGGTGTGGGCCGAGATTTCCACCAGCGAAGAGGCGCAGCGTCATCTCACGCGGCGGGCTCCGGCGACACATTCCGTCGCGCCCGCTTCGGGTACCGTCCAAGCGGTCGGAGATTTGCTTCGACTCGAAGGTGCCGCATTCATCGCCGAAGCCTATCGGCAGGTTCTCGGCCGCGATGTCGATGCCACGGGCGCCAGGAACTACGGTTCGCGCCTTGCGGCGGGGGATTCGAAGGAGCAGATCCTGGCCGACCTGCGTTCCGATCCCGAGGGACAAGCGTTCAACTCACGGCTTGCGGGGCTGGACGACCTGGTGCGCGCGGTGCAGGCAGGCAAAGGCGGCGCAGCCGGATCGCTCGATGAGCTGCTGGCACTCGACGGTCCCGCATTCGTCAAAGGTGCGTACCAGCTCCTGTTTCGCCGCGAGGCGGATGACGGCGGCTTGGCGCGGTACTGTCCGTTGCTGCGGCAGGGGTTCTCCAAATTGTTCGTGCTGGACGCGCTCTACACCTCCCCCGAAGCCCGCGACAAAGGCGCAAGCCTCCCCAGCCTCGAGCCGCGCCTGCGCGCCTATCGCCGGGCCCAGCGCACCAGCTGGAGCGGCTGGTATTGGCGCCACGTTCGCGGCGTCGAGTCGGACCTGCCGCGCGACCGCGAAGTCCGCGCGCTGTTCGCGAATCTGCGCGCGCAATGAACGTGCTGGCGTCCGCGTTGAAAGCTGCCCAGAACTGGCGGACGCCGGCCACACAACTCATCGACGCGAGGAAGCTGGCCGCCGAAATGCCCGACGCCGTGTTGCTCGCCGCGGCGGACGCGTACTTCGCGGGCCTGACGGTGCAGAGCGAGCAATGCCTCAAGCCATTTTCGAATGTGCGGGACGCGATCCACATCACTCGCAACCTGAGCCTGCTCCTTGATGCGGCCGATCTGTTCCCCGGCTGCGACGTGGTCGATTTCGGCTGCGCGACCGGTTGGTTGACGCTCGGTCTCGCGCAGATGGGATGTACGGCCACCGGTGTCGACATCTCTCCCGCCGCGCTGGCACTGGCGGCTCAATTGCAGGAACGCACCCAGCCCCGGCCGCCCGGCGCCGCCGCCTTCCTGGTTTACGACGGGCACCGTCTTCCGCTCGACAATGCGAGCGTGGACCGCGTCCTCTGCTTCGATTCGTTTCATCACGTGAAGGACCAGGAAGCGACGCTCGCCGAATTCGCGCGCGTCCTGCGTCCGGGCGGACGCGTAGTCATGCTCGAGCCCGGCCCGCGTCACTCGATCACCGAGAAGTCGCAGGAAGAAATGACGCGGTACAAGGTGATCGAAAACGACATCGCGATGCACACGATCAGCGCGCTTTCGGTGAAAGCCGGATTGTCCAAGCCGCAAATGCTGGTGCAGTTGCAGGCTCCCGTGCGGATGGACGTCGATGAATTCCTGGATTGGTCGTCGTCGACCGGTGCGTCGCATCCCCTTGCTTCGGGCGTCGTGTCCCAGCTTCATCGGCAACTGACGGATACGCAATGCTTTTATGCGGTGAAGCCGGGGAGTGCCGGCGTGGACAGCAGGCATGCCGGCGAGCTCGGCGCCGAACTCACGTTGGTTTCCTCCACTGCAACCGGTGCCGGATCCTGGGAGATGAGCTTCACCGCGCTCAACACCGGCACTGCGGCGTGGATCACCGAGGGCGGCCGTATAGGGCAGGTATCGCTCGGCTGCCAGCGGGTCGATCGGGCCGGGGCTGTGATGCAGGTCGACTTCATGCGCTTTCCGATCGAGCAAGTCGAACCTGTGATGCCTGGCACATCGGTGACGTTCAACGTCGTCGTTCCCGAGCCGCAGGCCGGCGAAGGTTATCGCTTCGAACTCGTTGCCGAGCACGTCGCATGGTTTGCGGCCGTCAACGGCAACCGTCCCGTCAATTGGTGGGCCGCGCAGGCGTGAATGACGATGCCGTTGTTCCGTCTCACCCGAAATGTCCTCGTGCAGGATGAGTGCATCGACGCTTCGGCCGTGGATGTCGTGGCGTGGAAGGGTATCGAAGGTGACGCGGCGGCGGACACATCGAACATCGGCCACGTCGTGAACTGGTTCAAGGCCGGCGCGGAGGGCGCCGCGGTGCAGGCGATGACCGCGCGCACCATGCGGCTGGCGGCGTCGTATTCGGGCGACCTGCTGAAGCCTTCGCTGGTGCCCCGGCTCATCGGCTGTGTCGCGCACGACGAACCGGGTGAACTCGCTGCGGGGTTTTTCGCTGCGCCGCCGCTGGAGCGAACCGTTCTCGATGTCGGGACGTTTCGCGTCGCAAGGCCGTTGCCGCTGCTGTTCGACATCCTCGAAAGCGGAGCACGGGCAGCCGACCCGTCTGGCTTTCTCGTGTTCACCAATTCGGACATCTGCCTCATGCCGCATTTCTATCGCGCGGTTCAGGCGATGCTGATGCGCGGTGTCGATTGCCTGATCATCAACCGAAGGACGGTGTCGTCGCTCGAGTCGTACGGGGCCAATCCCGAATTGGCCATGACAGAAGTAGGCAACCGGCATCCGGGGCTGGATTGTTTCGTGTTTCCTGCCGCCTGGGTTGCGGAGTTCACGCGAAGCGACGCATGCGCCGGCGCGGGTTGGGTCATGCGATCCCTGCTCTACAACCTCGTGGCCAAGTCGAAGCGGATGCTCATCCTGCGCGATGCGCACCTGACGTATCACTTTGGCGATGACAAACCGTGGGCCGACGAATCGCTCTCTGACTACGATGCATTCAATTTGCAGCAGGCAAGGACTGTCCTGGATCGGCTAGCCGGCGACTCCGGCCGGCGTGACGTCCTTGCGGCTTTTTGCGCGGCCCACCGCGAGCCCCTGCAACCGGGAACCCTCCAGTGAAACTCGCCCTCGTGAGCACGCCCCGCTCCGGCAACACGTGGCTGCGCTACCTGCTGGCCGGCTTGTACGGGATGCAGCAGCACTCGGTGCATACCCCGGAAGCGCTGGACTGGAACGCGATGGGCGAGAACAGTATCGTGCAGCTCCACTGGCACCGCGAACCGGCTTTCCTGGAGTTGCTCGCATCGCATGGGTTCGAGGTGCTCACGATCGCAAGGCACCCTCTCGCGGTCCTTTTGTCGATATGGCAATTCGCGCCGCATGAGCCGCAGACCGCGAATTGGTTGAGCGGGGAGGGCGGCGATGAGACGTCCATCCTGAACCGTCCTGTCGACAGTGCCGAGTTCCTGCGCTATGCCTGCGGCCCCAGGGCGCGGGCTTTGCTGTCCGTCACGCCTGAGTGGTGGCACGCGCCCGGCGTGCTGAAAGTGCGTTACGAAGACCTCGTCGCGCAGCCCCATCGAACGCTCACCGAGCTTGGCGCGCAGTTCGGCCCGGTTGTTCGCACGATCGACGAAGTGCTGGGCGCCAACACGATCGACAAGCTCAAGCTCACGACGACCAACAGCCATTTCTGGCAAGGCGAGCCCGACGCATGGCGCCGGATGATTCCGCAAGAGTTCTGGGCGAAGATCGTGGACGCCCACGCGGACGTCTTCGAGTCGCTTGGCTATACGCTCGAGCCGCGATGAAAGTAACCGTCGTCATGCCGACCTGCGGCCGCCCGCTAGCGCCGCGCGAAGCGATTCGTTCGCTGCTTGCGTGCGATTTGCCGCGGCGCGGCGTGGAAGTCGTGGTCGTCGACAACAATTCCGACGAAGCCATGTCGTCCGCGTTGCGCGCCATCTGCGAATCGGCCGGCGATCCGGTGCGCTATGTGGCCGAGCCGTCACCGGGCCAATCCGCGGCGAGGCATCGCGGCGCAATCGAGGCGCATGGAGAAGTCCTGATCTATGTCGACGACGACGTGCAAGTCTCGCCCGCGTGGATCGACGCGTTTCTGAATGCCTTCGAGGATGGGTCGGTTGGCCTTGCCGGCGGACCGAGCATCCCTGTCTTTTCGGGATCCATCCCGCCGTGGTTCTGGGACTTCATCCAGCCAACGCCGTACGGCGGCTGGATGTGCGGTTGGTTGAGCCTGCTCGACATCGGCAAGACCGTGGACGGGGTCGACCCGATCTGGATCTGGGGCCTCAATTTCGCCATCCGGCGCGAGTTGTTGTTCAAGCTCGGCGGGTTCCATCCCGATCTCGTGCCTGCATCGATGCAGCGCTGGCAGGGAGACGGCGAAACCGGGCTCGCCTTCAAGGCGACGACATCGGGCGTGCGCTGCGTCTACCTGCAGGACGCACTTTTGCATCACGTGATCGGCGCGGACAGGATGACGCCCGAGGCGTTCGCGAAGCGCGCTTATTACCAGGGGATCTGCAATTCGTTCACGCGCATACGGGCGGGAGATGTTCCGTCGGCAACACCGCAGGGGCCGAAAGCCTATTCGCCCAATCCCGATGAACTGCAAGGGTGGGCCAAGGTGGCCCATGAGGTGCGAGCGGCCACCATTGCCGCGCACAACGACGGGTGGTGCTTCCACCAGCGGGAAGCCGCCCTCGATCCGGAATTGCTGGCGTGGATCAGGCGCGATGACTTCTGGAACTCCGATATTCGCGAGGAAGTCCAGCGTCGCGCAACGCGATCCGGAGACGCGCAGTGACACGCGTGCTCGTGATCGGGCACAGCCATATCGTGGCTTTGCAGGAGGCGCACGCCGATGACGAAGATGGCCTTCGCGTGCGGCGACCCGATCTCGAGTTCGACTTCATCCGGCTCTTGCGCATCGTTCCCGGAGAGGAATTTCCGCGCCTCGACATCGACGAGCAGACACTTTCTGAAATCGCCGCCCGACCTTACGACCTGATCGTGGCCGCCATGGGTGGCAACGGCCACAACGTGTTCGGGCTCGCCAGTCACCCGGTTCCTTTCGACTTCGTGCTGCCGGAATTCCCGGAACTTCCGCTGGAGCCGGCGGCGGATCATCTGCCGGTTGCGCTCGTGCGAAGCTGTGTGCGGCGTCCCAGCGAAAACGCTTTCACGGCGCTCAAGGTGCTTCGCGCGGGAGTATCCGCGCCCGTGGTCCAGATCGAATCGCCGCCGCCGATCCCAAGCGAAGACTACATTCGCGCGCATCCCGGAAACTATCGCGGCCCGATCGAAAGAACGGGGGTTTCGCCCGCCGTCTTGCGCTACAAGCTCTGGCGACTCAATTCATCGCTGTTCCAGGGCTTCTGTTCCCAGGCGGGCATTGAGTTCCTGCCTGCCCCGATCGAGTCGCAGGACCCCCAAGGCATGCTCGTGGAGATCGCATGGAACGAGGATCCCGCCCATGGCAATTCATGGTACGGTGCCCGCGTTCTGCGGCAATTGGCCATGAGATTTCCGGCTCCCAACTGACGGCGGACCCTTGAACTCCAACCCGTACCGTCATCTTCCCGCTTCTTCTTTCTGGAAGGCGGCTATTGCCGAAACGCCGGCGTCGGACGTGGATCCGGTGGTCGCGGTTCCATTCACCATCTCGCCGGAGCACAAGATCGCGACGGCCGGCAGTTGCTTCGCGCAGCACATCTCCCAGGCTCTGCGCGAGAACGGTTTCGGCTACCTGGTCACCGAGGCGCCGCATCCGATGCTGTGCGCCGATGATGCCCGGATGTTCGGTTACGGCACGTTCACCGCAAGGTACGGAAATATCTATACCGCGCGCCAGCTGCGCCAGTTGCTCGATCGCGCGTACGGGCGGTTCACTCCGGTCGAAGATGCGTGGGAAGAGGATGGCGGGCGATGGATCGATCCGTTCCGTCCCCGCATACAGCCGGAAGGCTACGAGTCGAGGCACGAGTACGACGCCGACCGGCAGAAGCATTTCGCATGCGTGCGCAGGGCGTTCGAGGAACTCGACATCCTGGTGTTCACCTTCGGGCTGACCGAAGCCTGGGTATCGCGCACCGACGGCGCCGTCTTCCCGCTGTGCCCGGGTGTCGCCGGCGGGCGCTTCGATCCGGACCTTCACGCCTTTCACAATTTCACCGTGCAGGAGATCGTCGACGACATGCGGTCGTTCATCGGCTCTTTGCGCGAGATCAATCCAAAGGCGAAGCTCATCCTCACTGTTTCGCCCGTGCCCTTGGTCGCCACCGCGGGGCGCAAGCACGTGCTGGCAGCAACGGTCTATTCCAAGTCCGTGCTGCGCGTGGCGTGCGAGACGTTGAGCGATGGCCTGGATGGGGTGGCCTACTTCCCCTCTTACGAAATCATCACCGGCAGTTTTTCCCGGGGAAATTATTTCGAGCCGGATTGCCGCACCGTGTCGGCCGCGGGCGTTGCGCACGTCATGAGGGTGTTCATGGGTCACTTTGCGGGGCGTGAGGGCGCAAGGGGTGAACAGGTCGACACCTTCGAAGTGGATGGTCACCTCCTCGAAATGAATCGGGTGGTGAGCCTTGACTGCGACGAGCAGGCCGCCCTGGAGAAGCCGAAGACGTGAACGAGGGTAAAGATGTACCCGAAGACTTCGGGAGCGGGGCGATGTACGCACCACCGATCCGCGAGGGCGGAACCCTGTACCGTGGCGTGCTGAGTTGTAACCGTCCCGACCTGCTGAAATATCTTCGCCGGGACCTTTGGGTGGTGTTGCATCTCGACCACCATGCGGGGCTACCGCCCGATCTCCCGCACGTCGACCTGTATCAGATCGATCCATTCTTCGACTCCCATATCGGAAACAGGTCGCATGTGCATGCGATCAATCGGGATTTCGTGGATCCAGCGGTTTTCAAACCGCTGAAGCTCGAGAAGAAATACGACGTTGTTTTCAATAGCGCTTGGCACCCGGTGAAACGTCACCGGCTTTTGGTGGACGGACTGGTCTACGCCAAGGAGCAAGGGCGCCCCATCAGCGTGATGATGATGAGCTACCACTGGCCCGGTTATACAAGTCCCGACATCGAGAAATCCGTTCGCGACGCCATCAAGGAGCACGGCCTCGCGGTTGAAATCATGGAAACGGACTGGGATAGCGGTGCAATCAACACCCGCTATAACTTGTGCAGGTGCGCCGTACATACCTCGTCCACCGAAGCGGGTCCAAAAATCCTGCCGGAGGCCACGCTCGCGGGTCTTCCTTACCTCACGACGTCAGACACATATGGCGGCTCGCCCGCTTATGTGAGCGCGGACAACGGCAATGGGCTGACTTTCGATCCGAGCCCTGAGGCAATGGCCAGCGCCGTTTGGTGGACGCTCGACAACAAGGAGATGTTCGCGCCGAGAAGATGGGCCTTGGCAAACATGTCCAGGCCCGTCGCGGAGAATCGCCTGCGTCGAGCGTTGGCCGATCTGGCCGAACGGTCGGGGTGGCACATCAACATTGCCGGGGTCCGGGGCTCCATCGATATGGATTACCTGGGCGTCCGCGAAGCGGAACAAGCCGTGCTGGCCAATTGCGGCGATGCAGAGCCGGACCTTGAACGATAGTCAGGTGCGTCCCGCCAGGGACTGAATGCGCTTGCGGCGGCGCTGATTCCTGATGCGCCTGATGGTTTGGGCAACGAAAGATTTTTCCAGCAACACGAACAGCCGCCACTTTTCGGCCAGACGGAGTTTCTTGCTGGCCACGATCACCTTGAGCATGGCGAACATTGCCAGTACCTCGTGCTCGGCATAGGGATGCAGGAAAGGCAGCGTCCTGAATTGCGGCTCGATCCACTCGCCCTTTTCGTAGCTTTTCATTTGATCCGAGGTCGTGTGCTTCTTCATATGAGCGCCTTCGGCGCAGCATATGTACCCCCGCTCGGCCAGGAGGAACCACACCATGAACTCCGTGTGGTAGCTGGTGAAGCGGTAGTCCCGCGGCAAGGCGTCCTGACGCATCAGGCCATACGCGTACTGTTCGATCAGATCGAACCCCTTGAAGCCGAGCACGATCAGTTCAGCCAGTCTTTCCGCTGTCCGCTTGCCTTCGTTGTCGATGACCTGGTAGTTCGAAAGAAATTTCCCCTCGAGGTAACGCGTGCATGGCGTGCCTACCAGCACGATCTCCGGATTGCTCGCCATCCGCGAGACGCATTTCTCGACGAAATCCGCGGAAAACTCGTCGTCGTCGTGCGCGAACATGATGAGGTCGCTTCGAAGCGCGTCGCGCACGAAGTAGTAGTTGCCATTGGCGCCAATGTTGGAGGACTGGCGAAAGTACCTGACCCGGCTGTCGGCGGCGGCAAATTCGCGCCCGACGCGCTCGACTTCCGGATCGGGAGAGCAGTTGTCCGAAACGACGATGTCGAGATTCCCGTAGGTCTGGGCAGTGATTTGCTCGAGCAGTCGCCGCAGGCCCGCGCCGCGGTTGTAGCACTGTATTCCAACGGAAACGAGCTGGCTTTCCCCCGACATCCGGTCCTCCTCAGGCGTTGGTGAAAATGCGCCAGCCGACGCATTGTGACTTGATCACCCGGGCTCCGTCGCGACCGCAATTGGCCACCAGGTCCAGCGCCGTGACGAAGGGATTGAACTTGCCGTGCAGCTGGCTGTAGGGCGCGCACAAGTATTGCATATAGCGCACGGCAATACCCGAGCGCTCGAACATCTCGTGATCGAGATAGTTGCGTGCACCGTGTCCGGTGATATAGATATTGCCCTCCAGCGCTTTCACGATGTCGTGCACTCGCTGGCTGCCCGAACCAGTGACTCCGAGGCTGCGCGAGTCGACGAAGCGCCGGCCTGAAGAAAGCCCGAAATAATCCGAGAGAGCCAGCGCGGACGCCTTCGCCAGCTCGGCCAGCGTTCCGGCCGGCTGCTCGAAGACCTTGTCGACAAGTGCGAGCATGTCGCCGAGGTGCGGCGCATTCTCATAAGCGCGGCGCAGCATGTCGCGGTGCTGACCACGCCAATCCCGCCGGTCATCCGGGCGGACTTCATCGATCAACTGGCCCAGATGGTGGTCGCGAAGGGGAACGGTCAGCCAGCAGCGCCCGTGCTTCGTCTTGACCTGGACGCGGTTGGTGAACGAGCCCTTCGAGAACTGGACGTCGTCGTAGTGAACGAACACGTCCCCCAGCCGGACCTGCTCCAGCAGGCCGACCCACGGGAAATACATGGATTGCGAAATGACGACTCTTCGCATATCCATGCCGGGCAAATCAAACGGACTGGCCGCCGGCGGACCGATGCGAGCCGAAAATCAATCCCGGCGCATCTTCGCGATAGAGGTGAATGGTGAAATCGAACAACGGGTACGCGTGGTCCAGCCTCACACGCGGACTCAGTTCGGTCATGCACCAAGCCAGCCATTCCACGGGATTGCGATAAAAGGTGTGAGGCACCGTGAAGTTGACATGAGTTGACATCATGTTGAACGCGACGCCGATTCGGCAGAGGTCGAACAGGCGCCGGACCACCGACTTGGCGAAGGCGTCCATCTCGCGCAACGGGATGTCGAGCTTTAGCATGAGCAAGCCATTGCAGATGACATAGTCAAATGCCGCCAGGTCGGCCTTGAGGATGTCTCCCGCCGTCCAGCCTGCCTCGGGGTGCCGCTCCCGCGCCGCGGCGATCATGGCTTCGCTGAGGTCAATGCCGTGGTAATCGACGTTCAGTTGCCGGCGCTTGATTTCATCGAGCAGCATGCCGTAGCCGCAACCCACATCCAGGATGGAGATGCGACGCCCGGGTGTGGCGCCCCTGCTCGTGAGTTCCAGCATCCGGTCCATCCGGAGCGAATGATCCTCGGGCACGGGTCCCCAGTCGACTCCTTGCGGCGAGCTGCCGTGCTTTTCGAATCGAGGCGCGAAGTATTCGGAAAACTTGCGATTGATGTCATCGTGATTCAACGCATCCTCCTTGGATCCACATCCATCATCGAAAGCACGCGGCCAGTGCATCGCAAGTGCGATCCACTTCGTCGTTCGTCAGCTCGGGATGCAAAGGAAGCGTCAAGAGTTGCTCCCAAAGGCTGTTCGACACCGGCAGGTCCCGATTGAATTCGGCAAACAAGGGGTGAAGGCCGAGTGGCATGTAGTGCACGCCGGTCGCGATCCGCTCGCTCTTGAGGTGACGGATCAGGCGATCCCGCTCGAGCGTTCTCACGCCGAAGAGCCAATAGGCGCCTTCTCCGGGCGTGTAGGGAAGCAATGGCGACAAAGCTGGAATGCGCGCAAGGTGCCCCAGGTATCGATTGATGATCTCGAGCCGCCTTTGGTTGAATGCATCGAGCTTGCGCAGCTGCACCCGCCCGATGCAGGCCGCAAGGTCATTCATGTTGAACTTGTACCCCAGGACCGCGACCTCGTAGTGCCAGTGGCGCGTGTCCATGTCGCCGGCCGCCGTGTAGGCGTCGCGCCGGCGCCAGGTGTCCTTGTCGATGCCGACCCAGCGGTGAGGGCGCATGCGCTCGATAAGTTCGGGGTCGCGGGCGACCAGCATTCCTCCGTCGCCGGTCGTCACGCCCTTCTTTTCCTCGAATGAAAAGCATCCCGCGTCGCCCCAGGTGCCGGACATGCGGCCGTCGAAGCCGGCGCCCAGACTGTGCGCGCAATCCTCGATCACCTTGAGGCCATGCTCGCGCGCAAATGCCATCACCCGGTCCATCGGCGCCACTTGCCCACCGTAGTGAACCACCACGATCGCCACCGTGTCCTTATCGACCTTCCGGCTCGCGTCTTCCAGGTCCAAGCCGAGTGTCACGGGATCGCAATCGACGAGTACCGGAACCAGGCCATTTACGAGGATGCAGGTCGCAGAACCGACGAAGGTGAGGTTGTTGACCAGCACCTTCTTGCCTTTGGGGAACCCGAATGCCTCGACGGCAAGCTGCAGGGCTGCGGTTCCGGAGTTGAGCGCTAGAGCGGCGGGCGCTTTCAGGTATTGCGCGAACTCCCGCTCGAACGCGACGACCTCGCCGCCCAATCCCAGCCAACCGCGCTCGAACGCCGCCGCGATGGCCGCCAACTCTTCCTGTCCCACGCTTGGTTTGAAAAGACGAATGTCGCTGGCCATGAATGAAGATCCTCAAACTCGTTTCAGTAGCGGCCAGGCCGCATCTTTCGGGGACAGGGAGCTCACGGCAAGAGGCCATTCAATGGCCAGCGCGGGGTCATCGTGCCTGCAGCCGCCTTCCGAGCCTGGCTCATAGTACGCGCTGGCCATGTAATGCACCGCGGCCCCGTCGGTCAACGCCTGGTATCCGTGAGCAAACCCCGCGGGCACGTACATGGTCGTGCCGTCGTCCTGCGACAGCCGCGCGCCGAACCATTCCCCTTCAGAAGCGGATCCGGGGCGGAGGTCGACGATCACGTCGAAGACGGCGCCCCGGACGCAGCGTACGAGCTTGACCTCCGCGTGAGGGGCACGCTGGAAGTGCATTCCGCGGATCGTGCCCTCGCGGGTGTTTTCGCTGAGATTGGTCTGTACGTACACGGTCTCGAGACCTGCCACCTGGAATTCGCGGGCGCAGAACGTTCGAGCGAAGGAGCCCCGGTCGTCGCGCCGGGGCTCGAGCTCGATCAAGTAGGCGCCGGCCAGTGGGAGCGGGCGGAATTTCATGGGAGCCACCTGAGCTTCTCGTCGATCAGGCCCGCCTCGATCTGGTTTTCGAGTACTTTCATTCGGATGAAGATGGACGATCGGAACTGCCGATCCGAGAAACCCATCGATTCGAGCCCCCGCTGGAGACGGGCGATGGACTGCTCCAGCCCAAGTTGCGGTTGATGATGGGGCGCCAAACGACGGAACAATGAAAAGTCGACGCGATATGAGCGCTTGTCCGCCGGAGCGTCCGCGTTGATCGTGACGCGGACGCCCGGAATCATCCGGGCCACCGCATCCGCAAGGTCCTTGACCTGATAATTGGCGCTGTCGGTGCCGGCATTCACGGCAACAAAGGCTTGGCCGTTTTCGACCGTGCGCGAGATGGCCCATTCGATCGCCCGCGACATATCCTGGACGTCGATGAGCGGGCGCCAGGGCGATCCGTCGCTCAATACGTTGATCTCGCCCGAAGCCAGGGCGCAGGCGACAAAATCGTTCAGAACGAGGTCGAGGCGCAATCGATGCGACCAACCGCAGGCGGTCGCGAACCTGAGCGCCGTCACCACGAAATCGTCGTTCGCCATCGGCTCCAGCGCCTGTTCCATGGCGACTTTCGAGCGGGCGTAGGCGGTCAGCGGATTGAGCGCATGCCCTTCGGTCTTCGCACCGTCGTCGGCGAAACCATAGATGCTGCAGCTCGAGGCAAAGACAAAGTGCTTCACGCCACGGGCCTTGGCGGCGAGCGCCAGACGTTTGCCGGCGTCGATGTTGATCTCTTCGGTCGCCACGGCGAAGCGATTGCCGATGGGATCGTTGGAGACGGCAGCGAGATGGACGACAGCGTCGATGCCATCCAGCAGCTCGACCGGGAAAGACCTGATGTCGCCCCAGTGCTGCACGTCGAAGTCGCGCTCGGGCAAATATTTCGGGGCGGTCAGGCAATGACCGAAGTAGCCAGCGTCGTACCCGACGTACTGGCCAGGCGGCATCGCCTTGCGCAAATGCCGCACCAGGACCGGGCCGATGTAGCCGGCGTTGCCCGTGACGAGGATCTTCAAGCTGCTTTCCAGTAGAGCGTCGGCGATTGCCGCGGGGCGGGGCCGGTTACCACTTCTTCCATGGCGCCTTACCCTCGCTCCAGAGCTCTTCGAGTTGGCGCCGATCGCGTAGCGTGTCCATGGCCAGCCAGAATCCCGGGTGCTTGAAAGATTGCAATTGGCCGTCGGCTGCCAGTCGTTCGAGCGGCGCGCCCTCCCAACTCGTGCTGTCACCTTCGATATAGTCAAATATGCCCGGCTCCAGAACGAAGAAGCCGCCATTGATCCATGCACTGTCCCCAATGGGTTTTTCCTGGAAGCGCGTGACTGAACCGGTCTTGTCGACTTCGACCGCTCCATATCGTCCGGGCGGCTGGATGGCGGTCAAGGTGGCGAGCTTGCCGGAGTCCCGGTGCGTTTCGATCAGCTTGTCGATGGGCACGTCGCTCAGGCCATCGCCATAGGTGAAGCAAAACGTCTCGTCCTCGACGCAACTGCGCACGCGGCGCAAGCGGCCGCCGGTCTGGGTGTCTTCGCCGGTATCGATCAACCTGACACGCCATGGTTCGGCATTGCGTCGATGAACCTCCATTCGGTTTTCGGCGATATCGAAGGTGACGTCGGACATGTGCAGGAAGTAATTGGCGAAATACTCCTTGATGACATACCCCTTGTAGCCAAGGCAGATGACGAATTCCGTGATGCCATGGCAGGTGTACGACTTCATGATGTGCCAGAGGATGGGCCTTCCTCCGATCTCTATCATGGGTTTGGGCCGCAGGTGAGATTCTTCGCTGATTCGCGTGCCCAGGCCGCCGGCGAGTATGACGCACTTCATCAAATTTTCCTCTCGATGGAAGTCCAGTTTAGCAAGTCCGGATCGTCGAATGCGTCTCCTGTACGCTGCCCGACATGATTTAGGGCCGGATATGATCGCCCATCGCAACTCCGCTGGTGATTGCACCGATCTTGAACCGCATTCCCACCTCCCCGCCTCCTGTTCCTCCAGTTTCGAACCCAGTCGGTCGTCCCCTCTGGTCCGTCATGATTCCGGTGTTCAATGCGGGACAGTATCTCGAGCAGGCTCTGGTGTCGGTCATTCAGCAGGCGCCAGGTCCCGAGGTGATGGAAATCGTCGTCGTGGATGATGCGAGTAACGATATCGATGTCGAGGGCCTGGTGCGCCGCGTCGGTGGCGACCGCGTTGCATACTTCCGCCAGCCCGCGAACGTGGGCAGCTTGTGGAATTTCCATACCTGCCTGACAAGAGCGCGGGGCCTCTATGTGCATCTTCTGCACGCCGATGACCGGGTGCTGCCGGGCTACTACGCCGCGATGGAGATGCAGCTCATGAAGCACCCCGAGGCGGCTGCATGCTTTTCGCGCTATCGCTACGTCAATGGCGAGGGCGAACTCATGTCCGTGGCGCAGCCCGAAGCCTCGTCGGAAGGGATCCTGCTCGACTGGCTGGAACGCATCGCCACCAGCAACACCGTTCAATATTCCGCAATCACCGTGCGGCGCGAGATCTACGAGAGGCTCGGTGGATTTTTCGGCGTGACCTACGGCGAAGACTGGGAGATGTGGGTGCGAATTGCGAGCAAGTACCCCATCGCCTATGTGCCTGAACCGTTGGCGGAATACCGGATCCACGAGGAATCGATTTCAGGCGCCAAGTTGCAATCCGCCCAGAACGTCAAGGACCTTGCCTGGGTCATGCGCACGATTCAGCATTATCTGCCCCAGGCGTTGCGCAAACGGGTGTGGAAGGCCTCCACGGCATTCTGCAGCCGAGCCGCGCTGAGGCATGCGAACAGCTTCTGGAGGCGCGATGGCAACAAGCAGGCTGCGCGTCGCCAGCTTTTCCAGGCCTTCCTGATTCACTTCGACCGGGAGATTTGCCGGGAGGCCTTCAGGTTGTACAGGGACATGATGTTCAACATCAGGTAGCGCCTGCCACGGCCATCTCCATCGCACGCAGCACCGCGGGACCGAAGCGCTCCAGATCGAGATGCCGTTCGAACAGCTTGCGGCACCCCAGCGCGCGTTGTGGCCCCGGGTCTTCCGGCACGAACGGGCGATCCAGCGAGAAAACCTGGCCCGCCGCATAAAACTGGATCCAGTCCGAGATCTCCCCAAGGTCATGCGTGGCGACGGGCACGCCGTGTTGGAGGTAGGTCGAAATCTTCCCCGACGAAAGCCCGATGTGCTCGAGATTCCGGCCTCCACCTTTCGCTTGATAAGTCGCGTGATAGAGCGCGGCTCCCAGGTCCGCGGACTGGATGAACGCGGACATCTGCTCGGGATTGACGAAGGTGGCCTCGGACAGGCGGATCCGGTCCGGATGCCCCAGCCGGCGAATCTGTTCGCGCAAGCCTGCAGAGGGGCCATGCCTGTCGTGGATGACCAGGACCCAATCCTCGGGCCACGCATGTGTCGATTCCAGCAGGAACGGCGCGCGTGTCCAGTCGCTGAAGCTGCCCATGTGAAGCACGGTCTTCACGTGCTCGGGAAGCTCGAACAGATAGTGCAGGAGCCGGGGCCTGGAAGGGCAGTCCCGAAAATCCCTCCCCGCGACCGGCAACGGCAGAACCTTGTCGGGTGCGATGCCGTATTCCATGCAGAGTTTGCGGGACCGCAGCACGTCCTGGCAGGTTGCGAACGCCAAGTCCCGGCATGCGTCCACCTTCGGCGCGGTGAATTCGATGGACGTTTCTTCCGCGAAGAAAAGTTCGTAGGAAATCAGCGCGTGAGGGATTCCGAAGTGACGGGCGATCCAGGCACCCTCGATGATGCCGCGATCCACGCCAAACACGAAGTCGTATCCAGACCAGGAGGCGAAGTCGGGACCGGCATTGTCTTCGTTCGGTGCCGCTGCTGCGGGAAAGAGCACCGGCCCGTGAAACGTGCGGTCTTCCAGCAAGATCATCCGCATCGACGGGAGGGGCGATTCCTGGGCGAGGTGCGGCCAGCGGGGAGCCGCGTAGGTCACCCGGTGACCCGCCTCGCAAAGCATTTCGGCCAGCCCGAGAAGGTTGACGTTGTAGTTGACGTTCCCTTCGGGATGAATGATCAGGATGTCCACGAACGCCCCTGCTTTCGGGCACAAACCAATCCGTACCAATCGGTGGCTTGAAGCGGGCGATCCATCGCCCAGCCTTCACAAGCCACCGCATTCATGCCGGCTCTTTCCAGCAGCTGCACCAGATGGTCGCGCGTGAAATGCCTCATCGAATGATGCTCTTCGTGCACCAGGGGGCCGGTGGAGGCATCCCAGCGGAATTCGTAGCGGATGTCGACGCGGCTTTGCGCACGGTCCTCAATGGGATGCGCTATTCGAAATAACGCGCGCTCACCGAGACGGGTTTCACGAATCCGGACGCCAGGCGGATCATTCAGCACGCCCGCGGTATGCCAGAAATCGAACACGAAAACCCCATCCATGCCCAGGTGGAGAGAGACGTTCTCGGCTATCCGCGCGACGGCCGTGTCGGTGGTCTGGTAACTCATCACGTGGAACAGCATGCTGATCACGCTCTGGTCGCCTTGCAGCCTGAAGTCCTCGGCCTTCGCCACATGAAAGGGAATGTTCGGGTGCGCCTGGCGTGCCTGGCCGATCATCGCGGGGCTGGCGTCCACGCCTTCCGTCGACAAGCCCTGCGACTTCAGAACTGCGAGATGCTCCCCGGTGCCGCAACCGATGTCGAGCCAGCTGCGCGGAGCGGGCTGCCAGGGGAGGAGTTTCCGGCGCAGGTACGCGACTTCCCCCGCATAGTCCTTGCCCTGGTTGAACGCGTTGTACCAGTGCGCGTAGTCCTCGAATGCGGCGGTTTCGCGTGGCGATTTCATTTCCGCGTTCAACCCGCGCGCTCGCAGAAGGTCTTGACCGCCTCGATCACTTGCTGCTGATCGTCGGGAAGCAGTCCGAGGCCGCTGGGGAGATACAACCCTCGCTGCGACAGTGATTCCGTGGCGGGAAGAGACACCGCATCGACGAGGCCGCGCCGCAGAAGCACCGGCTGCTGGTGCAAGCCATAAAAGAAAGTGCGCGTCCCGATCCCATCGCTCGCAAGAGCCGCCATCAGCTGTTCGCGGGAAAACGGCGCATCCGGCCCGACCGTCAATCCGAACACCCAGTAAACGTTGTCGCAATACGGCGTCGCACCCGGCGCCATCTGCAGGTGGGGCACTCCATGAAATGCGTCCCGGTATGCCTTGCCAATCGCGCGCTTGCGCTGGATCAGTGCCGGCAGGCGCCGCAGTTGCGGAATGCCCAGCGCGGCCTGCATGGCGGTGATCCGGTAATTCCAGCCCAGGTCCTCGTGCCAGAAGCGCTTCGCGGGATCAAAGCAGAGATTTCGCAGGCTCTTGCATCTCTGTGCCAGCGATTCGCTATTGCAGACGATCATGCCGCCTTCGCCGGTCGTGATCAATTTGTTGGCGAACAGGCTGAACACGCCGATATCGCCGAAGGAGCCGCAAGGCAGGCCCCGGTATTCCAGCCCATGGGCCTGCGAAGCGTCTTCGATGACGGCGAGGCCGCGCTCCTTCGCCCACGACAGGATCGGCTCCAGGTCCGCGCAGAGGCCGTACAAGTGCACCAGCATGATCGCGCGCGTCCGCGGTGTGAGGCGCTCCTGGAAATGCGACAGGTGTGCGTTCCAATCCAGCGGGTCGCAGTCCACCGGCACCGGTCTTGCGCCTGCTTCAACGATGGCACGCGCGCACGAAATGATGGTGAGAGAGGGGACCAGCACTTCGTCGCCGGGCCCGATGTTTAGCGCGCGAACGGCGATATCGAGACCCGCCGTTCCGTTGCTCACGGCGATCCCATGGTCGCGGCCGAAAGTCCTGGCGAAGAGCGACTCGAACTCCGCAACCTGCGGGCCTTCCGATGAGATCCACCCCGAGTCCAGGCATTCGAGAACCGCCCGGCGATCATCCGGTTCAATCAGCGGAGTGTTGACCGGAATGAGCTTCACGAACCGGACCCTGTCGTCCCGGCTTCAGGGTTGAAGCGCACCTTGTCCTCGTCCCCCAAGTAGGGGCCCTGCTTGATTTCGATCATGTCGCAGGCCTCGAGCACCTCGAAACCATGCCCACCTTGCACAAGCAGCATCACGTCACCGGCATCGAGGGTTCGGCACCCGATGTTGACTCGCTGTTCGTCGTAAAAATCGACCCTCAGCCGGCCCCTGCGAATCAGGAGCACCTCCTGGGTCCGACGGACGTTGCGAACCACTTCGCGGTGCACGTGCGGATCGATCCGGTGGCCGGTGGGATGGGACATGGAGCCGAGCTGCTGGCTGAAGTCGCCGGGCGTGAAGAAGTGGACGCCGGGCTTCTGGAAGTCATGCCGCACGATGATGGCGTAGAGGACTCCCTGGTGGAGGAATTCTTCGATCACGGGGTCCTACCAGGCATCGTCCGGTTCGTAGCCCAGGCGAATCAACAGGTTGCCCTGGCTTTGCTTGAAGAGCGAGTTGACACGCGGCGTGAAGTGGTCGCGCCACTGCCCCGGGTCCCCGCTTCTGACGTGGGTCTTGTCGACCTTGTCCAGGTTTTTCAAACTGAGGGTGCGCACCAATTCCAGCCCGCGTGCCTTTGCGTCGGCGTTGAATCCGTAATGGTCGAAGAGCCGCTCGAATTCGGCCTCTTCATTTCCGATGATCTTCTCGTAACGGAATTCCATCACCCCCGGGCGCTCGAAATTCCACCGCCTCATCTGCTGGAACGTCCGCTCGCGGGAAACCATCTCCATCAGCAAGCCCCGCTCGAGGTCGAGGCTGTTCAGGTAGGTCTGATATGAAATGTTCCGCGGCCACTTTGACGCATCGGGCTCGACCCATTGGAACGCGGGCAAGGCGGTGAAGTAATCCCAATCGAAATCGGGTGACCTGCACCATGCTTCCTCCGTCCACAAATGATAGAAGTAGCCGGAGACGACCATGTCCCTCGGGTCCCGGATGAAGTGGCTTCCCCGGAATGCAGGCAGTCCATCCCACGCGATGTCGTCCCGGTCGGTCAGCACCAGCGCGCGCCTGCCTGATCCTCGCAGGGCCGCTTGCTGGAATCCTGTGCTGTCATCGTAGAACGGCATGTAGGCAAAACCGAACTCGGCGGCCAGGGGCTTCATGAGGCGCGCGTAGTAGAGTGTCAAGCACTTGTGGTACGAGAAGTGGACGAGGAGGCTGCCCGCAAAACTCTCGTCGCCCGAATCTGAATTCGAAAGAGGGACTGCGCCCGCGGAAAGTTCGGACAATCTGCTCATCGGGCGGCCACTACTGAATTGCGATGGGGCATCATATCTCCACGACGTCGGTCCATTGGTTCCGATAGAGCAAGATGCCTGACAATCAGCATCCTCAGAAGGATTGAAGAATGACACAAGGTTTTGCGGGGCGGGGCATGGCCGCGATTTGGCGGACCGGAGCTGGAGGGGCCGCAGCCATCCTGTTCATGGTTCTCGCCGGCTGCTCCTCCTATTTGCCCTCCGCCGGACCCAGCTTCCGGCAGGTCGAGCGCTCGGTGGAGCCCGCCCCCACCGGCGGCCTCGTCAAACTCGTCGACATCACCGACTCCGTCGCCCGGAAAGTCCTCGCGGCGCAGACGCAAAGCCTCTTCTCCGATTCATTCGGCACCGCCACGGCCCCGAACTTCCGCATCGGTCCCGGCGACGTGGTCGAGGTCTCGATCTGGGAGTCGCCCCCGGCGTCGCTGTTCGGCGGCGGCCTCGACGTGCGGTCGGGCGCATCCACCTCGCGGTCCACCGTGTTGCCCGAGCAGATGGTCAATTCGCAAGGCTCCATCAGCGTGCCCTTCGTCGGCATGGTGCGCGCCGCGGGGCGCACGCCGCAGGAGATCGGCGCGGACATCGAGCAAGCCCTCAAGGGCAAGGCCAACCAGCCGCAGGCGCTGGTGCGCATCACGCGCAACGCAAGCCTGTACGTCACCGTGATCGGCGAGGTGTCGACCAGCGGACGCATGCCCCTCACGGCGCAAGGCGAGCGGCTGCTCGACGCCCTGGCGATGGCGGGCGGCACCAAGCAGCCGGTCGGCAAGATGACGCTCCAGGTGACGCGCGGCAACATGGTGCGCGCGATGCCCCTGGGCAGCGTGATCGAGGACCCGCGGCAGAACGTCGTGCTGCAGCCGGGCGATGTCGTCACGGCGCTGAACCAGCCCTTGAGCTTCACGGTGCTCGGCGCGACGACTCGCAACGAGGAAATCAATTTCGAGGCCCAAGGCATCACGCTCGCGCAGGCCCTGGGCCGGGCAGGGGGCCTGCAGGATGCACGTGCCGACGCACGGGCCGTCTTCATCTTCCGCTTCGAGGATCCTGCGGCTCTCATCGATGCCCGGGGCAGCGATGGTGCTCCGGTCATGACCACGCCGGAAGGGCGCGTTCCCGTCATCTATCGCGTGGACCTGAAGGATCCGCAGTCCTTCTTCGTCGCGCAGGGCTTCCCGATCCGGCATCGCGACGTGATGTACGTCGCCAACGCTCCGGCAGCCGAATTGCAGAAGTTCCTGAACATCGTCTCCTCGGTGGTCGTTCCGGCCGTCACGGTGCGCAACCTCAACAACTGACGCGAAGTGCAAGCCGCCACGCTGCTCGACGTCAGCCGGCTGACGGCACGGGTCGGCAACGGGCGCCTGCCCACCGGGGTGGACCGTGTGGTGCTGTCGTACATCCGCGAATGGGGTCCGCGGGCCCAGGCGGTTTTGCAAAAGGGCAGCTGGCGGCGCATCGTGCCGATGCGGGAGTCGCAGCGTCTGTTCGAACTGTTGCTCGATCCGCCGCGCGACGTGCGCACGCAGATGAACCTCGCGATCGCGAAAGCCTGCTTGCCGCCCTGGCCCTCCCAGGACGCGCAAGGGCGGTTCTCCTTCAATCTCTCGCACACCGGGATCGACAAGCCGGGGTTGTCTGAGTGGCTGGCCCGCACGCGCCAGCGCGGGCTTTTTTTCGTGCACGACCTGATCCCGATCACGCACCCCGAATACTGCAGGGCCGGTGAGCACGCCCTGCATGCGAGGCGGATGGAAACACTGCTGACGGCGGGCGCGGGCCTGATCTGCAATTCGCAAACCACGCTCGACGAGCTCACCCGGTTCGCGCAAGCGCGCTCACTGCCGATGCCGGCCGCGGTGGTCGCGCCGCTGGCGCCGGCCGCGTTGCAGCCCGCGCCCGATTCGACCCCGCCAATGGACGCGCCTTATTTTGTCGTGCTGGGCACCATCGAGCCGCGCAAGAACCACCTGCTGCTTTTGCACGTATGGCGCCGGCTGGCCGAGTCGCTGGGGGCGCGCGCGCCGCACTTGGTCATCGTCGGCCAGCGCGGGTGGGAGTGCGAGAACGTGGTCGACATGCTGGAGCGCTGCGAGTCCCTGCAAGGACTGGTGCACGAGCTGCCCCATTGCGGCGATGCGGAGCTCGCCCGCTACCTGTCGCATGCGCGGGCACTGCTGTTTCCGTCGTTCGCCGAGGGCTTCGGGCTGCCGTTGCTCGAATCGCTCGCCCTGGGAACGCCGGTGGTTGCAAGCAGCCTGCCGGTGTTTCGCGAAATCGCCGGCGACATTCCCGACTACCTGGACAACCTGGATGGCCCCGCCTGGCAGCGCGCCGTGGAAGAATACGCGCGGGCGGACAGCGGGCGGCGCGCGGCGCAGCTCGAACGGATGGCCGGTCTGCCCATCCCCACCTGGGACGCCCATTTCCGGAAGGTCAGGGAATTGCTGGAACGCCTCGATGTCTCCACCCGTTGAAGCGCTCGCCGCCGGACGGCCGCTGGCGGCCCACGGCTTTTCCTGGCGCAAGCGCGCGCTGGTGCGCGAGTTCGCGAGCCGGGGCGACATCGCATTCGTTTCGCGAGGACGCGAGGTAGGCGGCGCATCCACGTTGCTGCTATGGGGAAGTGCCGCGGTGCCCGTGGGCCTTCCGGATGACGTCACGATCGTCCGCATGGAAGATGGATTCGTGCGTTCCGTGGGCCTCGGAGCCGACCTGACGCGGCCGCTTTCCTGGGTGATGGACGGCACCGGCATCTACTACGACGCGTCGCGGCCCAGCGCGCTGGAAAACATCCTCGCGCGCGAACAGTGGACGGCCGAACAGCTGCGCCGCGCCGCCGCGCTGCGGCGCAGGCTGGTGGATGCCGGGCTCACCAAGTACAACATCGCGGCTCGCCCCTGGCGTCGCCCCGCATCCGGCCAACGCGTCGTGCTCGTCACCGGGCAAGTGGAGACCGACGCGTCGATCGCGACGGGAACCATCGACGTGCGCACGAACATCGAACTCCTGCGCGAAGTTCGCAAGGCGCGTCCTCGCGCGTGGGTGGTCTACAAGCCGCACCCGGATGTGGCGGCTGGCTTGCGCGCGGCGGGGCAGGGCGAGGGCGAGGCCGCGCGGCATTGCGACGAGATCGCCGATGGATCGATGAACGATCTGCTGGCGCAGGTCGACGAGGTGCATGTGATGACCTCGCTCGCGGGGTTCGAAGCCTTGCTGCGGGGACGGCAGGTCGCCTGTTACGGCATGCCGTTCTACGCGGGCTGGGGATTGACCGACGACCGTCATGCCAATCCACGCCGCACCCGGCGCCTCTCGCTCGACGAACTGGTCGCCGGCGCGCTGGTGGACTACCCGGTCTACCTGAGCCGCGTGACGCGCCGCCGCTGCACGCCCGAGCAGGCGATCGACGAGATCGTCGAGTGGCGGCAACGCCGGCCGGATGGCATCCCCACCTGGCGCAAGTGGCTGCGCCCCTGGCTCGCGCGGCCGTGAGCGGCATCGGCGGTCCATGGCCAACATAGCCTTGTTGAATTTCGGCAGCGCGGGCGATGTGCATCCGATGCTCGCGCTGGGCGCGGGGCTGCGCGCCAGCGGCCATCGCGTCTGCGTGTTGACCAATCCCATCTTCGCAAACCAGGTGGTTCGCGAGGGCCTGGAATTCGTCCCGGTGGGCGAGGCGGACCACTATTGCGCAACGATCAACCATCCCAAGCTGTGGCACCCCATCGACGGCATGGGCGTGATGTGGCGCTACCTGCTGCGTCCCGCCCTCGTGCCCAGCTATGAAGCGCTCGCGCGTCTTCACGGCGGTGAGAAATGGCTCGTGATCGCGAGCCCGCTCGCCATGGGTGCGCGCCTCGCCCAGGAAAAACTCGGCATGGCCGTCGTGACCGCCTACACCTCCGCCGCCATGCTGCGGACGGTAGAAGATTCGATGACGCTCGCGCGGTGGCGCGTTCCCGCCGTGGTCCCGAAAGCTTGGCGCGAGTTCGCCTGGCGCGGCCTGGACCGGTTCAAGCTCGAGCCGCTCGTGCGGCCGGCACTCGATGCGATGCGGGACAAGCTGGGCCTGCCGCGATTGGCGCAGTCCGTGTTCGGCAAATGGATGCACTCGCCGCTCGCGGGCGTGACGCTCTTCGCGCCGTGGTTCGCACCGCGCGCGGCGGACTGGCCCGCGCAGGTCGTGGAGGCGGGCTTCCCGCTCTACGACGGGGACGCGGCCGAGCCGGCGTCCCCCGGGCTCGAGGCCTTCCTGGCGCGAGGCGCGGCGCCGGTGGTCTTCATGCATGGCACCGCGTCCGTCGATGGCGCGGCTTTCTTCCAGGCCGCCGCCGCCGCTTGCAAGGCGGTGGGCTGCCGCGCGGTCTTCCTTGGCAGCTCCGGCATGAGCGCGTGGCCCGATGGCATCCACGCGGAGCCCTACACATCGTTCGGCCGGCTGCTGCCGCGTGCTCGCGCGCTGGTTCATCACGGCGGCATCGGCAGCTGCGCGCAGGCGCTGCGAGCCGGCGTTCCACAGGTGATCGTGCCCCGCGCCTACGACCAGTTCGACAACGCGATGCGCATCGAGCAGCTGGATGTCGGGCGCTCGCTCGGCTACGGGCCAGCGGCACTGGGCCGTATGGCCCAGCGGCTGCGGGAGGTGCTGGACAGCGCCGCGATCCGCGAGGCTTGCGCCATGCATGCGGGTCCCTCGTCGCGCGACGCATGCCATGAAGTCGTCGCAGCGCTGGTGAAGAGATTCGAATGACGCACGATGCCGTTCGCCGTCGCCATGTGTTCTTCCTGAGCGGATTCGATCCCAAGGGCGCGGCTTATTACCATGCGTTGTACAAGTCTCAGTCGGCGCTGCAGGCCGGCGTCACAAGCGGTATTGCTTACGAAGTGGGTCCGCGCGTGCGCTGTCCCAACGGCAATTCGCAGTGGGACATCACCTGCACGCACGCGGACGGGACAACGTTCACCACCTACGAGTATTCGCGCTGGGACGACATCGTGCGATCGCACTGGCCTCGCACCGGCGCGCAGGTGGTCGCGGCTACGCTGCGTGTCTACGCGAATGCGCTCGGCTGGCGCCGCCAGTTGCGCAAGGTCTGGCGCCGCTCGCCGCGCACCTTGATCTCGCTCGCGTATCCCGCGATTTACTGGGGCGCCGCGACGGCGCTCGCTCTGCTCGCCGCGTGGTGTGCGTCCCGGATTGCCGGGTCCCTGGGAGCGTCCGGCACTGTCGCGTCATCGGCAAGCGGCGCGGCGGCGTTCGCGGCTTGCTGGTGGGGCGCCGTCGCATGGGAGCGCCGCATCAACACCACCTGGCTCGTTCGCATCTACGCCTTCGCGATCGATTGGGCGCGGGGACGCCTGCCGGAGGTCCCGGGGCGGATCGACGCGCTGGCGGCAGTGATCGAGGAGCGGCTGCGCGATCCGGAGATCGATGAAGTCCTGCTCGTGGGGTTCAGCGTCGGCAGCATGCTCGCGGCGAGCGCGGCTGCCCGCGTGCAACTCGCCGCGCACGAAACGAATCTTCGCAAGTTTGCCGTCGTCACGCTCGGGCACTGCATTCCGTTGCTGGCCCTCATCCCGCAAGCGCACGCCTATCGCGCCGAACTCGCGCGGCTCGGCGGCGGGCCGCACGTGCCGTGGATCGACTACTCGTCGCCCACGGACTGGGGCAGTTTCGCGCTCGTGGAGCCGATCTCGTTCAGTCTCGATGGCGACGTGCGCGTGGTTCATCCTCCTTCCATGGCGTCTCCCAGGTTCCACCTGATGTTTCCGCCGGAGCGCTACAAGCGCTTGCGCGCCGACAAGCGCCGCATGCACATGCAATACCTGATGGCCGGCGAGATACCCGCGCGGTACGATTACTTTTCGATGACCGCGGGCCCAGGCTCCGCGCGCGGCCGGGCGGCCGCGAAGGAAAAAGACGCATGAATCATTTCTGTCCCGCGTATCCGCGGCCGCGCGAGAAGCGCGCTTCGGTGTGGGCCATGTTCTTCAGCACCCGCCGCTCGTGGATGGATGCGCTGTACGAGCGCAGCTACCGCATGCGGCTGGGGGAAGTGCACCTGCCCGGCGTGGACATCTACATGGCCAACGAACCGGAACTCGTGGACCGGGTGCTGTCGACCGAGGCGCAGCATTTTCCGAAGAGCGCGCAACTGCACGAAGCGTTGAAGCCGCTGCTCGGCGAAAGCATCTTCACCACCAACGGCGCGCAGTGGGCGCGCCAGCGCCGGATGATGGAACCGGCGTTTTCGCAGACGCGCCTGAACGTCGCG
>JAZKIF010000003.1:45821-51667 GCA_040385005.1 Pseudomonadota bacterium
CCGGTCATGCGCGCCGCCACGCAGGACATGCTCTCGCGGCTCACGAAGTTGCCGGATGGTGGCGTGCATGACTTCGACGTCGAGATGACGCACGTTACGGCCGACATCATTTTCCGCACGATCTTTTCCAGCCCGATGGAAGGCGCCGACGCGGCTCGGATCTTCCGGGCCTTCTCGAAATACCAGGCGATGGCGCCGCGCCTCATGCTGCCCGCGCTGTTCGGCCTGCGCTGGCTCGCGCTGCCGTGGGATCGCCTGCGCAGCAAGCGGGCGGCCGCGGAGATCCGGGGCCTGCTGGAAGGCCTCGTGCGTCCGCGCTTCGATGCTTGCCGCGCGGGAGCGCCGCATCCATCGTCAGACATCCTGTCGGCGTTCCTCGATGCGCGCGACCCGGGCGGGGAGCCGTTCGGCTTCGACGAACTGGTCGACCAGGTCGCGATGCTGTTCCTTGCCGGCCATGAAACTTCCGCCAGTGCGCTCACGTGGGCGCTGCACCTGCTGTCGCATTCGCCGCAAATCCAGGAACGCATGGTCGCCGAAGCCGCCGGGGTGTTCGCTGCGCGTCCCGCCGACGCGGGCGACATGAAGAGGCTCACCCTCACGTGGAACGTGTTCAGGGAAACGCTGCGCCTGTTTCCGCCTGTCGGCTTCATCGCGCGCGACGCGGTGAAGCAGTGCCCGATGCGCGACAAGACGGTGCCCGCCGGCGCGACCATCGTCATCTCGCCATGGCTGATCCACCGCCATCGCGACCTGTGGGACGAGCCCGATGCGTTCGACCCGGATCGCTACGAAGACGACCAGTCGCGCGAATCGCTCAAGCAGGCCTACCTGCCTTTCAGCATGGGGCCGCGCGTGTGCATGGGCGCGGCATTCGCGCTGCAGGAGGCCGCGTTGATCCTCTCCAGCCTCGTGCGGCACTTCCGGTTCGCGCCCGCGCCGGGCCACACGCCCGAACCGGTGGGGAGGCTGACCATACGATCGGCCAACGGCATGCCGCTCGTGATGCACAGACGGAGCAAGACATGAAGGAGCGGATGGCGGGTTTCCTGGTCATGACGGGCGTGGTGCCGCTGGCGATCGTCGGCTACCTGATCCTCGTCGTCGTTGGCCTGTTCGGACCGACCCGCCGCGGCCGCGCCGGCGTTCGCGCGCTGGATCACTTCGTCAATGCGGCGGTGTTCAACGGCTACGCGTGGGAGAGCGTGTCGTCCCATGCGTGGCGGGAGCGCGAGCGGTGGTGGGCCGCCGGGATCATCCGCATGACGGACTATTTCCAGAAGGACCACTGCAGGCGCGCGAACAAGCGGGAGCAGGCGATGGTCGACCTGATGCTCGAAAAAGGCCTGCACAAGCAGACCATCTTCTGAGCCGGGAGCGCAGCGAATGCCAGCCGTCCAGCGCCGATGCGTTTTCTACGTCAGCGGGTTCGATCCGAAAGGCGCGAGGCACTACCACGGCCTGTATCGCGACCAGGCCGCGTTGCAGGCGCGGGTCAATGGCTTGTCCATCGAGGTCGGCGCAAGGCACCGCGCTGCCGGGGGCGCGCCTGGCAATTCCGCATGGACGCTGGAAGCGCGGGACGAAGGCGTCGACGTGCGCACCCACTACGAATTCATGGCGTGGGACGAGGTCGTGCGCAAGCACTGGCCCAGGACGACGGGCCGGCTGTGGTGGATCATCCTCGCGACCACGTGGCTGAACCTGCGCACAGGAACGATGTGGCGCATGTTCAAGCTTTGCTGGCCGCCGGCCGTGGCGCTGTTCGGGCCCTTCGTTGCCCTGATGGCCGCGATCATCGGAATACCGGCCGGCGCGGCAGCGGCCGGCGGTCTCGCCTCGCGGGCAGGGGGCAGCGCGCCGCTTGCGGCGCTTGCCGCGCTCGCCGCCGGGGGCGCTCTGGCGTGGCTGTTCCTGAAGCTGGAATCGCGCTACAGCATGTACTGGCTGATGCGCAGCTATGCCTTCACCGCGAGGCAGGCGCGAGGGCAGGTGCCCGAACTGGACGAAGTCCTGGACGCGCAGGCCGCCCGGCTGTTGCAGCGGCTTCGGGACGGCGGAGACGACGAAGTGTTGGTGGTGGGCCACAGTTCCGGCGCCATCATGGCCGTGTCCATCGTCGCCCGCGCCCTTCGGACCAATCCGGCCGTCTTTACAAAGCCCGGCCGCGTCGTGTCTTTGATGACGCTGGGGCATTGCTTCCCGATGCTGGGGCTGTTGCCGCAAGCCACGGTGTTCCGGCGGGAACTGCAGGCCGTCCTCGCGTCGCCGCGGGTGGACTGGATCGATTTCTCGGCGCCGGTCGACAGCTCGTGTTTCTCGCTGGTGGATCCGGCGGCGTGCTTCGGGGAGTCGCCCGTGGAGCGTCGTTCGGGCCAGCCCAAACTGCTGTCGCCGCGCTTCGCCGAAATGTTTCACGCCGGGGAATACCAGGCGATGCGGCCGGACAAGTTCCGCATCCACTTCCAGTATCTGATGGCGTCCGGACGGCCTACCTTGTACGACTTTTTCGCCATAACGGCGGGCGCTAAAACGTTGGCCGAACGCTTCAAAGCCGTCGAGAGCGTCGCGCACTATCGTGCTCTGCGGCCCTTCGGGTAGATACAAAAAGTTGCGGGATCGCTATGCTTGCAAATCCGGAAACAATTTGTTTTACGGACCATGCATCAGGAGCCGCATTAATGACCACGAGCGTTAGCAATATAGATTCGACACTGCAGAAAATCTTCGTATTGGCCGCGGGTTTCCCGGCCGACACGTTGCTCGCTCCCGGACTTGCCGCGCAGGTCGCGGCCGCCGGAAACTGGACGCCGCTCGCAGGCGTCCTCAATGGATATCTTTCCCAGCAAGCCAGCCTGGTCGGTGCCACCGAAGTTGTCATCCGCATGGCGCAGCAGGGCTTTGGCATTGCCCTGGACCCCGGCACGGCGGCGGCCATCGCGGCTCCCATCGCAGCCGGGCAAACCACGTGGGCCGACCTCGTCGTGTCCGCGGCTACCTCGTTGCCGAGCCCTTACGCGGACATTCTTTCGAACCGGGCGGAGGCAGCGGAAGTGTTCACCGCCGCGCTCCTGGCCGAAGGCAAGGGCGCGTTGTATCCGGGGTCGAACCTCGCGGGCGCCGCAGCCAGCCTGCTGCAGGGCGTGACGGCCGACGCAAGCACCGTCGATGCCGCGGCATTCAGCCTGCACGAGCTGGTGACACACCTGCAAGCGACGGGCCTGCAGGGCAAGGCGGCCGATGGCTACCTGAGCGGCGCCACGGTATTCGTCGACGTGAACGGCAACCTGTCGCTGGACGCGGGCGAGTTCCACACGACCACGGACGCGGCGGGTAATTTCGCGGTCTCTCCGGGCGCGCCATCGGGCAACCTCGTTGCCATCGGCGGCACCGACATCCTGACCGGAAACGCATTTGCCGGCGTGCTCACGGCCCCGGCCGGTGCGACAGTGATCAACCCGTTCACCACGCTCGTCAGCGGATTGCTGGCTTCGGGCGGAGCCGCGAGTGCGCAGGCCGCGGCTGATCTCGTGCAGTCGGCGCTCGGCCTGCCGGCCGGCTTGAACCTCTTGAATTACGACCCGCTCGCGGTGCTGCTGGATAGTGGTGCGACGGCGCAAGCGCAGGCCGATGCCCTCGCCGCGGAGGCCACGGCGCTCCAGGTGATGAACGTGATTACCCAGGCTGCGGTCAGCCTGGACGCGGCCACGGGACTGGACCTTGCCGCGGCGACGAAGTTCATCGTCGATGCGTTCGCCGATGCCCTGGCCTCCGGCGCGCCGGTGGACCTCACCGATGCTTCCGTCATCGCAGGGATCGTTGTCGATGCCGTCGAAAGCGCGGTCGGTGGCAGCTTGAATGCGGCTGTTGTGGGCCAGATCGAGATACTCGCTGGGATCACCGCCGCGTCGAACGAAGCGGCTGCCGGGGCGGGCAACCTGTACGCGTTGGCCCAGGTTGCGGGGGTTACGCAGGATACGGTCCCGCAAGCCCTGGAAGATGCCCTCACGGGCGGACCCGGGCTCGACCAGGTGCTGGAAGAATTTTCGGGCGCGAATCTCCAGGCGCTGATCGACGCCGAGCCCGTGGGCCAGCTCGTTCCGGGCGTGCCGGTGACGAACACGCCGGTCGCTCCGGTGATCACGTCCAACGGCGCCGGCGATGCCGCCAGCATCAGCGTCGCGGAGAACACGAAACTCGTCACCACTGTTGCCGCGTCCGATGCGAACGGCGAAACGACGTTCGCGTACAGCATTGCCGGCGGCGCCGACGCTGCCTTCTTCAAGATCGATGCCGTGACCGGTGTGCTGAGCTTCAAGACCGCGCCCAACTACGAGTCGGCCAAGGATGCCGGGCACAACAACGTCTATGACGTGGTGGTGCAGGTCTCGGACGGCGCGCTGGTGGACTCGCAGGCCATCGCGGTCACCGTCACCAACCTGAAAGAGAACCGCGCTCCGACGACCACGCCGGTGGCCTTGTCGGCCATCGACGAAGACAGCGGCGCGAGGCTCATCACGCAAGGCGAACTCCTCGCCAACGCGGCGGACGCCGATTCGAATCCGCTGACGGCCACGGCGCTGGCCATCACGGCCGGATCGGGTTCGCTGGTCGACAACCTGGACGGAACCTGGAGCTACACCCCCGCCGCCGATGACGAATCCTCGGTGTCGTTCAGCTATCTCGTCGGCGATGGCCATGTGACGGTCGCGGGGAGCGCCACGCTGGACCTGACGCCGGTGAACGACGCCCCCGTGATCACGTCCGATGCCGGCGGCGACACCGCGAGCCTCGACGTCGCGGAAAGCGCGACGGCCGTCACGACCGTGACGGCCACCGACATCGACGTCGGCGCGGTGCAGACCTACGGCATCAGCGGCGGCGCGGACGCGGCCGCATTCGCGATCGACGCGTCCACGGGCGTGCTGACGTTCATCGTGGCGCCCGACTACGACGTGCCCGGCGACGTGGGCGGCGACAACGTCTACGACGTCGTGGTGAAAGTGAGCGACGGCACCCTGGAGGACACCCAGGCGATCGCCGTGACCGTCACCGCGTTGAACGACAACACGCCGGTCATCACTTCGAACGGCGGCGACGACACCGCGGCGGTGAACGTCGCGGAGAACGCGACAGCCGTGACCACGGTGACCGCCACCGATGCGGACCTGGACGTCGGCAACACGCTGGCCTACACGATCACCGGCGGCGCCGATGCGGGGAAGTTCGACCTGGACGCAACGAGCGGGGTGCTCACGTTCAAGGCCGGGGCGGATTACGAGGTGGCGGGCGATGCCGGCGCGGACAACGTGTACGACGTGCAAGTACAGGTGAGCGACGGTACCTTGACCGATACGCAGGACATCGCCGTGACACTGACGGCGGTGAACGACAACACGCCGGTGATCACGTCCAACGGCGGCCTGGCGACGGCGGCGGTGAACGTTGACGAGAACGCGACGGCCGTGACCACGGTTGTGGCGACGGATGCCGACAAGAGCGTCGGCAACTCGCTGACCTACACGATCATCGGCGGCGCGGATGCCGCGAAGTTCGACCTGGGCGCAGCGAGCGGCGTGCTCACTTTCAAGGCCGGACCGGACTATGAAGTCGCGGGCGACGTCGGTGCGGACAACGTCTACGACGTGCAGGTGCAGGTGAGCGACGGCACGTACACCGACACGCAGACCATCGCGGTCACGGTGACGGCCCTCAACGACAACACACCGTTGATCACGTCGAACGGCGGCCTGGCGACGGCGGCGGTGAACGTGGCGGAGAACGCGACGGCCGTGACCACGGTGATCGCGACCGATGTGGACAAGAGTGTCGGCAACACGCTGACC
>JAZKIF010000004.1:0-4756 GCA_040385005.1 Pseudomonadota bacterium
GAACAGCCAGATCGCCGAAGAGCTGGCGCTGCCGCCGGTGAAGATCCACTGCTCCATCCTCGCCGAGGACGCCATCAAGGCGGCCGTCGAGGATTACAAGAAAAAGCACACGCACTGAGCGTTCGGGACGTATGGCAATCTCTTTGACTGAAGCAGCGGCCCGTCACGTCACGCGGTACCTTGGCAAGCGCGGCAAGGGCGTCGGCGTGCGTCTGGGCGTGAAGACGACGGGGTGCTCGGGCCTCGCGTACAAGCTCGAGTACGTGGACGAGATCGCGCCGGAGGACGTCGTGTTCGAGGACCACGGCGTGAAGGTCCTCATCGATCCCAAGAGCCTTGCCTACATCGACGGCACGCAGCTCGACTTCGTGCGCGAAGGCCTGAACGAGGGCTTCAAGTTCAACAACCCGAACGAACGCGACCGCTGCGGTTGCGGGGAATCGTTCCGCGTGTGAATCTCCAGTCGACGGATTTCGAGCTGTTCGGCCTGCCCGAACGGTTCGAGCAGGACCGAAGCGCCATCGATGCGCGCTGGAAGGAACTGCAGCGCGAAGCCCATCCCGACCGGTTCGCGGCGCAAGGCCATGCGGCCCAGCGCGTCGCGATGCAATGGTCCGTGCGCATCAACGAAGCCTACAAGCGCCTCTCCGATCCGCTCAAGCGCGCGGCGTATCTTTGCGAGCTGCGCGGCGCCCTCATCGACGCCGAGAACAACACGGCGATGCCGGCTGACTTCCTGGCCGAGCAGATGGAATGGCGCGAGCAACTCGATGAAGCGCGAACGTCGCAGGACCTGGACGCGCTGGAAGTCGAGCTCGATCGCTCTCGTGGCGACACATTGCGCCGCATCGCATCGCTCCTCGACGAGTCCGGCGACGCGAAGGCCGCGGCGCAACTCGTGAGAGCCCTCATGTTCATCGAGAGATTCGCGCATGACGTCGAGCAGCGCGTCGACCAACTGGGACAATAGCCGCATGGCATTGCTTCAAATTTCAGAACCCGGGCAAGCCCCCGATCCGCATCAAAGGCGCATCGCGGTCGGCATCGACCTGGGCACCACGCATTCGCTCGTCGCTGCAGTGCGCAATGGCGTCGCCGAATGCCTGCCGGATTCGCAGGGGAGGGTGATCCTGCCGTCGGTCGTGCGTTACCTCGAAGAAGGCGGCCGCCAGATCGGCCACGACGCGCACGCTGCTCAGGCCGAAGATCCCGAGAACACCATCGCGTCCGTCAAGCGCTTCATGGGACGCGGGCTGGCGGACATCGCGAACCGCGCGAAACTGCCTTATCGTTTCATCGACCAGCCCGGCATGGTGACGGTGCACACGCGGGCGGGGGAAAAGTCCCCGGTCGAAATCAGCGCGGAGATCCTCGCGACGCTGCGATTTCGCGCGGAAGATACCTTCGACGACGACCTCTACGGCGCCGTCATCACGGTGCCCGCGTACTTCGACGATGCGCAGCGCCAGGCCACCAAGGATGCAGCGCAACTCGCCGGCATCAAGGTGCTGCGCCTGATCAACGAGCCGACGGCCGCGGCGATCGCGTATGGCCTGGACAACGCGAGCGAAGGTGTCTACGCGGTCTACGACCTTGGCGGCGGCACATTCGACATCTCCATCCTGCGCCTGACGAAAGGCGTGTTCGAAGTCGTCGCCACCGGCGGCGATTCCGCGCTGGGTGGAGACGACTACGACCGCGCGCTCGCGGACTGGGCGATTGCCAAGGCAGGTGTGGCCGTCGAGAGCGCAGGCGACAAGGCGGCGATCAAGATGGCCGCGCGCGCAACGAAAGAAAATCTTTCTTCATCGGATACCGCGACGCTGCAATTGCCCTCGTCCAACGCCGAAGTGCAGATCACGCGCGGCGATTTCGAATCCGCGACTGCCGAGCTCACGGCGCGCACGATGGCTGCCGTTCGCAAGGCCCTGCGCGACGCCAAGATGGTCAAGGACGACATCAAGGGCGTCGTGATGGTCGGCGGATCGACTCGCATGCCGCAGGTCCGGCGCGCTGTTGCCGAATTCTTCGGGCGCGAGCCGCTCATCAACCTCAACCCGGATGAGGTCGTGGCGCTCGGCGCCGCGATCCAGGCGAACCAGCTCGCGGGCAACGATTCCGCCGGCGACCTGCTGCTGCTCGACGTGATCCCCCTCTCGCTCGGCATCGAGACGATGGGCGGCCTGGTCGAGCGCATCGTGCCGCGCAACGAAACCATCCCTACCGCCAAGGCGCAGGACTTCACCACCTACCAGGACGGCCAGACGGCGCTTGCGCTGCATGTCGTTCAGGGCGAGCGCGACCTGGTCAAGGATTGCCGCAGCCTCGCACGGTTCGAGTTGCGCGGCATTCCGCCGATGGTGGCGGGCGCCGCGCGCATCCGCGTGACCTTCACGGTTGATGCGGACGGCCTCTTGAGTGTGTCGGCGAAAGAGCAGGGCAGCGGCGTCGAAGCGCGCATCGACGTGAAGCCGTCCTACGGCCTCTCCGACGAACAGATCGCGAAGATGCTGCAGGAGAGCTTCACCACGGCGGAAGAAGACATGAAAGCCCGCTCCATCGCCGAGGCGAAGCTGGACGCGAACCGCATGCTGCTGGCCACGAAGACCGCGCTCGACGCGGACGCCCAGCTGCTCAATGCGACAGAGCGCGCGCAGATCGACGCATTGATGCTTTCGCTGCGTGCCATCGCGGACAACAGCACCGACGCCGCCGCCATCGAGGCGGCGACCGAAGCCCTCGCCAAGGGCACGGAATCTTTCGCCGCCGATCGCATGAATCACGGCATCCAGAAAGCCCTGGCAGGCAAGAACGTGGAGACGATTTAAGTGGCCATCATCAAGATCCTGCCGCATCCCGAGTACTGCCCGCAAGGCGCCGAAGTGAATGCGCCCGCCGGCACGTCGATCTGCGAGGCGCTGCTCGATAACGACATCGCCATCGAGCACGCATGCGACATGAGCTGCGCATGCACCACGTGCCACGTGATCGTGCGCGAGGGCTTCAAGTCCCTCAACGAGATGGACGAGAACGAGGAAGACCTGCTGGACCGCGCGTGGGGCCTCGAGCCGAATTCGCGCCTCTCATGCCAGGCGATCGTCGCGCAGCAGGACCTGGTGGTCGAGATCCCGAAGTACTCGATCAACCACGCCAAAGAGGTCCACTAGGAAATCGAATACCCCCCGTCCACCGGAATCGCCGTCCCGGTGACGAAATCCGAAGCGCTGCTCGCAAGAAACACCGCGACGCCCGCCATATCGGCCGGTTCGCCCCAGCGCCTCGCCGGCGTGCGCGACAGCACGCGCTCATGCAGCCCTTTCACGTCGTCGCGCGCCTTGCGCGTGAGATCGGTGTCGATCCACCCCGGCAACACCGCATTCGCCTGGCTGTTGTCCGCGGCCCATGCAGTGGCGATGGACCGCGTGAATTGCACCACGCCACCTTTGCTCGCACCATACGCAGGTGCGTAGGGCGCGCCGAAGATGGACAGCATCGAGCCGATGTTGATGACCTTGCCGCCGCCCGCGCGCTTCATGAGCGGATACGCCGCGCGCGAGCAGAGGAACGCGCTGGTGAGGTTGGTGTCCATCACCTTGTTCCAGTCCTCGAGACTCATCTCGTGCGGCCAGTTGCGGATGTTCGTGCCGGCGTTGTTGACGAGGATGTGCAGCGCGCCGTGGCGGCTTTCGAGTTGCGCGAATAGCGAAGTGACAGAGGCTTCATCCGTCACATCGGCTTCGATCGCATCGGCCTTCAACCCTTCGGCCTGCAAACCCGCCACCGCCGCCGCGGATTTCTCACGGTCGCGGCCCGCGAGGACGACCGTCGCGCCGGCCTTCGCGAGGCCCCGCGCCATCCCCAGGCCGATGCCGCCATTGCCGCCGGTGACGAGCGCGATTTTTCCGTCGAGATGAAACATTTTTTGGCCTTTGGGGGTGGGGGTGCTCAAGCATAATCCCGCCCATGCGCCAGATCGTCCTCGACACCGAAACCACCGGGTTGTCCGCCGAAAGCGGCGACCGCATCATCGAAATCGGCTGCGTCGAGCTGGTGGGCCGCAAGCTCACCGGCAACAACAAGCACTTCTACCTGAACCCCGAGCGCGACTCGCATGAAGACGCGCTCAAGGTCCACGGCATCAGCAACGAGTTCCTGCGCGACAAGCCCAAGTTCGCGGCCGTCGCCGACGAATTGATGGAATACGTGCGCGGCGCCGAGATCATCATCCACAACGCCGCGTTCGACGTCGCCTTCCTGAACAAAGAGCTGGAGTTGATCGGCCGCGCCGGCTTCAAGACCGTGTGCGGTCAGGTCACCGATACGCTCGCGATGGCCAAGGAGATGTACCCCGGCAAGCGCAACAGCCTCGATGCGTTGTGCGACCGCCTCGGCGTCGACAACTCCACGCGCACGCTGCACGGCGCGCTGCTCGATGCGGAGTTGCTCGCCGACGTGTACATCAACCTCACGCGCGGCCAGGACGCATTGTTGATCGACATCCAGGACAACGCCACGATCGGCGGCATCACGACGCGCGTCGATCTGACTCAGTTCACGCTGCCGGTGTTGCTGGCGAGTGAGCAGGAGACGGCGGCGCACGAGGAAGTGTTGAAGCAGTTGGACAAAGCCAGCGGGGGCAAGACGCTGTGGAAATTGATGGCTCAGCCTATGGCATAATCTGAGGCTGTCCCGCAAGCGGGAACGGGTGATTAGCTCAGCGGTAGAGCACTGCCTTCACACGGCAGGGGTCGCAGGT
>JAZKIF010000005.1:0-14453 GCA_040385005.1 Pseudomonadota bacterium
CTTGCCCTTTTCGCCGATGAATTCCTTGGTGGCGATGGCGAACTCGCGCTCGCACCCTTCCTCGTGGCTGGAGCTGGTGCGCAGCTTGTACGGCCAGTAGGGCCAGGTCAGCGGCTTGTTCTCTTCCTCGGGCGGTTGCGGCATCAACTCGAACTGCGTCACGCTCACGGCGCCGTGGCGGTTGCTGGTGCCTACGCAGTCCGAGCCGGTGTCGCCGCCGCCGATGACGATGACGTGCTTGCCGTCCGCGCGGAGCTGCCCCTTGACCTTGTCGCCGGCGTTGATCTTGTTCTGCTGCGGCAGGAATTCCATCGCGAAGTGGATGCCGTCCAGGTCGCGGCCGGGCACCGGCAGGTCGCGCGATTGCTCGGCGCCACCGGTGAGCAGCACGGCGTCGAATTGCCCGAGCAGCGTTTCCGCAGACACGGTTTCCTTCGCCCAGTTGGTGACCTTGGAGTCCTCGGGCAGCTTGCCCACCATGACGCCCGTGCGGAACGTGACGCCTTCGGCCTTCATCTGCTCCACGCGGCGGTCGATGTGGACCTTCTCCATCTTGAAGTCCGGGATGCCGTAACGCAGCAGGCCGCCGATGCGGTCGTTCTTCTCGAAGAGCGTGACGTCATGCCCGGCGCGCGCGAGCTGCTGCGCGGCCGCCATGCCGGCGGGGCCCGATCCCACCACGGCCACCTTCTTGCCGGTCTTGATCTTCGCGGCACGCGGCTTCACCCAGCCGTGCTCCCACGCGCGGTCGATGATCGCGTGCTCGATCGACTTGATGCCGACCGGGTCGTCGTTCACGTTGAGGACGCACGCTTCCTCGCAAGGCGCGGGGCAGATGCGGCCGGTGAACTCCGGGAAGTTGTTGGTCGAGTCGAGCACGGTGAAGGCATTGCGCCAGTCCTGCCGGTACACGAGGTCGTTGAAGTCCGGAATGATGTTGTTGACCGGGCAGCCGCTGTTGCAAAACGGCGTGCCGCAGTCCATGCAGCGCGCGCCCTGAACCTTCGCCTGTTCGTCATCGAGGCCAATGACGAATTCCTTGTAGTGCTTCACGCGCTCGGGGATGGGCTTGTAGCCCTCTTCCTGGCGCTCGAATTCCATGAAGCCGGTGATTTTTCCCATGATTCCTGTTCCTCGTTCTTCAGGCTGCGGCCACGGAGTCGGGCTTCATCGCGACGTGCGCGTTGTTGCCTGTGCTCGCTGCTTCGACTTCGCGCTCGTACATCTCGAGCAACGCGCGCTTGTATTCGTTCGGGAAGACCTTCACGAACTTCGAGCGCGACGTGGCCCAGTTGTCCAGCAACTCGCGGGCGCGCTTGCTGCCGGTCCAGCGGTTGTGCTCCTCGAGCAGCTTTTTCAGCAAGATCTCGTCGGCCTGGTCCTTGTGCATGCGCGTCTTGCCTGCCTTCTGCTCCGCCGCCGTGCCGACACGCTCCAGCGACACCATCGACGTGTTGCAGCGGCTCGCGAACTGGCCGTCTTCGTCGTACACGTAGGCGATGCCGCCGGACATACCCGCCGCGAAGTTGCGGCCGGTCTTGCCGAGCACCAGCACCGTCCCGCCGGTCATGTATTCGCAGCCGTGGTCGCCCGTGCCTTCGACCACCGCGGTGGCGCCCGACAGACGCACCGCGAAGCGTTCGCCGGCCACGCCGCTGAAGAACGCCTCGCCGGTCGTCGCGCCGTACAACGCGGTGTTTCCGATGATGATGTTGTCGATGGCGGCGCCGCGGAAGTCGATGCTCGGACGCACGACGATGCGCCCGCCCGACAGACCCTTGCCCGTGTAGTCGTTCGCGTCGCCGATCAGGTACAGCGTGATGCCCTTCGCGAGGAAGGCGCCGAACGATTGCCCGCCGGTACCTTCGAGCTGGATGCGGATGCTGTCATCCGGCAATCCCTCAGGATGCACCTTCGTGAGCGCACCCGAGAGCATCGCGCCCACCGAGCGGTTGACGTTGCGCACCACCTCGATGAACTGAACCTTCTCACCCTTCTCGATCGCCGAGCGCGACTTCTCGATCAGCACGCGGTCCAGGCTGCGCGAGAGACCGTGGTCCTGCTCTTCGACATGGAAGCGCGGCACTTCGGCCGGCACCTGCGGCTGGGCGAAGAGGCGGCTGAAGTCCAGGCCGCGAGCCTTCCAGTGCTCGATGCCCTTGCGGATGTCCAGCAGGTCGGCGCGGCCGATCAGGTCGTCGAACTTGCGGATGCCCAGCTGCGCCATGATCTGGCGCACTTCCTCGGCGACGAAGAAGAAATAATTGACGACGTGCTCGGGCTTGCCCGCGAACTTCTTGCGCAGCACCGGGTCCTGCGTGGCCACGCCAACGGGGCAGGTATTCAGGTGGCACTTGCGCATCATGATGCAGCCCTCGACCACGAGCGGCGCCGTGGCGAAGCCGAATTCATCCGCGCCGAGCAGCGCGCCGATCGCGACGTCGCGGCCGGTCTTCATCTGGCCGTCGGCCTGCACGCGGATGCGTCCGCGCAGGCGGTTGAGCACTAGCGTCTGCTGCGTCTCGGCCAGGCCGATCTCCCACGGGCTGCCCGCATGCTTGATCGACGACCAGGGCGATGCGCCCGTGCCACCGTCATGGCCCGCGATCACGACGTGGTCGCTCTTGCACTTGGCGACGCCCGCGGCGATGGTGCCGACGCCGACTTCCGACACCAGCTTCACGCTGATCGACGCGTGCGGCGCGACGTTCTTCAAGTCGTGAATGAGCTGCGCGAGATCTTCGATCGAGTAGATGTCGTGGTGCGGCGGCGGCGAGATGAGGCCCACGCCCGGCACGGAGTAGCGCAATTTGCCGATGTACTTCGACACCTTGCCGCCGGGCAGTTGGCCGCCTTCGCCGGGCTTCGCGCCCTGCGCCATCTTGATCTGGATCTGGTCGGCTGACGAGAGGTACTCCGCCGTCACGCCGAACCGGCCGGACGCAACCTGCTTGATCTTCGAGCGCAGCGAATCGCCTGCTTGCAGCGGGCTGTCGACTTCGATCACGTCTTTGCCCAGGATGTCGGACATCGACTGGCCCTGCTTGATCGGGATGCCTTTCAGCTCCTGGCGGTAGCGCGCCGGATCCTCGCCGCCCTCGCCGGTGTTGCTCTTCCCGCCGATGCGGTTCATCGCGACGGCGAGCGTGGCATGCGCTTCGGTCGAGATCGAACCCAGCGACATCGCGCCCGTGGCGAAGCGCTTGACGATGTCCTTGGCCGGCTCGACCAGGTCGATGGAGATCGCCTTGGAAGGATCGAGCTTGAATTCGAACAATCCGCGCAGCGTCATGTGGCGGCGGCTCTGGTCGTTGATCAGCTGGGCGTATTCCTTGTACGTATTCCAGTTGTTCGCACGCGTGGCGTGTTGCAGCTTGGCGATCGCGTCGGGGCTCCACATATGTTCTTCGCCGCGAACGCGCCAGGCGTATTCGCCGCCGGCGTCCAGCATGTTTTCGAGCACCGGGTCGTCACCGAACGCGGCCTTGTGCATGCGGATCGCTTCCTGGGCGATCTCGAACACGCCGATGCCCTCGACGCGGCTCGCGGTGCCGGTGAAATACTTTTCGATGGTGTCGGAGTTGAGGCCGATGGCTTCGAACAGCTGGGAGCCGCAATAGCTCATGTACGTGCTCACGCCCATCTTGGACATGATCTTGGACAGGCCCTTGCCGATCGCCTTCACGTAGTTGTAGATCGCCTTGTCGGGGTTCAGGTCGCCCGGCAGGTCCTTGTGGATGGAAACCAGCGTTTCCATCGCGAGGAACGGGTGGATGGCTTCCGCGCCGTAGCCCGCCAGCACGCCGAAGTGATGCACCTCGCGCGCCGTTCCGGTTTCGACCACGAGACCCGCCGTCGTGCGCAGGCCTTCTTTCACCAGGTGCTGGTGGATGGACGACAACGCGAGCAGCGCGGGGATCGCGACCTGCTCCGGGCCTACGCCGCGGTCGCTGATGATCAGGATGTTCTTGCCGCTCTTGATCGCGTCCACCGCTTCCGCGTTCAGCGAAGCCAGCTTGGCTTCAATGCCTTCGCTGCTCCAGGCCAGCGGGTACGTGATGTCGAGCGTGTGGCTGCGGAACTTCCCGTGCGTGATGTTCTCGATGTCGCGCAGCTTCGCCATGTCGGCGAAATCGAGGATCGGCTGGCTCACTTCCAGCCGCATCGGCGGGTTGACCTGGTTGATGTCAAGCAGGTTCGGCTTCGGGCCGATGAACGAGACGAGCGACATCACGATCGCCTCGCGGATCGGGTCGATCGGCGGGTTCGTCACCTGCGCGAACAGCTGCTTGAAGTAGTTGTAGAGCGGCTTGTCCTTGGAGGACAGCACGGCCAGTGGGCTGTCGTTGCCCATGGAGCCGATGCCCTCTTCGCCGGCTTGCGCCATCGGCGACATCAGGAACTTGATGTCTTCCTGGGTGTAGCCGAAGGCCTGCTGGCGATCGAGAAGTTCGACATTGCTCTCGGGCGCCTTGCCCGACGTGTCGGAGAGGTCGTCGAGTTTGATGCGCAGGTTCTCGATCCACTGCTTGTATGGCTTGCCGTTCGCGAGGCCGGACTTGAGCTCCTCGTCGTCGATCATGCGGCCCTGTTCCAGGTCGATGAGGAACATCTTGCCGGGCTGCAGGCGCCACTTGCGCACGATCTTGTTCTCCGGCACCGGCAGCACGCCGGACTCGGAGGCCATGATGACCAGGTCATCGTCGGTCACGCAGTAGCGCGACGGACGCAGGCCGTTGCGGTCCAGCGTGGCGCCGATCTGGCGGCCGTCGGTAAAGACGATGGAGGCCGGGCCGTCCCACGGCTCGAGCATCGCCGCGTGGTATTCGTAGAAGGCCTTCCGGCGCTCGTCCATCGTGGTGTGCTGCTCCCACGGCTCGGGGATCATCATCATCACGGCCTGGCCGATCGGGTAGCCGGCCATCGTGAGGAGTTCGAGGCAGTTGTCGAACGTCGCGGTGTCGGACTGGCTCGCGAAGCTGATCGGGTACAGCTTCTTCAGGTCGGCGCCGAGCACGGGGGATGACATCACGCCTTCGCGCGCCTTCATCCAGTTGTAGTTACCCTTGACGGTGTTGATCTCGCCGTTGTGCGCGACGTAGCGATACGGGTGCGCCAGCGGCCACTCGGGGAACGTGTTCGTCGAGAAGCGTTGGTGTACGAGGCCCAGCGCGGAGACGCAGCGCTGGTCCTTCAAATCCATGAAGTAGGTGCCGACCTGGTCCGCCAGCAGCAGGCCCTTGTAGACGACGGTGCGGCTGGACATGCTGGGGACGTAGTACTCCTTGGAGTGCTTCAGGCGCAGGTTCTGGATTGCGGCGCTGGCGGTCTTGCGGATCACGTACAGCTTGCGCTCCAGCGCGTCCTGCACGATCACGTCGTTGCCGCGGCCGATGAAGATCTGCCGCAGGATCGGCTCCTTCTTTCGCACGGCCGGGGACATCGGCATGTCCTTGTCGACCGGCACGTCGCGCCAACCGAGGAGGACCTGGCCCTCGGTCTTGACGGCGCGCTCGAGCTCTTGCTCGCAAGCGAGGCGGGATGCATGTTCCTTGGGCAGGAAGACCATCCCGACGCCGTACTCGCCCGGCGGCGGCAACTCGACGCCTTGCTTGGACATCTCTTCGCGGTACAGAGCGTCCGGCAGCTGGATCAGGATGCCCGCCCCGTCGCCCATCAGCTTGTCCGCCCCCACCGCGCCGCGGTGGTCGAGGTTTTCGAGGATCTTGAGACCCTGCTGGACGATGGCGTGGCTCTTCTCGCCCTTGACGTGCGCAACGAAGCCGACACCGCAGGCATCGTGTTCGTTGGCGGCCGAATACAGGCCATGTTCTTGCAAATGGGAAATTTCGGCAGCCGTGGTCATGGCGCTCTCCTGATTCAACGTTTTGGGCGGGATGGGAAGAATAATGCAGTGCAACAACAATGCCAAGCAGTTTAATTGGGGTCAGATTCCAATTAATCTTGTAAGTGCGCTTTCCGCATTTAATTGGGGACAGATAAAATGTGATTGGCCACCGGTGTGAATCCTGCCGATCAGGCCTTCGTCGGCGGACGGCCCGCCTGACTCCGGCTTACGCGCCGCGCCGTCCGGCGCTGCAATTCCGCGACATAGTCCGGCTCGCCCAACGCCCAGCCCCGGTTCGCCGATTCCGTCAATGCCTTCTGCTGCGTAGCCGAAATCCCCGACCGCACCATTTCGGCATACGCGGCCTCCCTTGCAAAGGGCGTATTGCCCATCTCCCAGTAGAGCGGATGGGGAGTGACCAGCTTGTCCTCGCGCAAACCAATGTAGTGGCGATAACTGGACCATGCGTAGTCCGCGGGATCCGCCACCATCCCGGCGCGAACCGGATTGAGGTCAATGTAGGCAGTGCACGCCATCAGGTAGCGCTCGGCCTGGATCAAGGTGGACTTGTACCGGCCCTCCCACAGCGTCCCGGTCCGCCCTTGGCGCTGATTGAAGTAACGGACATAGCGCCGACCGATCGATTGCATCATCTGCGGAATGCCCTCGGCCGTTTCCGGCGTCGCCAGGAGATGCAAGTGATTACTCATCAGCACATAGGCATGGACAGCGACGGCTGCTTTCTTCGCATGTTCTTCCAGCATCGAGAGCACGGTCTCGTAGTCGTCGGTGACGGCGAAGATGGATTGCCGGTTGTTGCCGCGCTGGATGATGTGGTGCGGGTATCCGGGGACGGTCAGGCGGGGAAGACGGGCCATGCGGGAGCCTCGAAGGAGCAAGGCCGCATCATAAATTGTAATCTGACCCCAATTAAAGTGGAAATCGGGAGGCTTCGAGGCTTTGCAAGCCGAATTCGGCAAGGACGGCGCGAAGCCGCTCGGCGGCGCTGTGCTTGGGCTGGCCCGTGCGCCTCGCCAGGATCAGCTCGTTCTTCATGCTGTGCTCCCAGCCGACCAGTTCGGTCACCGTCACCTGGTAACCCTTCGCCTCCAGGTACAGGCAACGCAGCACGTTCGTGAGCTGGCTGCCCAGCTCACGCGTGTGCAGCGGATGGCGCCACAACTCCGCCAATGGCGTGCGCGACAAAGAGAGCGCCTTGTTCTGGCGAAGGCATCCCGCGATCTCGGCCTGGCAACACGGCACGAGCACCATGAACTTCGCCTGCTTGCGCAAACCGAACGCGATGGCGTCGTCGGTCGCCGTGTCGCAGGCATGGAGCGCGGTCACGACATCGATGCGGTCCGGCAACTCCGAAGCGCCGCTCGCATCCGCCACGCTCATGTTCACGAACGACATCCGCTCGAACCCCAGCCGCGCAGCGAGTTCGCGTGAGCGCTCGACAAGTTCGGCGCGAGTTTCCACGCCGTAGATCCACCCGCCGGTCTTCTGCTTCAGGAACAGGTCGTACAGCACGAACCCCAGGTAGGACTTGCCCGCGCCGTGATCGGCCAGCGTCGCGTCGTTGCCCTCGCCCGGCAGTTCGCGCAGCAGCTTCTCGATGAAGCGGTAGAGGTGATAAACCTGCTTGAGCTTTCGTCGCGAGTCCTGGTTGATGCGCCCCTCGCGGGTGAGGATGTGCAACTCCTTCAGCAACTCCTCGGACTGGCCCGGCAGGAGATCAAGCTCACCTGCCTTCATGTGGTGCGTTCCACTTGCATGGCCGTCCAGCCTTCGCGGCCCAGTTCGCGCATTGTCTTCATGTTGGCCTCATAGATCGCGGCGGGATCGGGGATCGCTTCAACGGCACGTGAGATGCTGTCTTCGCGCAGCAGGTGAATCGTCGGATATGGCGCGCGATTCGTAAAGTTGGTGATGTCATCCGCCTCGGTGCCGTCAAACTGGTAGTCCGGATGAAAACTCGCCAGCTGGATTACGCCTTCGAGCTTGCGCTTGCGCACCAGCCGCTCCGCGCGCGCCAGGAAATCGTTGAATGCGAGAAAGTCATCCAGCCCAGCCGGCACGATCAGCAAGGTCGTCTCACGCACTAAAGCATCCATCGCGACCAACGCATCGAGCTGCGCCCCCAATTCGTCCAGCAGAGCCTGTGCACCTTCCGCGCGGCTCACGGCAAAGTGGACCAGCCCTTTCACATGCGGAGCTTTCGCGAAGGGACACAGGTTCAGGCCGATCACCGCGCGCTCCAGCCAGCGGCGCATGTCCCGCACGACGACTTCACTCGCGGTGTTCATGGAATCATGCGAAGCGGTGCGGCTCGCCGACGATCAGCTTGGCCAGCTCGTCCAGCACGTCGTTCTTGACCTTCACGGCGGGCCAGCTGGTCTTGACGATGTCGAAGCCGGTCGCATTCATGATCCGGAATGCCAGCTCGCCCTTGTCGTGGTCGGGCGTGACCACGACATTGCCGCGCGTCTCGGTGATGTACTCGAACTGCAGCGCCTGCAAGCTGTTCTTTTCGGGATGCCGGACTTCCTTGCGTTCGTGCTTGACGGGACCCATTGCAAGACGCGACTCGACGCGTTGCAAGTCGGGCGGAAAATTCACCATCACCATGCCGCCGACGGGTTGACCCACTTGCGGCACGACACGCCAACCCATTGCGAGGTAATCAAAAACTTCGCGGCCCCGCAAAGTCTTCATGCGCGAATCCACGCGGAAATCCAGGTACTTCATCGCCGGCCAGGGCGTCTTGCCGTCCAGCGTGAAGCGCGGCGCCTTGGGTTCGATCACGTTCAGCTGCCGCGCCAGGTCGCGCAAGTAGGGCAGCGCGAACCGGCAGGCCTCTTCCGCGCGGGCAGTGTTCTCCTCCAGGTTCTCGTTGACCTGCGTCTGCTGGCTCTGCAGGCTCTTGGCCTGCGACTTCAGTTGGTTGAGGAAGCTCACGGATGGATTGCGGGGTACGGCTGTATGAGCGGGAATTCTACGGCGGCGCCACGCCCGGGAACAGTGACGGATGCACTCAGGCGAGCAGGCGCTCGCCTGTCAGCCGTTCGTGTTCCCGGCCGGCGAACCGGTCCGTCATTCCCGCGATGTAGTCGGCGACGGCGCGCGGCATGTCATCGCGTGCCGCGAAGTCCCCCGGCATGTGGCCGGGATCGGCCAGGTAGGCCGCGAACAATTCGCGAACCACCTGCTTGGCCTGCCCGGTCGTCGTCATGACCTGAGGGTGACGGTAGAGATTGGTCAGCAGGAAGCGCTTCAACGCGGCCGACCGCTGCGCCATCGCCTCGCTGAACATGACGAGCGGTCCGGCAAGCCGCGCCTCGTCCGCATCGGCCGGCGCTGCTGCCGACACCGCTGCACGCGTGGCATCGATGACGTCATAAACCTGCGCGCTCAGCATCCGCCGGATCGATTCGTACAACACGCGCCGGCCCTGCAGCTGGGGAAACTCCCGCATCGTCTCGGCGCGGTATTGCTCGAAGAGCTCGATGCCCGACAACTGCTCCAGCGTGATGAGGCCCGAGCGCACGCCGTCGTCGATGTCGTGCGCGTTGTACGCGATCTCGTCGGCGAGGTTGCAGAGCTGCGCTTCGAGCCCGGGTTGCGTGCGATCGATGAAGCGCCGGCCGATGCCGTTGGGCTCTCGCGCCTCGATCCGGCGCGCGTTGGCGAGCGAGCAATGTTTGAGAATGCCTTCGCGGGTTTCGAACGTGAGGTTCAGTCCCGCGAAGCTCGGGTAGCGTTCTTCCAGTTCGTCCACCACGCGCAGGCTCTGCAGGTTGTGTTCGAACCCGCCGTGGCCTGTCATGCATTCGTTCAGGGCATCCTGCCCCGCATGGCCGAACGGCGTGTGCCCCAGGTCGTGGGCCAACGCGATGGCCTCGACGAGGTCCTCGTTCAGGCCGAGCGAACGCGCGATCGAACGGCCGAGCTGCGCCACTTCGAGCGAGTGCGTGAGGCGGGTGCGAAACAGGTCACCCTCATGGTTGAGGAACACCTGCGTCTTGTAGACCAGCCGGCGAAAGGCGGTGGAGTGGACGATGCGGTCGCGGTCGCGCTGGAACTCGGTGCGCGTCGGCGGCGATGCTTCCGGATGCAGGCGGCCGCGCGTGCGGGCGGGGTCGCAGGCCCAGGCGGCGAGGGTCATGTCACTGCCGGCAGCAGTCGTCGATGACTTCGCGAACGAGCGCGTCCGGCGCGCCGCGAACGGCGGCGCTGCCCGGCCCATCGATCACCACGAACTTGATCTCGCCGGCCTCGGCCTTCTTGTCCACGCGCATCAGGTCCAGGTAGCGCTGCGAGCCCAGCGCAGGCCCAACGATGGGAAGCCCGGCCCGCTGGATCAGACGAGTGACGCGCTCGACGAAAGCCGGATCCACCAGCCCGACCCGCTGCGACAAGTGCATCGCCATCACCATCCCGCAGCCCACGGCTTCGCCATGCAGCCACTTGCCATAGCCCATGCCTGCTTCGATGGCATGGCCGAAGGTGTGGCCGAAATTGAGGATCGCGCGAACGCCCGATTCGCGCTCGTCCTGGCCGACGACGTCGGCCTTGATCTCGCAACTGCGCTGGACCGCCTTCGCGACCGCGGGCTTGTCCCGCGCGAGCAGATTGTCGATGTTCGCTTCGAGCCAGTCGAAGAACGCCATGTCGTAGATCGGGCCGTACTTGATTATTTCCGCCAGCCCCGCGCTGAATTCGCGCGCCGGCAAGGTATCGAGCGTGTCGAGATCGCAGACCACCCGCAGCGGCTGGTAGAAAGCGCCGATCATGTTCTTGCCGAGTGGATGGTTGATCGCGGTCTTGCCGCCGACGGACGAGTCGACTTGCGCGAGCAACGTCGTGGGCACCTGCACGAAGGGAACTCCGCGCATGTAGCTGGCGGCCGCAAAGCCCGTCATGTCGCCGACGACCCCGCCGCCGAGCGCATAGAGCACGGTCTTGCGATCGCTCGCTCGCTCCAGCAGGCTGTCGAAGATCCGGTTGAGCACCTGCCAGTTCTTGTGCTCTTCCCCGTCGGGCAGCGTGAGGACGTCGATGCGCTTGTGACGCTCGGTCAATGCGGCCTGCAGCCGTGCAGCGTAAAGCGGTCCGACGGTCTCGTTCGTCACGATCAGTGCCTGCGAGGCATGCGGCACCCCGGCCCAGACGTCGGCGTTTTCGAAGATGCCGCTGCCGATGACGATGTCGTAGCTGCGTTCGCCCAACTGGATCGGGACGCGTTGCGTTGCGGAAGAGGAGGAATTGGCGGCCATAGCCGCGAGTTTAAGGGCGCGGCGGGACGAGCCCGGCCAGCTCGAGCTGCATGAGGACCATGTTCACCAGCGTCGGCACCGAAGGGCGTCCGGTCTCGATCACGAAATGCGCCGTCTCGCGATAGAGCGGATCGCGTTCGGCATACAAGGCGCGAATCCGCGCGAGCGGATCGGGCACTTGCAGGAGCGGCCGGTTCACGTCGTGCCGCAGGCGCCGGAACACTTCTTCGGGCGTGGAATGAAGATAGACGACCTTGCAGTGGTCGTGCAGCTGCTGCCGGTTCGCGGAACGGATCACGGCGCCGCCGCCGGTGGCCAGCAGGCCGTCCTTCTGCACGAGGTCGGCAATGACCGATTCCTCGATGTCACGAAACGCGGCTTCGCTTTCACGCTCGAAGAACTCGCGGATCGAGCAGCCGATGTGCTGCTCGATCGCGTTGTCGGAATCGGTGAAGGGAAGTGCCAGCCGCCGGGCGAGTTGCCGCCCGACGGTGGATTTTCCGGAACCGGGCAGGCCGACGAGGGCGAGCCTCATCGCGCCACTTACTCTCCGCTCAATTAGGCGCTCGGCAGGAACGCATGCCATACGGCGGGTCGATAAACGAACCGTTCTTCTCATCGCCTTCGACGAAGTTGGTGACGAACAGCCGCTCGGCCATCCCTTGTGACCCCGCCACGTTCGCAGTTACGCGAACGTTGTAGGCCAGCCAGGTGGCGAACCTCTGCGAGTACTCGACCTTGATCACCAAGAGTCCGCTGGCGTTGGTGGTCGTCACGGTGGGGCTCGCGTAGCTGATCAACAAATCGCTCTTGCGCGGCTCCAGGGTGGCCTGTCCGTTGCTGTCCACGCTGCCGTTGATGTTCTCGCCCGCGTCGACGTTGCCGTTGCGATTGGTGTCCTCGTTGGGGCACCAGATTCGCTGCAGCGGCGAGCCCAGCGGATCGGTGTCGAGCGAAGGATATGCCCCAGTCAGTGACACCGGAACCACGCCCAGCGAGAAGGTAGTGGTGGTCGTCGGGTCGAGGTAATACGGCGACGTGAAGAGGCCCTTGCCGTAGTGCGTCAGATCGACGGAAATATCGACTGGTGCATTGGGGACGGCGCGTCCCGCCGAGTCGGCCACCGAGATAGTGAACTGCTTGATGTACGTGCCGGTGCCCACGGCAAGCAGGTTGTCGTCGCCGATGGAAACAGCCAACGCCTGTCCTGCGACGGTGAGCGTCGCCGTCACGGAAGCCGGGCATTCGTTTTCCGCGAAATCGGTGGCCGAGTAGCAGGCCCTGACGGTGACGCCATTGGTCGGGCTGGAATTCTGGCCGGAAATGTACTGCGCCGAAACGCTGCCAGACGAGTCGGTGTAGAGGACTTTGGCACCACTCGTGATGCTCGCGCCCACCGCCGGCAGACCGGTGGTGATGTCGCTGAAGCGAACACGCACGTTCTTGATAGGGCTGTTTGTGCCGTCCAGGAACAGGAACCTCAACGTGGAGCGGTTGGCCGTGGAGTTCGGGCTGTTGATCGCCAGTACATTGGGTGAGGCCGCCAATGAAGGCAGTGCACCACCGGGGATGACCGCGGTCGGGACGGAAGCGGAGAACACCTGGATCTGGTAGTCCGCCGCCAGCACGCCATTGCCGCTTGCGGAAATCGTATAGGCGCCTTCGGCGGTGGGGGCCGTGAAGATCCTGGTCGCCTGACCGTTCAGGCCGGTCGTGATGGTTCCGGACAATCCCGGCACGGTGCCGCTCAGCGACACAACGCCATTGGGGATGGGATTGTTGGTGGAATCGACAAGCGTTGCGGTCAACGTGATCGCCTGGCCCGGGGAGGAACTGGTCGGCGTCGCGGCCAGCGTGAGCTTGCTGCCCGACACGTGGACACCGGCCGTCTTCGTGATTCCATTGATCGTGACCGACACGATGATGTCGCGGTCCGACTTGTCGGCCCCGATCAGCAGGTTGCCGGTGTAGGTTCCGCTGCCGTCGGTGACGGTGCTGTTCGGCTGGAACACCGCGTTGGCATCGGCGGAAGCCGTGACAGGGGCTCCGGCAACGACGTTTCGGTTTGCATCGACCGCCACAACGGTCACGACTGCCTTGTCGAGTCCGCTGTTGTTGATGGTTGTCTTGTCTGTGAAGATGGCGAAATCGGCGACGGTCTTGGTCGTCGCTCCGGGGGTCGTCCCGGTCCCACCGCCGGTCGTTCCGGCGCTACCGCCCCCACCGCCGCATGCGGTGAGAAGCGCAGCCAGAAGCACGCCCCCCATCAGTTTCATATATCCAGTCATTGCTTCAGGTCCCCTTGTTGGTACTGCTAAAAATTTCTGCTGCTGTTATCGCGCCGCGGCGCGGTCCGCGATCATCTTCGGCGTGATGAACACCAGCATCTCCTGCTTGTTGGAGGTGCGGCTCTTGCTCTTGAACAGGTTGCCTACCCCCGGCAGATCGCCGAGCAGCGGCACTTTCGCCTCCTGCTCGGACTCCGTGAGTTCGAAGATACCTCCAATCACCACCGTGCCGCCGTTCTCGACGAGAACCTGCGTCTTGATGTGCTTGGTATTGATAGCAATGCCCGCAGCCGTGGTTTCGCCGCGACTGTCCTTGGACACATCGAGGTCCAAGATGATGTTGCCTTCCGGCGTGATCTGCGGTGTCACTTCCAGCTTCAACGTGGCCTTGCGGAAAGTCACCGCGGTTGCGCCGCTGGACGTCGCCTGCTGGTACGGGAACTCCGTGCCCTGCTCGATCATCGCCTTCGTCTGGTCGGCGGTGACGATGCGCGGGCTCGAAACGAGACGGCCCTTGCCGTCGGCTTCGAGCGCGGAGAGCTCCAGGTTCAGGAAGCGGTTGGCGGCGGCGCTGAACAGCGAAATGGCGAAACTCGACGGCGCGAAGCCGCCGACGCCGGCCGCCGGCAAGTTGACGAACGACGTGTTCAGCGCCGTGAGCGCACCGGACGATTCGGTCGTGGTCGCGGACACCGCGTCGTACGTGCCGCCGAGGGCAACCCGCGTGTTGCTGTTGCCGAGCGCATAACCGGCATTGCCGCCGTTCACGCCGCGCAGGTCGCTGCCGCCCAGCCGCACACCCAGCGAGCGGCCGAACGTATCCGAGGCTTCCACGATGCGCGCCTCGATCAACACCTGGCGCACCGCGATGTCCAGCTTGTTGATCAGACCCTGCACCGAGTCCAGTCGCGACGGAATGTCCGTCACGAACAGCTGGTTGGTTCGCGGCTCGGCGATGACGCTGCCGCGCGTGCTCAGGATGCGCGCCGCGCCGATGCCGGCCGTCAGTTGCGAGGCGATGTCCGCGGCCTTGGTGTA
>JAZKIF010000005.1:14463-85296 GCA_040385005.1 Pseudomonadota bacterium
CGCAGTTGCTCCAGGCTCTGGATCGCATTGCGCGATTCGAGATCCAGCTTTTCCTTGGAGGCGATTTCGTCCTTGGGAGCGATCCACAGCACGTTGCCCGATTTGCGCATGCCCAGGCCCTTGGCCTGCAGCACGATGTCGAGCGCCTGGTCCCACGGCACGTCCTTGAGACGCAGCGTGACGGAGCCACTCACGGAATCGGACGTGACGATGTTGAAGTTCGTGAAGTCGGCGATCACCTGGAGGAGCGAGCGCACTTCGATGTTCTGGAAGTTCAGCGACAGCTTCTCGCCCGCGAAGCCCGTGCCTTGCGTGAGCTTGGTCGGATCGGATTTCTGCTGGCGCACTTCCACGACGAACTGGTTGTCGCTCTGGTAGGCACTGTGCTCCCATGCGCCGCGCGGCTCGATGACCACGCGCACGCGGTCGCCGGCCTGGAAAGTAGTGACGGTCTGGACCGGCGTGCCGAAGTCCGATACGTCCAGCCGTCGACGCAGCCCCTCGGGCAACGACGACTTCAGGAATTCGACGACGAGGTTCTGGCCTTGCTGGCGGATGTCCACGCCGACCTGGTTGCTCGGGAGATCGACCACGATGCGGCCCGAGCTGTCGGTGCCGCGGCGGAAGTCCAGGTCGCGGATCGGCTGCGTCTCGACGTTGCGGCTCTCGGCGAAAGCGGGCACACCCGCCGTGGCCACGGGGCTGGCGGTCGCGACGGACGGCTCGAGCACGACGAGCAGCGAGTTGCCCTGCAGCTGCGCCTTGTAGTTCGCCGCGCTCTTCAGGTTGAGGACGAGGCGCGTACGCTCCCCGGCCTGCACGACGTTCACGGAGCGCAGGTTGCCCTGGTTGACCTCGACGGTGGAGCGGCCCATGCCGTTGGTCGCGCCGGGGATGTCGAGCGCGATCCGCGCGGGCGCCTGGATGGCGAAGCCCGCGGGCACGGCGGTGAGCGGCTGGGAGAAATCGATGCGCACGACTTCGGCGCCGCCCTGCAGCGAGCTCGTCACCGATTGCACGGCCGTCTGCGCGCGCAGCGCGGTGGATGCTCCCGCGGCGAAAACGAGCGCCGCGAAGGCCCACGCCGTTCGCCAGTTGATCAGGTTCTTGTTCATTTCGACCTCTCTTGCAATTGCAATGTCGCAGTGCGCTCGACCCATTCACCGGCGGCGTCCTGCACGATTTCGCGCAGCACCACCTCGGTCTCGCCGACCTTGGTGATCTTTCCGAAGTTCTGGCCCAGGTAGTTGCCCGGATGCACCTGGTACAGCAGGTTGTCCACCTTCAGGAGCGCGACCGGCTTGCCCTCTTTCACGAGGCTGCCGACCATCGCCATCGCATCGAGCGGATAGCTCTCCAGCGGCTCCTTGCGGCGCGCGAGTTCGGGCGCGACCAAGCCGGCGTTGGAGGTGCCGGTGGACGATTCCCGCTTGAGCGCCTGCGTGAGCTTCTGGTTGCTGAACGGGTCGGTCGCGGCCTCTTGCGTATAGGGCTGGGGCACGAACTTCTTCGGCTCCGGGATGGGCTGCACCTGTGGCTTGGTCTGCGTGCGCTGCTCGGCCATCCAGGCCTGGAGCTCGCCCTGGCCCGATTGGCCGCACGCGGACAGGAAGAGCGCGGCGCAGATGGCCGCAATGGCGTTTCTGGCAATCATTTCTTCTTGCCTCCCTTGCCGCCGGTGTTCTTCTGCGAGTTCACTTCGTCCTGGTCGAGATAGCGGAAGGTCTTGGCCGTCGCATCCATCACCAGCGTGCCGTCCTTGGCCGGGGTGATGGCCAGGTTGTTCAGGGTCACGATGCGCGAGAGATTCGCGATGTCCGCGGCGAATGCGCCGACGTCGTGGAATCGTCCGGTCACCTTCAAGGCGATCGGCAACTCGGCGTAATACTCTTTCACGCCGACACTGCCGGGGCGGAACAGCTCGAAGTTCAGGCTGCGGCCGAGGCCCGCCTGGTTGATGTCCGACAGCAGCGCATCCATCTCGGCCTTGCTCGGAAGCTGCTTTTCCAGCTGCGTCACATACTGCTGCACCTGTTCGCGCTGTTTCTTGAGCGCATCCAGGTTCACGGCCTGCGTGAGCTTCTTGGTGAAGTCCGTGCGCAGCGTCGCCTCCTTGGCGACTTCGGCTTCGAGTTCGTCGTTCGAGCCACTGAGCCAGACGAACCACAGGGCCACGACGATCATGGCCATGAGGAACATGCAGAGCGCGGCGCGCGGAAGCAGCGGCCAGGACGCCGGGTCGTTGGGATTGAGTCCCTTGAACTGGCTCGTCAGCGCGTTTTGCAGCGCCGCCATATCGATCTTGGGTGTGGTGGCCATGGCGTTCAGGTCTTGGCTTTGGCCGATGCGGCGGCGGCGGGGAATGCGGCCGCCGCGCTGGCCGCGGACGCAGCCTTCTGCGCCTCGCTCGCACGCAGCAGGCGCACACGCATGGTGAAGTTCGCGACACGGCGCGTGTCGCGCGGGCTCAGCGCCACGTTGCCCGCTGTGATCTCGATCAGTTCGGGCCGGCTCAGCCAGGGACTGTTGCTGCCGAGATTGCGAAGCAGTTCGGATACGCGCTCGTTGGACTGCGCGGTGCCGGTGAGCGTGACCACCTGGTTGTCCTGCTTCAGGGTGCTGACGTAGACGCCATCGGGCAGCTGCTTGACCAGTTCATTGAGCAGGTTCACGGGCAGGTTGCGGTCGGCCTGCAGGTCTTCCACCGCCTGCTGCCGCGCGCGCAAGGCAGTGATCTCGGACTGCAGGTTCGCGATGTCCTTGATCTGCCCTTCCAGTTTCTTGATTTCGCTTTGCAGCAACATGTTGCGCTCCTGCTGGGCCGAAATCTGCGCCGCGTACCAGAGGAAGATGAAGCCGGCGATGACGCCGCCCGCGAGCGCGGACGCGCCGAGCGCGGTGTAGAAGGCATCGCGCTTGCGCTTGCGCGCGGCTTCGCGGTGCGGGAGCAGGTTGATCAAAATCACTGCATGAACCTCCGCATGGCGAGGCCACAGGATGTGAGGTACGACGGGGCCTCCCGACGCATCTTCTTCTCGCGGACGCCCTCACCGACGTGCATGCCCTCGAACGGGTTCGCCAGGTTGCAGGGGAAGGAGGTTTGCATGGTCACGGCGTCCGTGAGGCCGGGCAGCGCGGCGGAGCCGCCCGCGAGCATCACGTAATCGACGCGGTTGTGCGGGGTGCTGGTGAAAAAGAACTGCAACGCACGCGCCACTTCCTGCGCCATGCTGTCGACAAAGGGCTTCAATACACCGGCGTCGTAATCCTCGGGTAGGTCGCCGTTGCGCTTCTTGGTTTCGGCCTCCTCCGGCGAGAAGCCGTACTGGCGCACGATCAACTGGGTCAGTTGCGCCCCGCCGAAGGCCTGGTCGCGGTCGTACAGGACTTCGTCGTTGCGGATCACCTGCATGCTGGTGGTGAACGCGCCGACCTCGAAGAGCGCAACCATGGTGTCGACGCCCTGGTTCGGCAGCGACTGGATCAGGCGGCCGGCGGCCAGGCGCGAGGAATACGATTCCACGTCGATGATGATGGGCTTGAGACCGGCAGCTTCGGCCAGGCCCTGGCGGTCCTGTACCTTTTCCTTGCGGGAGGCGGCGATCAGCACCTCGACGTCACCGGTGGACGTGGTGCTCGGGCCGACCACGCAGAAATCGAGGCTCACCTCGTCCAGCGAGAAAGGGATGTACTGGTTGGCCTCGGCCTCGACCTGCGCCTCCAGGTCGGCTTCGGTCAGGCCGCCCGGCAGGATGATCTTCTTGGTGATGACGGCCGAAGGTGGCAGCGCCATCGCGACGTTCTTGGTGCGGGTGCCGCTCTTCTTGACCACCCGGCGCATGGCGTCGGCGACTTCCTCGAACTTCTCGACGTTGCCGTCGGTGATCCAGCCGCGCTCGAGAGGCTCGATGGCGCAACGCTCGAGCACCAGGTTGCCCTCCTTGTCGCGGCCGAGCTCCACCAGCTTCACACTGGATGAGCTGATATCCAAGCCCAGCAGGGGTGCTGGCTGCCGGCTAAACAACGATCCAAATGCGCTCAATTCGGTCTCCTGAAACGCCACATTTCAAGGCGTAACAAACTTAAGATTTCACTTCAATGCTAGCAGTAACATCCTTGTCACGCAAAGAGATTTTCCGTTTCAGGGGTGTGCGAGCGTTGCCAAAAACCGACGTTGGAACCTGCCATACTGGCCGCACGCCGACTTGTCCGCGCAACACCACGGCTGACTTTCCGATCCACTCGCAACGCCGCTGGCCGAGCCGCGCGCGATTTTTATAATCCGGTACCGGGACGCACTCCGGACACCTATGCCCACTGAATCTCCCTCCGGCGAGTCCGGCTCGTCCCCCGCCCTCACGGGATGGAAGCGCACGTTGCTGCGGCTCACGCTCTGGGCCGGCGGCCTGTTCGTCGCCGGCGTCGCGTCCGTGCTCATCATCGTAGGCGTCGCGCTGTCGGTTGCCTACCCGAACCTTCCCGACATCGGCGAGCTGTCCGACTACCGCCCCAAGCTCCCGCTGCGCGTCTATTCGTCGGACAACGTCCTGATCGGCGAATTCGGCGAGGAGCGCCGCAACCTCACGCCGATCGCCGAGATCCCGAAGGTCATGAAGGACGCCGTGCTCGCCATCGAGGATTCGCGCTTCTATTCGCATGGTGGCGTCGACTACAAGGGCCTGGTGCGGGCCGCGCTCGCCAACCTGGGCCGCGCCAAGAGCCAGGGCGCCTCGACCATCACGATGCAGGTCGCGCGCAATGTCTACCTGTCGACCGAGAAGACGTTCACGCGAAAGCTCTACGAGGTTCTTCTAACCTTCAAGCTGGAACACCAGCTGAGCAAGGACCAGATCCTCGAGATCTACATGAACCAGATCTTCCTGGGCAACCGCGCTTACGGCTTCGCTGCCGCGGCGGACGCGTATTTCGGCAAGCCGATGAAGGAGCTTTCGATCGCGGAAGCCGCGATGCTGGCCGGCCTGCCCAAGGCCCCGTCTGCCTACAACCCGATCAGCAACCCGAACCGCGCGCGCGCGCGGCAGCAGTACATCATCGAGCGGATGGAGGAGAACGGCTTCATCACCGCGCAGGAAGCCGAGAGCGCCAAGAAGGAAGAGCTCAAGATCCGCACCAACCAGGACAACACCAAGGTCCACGCCGAGTACATCGCCGAGACCGTGCGCCAGCTGGTCTACTCGCAATACGGCGACGAGGCCTACACCCGCGGCCTGAACGTCTTCACCACCATCAACGCCGTGCAGCAGGACGCCGCGTACCGCGCGCTGCGCAAGGGCATCATGGATTACGAGCGGCGGCAGATCTACCGCGGCCCGGAGGAATTCGTCGAACTGCCCGTCGACCCGAAGGAAGCCGACGACGCGGTCGACGACGCGCTGGCCGACCATCCGGACAATGGCGACGTGATGGCGGCGGTGGTCCTGGAGGCCACGCCCAAGAAGATCGTTGCGGTGCGCCTGAACAACGAGCACTTCGAAATTACCGGCGAGGGCCTGCGCCCCGCGCAATCGGGACTTTCGGACAAGGCGCCCCCCAAGATCAAGATCCGCCGGGGCGCGGTGATCCGCGTCGCGAAGACGCCGAAGAACACCTGGGAGATCACGCAGCTGCCCGAAGTGGAAGGCGCGTTCGTCGCGCTGGATCCGCGCGACGGCGCGATCCACGCACTGGTGGGCGGCTTCGACTTCAACAAGAACAAGTTCAACCACGTCACGCAGGCGTGGCGCCAGCCGGGCTCGGGCTTCAAGCCCTTCATCTATTCGGCGGCGCTGGAGAAGGGCTTCACGCCCACCACGGTGATCAACGACGCGCCCCTCTTCTTCGACGCCGGCGTCACCGGCGGCCAGCCTTGGGAGCCCAAGAACTACGACGGCAAGTTCGAAGGCCCGATGCAGTTGCACAGCGCGCTGGCCAAGTCCAAGAACATGGTGTCCATTCGCATCCTGCAAGCCGTGGGCACGCAGAACGCGCAGGACTGGATCACGCGCTTTGGCTTCGACGCGGAGAAGCACCCGCCGTACCTCACGATGGCCCTGGGTGCCGGCTCGGTGACGCCGATGCAGATGGCGACGGGTTATGCGGTGTTCGCGAACGGCGGCTACCGCGTGAATCCCTGGCTGGTCACGCGCATCACCGACCAGAAGGGCCGCGTGATCGTGGAAAGCCAGCCGCCGCTGCCCAATGAATCGGTGCGCGCGATCGACGCGCGCAACGCCTTCATCATGGAGCGGCTGTTGCAGGAAGTGGCGCGCTCGGGCACCGCCGCGCGCGCTCAGGCGACGCTCAAGCGTCCGGACCTGTACGGCAAGACCGGCACCACCAACGACTCGATCGACACCTGGATGAACGGCTTCCAGCCCACGCAGGTCGCGATCGTCTGGATGGGATACGACACGCCGCGTTCTCTGGGCGACCGCGAGACCGGCGGCGGCCTGAGCCTGCCGGTGTGGATCAACTACATGGAGACAGCGCTCAAGGGCGTGCCCGTGATGGAGCCGAGCGCGCCGCAGGGCGTGGTGAACGTCGGCGGCGAATGGTATTTCGAGGAATACGCGCGAGGCTCGGGCGTCAGCAACTTGGGCGGCAGTTCGGTGAGCGAGGGCACGACCTCCGCCAGTCCCTCACCCGGGGTGCCGGCAGGGCCGCGCGCGCCAGATGACAAGAGCCTGATGAATTCGGACGGCCTGCCGCCGAACCGCCCGGCGCAGTCGCCTTCCGACGAGCGCCGCAGCATCCTCGACCTGTTCAGGAACTGAACACCATCACGCGAACTGCAACGGCTGCCCCGCTTGCTCGGCGGCGCAGCGCGTGAGGTTGTGGAAGAACTCGCCGTTGCCCTTGGTGTCCATCCACCGCTCGCCGTCGAACTTGTAGTGGAAGCCGCCGGCCTTCGCGGCCAGCCACACCTCGTGCAGCGGCTTTTGCAGGTTCACGATGATCTGGGTGCCGTTGCGAAACACCAGCGTGACCATCCCCCCGGTGCGCTGGTTGTCGATATCCGCGTCGGTGTCGTCGTTGATCTTGTCGCAACTCGCCTCGATGCGGCGCAGCAGCGATTCGGCTCGGTCCATGAATTCAGGGTCGGTCATACAATTTCGGCATGCGCCGTGTTCTCCAAATTCTAGTTGCCGACCCGCTTCGCCGTGTTGTCCTTGCCGCTGCAATGGTCGGAGCGCTCGCCGCGTGCGGCCAGCGCGGCCCGCTGTTCCTTCCCACCGCCCCCGCTGCCGAAGGCCGCGCGACGCTCACCGAAACACTCGCGCCGGCCCGCCCCGCCTCGGCGCCACCCGTCACCGGCACCGCCTCCCCCATCCGCACTCCATGACCATCTCCACCCTGCCGGGCCATCCGCACTTCTCCTGGCGCGGCGACGCGCTCTTCGCCGAGGACGTTCCGCTGTCCCGCCTCGCCGCCGAATTCGGCACGCCGCTCTTCGTCTATTCGAAGGCATCCATGCTGAGCGCGCTTGCGGCGTACCAGCGCGGCTTCGAGGGCCGCAACGCAAAAATCTGCTATGCAATGAAGGCGAACTCGTCGCTCGCCATCCTGCAGCTGTTCGCTCGCGCGAGCTGTGGGTTCGACATCGTCTCCGGAGGCGAACTCGAGCGCGTGCTGGCCGCTGGCGGTGCGCCTTCGGAGATCATCTTCTCCGGCGTCGGCAAGACGCGCGCCGAGATGCTGCGCGCGCTGGAGATCGGCATCGGCTGCTTCAACGTCGAGAGCGAAGCCGAGCTCGATGTGCTCAACGCCGTCGCGCTGTCGGTGGGCAAGGTGGCGCCGGTGAGCATCCGCGTCAACCCGGACGTCGACCCTAAGACGCATCCCTACATCTCCACGGGCCTGAAGGGCAACAAGTTCGGCGTGGCCCATGACCGCGCGGTCGGGGCGTATCGTCATGCCGCTTCGCTGTTGGGGCTGAAAGTGGTGGGCATCGATTGCCACATCGGCTCGCAGATCACGACCGAGTCGCCCTACCTGGACACGATGGACCGCATGCTGGATCTCGTGCAGGCCATCGAACGCGAAGGCATTCCCATCGCGCATATCGATTTCGGCGGCGGCCTGGGCATCGCCTACGACGGCCACCAGCCGCCGCAGGCCGATGCGCTGTGGCGCAAGCTGCTCGCGAAGGTCGATGCACGCGGCTTCGGCGATCGGCAGCTCATGATCGAGCCGGGCCGCTCGCTGGTCGGCAATGCGGGGGCGTGCCTCACGGAAGTGCTGTACCTGAAACCCGGCGAGGGCAAGAATTTCTGCATCGTCGATGCGGCGATGAACGACCTGCCGCGGCCCGCGATGTACCAGGCGTTCCACACGATCGTCCCGATCGAGCGCGGTGCGGGCAATGCCGGCACCTACGACGTCGTGGGCCCGGTGTGCGAAAGCGGCGACTGGATCGGACGCGATCGCGAACTGGCCATCGCGCCCGGCGAACACCTCGCCGTGATGTCGGCGGGTGCGTATTGCATGAGCATGGCGAGCAACTACAACACGCGCGGCCGCGCCGCCGAGGTGCTCGTCGATGGCTCGAACGTCACGCTCATCCGCGAGCGCGAAACGCCGGCCGACCAGATGCTGCGGGAGCGCCTCGTTTCCTGAGCGCGTACTGGCGCAGGCGCCATCCGAGCAGCACCGCGAGGATCGCCGCGTACACCGCGACTTCCGCGAAGTTGTTCTTGGCCGCGCGCATCCAGAAGAAGTGCAGGATGGCGAGGCCGGCAACTGCATAGACGAGTTTGTGCAGCGTCTGCCACCGTTTCCCGCCCAGGCGCTTCACCGCGCGATTGAACGAGGTCGCGGCCAGCGGCGTCAGCAGCAAGAACGCCGAGAATCCCAGCAGGATGAACGGCCGCTTCGCGATGTCCTTGGCGATGTCTGCGACGTCGAACCCCATGTCGAACCAGCTGTAGCTCAACAGGTGCAGCACGGCGTAGAAGTACACGAATAGCCCCAGCATCCGGCGAAACCGCGCGAGGGCCGGCGTGGACGCGATGACGCGCAACGGCGTCACCGCGAGCGTGAGGCACAGGAAGCGCAAGGTCCAGTCGCCGGTGGAACGGATCAGGTATTCCTGCGGATTCGCGCCGAGGTTGTTGGTGATGATCGCGTACACCAGCCACGCGAGCGGCAGCAGGCATACGGCGAACAGCAAGGCCTTCGCGGCGGGGTGCATCAACGCGGCTGACTTCATGGGGATGGGGACTTTCGCGAACTGTCGTGCAGTGTAAGTCGCGCAAGAATCGCGCGTCTTACGCGCGACGTGCGCGACAGTTCGCGCGGTTTGCTTCCGCCGGGAGACGGTCGGTGCTATCTTGGGTGTTCACGGGAATCCCCCATGCGAATCCGGCTCGAACCGACCATGACGGCAGCGCTGCTGCTTTCGGCGATGGCGTTGCTCAACGCCGTCATGGACAGCATCGGCCCCGGACTATCGCAGCAGCTCGCGGCGGCGCAGCCCGCACGAGCCCGTTCACCTCAAGGCGAATTCGAACGCTTGGCCGTAGAGATTTGCCGCGAGAACGTCACGATCATCCACGACGTGGATTGGGCCGCGGCTTGCATGGCAAATCCCGGGGACGACTCCGCGGAGTGCACATTGCCCGACGCGCGCGCGGCCAAGCTCAATGCGGCGAGGTGGGCGGCGGAGGATCGGTGCGTGGACGACGCGCGGCAGGTGGCTCGCGTGAATTGATGTTCGACAGCGCTGGCGGGCGGCAGCGCTCAGAAGTTCTTCTTCAAATCCATCCCCGCATACAACTGCCCGACCTGCGCCTCATACCCGTTGAACATCAGCGTCTTGCGCTTCTTCGCGAACAGCCCGTCTTCACCGATGCGGCGCTCGGTCGCTTGCGACCAGCGCGGGTGATCCACTTCCGGGTTCACGTTGCTGAAGAATCCATATTCATTCGCCGCCGCCTTGTTCCACGCCGTCTTCGGCTCCTTGTCCGTGAAGCGGATCTTCACCAGGCTCTTGCCGCTCTTGAATCCATATTTCCACGGCACCACAACTCGCACCGGCGCGCCGTTCTGGTTGGGCAGCACCTCGCCGTACATGCCGAACGACAGCAGCGTCAGCGGATGCATCGCCTCGTCCATGCGCAGCGCTTCGACGTAGGGCCAGTCCAGGACGCGTGAGCCGACGAAAGGCATGGTCTTCGGGTCGGCCTGTGAGATGAACTCCACATACTTCGCGTTGCCGAGCGGCTCCACCTTCTGGATCAGGCTGGAGAGCGAATAGCCCACCCACGGAATCACCATCGACCAGCCCTCGACACAGCGCAGGCGGTAGATGCGCTCTTCCTGCGCGCTCATCTTCATCAGGTCTTCCAGCGCGTACTTCGCGGGCTTCTTCACGAGGCCCTCGACTTCCACCGTCCACGGCGATGTCTTGAGCGTGTGCGCGTTCTTCGCCGGGTCCGACTTGTCCGTGCCGAACTCGTAGAAGTTGTTGTAGCTCGTCGAGTCCTTGTACTCGGTGACCTTTTCCATCGTCACGGCACCAGGGACCGCAGACTTCGCACCTGCCAATGCGGCGAGCTTGCCGGGACGCTGCACTTGCTGCGCGAAAGCTTCCCGCGAGGCCCACGTAGCGAGCGCGGCCCCCGCGACGCCCGAGGCCATGAGCTTGAGCATGGCGCGCCGGTCGCGGTAGACGGCTTGCGAGGTGATCTCGCTCGCCGACGAATGGAAGAAACCGTTCTTGTCGCTCTTGATCAGCATCGCATCATTCCTTTGACTTGCCGTTTGGTCGATCCGCGCGCTGCGTCCTTACAAGGTGCCGTAGCTGTGCAGTCCCGAGAGAAACATGTTCACGCCCAGGAAGGCGAACGTCGTCACCGCCAGCCCGGCCAGCGCCCACCACGCGGAGACCGTGCCGCGCAGGCCCTTCATCAGGCGCATGTGCAACCAGGCCGCGTAGTTGAGCCACACGATCAGCGCCCACGTCTCCTTCGGGTCCCAGCTCCAGTAGCCGCCCCAGGCCTCAGCCGCCCACAACGCGCCGAGCACGGTGGCGATGGTGAAGAACGCGAAGCCGACCGCGATGGACTTGTACATCACGTCGTCGAGCACCTCGAATGAAGGAAGTCGTGATGCGATCCGGCGGCGACCGGCGAGGATGCCGGCGGCGATGACCGACGAGATCAGCGCATAGCCGACCCAGTAACTACCGCCCGCCTCCGCCACGCGCTGCCGGAACGCGATCGGAACGAAACACAGCGCAAAGCCCAGAAGCCAGAGCGGCGTCAGCTTGTGCCACTGCGTCTCGCCAGCCTGCTGCTTGATGAGATACGCGAAAGCGACCATCGCGGACAGCGAGAACGTGCCATAGCCGATGAAGTTGGCGGGGACGTGCAGCTTCATCCACCAGCTCTTGAGCGCGGGGACCAGCGGCTGGATCTCGTGGGCTTCCCGCACCACCGTGTACCAGAGCAGGAAGCCGACGGCCGCGCTCACGACGAGCATGACGAAGGCGCCGAGCGCGCGCGTGTCGTACTGGTCTTCGAAGTAGAGATAGAACGTGGTGGTGAGCCAGCAGAAGAGCACGAACACTTCGTACAGGTTGCTCACTGGAATGTGGCCGATGTCCGCGCCGATCAGGTAGCTCTCGTACCAGCGCACCATCGTGCCGATCAACGCCATGCCGACGGCCACCCACGCGAGGCGCGAGCCGATGCGCTCCATGGCCGTGCCCTGCCGGGGCGAGAACATGCCGATCCAATAGAAGACCGTGCTCATGAAAAAGAGAACGCTCATCCAGAGGATGGCGGATTGACTGGAGAGGAAGTACTTCAGCCAGAACACCGTGTCCGCGCGTTCGAGGCTGCCCTGGTACAGCGCAATCGCGAACAGCGAGAACGCCGCCATCGAGAGCATTAACGTGCGCAGGGGGCGCCAGAACCAGCCGACCCAGATCGCGGCCGGCACCGCCGCAACGAGGATGCCTTTTTCGTAGACATCCATGTAGTTCGCGTAGCGCGCGAATGCGTACGCGCCGCCGACGGCGACGAGGCAGGCGAAGACCCAGTCGAACCAGTTGCGGCGCGTGAAGAAGCCCTCGTGCAGGGTGAGCGTGGTGGTGGCGGTGTTCATGTGATTCCCAGCAGGCGTTCTTTCAGCCGCGCGAATTCGCGGTCGGTGTCCATGGTCTGGCGGTTGCTCGACAGCGCGAGGGTGGCCTGCGTGCCCGCCCCTTCGGGCGCGAGCCAGACCCAGACCCGGCGCTCGCGAACGTACAGCATCGCAAAAACGCCGAGGATCAGCAAGGCGCAGCCCAGATAGACCACCATCTTGCCGGGGCCACGTGTCACCTGGAACACGCTGGCCTGCACCTGCGTGAAGTCCTTGAGCTGGAAGGCCATCGGCGCGGGATACGCATGCACGTCCGACAGCGCGAGCACCGCTTGCGTCATGAACGCTTGCGTCTTCTCGTTCGGCTCCAGCGCCTTCTGCCCGTTGCGCTCGCGCGTGACCTGCGTCAACTCGAACAGGCTGCCGTTGAGGATGCGGATCAGCACCTCGCCGGCGCGCGCTCGTTCGGCCTCCGGCACGTTGGCTTCCATGAAATCGGAAACGGCTTGCAGCCCGCCTGTCGCCTTGCCGCCGGGCGTCGCGCTCTCGCTACCCGCGAAGAGTGCGAGTGCGCGGCCCGCCGATGCAGCCAGTTGCGTCGCAAGTTCGGGACGCGCGGCGTCGGTCGCCTTCGCGGCATAACGGCGCACCGCCATCTCGCGCATCGCGGGGTCGAGCAAGGCGGCGCGCAGGTGCATGAAGCCGTCGAGATTGCCCTGGTCGTCGGCGGGCACGCGCAAATAGCGGAACGGCTCCGACGGCGTCTCGCGCATGCCCATGAGGAACACGGGGGCGCCATCGCCCATGTCCACCGGCAGCATGTAGTTGTTGAATTCGCGCGCCTGCCCGGAAGCATCGCGCAGCTTGTAGCCGATGCTCGGGCCGACGTTGCGCAATTCCTTCTTCGTCATCGTCTTGTTCGCGGCGCCCAGGCGCGCGTCCACGGCTTCGCGCAGGTCGACCTTGCGCACGTCGGTGCCGCCGGCCTTGTCGCCGCCGCCGAAGTTCTCGACGTTGATCACGCGCAGGCCGGTGTACTCGAGCGTCATCTTCTCGCCTTCGACGCCCTGCCCCTTGGTGAGCTGCGAAGTGCCGCCGATGACGCCTTCGATGTCGAAGGGCTTCGCGCTACCGTTCATCGGCACCGCATGCAGCCGCACCGAGGAGCCGCCGTCATCGAAGCTGGATTGGTAGATCTCGATGCCGCGGTGGCTCGCGGGATGGTTCACTTCCACGCGCGCCGGAATCGCCTCGCCGGTTTCGCGGTCGTGGATCACGATGTCGCTCGCGAACAGCTTGGGCATGCCCGTCGAGTAGTAATCGACGACGAACTTCTTCAGCTCGATGGTGAAGGGCAGCTCCTGCAGCAGCACGCCGTCCGACTGGTTCAGCACCGCCGTGCCGGACTGCGTGCCTTCCGACACGAGCACATTGCCGCGGAAGGTCGGGTTGCTCGCCGGGAGGCGATGCTTTTCGTTCACGTCGGTGATCGAGCCGCCGCCGGTGTAAGGCGTCTTGCCGCCCAGCAGCATCTGCGCGCGCACGATCAGGTCGCCGTCCATCAAGCCGCCGATGCAAATCAGCACGATGGCGCTGTGCGCGGCGAGGTAGCCCAACTTGTTCGCGCCGCCGGTCTTGGCGGCGAGCATCCAGCCCGTCTCGCGTTTTTGCAGCTTCACCTTCCAGCCGGCGCCGGTGAGCGCGCCGCCCAGCCGATGCGCCGCAGCCTCGGGCGCGTCGGGCAGCGTGGTGTGGGCGCGATGGTGGAAGGCCTTCAGGCTCTGCTCGCGCAGGTTCTCCTTGTAGGCCCTCAGGTCCGTGGCGATCTTCGGCGCGTTGCGCGCAATGCACAGCGAGGTGCTCACCACCAGGAAGGCCAGGATCAACAGGAACCACCACGCGCTGTAAACCGCATTGAGCTTCACGGTCATGAACAGCCCGGCCCAGAACGGCCCGAACTGGTTCACGTAGTTCGTGAGGGGCTCGTGCTGCTTGAGCACCGTGCCGATGACGGACGCGATGCAGATGATGGTGAGCAGCGAGATCGAGAAGCGCATCGACGACAGCAGCTCCACCGTGGAGCGCAGGGCTCGCGATTCGGTGGGCAGGCGAAGGCCTTCGGTGGAGACGGTCATAGGGGCGGCGAAGCGGATCCGTAGTGCGAAAAAAGCGGCAAAAAAAGGCGGGCCCTCCACGGAGGGGCCCGCCTTTTCTTAGGTTGGTTTGTTGGCGGTTGGTTCAATCACGGCGCGTTTCGCCGTGTTGCCGGTCGCGCCTTCAGCGCAGGCCGGCGATGTAGTCGGCGACGGCGCGGATTTCCCTGTCATTGAGCTTGGAGGCGACTTGCGCCATCTGCGGGCTGTTCTTGCGCACGCCGTCACGGAATGCCGTGAGCTGGGCCGTCGTGTAGTCGGCGTGCTGGCCGGCCAGGCGCGGGTACTGCGCGGGGATGCCGGCGCCGTTCGGGCTGTGGCAGCCGGCGCATGCGGCGATCTGGCGGTCGGCGATGCCGCCGCGGAAGATCCGCTCGCCCATGCTCACCAGCTCCTTGTCCTTCGCGAAGCCGGCCTTGGCTTTTTGCGAGGCGGCCCAGAACGCGATGTTCTTCATGTCCGCATCGGAGAGCTGCGCGGCCATGGGCTGCATGATCGGGTTCGATCGCTTGGCGCTCTTGAACTCCTGCAGCTGCTTGACCAGGTACTCCGGGTGCTGCTGCGCCAGTTTGGGGTTGGCCGGCGTGCCGGAGTTGCCGTCGGCGCCATGGCAGGCCGCGCACACGGCGGTGAACTTGGTGCTGCCCAGGTTCAGGTCGGGCTTGGCAACGGGCGCCGCGGCCGGGGCAGGAGCCGGCGCAGCCGCATGGGCTCCCGCGGGCTCTCCGGCTGCGAACGCGGACAACGAGGAGACTGCCATCAGGGCGGCGATCGCGAGGGGGGCAAACAGCTTCATGTTCTGGGATCTGTACGTTGGCACGGGTTCATTGGCGCAAAACCTCGTGATTCTACAATGCCTCCCTCGGGGCTTCTCCCGCATACAAAGGCAAGCATGACCCCCGCCCCGGGCGTTCCGTCCCCCGGTGTCCCCGACACCAAGATCGCCACCGGCTGGCTGCACACGGCCCGCTTCCTGACCACGGCGCCCAAACTCGAATTCCTGCCGCCCTCGGACGTCCCCGAGATCGCGTTCGTCGGCCGCTCCAACGCGGGCAAGTCGACCTGCATCAACGTCCTCACGCAGCAAAAGCGCCTGGCCTTCGCCTCCAAGACGCCCGGCCGCACGCAGAGCATCAACCTCTTCTCGCTCGGCAAGCAGGGCATCACCGATGCGCTGTTGGCCGACCTGCCCGGCTATGGCTACGCGGCGGTGCCCAAGGCCGACAAGCTGCGCTGGCAGCAGGTGATGGCGAACTATCTGGTGACACGCGACAGCCTCAAGGGCGTCGTGCTGCTGGTGGACCCGCGTCACGGCCTCACGGAACTGGACGACATCCTGCTGGAGGTGATCCGCCCGCGCGTCGAGGAGGGCCTGAAGTTCCTGCTGCTGCTCACCAAGGCAGACAAGCTCAACCGCAGCGAAGCGGCCAAGGCGCTGTCCATTGCGCGACTGCAGGCGGGCGGCGGCGAGGTGAAACTCTTCTCGGCCCTGAAAAAGAAGGGCGTGGAAGAAGTCTCGCTCCTGCTCTGGCAGTGGGCGCATCCGGAAGCACCGAAGGCACCATGATCGAAACGTTCCAGCAGGCCCTGCCGCACGGCATCACGCTGAGCTGCCGCGCTGCCGGAGCACGTGGGCGGCCGGTGCTGATGTTCCTGCACGGCTTTCCCGAAGCCGCGTTCGTGTGGGACGAGCTGCTGGAACATTTCGCGCTGGAGAAAAACGGCGGCTACCGCTGCATCGCCCCGAACCTGCGCGGCTACGAAAAATCTTCGCAGCCCCTGGACGTCAAGGCGTACCGCGCGAAAGCGCTGGTGCAGGACATCGCGGCGCTGATCGCCATCGAAGGCGCTCCGCTCGAATGCCTCGTGGCGCACGACTGGGGCGGCGCGGTGGCGTGGAATCTCGCGAACCAGTTGCCGCAACTCACGAAGCGGCTGGCCATCATCAACTCGCCGCATCCGGGCACGTTCCTGCGCGAGCTGCAATCGAATCCGCGCCAGCAGGAGGCCAGCGCGTACATGAACTTCCTGATCCGCCCCGATGCGGAACAAATCCTGCGCGAAGACGACTACCGCCGCATGTGGAAATTCTTCGGCGGGGAAAGCGGCAAGTGGCTGACGGATGCCGTGAAGCAGCAGTACCGCGACGTGTGGGATGCGAGCCTCACGGGCGGCTGCAACTACTACCGCGCGTCGCCCCTTCGCCCGCCGCGGCCTGAAGACGCCGGCGCCGCCGCGATCACGCTGCCGCGCGAAATGCTCACGGTGAACCTGCCCACCTTCGTCCTGTGGGCCATGGACGATATCGCCTTGCCGCCCGAGTTGATCGACGGACTCGAGGATTACATCCCCGACCTCACGCTCGAGAAAGTGGAAGGCGCCACGCACTGGATCGTCCACGAGCGACCTGAATTCGTCGCGGCGCGGCTCGGCGCTTTTCTGGCGCGCAAGCAGTTCGCTCAGTAAACGCCCGGGTCGCCGTCGGGCCTCGTCTTGAAGCGTTTATGCACCCAGTAATACTGCGCCGGCATCGCGTCGATGTAGCTTTGCAGGCGCAGGTTCATGAGCGCCGTGTCGGCCGTCACGTCGTCGCTCGGGAAATCGCTCCAGCTGCTCAGCACCTCGACTTCATAACCGCCCCGCGTCATGCGCGTGATTACCGGGACAACCTTCGCGCGGCCCAGTTTCGCGAAGCGCGAGAGCGACGGGACGGTGGCCGCCGGCACACCGTAGAACTCCACGAAGATCGATTCCTCGGGACCGAAATTCATATCGGGCAACAGGTACAGCGGCGCGCCTTCTCGCAGGGACGACACGATGGTCTTCACGCCGTCCGAGCGCGAGAACAAGCGCCCCTTGCCGAAGCGCTGACGGCTCGCGAGGATCCAGGCGTCCACCACCTTGTCGGCCTGATCGGTGTAGATCGTCGTGAAGCGCCGCTCCAGTTGCTGCGTAAGCGCGGTCCAGCCCGCGTCCATTCCCACGAAGTGCGGCGCGAAGATCACCGTGGGCTGGTCGCCCAGCAGTTCGTGGGTCGCGCCCGTGATCTTCAGGCGCTCGCGCACCCTCTGCGAATCGCCGTGCCACAGCCAGCCCCGATCGAGCCAGGCCTGCGCGACGTGGATGAAGATCTGCGGCACCAGCGCGCGCCGCTGCGCTTCGCTCCAATGCGGAAAGCACAGCTTGAGGTTCGCGCGCACGACGCGGCGCCGCGGCACGACCACCGCGTAGAGCAGCCAGCCCAGCAGCCAGCCGAGCGCGCGCGTGGCCCGCAAGGGCCAGTGCGCGATGAACCGCATGAAGAGGACGCCGAGGTGGCTCATCGCGCGGCGCTTCCCGCAGGCGTCTTGTAGCGCGCATAGCCCCAGAGGTATTGGGATGGCGCCTCGCGCACGAGGTCTTCCATCCGCGCGTTGACCTGCGCAGCCGCTGCCCGCGCCTGCGTGGGCAATTCACCCGACCAGGGACGCAGGTGGATGCGGAATCCGCGCCCCCAGGACAGCCGTTCGCCCCAGGCCAGCAGCACGGCCGCGCCAGTCTGCTGCGCGAGCCTTGCGGACAAGGTCATCGTGTACGCGGGCCGGCCGAAGAAATCGGCCCATTCGCCCATCCCATCGGGCGGCACCTGGTCGGGCAACAGCCCCACGGCCTCGCCGCCCTTCAACGCCTTGAGCATCTGCTTGACGCCGGCCAGGGTCGTCGGCGCCGTCGCGAGGTTCGGGCGGGCGCGCGCGGTGTCGATCAGGTCGCGAAGCCACGCCTTGCGGGCGGGCCGGTAAAGCACGGTGATGCGGCCATAGCGCGCTGCATAGCCTTGCGCCGTCGCCTCGAAGCAGCCGAGATGCGGCGTCAGAAACACGATGCCGCGTCCCGCCGCGCGCGCCTCGTCGATCAGTTGTTCGCCATCCCACTGCAGCGCCACCGGCGAGCCGAACCACAGGCGCGGCGTTTCACCCACGAGCTTGCCGGCTTGCGCCACCGCGCCCATCACATCCCGCCATCCGAAACCCGCCTGGCGCATGTTGGCCAGGAAGCGGCGGCGGTAAGTGCCCGAGGCCAGGAAAGTCACCCAGCCCAGCACCGCGCCCACCGCATGCAAAACGGGCAGCGGCAACAGCGCCAGGAGGCGAAACAGGTCTTTCACAAGCGTTTAGAATCCCCTCGTCGCCGAGTTATGAACTACTTGCAGGGCGACGTTAAAAAATATCTGCTAAAGCGTTCGCCCCAAGCTCCGGCACAAGGCAACGCGCCTTAAAGCAAACCCAACGGAGTTTATTCAAATGGCGAACGATTTCCTCTTTACTTCCGAATCCGTCTCCGAGGGCCATCCGGACAAGGTCGCGGACCAGATCTCCGACGCGATCCTCGATGCGATCTTCGAGCAGGACCCGCGCAGCCGCGTCGCCGCCGAGACGCTGACCAACACCGGCCTCGTGGTGCTGGCCGGCGAGATCACCACGAACGCGCACGTCGACTACATCCAGGTCGCGCGCGACACGATCAAGCGCATCGGCTACGACAACACCGATTACGGCATCGACTACAAGGGCTGCGCCGTGATGGTCTGCTACGACAAGCAGTCCAACGACATCGCACAGGGCGTGGACCACGCGAGCGACGACCACCTCAACACCGGCGCCGGCGACCAGGGCCTGATGTTCGGCTACGCCTGCAACGAGACGCCCGAGCTGATGCCCGCGCCGATCCACTACGCGCACCGCCTGGTCGAGCGTCAGGCGCAACTGCGCAAGGACGGCCGCCTGCCCTTCCTGCGTCCCGACGCCAAGAGCCAGGTGACGATGCGTTACGTCGACGGCAAGCCGCACAGCATCGACACGGTGGTGCTCTCCTCGCAGCACAGCCCCGAGCAGAGCGACGGCCACAAGATGAAGGCCTCCTTCACCGAAGCCATCATCGAGGAGATCATCAAGCCGGTGCTCCCGAAGGAATGGCTCAAAGACACGAAGTACCTGATCAACCCCACGGGCCGCTTCGTCATCGGCGGCCCTCAAGGCGATTGCGGACTCACCGGCCGCAAGATCATCGTCGACACCTACGGCGGCGCCTGTCCCCACGGCGGCGGTGCGTTCTCGGGCAAGGACCCGAGCAAGGTGGATCGCTCGGCCGCCTACGCCGCGCGCTATGTGGCGAAGAACATCGTGGCCGCGGGTCTCGCGCGCCAGTGCCAGATCCAGGTTGCCTACGCGATCGGCGTCGCCAGGCCGATGAACGTGACGGTGTACACCGAAGGCACCGGCGTGATTTCCGACGAGCAGATCGCCTCTCTCGTGCATGACCACTTCGACCTGCGCCCGAAGGGCATCATCCAGATGCTCGACCTGCTGCGCCCGATCTACCAGAAGACCGCCGCCTACGGCCACTTCGGCCGTGAAGAGCCGGAATTCACCTGGGAGCGCACGGACAAGGCCCAGGCGCTGCGCGCTGCGGCCGGCCTCAAGTAAGGCTGTCATCCCGGGCTCGACCCGGGATCCATCGGAGCATGCCTGGATGCCGGATCAAGTCCGGCATGACAAGTCCTACTGCAGCACCGTCTGCTGACGCTCGGCCTCGGTGCGCTTCATCGCGACATACGTCGAGCGATCCATCTCCCGGAGTTGCTGCGGGTACCGCTCCGTGCTGTCGAACCAGGTCTGGATACGTTTCTCCAATCGCTGCGGCGGCGACACCGCCATCGATGCCAGGTGGGCGTTGATTGCGAGGTAGTAACGCATCACGTTGCGTTCGATCGCGCCGCGCACGCCGCCGATGTAGACCGGCTGACCGTTCGCGTCCCGGCCCGTCACCGTAAAGCCGATCTTGCTCGCGCCGACGGTCGAGAGGTACGCGCCCATCGCGAAGCGGCCGGTGGCACCATAGCCGTACGAATAGCTGAGGTGCATGAACGTGCGATTGCCGTCCAGCGGCACTGCCGACACGAGGATTTTGTAGTCGCGTGTCCCGACCGGCCCGCTCGGCGCGGTGAGCCGGCTTTCGAAGTAGTCGGCCGCGGCCGCCACGGGCTGCAGCGAGAAGTCGATCCGATACGCCTCGTCCACCGGCTGCGTGGACTTGCGACCGATGCGGACCTGCAACATCTGTCCGCCATTGCGCCCCTCGGCGGCATGGCAGTACTTGGTGTTGAACGGCAGGATGAGGATGTCGCACCAGTCGCCCGGCTCCTTCATCGCCGCGCTGAACTCCTTGAACGGATGCTTCAACACGGCGTAGACATCACCGCGCAGCGTGTCGCCCGATTGCGCCGAATCGATGTGAAGCGGCTGGTGGAACGTGTTGTTCGCGTCTTGCAGCTCGCCCTGCAGCTCACCGTACTTCGCCTTGAGCGACGCGGCGTCGTCCGCGAAAGCCGGCAAGGCCGCGAGGCCGAGTGCGCCGGCGAGCAGCAGCGATGCCGCCCCGGCGGCCGCACGGCGAAGGGATTTCAAAGTGTTCATGCGTGATTCCTTGATGCATGGAGTTCGTGGGAGGCGCCGCGGTTCCGCGACGCTTCCTCCTCGAGCACCTGCTGCACGTCCAGCTGGACGCCGCCCATGAAGAGCGAGTGTGGCAGCACCGAATACATATAGCGGCCGCGTGGCCCAAGCTCCAGGCACATGCGCATCTGCGGCTGCTGCACCTGCTCCCACGCCCTGATGAGCCGCGAACGCACGAGGTTGTCGCTGCATTGCAGGTAGCGCAGCTTGTGGTGGTTGTGCGCGAAATTCACCGCGTCGAGATACGCGGACGAGCTCTTGTTGCGGATGTGGAAATTCGGCGTGAGGTCGATGCAGAGCGTGAGCTCCCGATCCTCCACCAGCAGCACGAAATTGCGCCCCAGCAATCCGTCGCTCGCCTCCCCGTATTTGTACGCGAGGTGCAAGTGCGACGGAGTTTTGCGGAGCGAATGTTTCATGGTGTTTTCTTCATCGTTGTCGCACCAGATTGCGCTGCCGTAGTTCGCGCACGTGTAGGACAACGCAACATTCCCCTGTGAGCCCGACCGGGCCGCGCAGGCCCGCGTCTTTTTCCTACAGCCACTCTCCCCCTTCACTGACCGTCACCAGTGAAGGTGCAGCCAAGATGAGGTGTGCCCGGCGCGAAAACACAGCACCGGAGCCTCCAATCAAATTCATTATTTCCAATCCATCAAGGAGCATTCACATGGCTGCTGAAGACAAAGACCTCAATCGCGATCCCATCACCGATGAGCCGGGCGCGCACCCGATCGGAACCGGCATCGGCGCCACCGGCGGCGCCGTGGCAGGCGCCAGCATGGGCGCGATCGGCGGACCCATCGGCGCGGCCATTGGCGGTGTCGTTGGCGCCGTGGTGGGCGGGCTGGCAGGCAAGGCCGCCGGCGAAGCCGTGAACCCCACGGCCGAAGAAGCCTACTGGAAAGACAACTACTCTCGCGAGTCGTACTACGAGAAGGGCCGCACCTATGACGACTACGCACCCGCCTACCGTCTCGGCCTGACCGGCCGCACGCGCTACGACGGCGACTTCGAAACCGCGGAGCCACGACTGGCTTCCGAGTGGGATGAAGCCCGCGCGGGATCCAGCCTCGACTGGAAGCAGGCGCAGCCCGCGAGCCGGGCCGCCTGGGAACGCGTCGACACGCAACGCGCCGGCATTGGCGGCAAGGGCGCGGGTGGCGCGGCAGCGGCCGTGGGCGCGATGCAAAGCGCGGGCAACGAAAGCGGTGACCGCGACGACATGGTCGATGCGCTGCAAGACCTCGTGGAGTGCTGCAAGGACGGCGAATACGGCTTCCGCGCCTGCGCCGAGCAAGCCAAGCGCGCCGACCTGAAGTCCACTTTCCTGCAGCGTGCCGACGATTGCCGCAGCGCCGCGCAGGAACTCAATGGCCAGATCCGCAGCCTCGGCGGCAAGGCCGAAGACAGCGGCAGCGTGGCGGGTGCCATGCACCGCGGCTGGGTCTCGGTGAAATCCGCGCTCACCACGTACGACGACAAGGCCGTGCTCGAAGAATGCGAACGCGGTGAGGACAACGCGATGGCGCGTTATCGCAAGGCCCTCAAGCAGCCGATGCCCGCGGGCGTGAAGCTGATCGTGGAGCGCCAGATGCAGGGCGTGCAGCGCAACCACGACCAGATCAAGATGCTGCGGGACCAGTTCCGCGCCGCCTCCTGATCGCACATGCTGCTCGTGTCCGGCAACGGCAACGAAGCGGCAGATGCCGAGGCCGGCGTTCCCGCCGGCCTTTTCTTTTCCAGCGACGCAGAGCCTGGCTTCACGCGTGTGCGCAAGGGCGAGGGCTTCGCGTTTCTCGACGAGAAGCAACGCGTGCTGCGCGACGAAGCGCAGATCGCGCGAATCCGCAAGCTCGCGATTCCGCCGGCATACACCGACGTCTGGATCTGCCGATCGCCCAACGGCCACCTGCAGGCGACGGGGCGCGACGCGCGCGGCCGCAAGCAGTACCGCTACCACGCGCGCTGGCGCGAGGAGCGCGACACCGGCAAGTTCGACCGGCTGCTCGCGTTCGCGAAAGTGCTACCGCGTTTGCGACGCAAGGTCGCCGCGATGCTGGAGGACAAATCGCATTCGCGCGAACTGGTGCTGGCCACCATCGTGCGCCTGCTCGACACGACCTACGTGCGCGTGGGCAATGACCAATACGCGAAGGAGAACGGCTCCTTCGGCCTCACCACCTTGCGCAACCGCCACGCACGCATCAGCGGCGACCGCGTCAAGCTCACGTTTCGCGGCAAGAGCGGTGTGCGGCACGAAGTGGAAGTGCGCGATCCGCGTGTCGCCAAAGTCGTGCGGCGCTGCCTGCATTTGCCGGGGCAGGAGCTGTTCCAGTACCCGGACGATTCCGGAGAGATCCGTTCCGTGAGTTCGGGCGACGTGAACGACTTCCTGAACGAGCTGTGCGGCGAGCGCTTCACGGCGAAGGATTTCCGCACCTGGCACGGCAGCGTCCTCGCATTGGAAACCGTGCGCGCGCTGTGCGCGGCAGGCGAGCCGTTCACGCTCAAGCAGGTGCTCGCGGAAGTCTCGTCGAGCCTCGGCAACACGCCTGCCGTATGCCGCAAGGCGTACGTGCATCCCGACGTTTTGGAACTGGCGATGAACCTGTGCGGCAAGAAGGAACTGGAAGTGGAGTTCGCGACTTCGGGTGCGAAGGGATTGAGCGCCGCCGAGCAACGGCTCGTGGGCCATCTCGAACGCCAATAAGACCTGCCGACTCCGCAAAGCAGGGTTGTCCTACAGCCACCGCGCGGCCGGTTTCTTATCGTTGACGCAAGAAAGGCGACAACGCCATGGACGACCGTTCCTCCAGCAGTCTCAAGACCTATCGCGAGAAGCGCAACTTCGACGCCACGCCGGAGCCGGCCGAGGGCGGCGTGCCCAACGAAGAAGCACGCGCGTTCGTCATCCAGAAGCACTGGGCGACGCGGTTGCACTACGACTTGCGCCTCGAACTCGAAGGCACCATGAAAAGCTGGGCGGTGCCGAAAGGCCCGAGCTACGACCCCGCCGATAAACGCATGGCGGTGCATGTGGAGGACCATCCGATCTCCTACAACACCTTCGAGGGCACGATCCCTGCTGGCAACTACGGCGCGGGCAAGGTGATCATCTGGGACAAGGGCGTGTGGATACCGCTCGAAGACCCGAAGAAGGGCTATCGGGAAGGCAAGCTCAAATTCGAGATGCGCGGCCACAAGATGCACGGCAAGTGGACGCTGGTGCGCATGAAGGCGCGCGAAGGCGAACGGCAGGAACCGTGGCTGTTGATCAAGGAAAAGGACGAGTACGTGCGGCCCGCCGGCGAGTTCAGCCTGGTCGATGAAATGCCGGACAGCGTGAAGAAACTCCCCGACCGGCCCGCCGCGCGAAAGTCGTCCGCATCGCCCGGCCCGTCCATTTCAAAGGCGAAGCCCGCATCGGCCGCGGACGGCCCACCCGCCGGCGCCCGCAAGGCGGCCCTCCCGTCGGAGCTGCAGCCGCAGCTCGCCACGCTGGTGGACGAGCCGCCGAAGGATTCGGACAACTGGATCTACGAGATCAAGTTCGACGGCTACCGCATGCTGACGCGCGCCGAAAGTGGCCGGGTGAAACTCATAACGCGCAACAACAACGACTGGACGCACAAGCTGCCGCAATTGGCGAAGTCGCTCGAAGCGATGGAATTGCCGGACGGCTGGTACGACGGCGAGATCATCATGCCTGGCGAGCGCGTGCCCGCCGATTTCCAGGCGCTGCAGAACGCGTTCGACAGCGCGCGCACCGCCGACATCGTCTATTACCTCTTCGACATCCCCTATTGCGCGGGCCATGACCTGCGCGAAGTGCCGCTGGAGGAACGCCGCGCGGTGCTGCAACGCGTCGTGGCGCGCAACCCGCAGCCCAAGGTTCGGTTCAGCGAAGTGTTCGACGCGCCGCCCGCCGACGTGATCGCATCGGCTTGTCGCCTGGGCCTGGAAGGCGTGATCGCCAAGCGTCGCAACTCCGCGTACGTCACGCGGCGCTCGTCGGATTGGGTCAAGCTCAAGTGCGGACAGCGGCAGGAATTCGTGATCGGCGGCTACACCGATCCCAAGGGATCGCGCACCGGCATCGGCTCACTCCTTCTCGGCGTGCACGACGAGAAAGGCGCATTGCAATATTCCGGCAACGTCGGCACTGGCTTCAACGAAGCGGCGCTGCGCGAGATCAAGTCGCGGCTGAACGATGTTGCCTCCGATCGCAACCCGTTCGCCGCGAATGCGAATATTCCTCGCGGTGTCCACTGGGTGAAGCCCGAGCTGGTGTGCGAGGTGGCGTTCGGGGAATGGACCCGCGACAACCGCATTCGGCACTCGGTGTTCCACGGACTGCGCGACGACAAGCAAGCCGCGAGCATCGTGCGCGAGAAGCCGCGCCACGGCGCGCCGGTGGACAAGCCGGCGAAGGCGGCCAACACGGTGAAGACCGCGCGGACAAGCAAGAGTCCGACGGTCGACGCACCTGAGCTCGCCCCCCCAAACGCGCCGGCCTCCACCATCGTCCTGCCCGCCGGCTTGCGCGTGAGCAACCCCGACCGCGTCATCGACCCGCAATCTGGCGCGACGAAGATCGAACTCGTGCGCTATTACGCTTCGGTCGCGTCGGTGATGATGCCGCACCTCAAGGGCCGGCCCGTCTCGCTGGTGCGGGCGCCGCAAGGCATCACGGGCGAGCTGTTTTTCCAGAAGCACGCCGAGCGCTACAAGATGCCGGGCATCGAGCAGCTCGATCCGTCGTTCTTCCCCGGCCACCCGCCGATCCTCGAAGTCGCGAAGCCGGAAGGGCTGCTCTCCGCGGCGCAGATGAACGTGGTGGAGTTTCACACCTGGAACGGCGTGAAGACCGCGATCGCGAAGCCCGACCGCATGACGTTTGACCTCGATCCGGGCGAAGGCGTGAGCTGGCCGCAGATCCAGGAAGCCGCGCAACTCGTTCATGCATTCCTGAAGGAGCTCGACCTGCCCGCGTTCCTCAAGACCAGCGGCGGCAAGGGGCTGCACCTGGTCGTGCCGCTGAAAAAGCAATTCGACTGGGACACGGTGAAGGATTTTTCGCAAGCCATCGTGCAGCACCTCGCGCGCACGATCCCCGAACGGTTCGTCGCGAAAAGCGGCGGCAGCAACCGCGTGGGCAAGATCTTCATCGACTACCTGCGCAACGGCTATGGCGCGACGACCGTGTGCGCTTGGTCTGCACGGTCCCGCCCCGGCCTGGGCATCTCGGTACCGGTGCGCTGGGACGAGCTGGAGGGCCTCACAGGCGGCGCGCACTGGACGATCCGCGATGCGCAAAAGCGCCTGGCCGAAGGCAACGAGCCCTGGGCAGACTATGAAGCGAGCCGCACCCCGCTGGCCGCAGCCATGAAGGCGCTGGGGTTCAAGCGCCCGTGAAGACGACCAACGCCCGCTGGCCTAGCGCCCTGTGGATCGTGCGGCACGGCCAGAGTGCCGGCAACGTGGCGCGCGATGCGGCCGAAGCCGCTCGCCTGCCCGTGATAGATATCGCCGAGCGTGACATCGATACGCCGCTGTCCGGCCTGGGCGAGCGTCAGGCGCAAGCGCTCGGCAACTGGCTGGGCCAGTTGCCGCCCGAGCGCCGGCCCGACGTGCTGCTTTGCTCGCCCTATATCCGCGCGCGCGATACCGCGCGGCTCATGCTGGAGGCTGCTCGCATTCCCTCCGACGTGCTGCGCCTGCGCGTCGATGAGCGACTGCGCGAGAAAGAGTTCGGCATCCTCGACCGCCTTACGCACTTCGGCATCAGCCACAAGTACCCGGAGCTCGGAGAACAGCGCGCGCACGTGGGCAAGTTCTACTTCCGGCCGCCCGGCGGCGAGAGCTGGTGCGACGTGATCCTGCGGCTGCGCAGCGTGCTGGAGATGGTGACGCGCGAGTACGCGGGCCAGCGCGTGCTGGTGGTGGCGCACCAGGTCATCGTGAACTGCATGCGCTACCTCGTGGAGTGCCTCGACGAGGCCGAGATCCTCGCCATCGACAAATTGGGCGACGTGCCGAATTGCGGTGTCACTTCCTACGAATACGACGCGTCGGGCGATGCACTCAAAGTCGACCTCGTGAATTTCACCGCGCCCTTGCGCGAAGCCGGCGCGCCCGTCACCGCGGAGCCGGACACGCCTGCCGCGCCGAAGCCGTAGCCTCGCATGCACCAGGGCCAAGCCTGCATCGACATCACCGCGAAGCGCCTGCGCGCGTGGCCATTGCCCGCTGCCCCCGGCGAGGCGGACAAGGAGACGCGTGGCCGCGTGCTGGTGATCGCGGGCAGCCGTGAGATCGCCGGTGCTGCGTTGCTCGCGGCAACGGCTGCCTTGCGCGCGGGCGCGGGCAAGCTCGTCATCGCGACGGCGCGATCGGTCACCGGCGCGATTGCCATCGCGATGCCCGAGGCACGCGTCATCGGTTTGCCGGAGACGCAGGCCGGCGGCCTCGATCCCGAAGGCGTGGTGCAACTGGAGGAAACAGCGCGCGCCGCCGATGCGGTGCTTGCCGGTCCGGGCTTCGCGGACGAAGCCGCCAGCGTCGAATTCGTCCTTCGCCTGCTTCCGATGTTGCGCGGCACGCCGCTGGTGCTGGACGCGCTCGCCATGAACGTGCAGCAGCGCGTGAAGCGATTCGAGCAACCCGTTCTGCTGTCGCCGCACGCCGGGGAGATGGCGCGGTTGTGCGGCGATGCGAAGGAGCAGGTCGAGAACGACGAGCTGCGAGCGCTCGAGGCGGCGCGCGCGTGGAATGCCTGCGTCGTCCTGAAGGGCGCGGCGACGCGCATCGCGCACCCATCCGGAAAGCATTGGCGCCACGTCGCCGAGGTGCCCGGCCTTGCGACGTCGGGCTCCGGGGATGTGCTCGCGGGCTTGATCGCGGGATTGACGGCACGCGGCGCTCCCCTGGAGCAGTCGGCGGCCTGGGCCGTGGCCCTGCACGCGATGGCCGGCGCGCGCCTGGCGAGAAGGCTGGGTCCGCTGGGTCTGCTCGCGCGCGAGCTGCCGCACGAAGTGCCGGCGCTGATGCACGGCTTGCGCCCGAGCCGCGGCGCGCGCTAACGGCTTTCCGCGAACGGGACGGCGATGGCGATTCTCTGGCGCCCGTCGTGCGACAGCGCCACGCCTTCCGCGGCGGCGATCGCCTGCATGTCGTCCCAGGTCAGCGCCCGGTACGGGGATTCCGGTGCGAAGCCCGTTTCTCCGTCGCCGGCGCGCAAGGTCAACGCCAACACCATCGAATCCTCGCGGCGCTCCCCGCTCAGCTCGATCTCCGCCGGCGGCGGGCTCTCGTCGGTCATGTGGAGCAGTGCGGCGGTGAGCACGTTGCGAACCGCCGAGCGGGCGACCGTCCCCGGAAGTGCGGTCATCTCGTTGCGCAGCGCGTAACCCCGGAACGTGAGGCTCGTGGCCAGCAGCGCGAAGCACTCGCGCACGCCCTCCATCGGCGCGATGACCGCATCGGGCGGGGGCGCGAGCCAGCTGACGACATCCAGGCTGGAATCGAGCGCGGCGCGGGCAAAACCGTTGATCTTCTGCGCGCTCTCGCGCACTTCATGCAAATCGGGTTGCGGCACGCGCAAGCGCCGCTCCATCACCTCGTGGATCATCCCGATCGGCTGGAGGTTCACGACCAGGTGGTGGCGGATCGAAGGCGCAAGCCGGCGCAGCAGCGCATAGCGCGCTGCTTCGGTTTCGGTGCCGGAAGCAGGCTGGGGGCCGGCAGGCTTCATGGTGCTTGCGGGAGTTGCCATCGGGGAAGAATATTTCACCCGCCGAGTGCTTGTCAACGTGTCGGCGAGCGCTCAATGTCGAGCTGGAAGGCTGCCGATTGGCTCCTCACTCCACCGTCACGCTCTTCGCCAGATTCCGCGGCTTGTCGACATCGGTGCCGCGCGCGCAGGCCGTGTGATACGCCAGCAGCTGCAGCGGCACGACGTGCAGCAGCGGGCTGAGCGGGCCGTAGTGCTCCGGCATGCGGATGACGTGGATGCCCTCCCCGCTCTCGATGCGCGTGTCCGCATCGGCGAGCACATAGAGCACGCCGCCGCGCGCGCGCACCTCCTGCATGTTGCTCTTGAGCTTTTCCAGCAACGTGTCGTTGGGCGCGACAGTCACCACCGGCATTTCGCTCGTGACGAGCGCGAGCGGTCCGTGTTTGAGTTCGCCCGCGGCATACGCCTCGGCGTGGATGTACGTGATCTCCTTGAGCTTCAACGCGCCTTCCAGCGCGATCGGGTAGTGCAGGCCGCGCCCCAGGAACAGCGCGTTCTCCTTGCTCGCGAAATCCTCCGACCAGCTGATCACCTGCGGCTCCAGCGCCAGCACCGCCGACAGAGCGGCGGGCAAGTGCCGCATCGCCTTCAGGTGCGCGGCCTCCTGCTCCTCGCTCAGTCGGCCCTTGACCTGCGCGAGAGCGAGCGTGAGCAGGAACAGCCCGGCCAGCTGCGTGGTGAACGCCTTCGTCGAAGCGACACCGATCTCGACGCCCGCGCGCGTGATGTACGCGAGCTTGCATTCGCGAACCATCGCGGAGGTCGAGACGTTGCAGATCGTGAGCGTGTTCGTCATGCCCAGGCTTTGCGCGTGCCGCAGCGCCGCGAGCGTGTCGGCCGTCTCGCCCGATTGCGTGATCGTCACCACCAGCGTGCCGGCGTTGGGCACCGTCTCGCGGTAGCGGTACTCGCTCGCGATTTCCACCTGCGTCGGGATCTTCGCGATGCCTTCGAGCCAGTACTTCGCGGTGCAGCCGCTGTAGTAGCTCGTGCCGCACGCGAGGATGAGAACGTTGTCGATCTCCTTGAAGACGCGGAAGGCGCCGTCGCCGAACAGCTCCGGCACGATCCCCTGCACGCCTTCGAGCGTGTCGGCGACGGCGCGCGGTTGCTCGAAGATTTCCTTTTGCATGTAGTGGCGATACGGCCCGAGTTCGGCCGCGCCGCTGTGTGCCTGCACGGTCTTCACGGCGCGCGTCACGGGCTTGTGCGATTTGTCGACGATCCAGTACTTGCCCAGTTGCAGGTCGACCACGTCGCCCTCTTCGAGATAGACGATCTGGTCCGTCACGCCGGCGAGCGCCATGGCGTCGCTCGCGAGGAAGTTCTCGCCGCCCTCAACACCCACGCCGAGGATGAGGGGCGAGCCGGCGCGCGCGCCGATCACGCGATGCGGCTCGTCCTTGCAGAACACCGCGATCGCGTACGCGCCATGCAACTGGACGATGGCCTCCTTCACGGCTTCGAAGAGATCGCCGTCGTACACGCTGTCGATCAGATGGCTGATGACTTCGGTGTCCGTCTGGCTCGCGAACTGGTAGCCCTTCGCCTGCAGCGCGGCGCGCAGCTCGTCGTGGTTCTCGATGATGCCGTTGTGCACGAGCGCAATGCGGCCGGGTCGCGCGGCTGCATCGGCGCCTGGGCCGTGGCTGAAGTGTGGATGCGCGTTGTGCACCGCCGGCGCGCCGTGCGTCGCCCAGCGCGTGTGCGCGATGCCGGTGGTGCCGACGATGTGATCATGTTCTACCTGGGTCAGCAGTTCCGCGACCCGGTCGGTGCTGCGGGCGCGCTTCAGGCCGTCGGCGTAAACCGCGACGCCGCATGAGTCATAGCCCCGGTATTCGAGGCGCTGCAGGCCCTGAACCAGGATGGGGACGATGTTGCGAGTGGAGACGGCGCCGACGATGCCACACATGGTGAACTCCTTGAAAGTGCCTCGACTTTATGGGCGTCGCCAAGAAATATGCGATCTAAAACTACCGTTTTTTGAAATTTTATTTACTCATCAATGACTGATGAAATAAAATTCCTCCATGGCCGCCACAAAACAACATGAGTTTCACCTAGACGCGATCGACTTGGCTCTTCTGGACTATCTCCAGACCGACACCTCCCTGAGCAACCTCGATCTCGCCAAGCGGGTCCACGTCTCCCCGCCGACCTGTCTGCGGCGGGTAAAACGATTGCGTGACGCCGGCGTCATCGCGCGTGAGATCGCGATCCTCGACACGGACAAGATGGCGGCGATCAGGGGGCACGGCCTGCAGGCGATCGTCGAGATCACGCTGGACCGGCAAGGCCAGGAAGAACAGGAAGCGTTCGAGTCACGGGTGATCGGCGACGCCGCCGTGCAGCAGTGCTACCGCGTCTCGCCGGGCCCCGACTTCATCCTCATCGTGTACGCGGCCGACATGCCCGGCTACCTCGCGCTCGCGCAGCGCCTGCTCACGAGCGATGCGAACGTGCGAAACGTGAAGGCATTCTTCTCGGTACGCCGCGCGAAGTTCGAGCCGCGCATTCCGATCGGGCGTTAGTCCTTCGGCTTCTTCTGCGGGCGTTTCCAGTCGGGGATGCCGACCTGCTTGCCACGTGCGATCGACAATGCGCCCGCCGGGGTGTCTTTCGTGATGACCGAGCCGCCGCCCACCGTGCCTCCGCGGCCGATGGTCACCGGTGCGACGAGTACGCAGTTGCTGCCGATGTGCACGTCTTCCTCGATCACGGTGCGGTGCTTGTTCGCGCCGTCGTAGTTGGCGGTGATCGATCCCGCGCCGTAGTTGACGCGCTCGCCGACGGTGGCATCGCCGAGATACGCCAGGTGGTTCGCCTTCGCGCCGCGCGCGAGCGTCGCGTTCTTCACCTCGACGAAGTTGCCGATGTGAACTTCCGGGCCGAGGTCCGCGCCCGGGCGCAGCCGCGCGAACGGACCGACCAGCGCACCCTCGCCGACGCGAACGCCGGCTTTCTCGCCTTCGATGTGCGTGAAGGGATGGATCACCGCGCCGGCTTCGATGCGCGCGTTCGCGATCACGCAGTTCGCGCCGATGCGCACGCCGTCGCCCAGCGACACGCTGCCCTCGAAGACGCAGTTGACATCGATCTCGACGTCCCGTCCGCAGTCGAGAACGCCACGCACATCGAACCTCGCCGGGTCCGATATGCGCACGCCCTGTTCCATGAAGCGATTGGCTTGCCTCAACTGGTAAGCGCGCTCGAGCGCAGCGAGTTGGGACGGACTGTTCACGCCATCGACCTGCACCTTGTCCGGCGCCTTGACGGCCACCACGTCCGCGCCGTCGTCCACGGCGAGCTTGACGATGTCGGTGAGGTAGTACTCCTTCTGCGCGTTGTCGTTGGTGAGCTTGGCGAGCCAGCGCTTGAGCAGCGCATTCGGCAGCGCCATGAAGCCGGCGTAGACCTCGCGGATCTCGCGTTGCTCCTCGGTCGCGTCCTTGTGCTCCACGATCGCCCACACTGCGTCACGCGAACGGATGATGCGCCCGTACCCCGTGGGGTCCGGCATGTCCACGCTCAATAGCGCGACCTTTCGCGGCCCGCTGTTTTCGACCAGCGCTTTGAGCGTCGCCGCTTCGATCAGCGGCACGTCGCCGTTCAGGATGAGCGCGATGCCGTCATCGGGCAGCACCGGCACGGCCTGCTGCACGGCGTGGCCGGTACCGAGCTGCGGCTCCTGCCGCACGAAGACGGGAGCGGATGCACCGGGCCGCATCCAGCCCGCGACGGCCGCCTCGACCTGCTCCGCGCCGTTGCCCGTGATGACGACGATGCTGCGCGCGTCCAGCGCCTGCGCGCCCGCCATCGCGTGATCCAGCAGCGCACGGCCGGCCAATCGGTGCAACACTTTGGGCAGGCGGCTTTTCATGCGCGTGCCCTTGCCGGCGGCCATGATGACCGCGTCGATTGCTGTCATGAACACTCCTTGGATCTGGATGAAATTCTCTTCTCGCCTGCGCCGCATTATCGGCGCGCTCGCGGTGGCCGCGGCGCTCGCCGGCTGCAGCACGATCAAACTGGGCTACAACAACATCGACGAAATCGCATTCTGGTGGCTCGATGGCTACGCCGATTTCAACGACGACCAGGAAGCCCGCGTGCGCGAGGACCTGCAACGCCTGCATCGCTGGCATCGCGCGAACGAGTTGCCGAAATTCGTCGCACTGCTGCGCGCCATGGAGGAAGCGGCGCCGGCCGACATTGCTCCCGCGCAAGCCTGCGGCTTCTTCACCCGCGTGCGCGAGCGACTGGACGTGCTCGCCGGACAGGCCGAGCCCGCAGTCGTCACGCTCGCCACGAGTCTCGCGCCCGAGCAGCTGAAAAACATCGAGCGCAAGTACGAGAAGAACAATTCGAAATTCCGCAAGGACTGGCTGGCGCTCAATGCGTCCGAGCTCGCGGACAAGCGGGTGGAGCAGTTCACCGAACGCAGCGAGATGGTGTATGGGCCACTGGACGATGCGCAGCTAACCTTGTTGCGCAAGCAGTTGCAGTCGACCGCGTTCGATCCGCAGCGCATCCTCGCGGACCGGCAGCGGCGCCAGCGGGATGTGCTGGACACATTGCGCGCCGTGACCACGCAGCAAGTGTCGCTGGCCAATGCCACGATGTCGATGCGAGGATTGCTGGATCGCCTGCGCGAACCGCCGGTGGCAGCGGATCGCGCAAGGCAGCAGGCGATGATCGACGAGGGGTGCCGAACATTCTCCGTGCTGCACAACAGCAGAACGGCGAAGCAGCGCGATGCTGCCGTGAGGCGCCTGCGCGCCTGGCAGCGGGATTTGCAGGAGCTGGGTGGGCAGAGCTAGCGCGCTTTACTTCTCGCCCTTGGAGTGAGATTTGCCTTCTTCCTCGGCGCGCTCCATGTCGCGCTGCTCATCCGCGGACTGAGGCTTGGCGGCTTCGGCGTCTTTCTTCACGTCGTGGGTCTTCAGGTACTCGGCCGTGCGCTTGTTGTAATCAGCCGTTCCTTCATAGCTGCCCTCGCCCATCTGCTGCTCCTTCTTGCCGGCCGCCTTCGGCTGGAAGTCGCTGGAGCCGGCTTGTTGCTGCTGCTGCTGCTGGTCGCTGTCGCGGCGGGGTTGCTGCTGGAGGACGCGGGATTTGGCTCTGATCATGGGGGTGCTCCTTTATGGTTCCGCGCGGTACGCGCGGACACTGTTGCTCGAGCTTAGGAGCCCATGCGCAGCCGCTGTGTCATCTCCCAACCGGGGGCTGTGTAGTCGGCGGACTACAAGCCCATCCGCACTCTTGCGGTCGACTCAGGCTTGCAGCGAAGCCCACATTTCCTTGTCGCGCTCGGCGGTCCAGATGCGCGGATTCTTGATGCCGCTTGCCTCGTCGTAGGCGCGGCTCACGTCGAACGGCAGGCAGTGTTCGTAGATGAACACATGGCCGAAGATCGGGTCCATGCGCTTTCTCGTGTGGACCATCGCGGTCTTCAAGTCCATCTTCTGCGCCGCGGCTTCGCGCGCGCAGGCGTACAGCGTCTCCACCCAGCGCTTCGTGTAGTCGAGCGCCTTGTTCACTTCAGCATGTCCCTTCATCGCCTCGCCTCGGCCGGGGACGATCGCCTCGGCGCGCAGCACGCGCAATGCTTCCAGCGTCGCGGGCCATTCCTCGAGTTGCGCATCGCCGGTGTAGACGCCCGCTTCGTACTCCACGAGATCGCCGGAGAACAGCACCTTCTCGTCCTCGACCCATGCGACCGTGTCGCCGCGCGTGTGCCCCGGACCCGGATGCCAGATCTGCACGGTCACGCCGCCGAGGTCGAGCGTCAACTTGCCCGGCACTTCGCCCTTCACCGGATTGCCGCCGCCGATCACCATCGTCGGCCACGTGAGGCCGGGCACGCTTTCGGCGTTGCGGAACAGGCGCGGAAAGCGCTCCATCTCCGACTGCATGTCCTCCTTGCCGCGCTCGATGATCAGCTCGTACGTGCCCTGGCTCGCGATGATCTCGGTCGCGCCTTCGGCCGTATATGCGCTCGCGCCGAGCACGCGCACCGCGTGGTAGTGCGTGAGCAGCACGTACTTGATCGGCTTGTCGCTCACGGTGCGGATGCGCGCGATGAGGTCCTGCGCCATCGCCGGCGTGGCCGTCGCGTCGCTCACCAGGATGAATTTCTCGCCGATGATGACGCCGGAGTTCGGATCGCCCTCCGCGGTGTAAGCCCAGCAGTGCGCGCTGAGCCGCTCGAACGTGATCTTCTTGTCGGCCAGGTCGGCCTGGCTGGCGAATGCCTTGGACATCGTGTCTTCCTTTGGGTGTACGGCGAGCGGAAGCCGAATTTTAACTAACCGTAATCGATTACGGATTGTTGAATGCCACCGAGCGGAGCCAATGAGACGCCAGCCGCGTGATCTCCACGACCGGGAGCGTCGCAGCGACCGCGAGCACACCGGCTTCACCCGCCGGATTCTCCAGCGCCGCGAACTGGCTCGCGACCAGGCTCGGCGGATAGAAATGCCCGCCGCGTTCGGCAACGCGCCGCAATGCTTCGTCCTGCGAAAGTTCGAGATGGATGAACTTCACGTGCGCCGAATGCGAGCGCAGCACGTCGCGGTACGCGCGCTTCAACGCAGAGCAAGCGAGCACCGCGCCTTCGGGATGCAGCGCGAGTTCTTCGCCGAGCCGGGCCAGCCAGCCTGCGCGGTCGGCATCCTGCAGCGGTTGGCCCCGGCGCATCTTCTCGACATTGGATGGCGGATGGAATGCATCGCCTTCGATCATCGGCAGCCCCATCTCCGCGGCGATTGCGTTGCCGACGACCGATTTGCCGCAACCCGACACGCCCATGACCACGACATGCACGGCCATCATTGCGCGAGGCCCTTGTCGAGCATGGCGATCACTTCCTCTGCGAACGCCGCATAGCTCATCGGGCCGCCCGGGCGCAGCCAGGTGAACGTCCAGTTGATCATGCCGAACAGCATCATCGTCACGGGCGTCTGGTTTGCCGTGTCGACGCGCGTCGGATAGGCGCGGCGTACGAACCGGGTGACCGCCGACACGATGTCGCGCTGGCGGTCGAGGATCAGTTCACGCTGAGTCTCGCCCAGGAACTTCGTGTCGTGCAAAAGGGCCACATGCCGGGTCGCCGAATGCTCGTACTCCTCGAGGAAGCCGCGCACCAGTTCATGCAGCGCCGCCCGGTCGTCGAGGTTGCGCCGGTGCGCGGCCGCTTCGGACTGCCCGATCAGCGCGAGCAGCCGCTGCGTGTAACGGTCCAGCAGGTCGAACAGGATCGCTTCCTTGCTCTCGTAGTAGTGGTACAGCCGCGCCTTCGAGGTGCCGCAAGCGGAGGCGATGTCGTTCATGCTCGCGGCCGGATAGCTGCGATCCGCGAAGCATTGCGCGGCCACGTCCAGGATCTCGTCGCGCTTGAGTTCGTGCTGGGAAGACTTGGGCCGGGCCATGGGTGGGCATTATGGTGTGACGCTGATATCGTTCACCCATGCCCACCGACACGCGATTCGCCGACTATTGCTGTGAACTGCTCGCCACCGCCGGCCCATGCCGCGCGCGGCGCATGTTCGGCGGCTGGGGCATCAGTGTGGACGGCCTCACGATCGCGATCATCGGCGACTTCGGCGCGGGCGAAAGGCTGTACCTGAAGGCCGATGACGCGAGTCGCGCAAGCTTCGAGAAGGCCGGCTGCGAACAGGCCGTCTACGAAATGAAAGGCGTGCCGCGGCCGATGAATTACTACACCGCGCCCGAAGACGCGATGGAGTCGACTCAGCTCATGGCGCCGTGGGCGCGGCAAGCCCTGGAGTGCGCGTTGAGGGCGCATGCGTCCAAGGCGCGTCCGCGCGGCGCCACGAAATCCCAGGCCAGGCCGCCGAGTCCGGCAACCAAGCGAACCAAGGCGCCCGCGCCCAAGGCCAGCGCCAGCCGCAAGTCGGCCAAGGGCTGAACCAGGCGCACAAGGCGCGCCGCCGCGACGGGTTGCGGCAACGGGTCCCAGCTGAAGTAAGCGGGCGCGTTGTCGTTCCAGGCCTCGACCACCATGCGCTCGCCGGCGCGCAGCGTGACCTGGTTTCCGACGCCGATGAACAGATCGCCGGCGTCATCCGGCGCGCGGCCGTGCGGGCCGTCCAGCGTCACCCACAACTGGCCGTGCGCCACCTTGAGCGTGCCCGCCTCGCGCGGCTCCAGCGTGATGGCTCGCCCGGGCACCAGTTTCCACGTCCCCGGCAGCACGGGGCCGGCGGATGATTGTTGCGTTTGGAGGAAAGTCTGGAATGCCATGGCGGTTCTCCTGTGGGGGCTATTCGGCAATGAATGATCGTCGACGAGCCCTTGGCAGTCCAATGAATTGCGGCTACGCTATTGATTCCCAAATCGCATCAATCGGCGCAAAGCTCCTGACAAAGGCTGGCACATGCAGCACTCGCAAACGCACCTTCGCACCCGGCCCATTTCGGCGGGCCACCTGCGCGCTTTCGAGGCCGTGGCGCGGCACCTCAATTTCCGCGCGGCCTCGGAGGAAATGGCGCTCACGCAGTCCGCCGTGAGCCGCCAGATCCAGTCGCTGGAGGAAGATGTGGGCGTGAGCCTGTTCCTGCGCCACACGCGCGCCGTGGAACTGACCAGCGCGGGCGCGCAGTTGCTCACGGCCGTGTCGCAATCGCTTCCGCGCATCGACAACGCGGTGCGGCAGATCCGCCAGACCGCCGGCCGCCGCGCCGTGGCGTTGACGACGTTCGCATCATTCGCCTCGATGTGGCTGATCCCGCGTCTCGAACAGTTCCAGCGCGACAACCCCGACATCGACATCCGAATCGACGCATCCGATGTGGCGCTGGACCTGGACATCGCCGACGTGGATCTCGCGCTGCGCTACGGCCCTACCACCGCGATGCCGCCGCATGCCATCCGCATGTTCGGCGAGCAGCTCACGCCGGTCGCGAGCCCGTGGCTGCTCAAGAGCGGGCCGGCGCTGAAGAAGCCCGCGGACCTCGCGAACTTCGCGCTCATCGAAGCGGGCGACGCGCAGGCGACGCACCTCGAGTGGCTCACGTGGCGCCGCTGGTTCGACGAAAACGGCATGGCGAAGATGCAGGCCAAGCGCTGGCTGTACTTCAACTACGCCTACCAGATGGTGCAGGCCGCGCTCACGGGGCAGGGCGTTGTGCTGGCGCGGTTGCCGATGGTGGCGGAAAGCCTCGCGAACGGCGATCTGGTCGAGCCGCTGCCCAGGCTGCGGATGGATTCGCCGATGGCTTACTGGCTGCTCGTCGGCCCGCGGAGTGCGCAGCGCCCGGAGATCGTGGCCTTCTGCGCGTGGCTGAAGGCGCAGGCAAAGGCGACGCGGCAGACCATTGGGGAAGTGCCGGATCCGGATACGGTTGATGACATCGACTAAGGTCTGGCGAGAGGTCTTTTTGGACGCAGAATTCGGAGAGGTTACGCAGAAGGAAGACAAGAAAAATTCAAAATTATTCTTTGTTTTCTTGTCTTCCTTCTGCGTCTTCTGCGTAACCTCTCCGAATTCTGCGTCCAAATGACTGAAGCGCGCGCAAGTCTTTCCCCGGCACGCTCAACCCGCCCCCTCTTCCTCCAACTGCTGCAACAGATACAGCCGCTGGTACAAGCCTGAATCAATCTCCATCAATTCCGCATGCGTAGCCAGCTCCGCGATACGCCCGTGATTCAACACCACGATGCGGTCCGCATCGCGGATCGTGGACAACCGGTGCGCGATGGCGACGATGGTCACGCGGCCGCGCAACTCGGTGAGCGCGCGCTGCACGATCTGCTCGGTTTCGGAATCGATGTGCGACGTGGCTTCGTCCAGGAACAGGATGCGCGGCTCGCCCGCCAATGCGCGCGCAATTGCCAGCAACTGCTTCTGCCCGACCGACAGCCGCGCCCCGCCCTCGCCCAAAGGCGTGGCATAGCCCTGCTCCAGGCCCAGGATAAAGTCGTGCGCATGCGCGGCCTTCGCAGCTGCTTCGACGCGCTCGTCGCTCAAGCCCCGGCCCATGTCGATGTTCTCCCGCGCGCTCGCGGCGAGCAGGAAAGGATCCTGCGGCACCAAGCCGACACGGTCGCGGAAGTGGTCCTCGCCGATCGCATCCACCGGCGTGCCGTCGATGCGGATCGTGCCGGCCGGCGCGGGGTAGAACCGCAGCAGAAGCGACAACAGCGTGCTCTTGCCGCTGCCGGTGTGCCCCACGATGCCGTGGAAACTGCCCGGCGCGATGTGCAGGTTCACGTCGTGCAGCACGCGCTGGCCTGCGATGTATTCGAAATCCAGGTGGTCGATCGCGATGCCGCCTTCGGTGATGCTGCCTTGCTGCACGGGCTTCGGCGTCTCGGCTTCTTTCAGCAGCGCATGGACGCGCGCCGCGCCCACCATCGCCTGCTGCAACTGCGAGAACTGCATCGTGATCTGGATCAGCGGCTCGACCACTCGCGCAATGTAGTTGATGAACGCATAGAGCACGCCGACTTCCAGCGTGGTCAACGCGGCGCCCTGGTCGCGCGCGCCGAACACGGCGATCACCACGGCGAGCAGGACGACGTTCAACAAATCCAGCACGGGGCGCAAAAGCCACGCGTTGGCGCGCAACTCGCGCTGGCGCGACTGGTAGTGCGATTCGTTGACGCCCGCGAAGCGCTTGCTGAACCGCGTGGCGGCATTGCTCGCCTGCAGCACCGCCATCCCGCCGATCGACTCGGCCATCTGCGCATTGAGGTCGCTGCGCAATTCGCGCGATCGCGTCACGGCCGGCGCGGAAAGCCGCTGGTACAACAGGACGATCAGCAGCACGGCGGGCACCAGCATCGCAACGATCAGCATCAGCCGCCAATCGAGCCAGAGCATCGCCACCATCGCGCCCGCCAGCACGATCACGCTGTCCAGCATCACGAACAGCACTTGCACATAGAGCGTCTTCACCGCCTCGGTGTCGTTCGTCACGCGGCTCACGAGCTGGCCGGTGATCGCGCGGTCGAAGAAGCTCATGGGCAGGCGCAGCACGTGGCCGTAGACGCTCTCGCGGATGCGCCGCACGGAACGCATCGCCAGGCCCGCCAGGCGCGTGAGTTGCAGGTAGCGCAGCCAGCTCGCCACCATGCCCGCGACGAGGGCCCCGGCGAGCAGCCCCGCCATCTGCGGAATCCGCACATTGCGCGGCAGCAGGTAGCTGTCGATGAAATATTTTCCGATGAGCGGACCCAGCGCCTCCAGGCCCGCGGCGAGCATCAGCCACAGCATGCCGTGGATCAGGTGCTTGCGATCCGGCGCGGCGGCGTTCAACAGAAGCGCTGCCGCATCGCCCACCATCCGGCGGCGCTCCACGGGTTCGGCGGGCAAGCCCGGCGTGGCGATGGAATCAGCTGGCATCGAGACTCGCCTGCAATTGTTGATAGCGCCACTGGCGCGCGTACCAGCCGGCCTGCGCCACGAGTTCGGTGTGGCTGCCCTGCTCCGTCACGCGGCCGCCATGCAACACCACGGTGTGATCGGCGTCGGCGACGGTGCTGAGGCGGTGGCTCACGATGATGACGGTGCGACCGACCCGCGCCTGGCGCAGGTGACCGAGGATGCGCGATTCCGTGTCCGTGTCCACGGCGGACAGCGCATCGTCCAGCAGCAGCAAGGGCGCATCGGCGAGCAGCGCGCGCGCGATCGCGACACGTTGCCGCTGTCCGCCGGACAGCGTGACGCCGCGCTCTCCCACCGGTGTTTCATAGCCTTGCGGCAGGCGCAGAATGTCGTCGTGCACCGCAGCCAGACGGGCGACGTGCTCGACTTCTTCTCGCGTCGCGTCCGGCTTTGCGAGGGCTATGTTCTCCGCCACCGACGCCGAGAACAGGAACGCTTCCTGGGGCACCCACGCCATTGCTGCACGCAATGCATCCAGCGTGTAATCGCGCAGCTCGACGCCGTTCCAGCGCAACGTCCCGGCATCCGGCGCGTGATGCCGCAGCAGCAGGCGCAAGAGCGTGGACTTGCCCGCGCCGGTCGGACCGACGAGGCCGAGCGTGCGACCAGGCTGCAGATCCAGCGTCACGCCCTCCAGCGCCGCTTTAGCCTGCCCCGGGTAGGAGAAGCTCACGCTATCGATCGCGAGCGGCCCCGCTTGTACGGCGGGCACCGTCCCATGATCGTCCACGCTCAACGGCGTATCGAGCACGGGCTGCAACCGGCTCCAGGCCGCCTTGCCCCGCTCCAGCAACGATAGAACCCAGCCAGCCGCGAACATCGGCCAGATAAGTTGACCCAGGTACAGGCTGAAGCTGGTGAGCTGGCCGAGCGTGAGCTGCTCGTGCCACACCAGCCAGCTGCCAAAGCCGAGCGTGATGACTGTCGCAGCGGTCAGCGTGAATCCGACGGCAGGCTCGTACGTTGCCTCCCACTTCTGCGCGTCGAAGCTCGCATCGGCCGTGCCCTTGGCCAGCGCCGCAAATTGCGCCTCGCTTCGGGCAACCAGACCCAGCGCGCGAACCGTGCGCACGCCTGTCAGCGTCTCCTGCACGTGGTCGTTGAGGTTTCCGAAACGATCGAGCGAGAGCCGCCACGCCTCGTGCACGTGCCGCGAGATCCACCAAAAACTCAAGCCCATGAAGGGAAACGGCAGCAGCGCAAACGCGGCCAGCCGCCAATCGACGCCGAGCGACATCATCGCGACCACCAGCACCAGCGTGAGCGAACCGTCGAAGCCCGCAAGCATCGCCTCGCCGGCGGCCATCTCGATGGCATCGATGTCGTTGGTCGCGAGCGCCATCAGGTCGCCCGTGCGCTGGCCCTGGAAGAAGTGCGGCCCTTGCAGCGCCAGCCGTCCATAAAGGCGCTCGCGCAATTCCACGCCAAGCCGGTACGCGGCGGCGAACAGTTTCAGCCGCCATCCCACGCGCAGGAAATAGACAACGATGCCCGCCGCGATCAGCCATGCGAGTTCGCGAAACAGCGCTGGGCCATGCAACCGGTGCGCCACGAGGCCATCGACCACGTGCCCGATCTGGCGCGGAATCCACACGATCAGGCAGGCGATGCCGGCGAGCATCAGGCCGGATGCCGCGTAGGCGCCGGCGTGGCGCTTGAGGAACCCGCCGATCAGGCGGTACAGGCTCGCCTCGTTCAACTGATGGGCCACACCACCCCGTTGTCGTTCAGGATCGCGTCGAGCGCAACGTCGTGCGGCTCGGGCTCGAGATCGTCGAGGAAACCATGCACGAAGCCCAGCCCCACGGTATAGGGTTTGGGCTGCAGCGTGGAAAGCGTGCGGTCGTAGAAGCCGCCGCCGTACCCGAGGCGAAAGCCGCCCGTCCCGTAGCCCACGCAGGGCACGAAGAGCAGCGTGGGCACGATCACTTCGGTGTCTTTCGGCTTGGGAATGCCATAAGCGTCTTCCTCCATCGGGCATCCGGGGAACCAGGCGTGGAATTTGAGCGTCTTATGCAGCTTGTCCACCACCGGCAGGCCGATGCGGCGCGGCTGCGGCTCGTCGATCAGCTCGCCGTCTTCCTTCCAGCGGTGCAGCGCGGGCAGCGGATCAAACTCGCCCTTGATCGGCCAGTACGCGCCGATCACGATGTCGGGGCGGTTCACGAGCCAGATGCGCATGACGCGCTGGAGCAGGTCCGAGCGCACCGCGCGATCGGGCATGGCGAGGCGCTGGTCGACCAGAAGCTTGCGCAGAGCCCTTTTTTCCTGTGACTTGTCCATAATCGCCCAATGAATTTGACAAGAATTCTGACACTGATCGCGTTATCGGTCGCATGTACCGGAACGCAGGCCCAGCCAAGGGGAGACGATCTGATCCTGGAAATGAACCAGGCATACCGCCAGGGGAACCGCGCCAGGCTCGCGCAAATGCTGCCCCTGGTGCGTGGCCACGCGCTCGAACCGTGGGCCGCCTATTGGGAGCTGCGCGCCCGCCTGGACACCGCGAGCGTGCAGGAAATCCAGGACTTTTTCACGCGCTACGCCGGCACCTACCAGGAGGATCGCCTGCGCAACGACTGGCTGCTGCTGCTGGGCCAGCGGCGCGATTTCGGGGCGTTCGAGGCGGAATATCCGAAGTACCGCATGAACGACGACCGCGAGGTGCGCTGCTACGCCTTGCTCATCGCCCACCTGCGCCAAGGCCCCGCAACCCCGCAGGCGCAGTCCGAGGAAGTGCGGCGCAACTGGTTCGCCCAGCGCGACGCGGACGACGGCTGCACGCTGGCCGCTTCGCGCCTGATCGGCGATACGCGCGGGTTGAAGCGCATGACGGCGGACGACGCGTGGAAACGTGCGCGCATCGCCGTGGAGGCGAATCGTCCCCGCGCCGCATCCGCCGCCGTGGAGATCGTCGCGCCGGAAGCCGTGAGCCAGTTCACCGAACTCAATGCCAGCCCCTCGCGTTTTCTCACGAGCCGCGTGACGGCGGCGTCGAAGGTGCGCAAGGAAATGATCGCGCTCGCCCTCATCAAGCTCGCGTCCACCGATGCGGACAGCGCCTCGAGCCAGCTGGAAAGCAAATGGGGGCCACAGCTCTCGCCCGAGGAGCGGGACTGGGTCTGGGGCGTGATCGGCAAGCAGGCCGCGCAACGCCTGTCGAACGACGCACTGGACAGTTTCGCGAAGGTGTCACGCGACTCGAACCTGAGCGACGACATGCTGGCGTGGAAAGTGCGCGCGGCATTGCGCGTGGTGCGCGGTCCGCAATGGAAGGCCGTGCGCCAGGCCATCGACGCGATGAGCGACGAGGCCAGGGCCGATCCAGCCTGGGTCTACTGGAAGGCGCGCGCGTTGCAGGTGCAAGGCGGCGACGGGCAGATGGCCGAAGCGAAGAAGCTGCTGCAGTCCATCGCGTCGGTGCGCGGCTTCTACGAGCAGCTGGCGATGGAGGAGCTGGGCCAGAAGATCGCGGCGCCCGCCCGCCCCGCGGCCCTCACGCCCGAGGAGAAGGAAGCTGCGCGCCTGGACCCATCGCTCAACCGCGCCGTCTATGCCATCACGCTCGGATTGCGCTCCGAAGGCGTGCGCGAATGGAACTACGCGACCAATCTCGCCAAGCCCGGCGGCCTGCCCGAACGCGAGCTGCTCGCCGCCGCACAGTTCGCGTGCGACCGAGAGGTGTGGGACCGTTGCATCAACACGAGCGAGCGCACGAAGACCGAGTTCGACGCCGACCAGCGCTTTCCCCTGCCGTTTCGCGATGCCGTGGTGAACCGCAGCCGCGAGATCGGGCTGGACCCGGCCTATGTGTATGGCTTGATCCGCCAGGAGAGCCGCTTCGTGATGGACGCGCGATCGCACGTCGGCGCATCGGGCCTGATGCAGGTGATGCCCGCCACCGCGCGCTGGACCGCGCGAAAGCTGGGCATGACCGGCTTCACGCCCGACCAGCTTGCGGAGCGCGAGACCAACATCGCGATCGGCACCGGCTACCTCAAGCTGGTACTGGACGATTTCAGCGGCTCGATGCCGATGGCGGCGGCCGCTTACAACGCGGGCCCGGGCCGGCCGCGCAACTGGCGCAACGGCCCGGTGATCGACGCGGCAGCGTGGGCGGAGAACGTGCCGTTCGCCGAGACGCGCGACTACGTGAAGAAAGTACTCGCCAACACCACGATGTACGCCGCCATCCTCACGGGCCAGCCGCAGTCGCTCAAGGCGCGCCTGGGCACCGTGGGCCCGCGCGATCCGGCCCAGCCCGAGCCGTACAAGGACATTCCCTAGGGAGTTCACTCCCGCCCCCTTCGGGGGAGGGCTGGGGTGGGGGCAGGCGCATCAATAGCGCCATTTTTTTGCATCAATCCCCCCGCACGCCCTCGCTAGCATCCCCGCATCGCAAGGAGAACCGCATGCTCAAACTCTATATCGGCAACAAGAACTATTCCTCCTGGTCCATGCGGCCCTGGGTGCTGCTCAAGCAGGCCAACATCCCGTTCCAGGAAGTGATGGTGCGCTTCGACTCGTTCGACGGCGACTCCGGCTTCAAGGAAACGATGGGGCCGATCAATCCCGCCGGACGGGTGCCGGTGCTGGTGGATGACGGCTTCGCGGTGTGGGACTCGCTCGCGATCGCCGAATACGCCGCGGAGAAATTCCCCGACCGCCAGCTCTGGCCGCAGGACGCGAAAGCCCGGGCGCGCGCCCGCAGCATCTGCGCGGAAATGCACTCGGGCTTCTCCGCGCTGCGCAACGCCTGCCCGATGAACATCGAGGCCTCGCTGCCGCAGGCCGGCGCGCTTGCCTGGCGCGACAAGCCCGCCGTCCGCACGGATGTGCAGCGCATCGTCGCGATGTGGTCGGAACTGCTCGAAGCCTACAAGGGCCCGATGCTGTTCGGCGAATTTTCGAACGCCGATGCGTACTTCGCGCCGGTCTGCATGCGCTTGAAGAACTACGCGTTGCCGGTGCCGGGCCACATCACCGACTACGTCCGCCGCGTCTGCGCGCTGCCGGGCGTCAAGGCGTGGATCGACGAAGCGCTTCAGGAAAAGGACTTCGTCGACTTCGACGAGCCGTACCGAACTTCGCGATGATTTCCGACGTCGCGATCCGGCGGCCGCGTTGGGGTGCGGTGCTGACTGCGATGGTGACGCCGTTCGACCGCAACGGCGAGCTGGACCTCGATGCGGCGCGGCGCCTCGCGCGATGGCTCGCCGCGAACGGCAACGACGGCCTCGTGCTGGCGGCAACCACCGGCGAGTCCGCCGTGCTCAGCGATGACGAGCGTTGCGACCTGATCCGCGCCGTGTCGGAAGCGGTGACGATCCCGGTCATCGCCGGCATGGGCACCAACGACACGCGCCACACGATCGAGCTCACGCGAATGGCTCGCGGGCTGGGCGCAGCAGGCGTGATCCTCGTCGCGCCCTACTACAGCCGCCCGCCGCAAGCAGGCATCGAAGCGCACTTTCGCGCGGCAGCGGCAGTAACCGATCTGCCCGTCATGATTTATGACGTGCCCTTGCGCACCGGCCGCCGCGTCGCGCAGGACGTGCTGCTGCGGCTCTTCCGTGAAGTGCCGAACATCGTCGCGTTCAAGGACGCGACCGGCGACCCGCCGGCGGCCGCCGCGTTGATCGCGCAGGCGGGCGAACACTTAGATCTGTACTCGGGCGACGATACGTACACGCTGCCGTTGCTTTCCGTCGGCGCTGTCGGGGTCGTCGGCACGAGCACGCATTGGACCGCTTCCGAGTTCGGGCGGATGATCGCGGCCTTTCATCGCGGTGACGTCGTGCAAGCACGCGCCATCAACGCAAAGCTCATCGATTCGTTCGACTTCATCAACAACGATACGTCGGTGTTCCCGATGTCGATCAAGGCGATGCTGCGCACGTTCGGGCAGGACGTGGGCGAGTGCCGCCTGCCAATGCCGCCGACTCCACCGGAAGTCGAGGTGCAAGCCCGCGAAGTCTGGAAGCGCCTGCGCAGCGAGGCGTCTTGATCACGCGGCGTTGGGCCGTAAACTGCGCGAATGCGAACTTACATGGTGGGCGGCGCGGTGCGCGACGCCTTGCTCGGGCTGCCGGTCAACGACCACGACTGGGTCGTCGTCGGCGCGACGCCGCAGGAGATGATCGCCGCGGGATACCTGCCGGTCGGCAAGGATTTCCCCGTGTTCCTCCATCCGGAGACGCGCGAGGAATATGCGCTGGCGCGCACCGAGCGAAAGACCGCGAAGGGCTATCACGGCTTCGCCTTCCACGCCGAGCCCAGCGTCACGCTGGAAGATGACCTGGCGCGCCGCGATCTCACGATCAACGCCATGGCCAGGGGCGACGATGGCAAGCTCATCGATCCGTTCAATGGCCAGGCGGACTTGAAAGCGCGCGTGCTGCGGCACGTCACGCTGGCGTTCCGCGAAGACCCGGTCCGCATCTTGCGCGTCGCGCGTTTCGCGGCGCGCTTCCATGACTTCACGCTGGCGCCTGAAACTCTGCAGCTCATGCGGGGAATGGTCGACGCGGGCGAAGTGGATGCGCTGGTGGCCGAACGCGTCTGGCAGGAAATCGCGCGCGGCCTCATGGAAGCGAAGCCGTCCCGCATGTTCGAGATGCTGCGCGACTGCGGCGCCCTGGCGCGACTGCTGCCGGAGGTCGATCGCCTGTGGGGCGTGCCGCAACGCGCCGAGTACCACCCGGAGGTGGACACCGGCGTTCACCTGATGATGGTGCTGGACATGAGCGCGCGCCTGAATGCATCGTTGCCGGTGCGCTTCGCCTGCCTCACGCACGACCTCGGCAAAGGAACGACTCCTGCCCACGTGCTGCCCCGGCACATCGGCCACGAGGAGCGCAGCGCGCGACTGCTCAAGGACGTGTGCGAGCGGTTGCGCGTGCCGGTCGAGTGCCGCGACCTGGCGGATGTCGTCGCGCGCGAGCACGGTAACATTCATCGCAGCGAGGAGTTCGGAGCGGCCGCCGTCGTCCGCTTGCTGGAGCGCTGCGATGCGTTCCGCAAGCCGAAGCGCTTCGATGAAGTATTGCTGGCCTGCGAATGCGATGCGCGGGGAAGGCTGGGCCTGGAAGAGAACGCCTATCCGCAGCGCCCTCGCCTGCTTGCCGCGTTGGCCGCCGCGCAATCGGTGGCCACGCCGGATGTGGCCGCGCAAGCGCAGGCGCAAGGGCTGGACGGCCCGCGCATCGGCGAGATGATCCACAAGGCGCGCGTGAAGGCGGTGGAAGCGTCGCTCGTCACGAAGATGGATGCCGGGTCGAGCCCGGCATGACAATTTCCTGTTGGCGCCCCGGCTTTCAGACCAGCAAGGCCAGCGCCGCGTAGTCGCCGACGCGGTCGGCGAGGCCCGCGGGCTGGAGATCGCAACCCTCCGTCAACGCGGGAAACCTGCCGCCCACTTCGGCTTGCAATTTGGGCAGCAGATAAGCGCGGTTGTTCCAGAACACGCTGCCGCCCAGGCTGATGCGCTGCAGGTCCAGCGTCGCCACCAGGTTGTAGAGTGCGCGGCCCATCACGCGACAGAGTTCATCCACCGTGGCTTGCGCGGCCGCATTGCCGTCCCTGGCGTTTTGAAGCAGCGTCGCCGCGTCCGCGCCAAAGCGGCGCGCGATCGCGTTGCCCGCGACCAGCGCCTCGACGTCGCCGATGTTGCCGCAGCCGCACAGGGCGTCGTCGTTGTCGGAGACGAACATGTGGCCGGCGTGGCCGGCATTGCCGTTCTTGCCGCGCAGCACGCGGCCGTCGACGCACAGGCCGACGCCGATGCCGGTGCTCCACGTGACATAGGCGCAGTGATCGATGCCCTGCAGCGCGCCCCAGCGCCGCTCGGCTTCCAGCGCCGCGACGCAATCGTTCTCGACGCGCACGTGCCTGAAACGTTCGCGCAGCGGCGCTTCGAGCAGCGCCGTTTTCCAGTCGTTGGGCAAGCCGCGCTGCGGACCGGCGATGCCGCCGCAGATGTTGGGTGCGGCGACTTCCACCAGTCCCTCGCGGATGATGAATGGCCCGCACGACGAAACCCCCGCGCGCTCGACGGATTCGGGCGCGACGCCCGCGTCGGCGCACGCCTCATCGACCATGCGCATCACCTGCAGAGCCAGCGCATCGTTGTTGCCCGATTTCGCGGTCGGCTCGCTGCGCCGCGCCAGGAGATCCAGCCCTTCGCCGCTGTTGAGGCTCACGGCCACCTTGGTTCCGCCGATGTCGATGCAGGCTTTCATCCGCTGGACTTCAAAGCAATTTGGAGAGCACGCCCGCGATCAGGCTCAGGATGATCGTCGTCGCAAGCGGGATGAACCACTCGCGCCCGAAGAGCTTGAAGCGGAAGTCCCCCGGCAGCCGGCCGAAGCCCAGCTTCTGCAACAGCGGGCTGAACCAGCTGATGAGCATCAGGGCCAGGAAGATGACGATGATCCAGCGAATCATGGGGATCCAGACAACATTGCCCAAGTGTAGGCGGGCCTCAGAGCGTGTGGGTGCGGTCGCCTTCGCGAAACCCGACCGCATCCCAGAACTCGCCGCGATGAAACCCGATCACCTTGAAGAGCTCGCCCATTTCGTGTTCCGCGATGAGCCGCTGGCCCGCGACACGTTCTTGCAAAGCCGCCTGCGCGAGTAGCGGAACGATGCCGCAGTTCATCAGGAATCTCGCCTGTGTCGTGTAACCGAGCGTAGGCATCCCCGCTTCCTGCGCGGCGACGGCGAGCCCCGTGAAGTCGACATGCGCGGTGATGTCCTTGGCGCCGATATCCTGCAACGGATCGGTATCCGCGAGATGGCCGCGATGGCACATCAGCGTGCCCATGTGCCGCTGTGCGTGGTAGTACTCGGCTTCGTTGAAACCGTAGTCGATGAAGAACGCGGCGCCCTGCACCAGCCGGTCCGCAAGGGTACGGATAAAGGCCTGCGCTTGCGGATGGATTTCGGTGACGTAGTCGTGCGGGCCTTCGATCTCGACAGGCGGGCGCAGGTCCGTTGGCTTGTCGCGCCACACGAAGGCGCCGTCCGCGAAGGCGACGCCGCGTTCGTGCCACTCGCCACCGATGCGTGCGATCAGCTTGACCGGCATCGCGTCCAGCACTTCATTGCCGACCACGACACCGCGCATCGCTTCGGGCAATTCTGAAACCCATTCGACTTTCGATCCAAACCGCGCAAGCGCCTCGCGTTGCCGCTCACGCAGCGTGCCGGAAATATCGACGATGGTGTAGGCGCGCATCCGGTCGCCCAGCGCGTCGAGCAGTTGCGCGGCCAGCGCGCCGGAACCTGCTCCAAACTCCCAGACCTCGTCGGCGCCCGTTGCGCGCAGCGCGTCGGCCACCTGCACCGCGAGCGCCTGTCCGAACAGCGGCGTCATCTCGGGTGCGGTGACGAAATCGCTGCCCGAAGACGGCATTCGACCGAACTTCCGGGAATCGTTGGCGTAGTAGCCCATGCCCGGCGCGTACAGCGCCTGCGCCATGAACCGGTCGAACGGCAGCCAGCCGCCGGCACGCCGGATCGACGCCTCCAGCAATGCCTGCACTGCCCTCGTTAAACTGGTTGCTTCTGTCGTCACCGGCCGATTGTCTCCGAATGAACCATCCCCCGCGTCCCCGCATCGCGCTCGTCACCGGCTCCGCCAGGCGGCTGGGGCGGGAATGCGCGCTCGCGCTGGCGCAGGCCGGCTGGAGCGTCGCCGTTCACTACCGCGGTTCTGCCACGGAGGCGGAAGCAACCGTCGCGGATTGCCTGGCTTGTGCGACGGCGGGCACGCGGATCGCCGCGTTCCAGGCCGACCTGGACGATGAAGCGCAAGTGCGGGCGCTCGTGCCCCAGGTGGTGAAGCAGTTTGGTGGCATCGATGCGGTCGTCAACAACGCATCGATCTTCGAGCACGACACCGCCGCGAGTTTCGGTTTCGACGCCCTCACCGCGCACATGCGCATCAACACGGGGGCGCCCGTTCTGTTGGCCCAGGCATTGCATGAGCATGTGAAGTCCCGCGCCGAGTCGCCGCCGCGCGATGCGGTCGTGGTCAACATGCTCGACCAGAAACTCTGGAACCAGAACCCGGATTTCCTGAGCTACACCTTGTCAAAGGCGGCGTTGGAAGCCGCGACCACCATGCTCTCTCTGGCCCTCGCCCCAAACGTCCGTGTGGTCGGTGTCGCGCCGGGACTCACGCTCACGAGCCACCTGCTCTCGCAGGAGAAGTTCGACCAGCTGCACCGGCTCTCGCCGCTGGGACGTTCATCGACGGCGCAAGACGTCGTGTCGGCGGTGAAATTCGCGCTGGACAACGCGTCCATCACCGGCACGACGCTGCTGGTGGATGGCGGACAGCACCTGATGAAGTTCGACCGCGATTTTTCCCTGATGTGAGGACCCCGCATGAGCAAGGCCGGAACGCAAATCCTCACCCTGACCGGGCTTCGCTTCGAGGCCAACCTGGGCATCCTCGACCACGAGAAAACTTCGCCGCAGCCGATCATGGTGGACGCCGAGCTGAACCTTGGCGCCCAGCCGCTGCTGCCGAGCGACGACGATATCGGCCACGTGCTGGACTACCGCAAGGTGCGCCGCATCATCATCGAGGAATGCAAGTCCGAGCACGTGAACCTGTTGGAAACGCTGATCGGCAAGCTGGCGCACCGGCTGATGCAATTGCCGGGCGTGTTGGGCGTGCGCGTGCGTATCGCCAAACTGGAAATATTCGACGACTGCGAAGTGGCGATCCGGGTGGAGACGGGGTTGTGGTGAACCAGGAACCCGATGCGACAATCGACGCATCATGAATGCCGTCTGGATCGACCCCGAAGTCCCCGCGCTCGATCGCGAGCGGAAGATAGAACGCGAAACGCACAAGCTCGAAAAGCGGCTCTGCCGCCTCGCCGGCCAGGCCATCGTCGACTTCAACATGATCGAAGAGGGCGACAAGGTCATGGTCTGCCTCTCGGGCGGCAAGGACAGCTACTCGATGCTGGACATCCTGCTCAAATTGAAGCAGCGCGCACCGATCGATTTCGAACTGATCGCGGTCAATCTCGACCAGAAGCAGCCCGGCTTCCCCGAGCACGTGCTGCCCGAATACCTTGCGCGCATCGGCGTTGCGTTCCACATCGAGAACCAGGACACGTATTCGATCGTCAAGGACAAGATTCCCGAGGGCAAGACGATGTGCAGCCTGTGCTCGAGGCTGCGACGCGGCATCCTGTACCGCGTGGCGGATGAACTGGGCGCGACGAAGATCGCGCTCGGCCACCACCGCGACGACATCCTGCAGACGTTCTTCCTCAATATGTTCTTCGGCGGCAAGCTGAAAGGCATGCCGCCGAAGCTGGTGAGCGACGACGGAAAGCACATCGTCATCCGGCCGCTGGCCTACATCGCGGAGAAGGACCTCATCCGCTGGAGTGAGCACCGCGAATTCCCGATCATTCCCTGCACCCTCTGCGGCAGCCAGGAGAACCTGCAGCGCAAACAGGTCGCCGCGATGCTGCGTGAATGGGAACAGAAGACCCCAGGGCGCCTGGACAACATGTTCAATGCGTTACAAAACGTTGTTCCCTCTCACCTCGCGGACGGAACGCAATATGACTTCAAAGGTCTGACAGCCAATGGCGTGGCGCGCGCCGATGGCGACAAGGCGTTCGACCCCCCGGAATTCCCTGTCGCACGGGCGCCGGGCCTGCAGGTCATCAAGTTCTGAGGCGTGCGCGCCTCGCCGGGAGGTGTGGATGAAACGTTGTTTGCCAGGGGTGTGGGCGGCTGCCATGGCGCTGTTGCTCGCGGGCTGCGCCACGAGTTTCCAGCTCGACAATACCGTCCAGTCCTTCTCGAGCCTGCCCGCGCTTGCGGCGCCTGCAACGTACCGGTTCGAGCGGCTGCCGTCGCAGCAGGCGCCCGGCCAGGTTCAATTGGAAAACCTCGCCGATCCCGCCTTGAACAAGGCTGGGTTGAAGCGCGACGACGCGAATCCGCGCTATTCGGTCGAGATCAGCGCACGCCTGCAACCCGTGCTGTCGCCCTGGGCCGATCCATGGGATAGCTGGGGCGGTTTCGGCTGGCGCCGCCACCGCTTCGGCTTCGGGATCGGCGGCCGCTTCGGCGACCTGGAGACACCCTGGTACCACCGCGAGGTGGGCGTCGTCGTGCGCGAGCTGGCGACCGGCAAGGTGGTGTTCGAGAGCCGCGCGACGAACGATGGCCCCTGGTCAAGCAACATGGCTGTGTTCCCCGCGATGTTCGAGGCGGCGCTCCAGGGCTTCCCGAACGCGCCAGCCGGACCCCGTCAGGTCAACATTCAGGTAAAAACCTAGCGCGAATCGCTCACATTTCCAGACGCCCGGCGCTGGCGGTTTTGAACTTGCCGCCTAGAATGAATGCGAATGGAAGCCACCCGAATCATTGCCGTCCGCCACGGCGAGACCTCCTGGAACGTCGACGCGCGCATCCAGGGCCAGAAAGACATCGGCCTGAACGATACGGGCCGATGGCAGGCGCGGCGTGTCGGCGAAGCGCTCGCGAGCGAAGACATCACCGCCGTCTATTCCAGCGATCTGGGCCGCGCACACCAGACCGCGCAGGAGATCGCCGGAGCCGCCGGCATCCCGGTGGTCGCCGACACCGGCTTGCGTGAACGCAGCTTCGGTATGTTCGAGGGCAAGACCTTCGACGAGATCCACGAAACGTGGCCCGACCACGCGCACAACTGGCGCAAGCGCATCCCCGACTGGCAGCCCCCGGAAGGCGGCGAATCGCTGCTCGAATTGCGCGAACGCGTGACGCGAACCATGCACGAACTCGCCGCCCGTCATCCGGGCGAGCAAATCGTGGTCGTCGCGCACGGCGGCGTGCTGGACACGCTGTACCGCATCGCGACCGGCCAGGAAGTGAATTCGCCGCGCACCTGGGAGCTTCCCAACGGCGCGATCAACCGTCTCTTGTGGACGCCCGACGGCTTCACGCTGGTCGGCTGGTCGGACACGCAACACCTCGACGATGAAGCCGCCGACGAAAACACCAGTTTCTGATTCCCTGGCCGCGCTCGTCGGCCAGCACACCGACGCCATCGATACACCCGCCCTGGTCGTGGACCTGGACGCGATGCAGCGCAACCTCGCGCGCATGGCCGAGTTCGCGAAGAAGCACGACATCCGCTGGCGTCCGCACGCCAAGATGCACAAGAGCGCCGCGCTGGCGCGCCTGCAGGTGCAGGCCGGCGCCGTGGGCGTCTGCGTGCAGAAGACCGCCGAGGCCGAGGCGATGGCGACCGGCGGCATCCGCGACATCTACATCACCAACGAGGTGATCTCGGCTGCCAAACTTGCGCGCGTCGCGAAGCTCGCCCACAGCCTGGCGGCGGAGAACGGCCAGCTCGCCATTGCCGTGGACAGCGTGGAAGGCGTGACGCGGCTGGCGCGCGCGATGAACGAAGCACGGCAGGACAAACCCGCGGTGATCGACGTGTTCGTCGAGATCGATGTCGGCCAGGGCCGCTGCGGCGTGCCGCCCGGTCCGCAAGCGCTTGCGCTCGCGCACGAGATCCGCAAGCACGCGCCCCTGCGCTTCGCCGGCCTGCAGGCCTACCACGGCAAGGCGCAGCACGTGCGCGGCGCCCAGCAGCGGCGCGAAGCCATCTCCGTCGTGGTAGAGGACGTGACTTACACGCGCAAGCTGATCGAAGCGGACGGCGTGCCCGTCAACCTCGTGACGGGCGCGGGCACGGGCAGCCTGGTGTGCGAAGCCGCGAGCGGCGTCTTCGGCGAGTTGCAGGCCGGCTCGTTCCTCTTCATGGACGCAGACTATGCGCAGAACGAGCGCGACCCGGCGCAGCCGAATTTCGAGCACGCGCTCTTCGTGAAGACGCAGGTGATCAGCGCCGGCGCGGACCATGCGACGTGCGACGCGGGCCACAAGAGCCATGCGATCGATTCGGGCTTGCCCAAGGTGCACACGCTGCGCGAAGGCGCCGAGCTGGCCTATGCCAACGGCGGCGACGAGCACGGCATCCTGCGGCCGACCGGCGCCAATACGCGCATCCCGTCGATCGGGCAGATGATCTGGCTCGTCCCCGGCCATTGCGACCCGACGGTGAATCTGCACGACTTCATGATCGGCGTCACCGGCGGCCTGATCAACGGCAAGGTGGAGCGCATCATCAGGGTTGACGCCAGAGGCGCGCTGACCTGAGGGAGTGACAATTGCGGACATGAGTCCGTCGCAGATCATCGTCCTGGCCACACCGGTTTTCTTCGGGTTGATCGCAATCGAGTTCGTGTGGGGCTGGACCCGCAAGCGCAACACCTACCGCCTCAACGACGCGATCAACAGCATCAGCCTGGGCATGCTCAGCGAGATCAGCAAGGTGTTCACCCGCCTGCTGCGCGTCGGCATTTACGGCGCGGTGTACACAACGCTCTCGCTCGTCCCGGTCGATGCGGCGCGCGAGTTCTGGACGCAGTGGTACGGCTGGCTGCTCGCTCTGCTGTTCTACGACTTCTGCTACTACTGGCTGCACCGCGCGGGGCACGAGAGCGCGATCTTCTGGGCCGCGCACGTGGTGCATCACCAGAGCCAGGACTACAACCTTTCCACGGCCTTGCGTCAGACGAGTTCAGGGGCGCTCTTCGGTTGGCTCTTCTATGTGCCCATGGCATTGGCCGGCGTGCCGCCGCTGGTGTTCGGTGTCGTGGCATTGATCGACTTGCTCTACCAGTTCTGGGTGCATACGGAGCATGTGCCGAAGCTCGGATGGTTCGATCGCTGGTTCTGCTCGCCCTCCAACCACCGCGTGCACCACGCCGTGAACGACCAATACCTCGATCGAAACTACGGCGGCGTGCTGGTCGTGTGGGACCGCATCTTCGGCACTTTCAAGGAAGAAGACGAGCGCTGCGTGTACGGCACGCGCAGCCCGCTGGGAAGCTGGGATCCGCTGTGGTCCAACGCCGAGGTGTACTGGTCGCTCGCGAAAGACTCCTGGCATGCGCGAAGCTGGATGGACAAGTTGCGCGTGTGGTTCAAGCCGCCGGGCTGGCGTCCCGCCGATGTGGCCGCAAGGTTTCCGAAGCCGGCGTTCGACATGGCGAAGGTGGAACGCTTCCATCCACCTATCACGCGCCTGTTGGCGTGGTTCGGCGGTGTGCAGTTCGTGGTTCTGTTGCAGTGCGTCGCGCTGTTCCTGTGGCACGCGGACCGGATGCCGCTGTCGCAATCCGCCGTGTGGCTGGCGGCGCTGGCCGCGGGACTGTGGGCCGTCAACGGTGCCATGCAAGGGCGACTGTCGGTGCTCGAAGTGCTGCTGGTCGAGAGTGCCGCGCTCGCGACCGCCACGGGTTCGGATGGAATGGCCGAACTCCACCGCGTCTTCAAGCCGTTGACGATGATTCTCGCGATCGTGCTGGTCTCGCGGCGATTGGATTTGCGCGCGCAGCCTGGGCGGTTTGGGCTGTTGCTCGTGGCGGGGCTGGCTTTCTCGTTGGCGGGGGACTGCTTCCTGATGTTCCCCGGATATTTCATCCCCGGGCTGGTCGCATTCCTGATCGCGCACGTGTTCTACATCGCGCTGTTCCGCCAGGACGTTGCGTGGTTTCCCAGCCGGCGTGCGCTCGTCGCGACACTGGGCATCGGCGCGGCGATGTACACGTTTCTTTTCAACGGCCTGAACCCGGTGCTGCGTGTCGCCGTTGCCGCCTACGTCGTGGTGATCGCGCTCATGGCGGCGCAGGCGATAGGCCGCGCGCTCGTGCTGCGGAATCGCGCGTCGATGTGCGTTGCCATCGGCGCTGGGTTTTTCATGCTGAGCGATTCGCTGCTGGCCACGAACAAGTTTGCAGTTGCCTTGCCGATGGCGCAATTCTGGGTACTGGCCACTTACTACGTGGCACAAATCCTGATCACCTGCAATGCAACGCCTAGGGCCGCCGGCCAGGTGGCTGAGGCTGCCAGTACACGGCACTCCAGTCCAGCGGATCCCATCCCGGGTCACGGTTGAATACGACCACCCCGCCCTTCACGCGCCATTGAATCAGCCGGTTGCCGGCCACGGGCGCCAGATTCAGTGCTTCGGGCGCCCCGAGCTTTTCCACCAGTGTCTTCGCCAAGCGGTGATGCGCCCACCAGGGTACGTGGATCGTGGCGTGCGCAAGTTTGCCGCTGTCGAAGAAGAGGGCCAGCGTGAGCGCCGGGACCTCATCCGCCGCATCCAGTGCGGCATGGCAAACCCGGTCGCCCAGGCGGTTGATCTCCTTGGGCTCGTCCATGCACCTCAAGGCAAGCGGCGCGAAATGGGCAAGCGCCGCCTTCTCGTCCATGTCGTTGGACAGGCCCGCATAGTCCACCGCGATCCGCGGTGACTTCGCGCCGAAGTATTTGAGGTAGACGTGCGACACGCCGGCATGCGTGAAGACCAGCGCCGCAAAAACCGCGACCAGCAAAGCCACCGCGATGTTCCATGAACGCGGCAGTGACCGGCGCCACCAGTCGATGTGCGCGGCCTTGCTCACCGCGGGGCCTTTTTCTGCACGAGCCCGGCGCCGATTTCACGGATCGCGCGTGCCGATGCACTGATCTCCTTCGGCAGTTCGTTCCATCGCTGCTGGCCGCCTTCCGCAACCACGACGTTGCCGTTTTCACCCGGAGAAGCGAGCCTGGTCATCTCCCCCAGCAAGCCGCAGAGCCGCCGGACCTGCACCGCCATCCGCGCGGACGGTTCCCACTGCGGTGCTGCCACGCGAGAAAGCGATGCCTCGATGGGTCCGCACTCCGGCAGCACCTGCGTCTTGACGGCCTCGATGAGTTGAACTTCGTTCAATTCCTTTTTCGCGTGCCGCGCATTGAGGTCACGCAACCGTTGGTCCATGCGTTCGATGCTTGCGGCGGTCAACTGAAACTCGCGTTGCGCCGCGAACATCTGCCGATGCCATGTCGCCGGAACCGGCGTAGCGAGGACTCCTGTCGCAATCGCCGCAGCAGCGATCAGCCCAACCAGCACGGCCTGCATGGTGGCTGCGCCGCGACGCGCGTCGTCGAAAGTTGCGGCAAGCATCAGTCCACACGCGGCCCCGCAGGCCAGGCCGCCGACGTGCGCGGCATTGTCGACACCCTGGTTCGCAAAGCCCTGTACCAGCGAATAGAACATGAACACGCCAAGGCCCGACCACAACTTGCTGCTTCGCAATGCCGGGACATGGTCCTGGTACCGCCACGTCACTGCCAGCAGCGCGCCCAGAACTCCGAACACCGCACCTGACGCGCCCACCGAGACGGCTTGCTGCGCCGAGAAATGCAGACTGGCGACGCTTCCGCACAGGGCGCAGGCCAGGTAGACGAGGAGGAATTGCCCGTTGCCCAGCATGCGGACGAGTTGCTTGCCGCCCTCCCACAGGCCGAGCATGTTGAAGGCCAGGTGCACGACGCCGGCATGGAGGAACGTCGCTGTCAGCAGCCGCCAGACCTGGCCGTCCAGCACCACCGCGGAGGCCGAGTTCGCGCCCCATTGGAACAACTGATCGGGCGCCGGCCTGAGCGGGCTCAAGCCGGCCAGTACGGTCGCTGCCCACACCAGCACGTTCAAAGCGACGACGGCATGCAGCGCCCACACCCGTGGCGTGTGCTTTGCCAGCATCTCCTCGAATTCCGCGGATTCGCGCAACTGCTTCGCGGTGGCGGTTTCGCCCAGGCCGAGCCGACGGCGCCGCTCGGCGATGACCTGATGAACCGTGTCGAAAGCCAGGGTGCGATCCCCGCGCTTGAGGCGGTGCAGCTTGACGACCACATTGCCCGATGCGGTCTTGAACCGCAGCAGCGTGGCGCCGCTGCGCTCGTCGAGTTCGGCGTCATCGATGTCGTCCCAGCGCAGCGGATGGCTGAGATGAGGCGCTTCCACGCCTGCATCGGTCAGCGTTAGCAACGAGCGCTGGTCACGCGATCGACGCCACCAGAACCACGCCGGTGCGCCCAACAACAGCGCGACGACAGCGGCGATCATCGCGCCGGCGCCCGAACCGGGTTTGGGGGACAGGGCCAGGATGACCATGAATGCCAACGGGACGAGCGCGATCACGCCGAACAGCACCGATGCAACTGCATCGCCGACGCTCTTCGGCGGCGTGAATACCTTCGGCAACGCCACGCGCGGGACCGACACTTCCGTGTCCTGAAAATCCTCCATACAGCGTGGTGATCAGTTGTCCGCGAACAACTCGCCCGCGCTCTTCGGCGGCGTAACACCCAGGTGACGGAAGGCCGCCAGCGTGGCCACGCGGCCACGCGGCGTGCGCTGCAGGTACCCTTGCTGGATCAGGTACGGCTCGATCACGTCCTCGATCGTGTCGCGCTCTTCGCCGATGGAAGCGGCGATGTTGTCGAGGCCGACCGGTCCACCATCGAACCGGTGGATCACCGCTTCGAGCAGCTTGCGGTCCATCACGTCCAGGCCCTGCGGATCGACGTCCAGCATCGCCAGCGCCTTGTGCGCGATGTCTTTCGTGATGGTCCCGTCGCCCTTCACGTCCGCGTAGTCGCGCACGCGGCGCAGCAGGCGGTTCGCGATACGGGGCGTGCCGCGTGAACGCTTCGCGATCTCCGTTCCGCCGGCTTCATCCATCGGCGCCTTGAGCAATCCCGCGCTGCGCCGGACGATGCGCGCCAGCTCTTCCGCCGTGTAGAACTCCAGCCGCGCGACGATGCCGAAGCGGTCCCGCAGCGGGTTGGTGAGCATGCCGGCACGCGTGGTCGCGCCGACCAGCGTGAAAGGCTGCAGGTCCAGCTTGATCGAGCGCGCGGCCGGGCCTTCGCCGATCATGATGTCGATCTGGTAGTCCTCCAGCGCGGGATACAGGATTTCCTCGACCACCGGCGAGAGGCGGTGGATCTCGTCGATGAAAAGAACATCGTTCTTCTCGAGATTGGTAAGCAACGCCGCGAGGTCCTTCGGCTTCTCCAGCACCGGACCGGAAGTCTGGCGCAGATTCACGCCCAGCTCGTGCGCGATGATGTGCGAGAGCGTCGTCTTGCCCAGGCCCGGTGGGCCGAACAGCAGCACGTGGTCCATGGCCTCGCCGCGCTTCCTGGCCGCGCCGATGAAGATCTCCAGTTGTTCGCGGGTCTTGGATTGCCCGACATATTCGTCGAGCAGCTTGGGCCGCAATGCGCGTTCGATCGCCTCTTCGTTCGGCGACGCGGGCGCGGCGGACACCACGCGCGGCGCGGGCGGAATGCCGAAGTCGTCGGTCTGGATCGTCATTTCGCCAGCGCCCTCAACGCGAGCTTGATGCCTTCGCTCACCCCGACATCCTTGGGCAGGGCCTTGAGCGACGCGGCCGCTTCCTTGTCGCTGTAGCCGAGCGCCACGAGGGCCTGCAGGATGTCGCCTTGCGCATCGCTCGTCGTGGCGCCGGATGGCAGGCCGAGATCGGCGCCGAACTTGCCTTTCAGCTCCAGCAGCAGCCGCTCCGCCGTCTTCTTGCCAATCCCGGGCACCTTGACCAGCCGTCCCGCGTCCTGCGCTGTCACGGCTTGCGCGATGTCGGCGACGCTCATGCCGCTCAGCACCGACAGCGCGGTGCGCGGCCCGACGCCCGAGATCTTGATCAACTGGCGAAACGCCTCGCGCTCGTCCTGGGAGCCGAAGCCGTAGAGGATCTGTGCGTCCTCGCGCACCACGAAGTGCGTGAGCAGGCTGACTTTTTCGCCTGCGGCGGGCAGGTTGTAGAACGTGCTCATCGGCACGTCCACCTCGTAGCCGACGCCGTTGCAGTCCACGAGCACCTGGGGCGGGTTCTTCTGCGCCAATGTTCCGGTCAATTTGCCTATCATGAGGGTCCTCTTGCGGAATTATCAGCTTGATTCTCAAACACACGTTTTCCCCGCCCAGCAACGCCCGCCTCTCGCACCTCTGCGGCCCCACCGACGAACACCTGCGCACCATCGAGATGGCGCTGCACGTCAAGATCGCGCATCGCCACGAGCAGTTCAGGATCGACGGTGCGAAACCGAAGGCGGAGCGTGCGCTGGAAGTCCTGCAGGCGCTGTACGAGATCGCCGGACGGCCGATCTCGGCCGACAAGGTGCAGTTGATGCTGGTGGACGAATCGCCCTTGTCCGAGGACGAGAGCGGCGCGCAGGTGCTGCACACGCGCCGCACCGACCTCAAGGCGCGCACGCCCAACCAGAGCGTGTACCTCGAGAACATCGCCCACCACGACATCACCTTCGGCATCGGCCCCGCGGGCACCGGCAAGACGTATCTCGCGGTCGCTTGCGCGGTCGATGCGCTGGAACGCAGCGCGGTGCAGCGCATCGTGCTCACGCGTCCCGCCGTGGAAGCCGGCGAGAAGCTGGGCTTCCTGCCCGGCGACCTGTCGCAAAAGGTCGATCCGTACCTGCGTCCGCTGTACGACGCGTTGTACGACCTGATGGGTTTCGACAAGGTCGTCAAGGCCTTCGAGCGCCAGGCGCTGGAGATCGCGCCGCTCGCTTTCATGCGCGGCCGCACGTTGAACAACGCATTCGTCATCCTCGACGAAGCGCAGAACACGACGCCGGAGCAGATGAAGATGTTCCTCACGCGCATCGGCTTCGGCGCGAAGGCGGTGGTCACGGGCGACATCAGCCAGATCGACTTGCCCAAGGGCCAGCTCTCGGGGCTGGTCGAGGCGGAGCAAATCCTGAAGCGCGTCAAGGGCATCGCCCACACGCGTTTCACCAGCAAGGATGTGGTGCGGCACCCGCTGGTGGCGCGCATCGTCGATGCCTACGACGCGCAACGCAAGCGCGAAGGTCGGGCGTGACGGCATGCACCTGAAGCTCGACCTGGTCCTGCAGTTCGGCAAGTTCCCGAACGCCGCCGCGCACCGCGCGGCGCTGCGAAAGAAGACAGTGGCATCGTGGCTGGAGCCCGCGCTCAGGCACCCCGGCGAGATCGCGGTGCGCGTGGTCGGCGAGGAGGAAGGCCGCGCGATGAACCTGCAATACCGGCAGCGCGATTACGCGACGAACGTGCTGACCTTCGACTACGCGCACGACGCCTGGGTCGAGGCGGACCTGGTGCTGTGTGGGCCGGTGGTCGAACGCGAGGCGAAAGAGCAGCGCAAGTCGCTCGAAGCGCACTACGCGCACCTGCTGGTCCATGGCGCGCTACACGCGCAAGGTTACGACCACGAGGAGAACGAAAGGGATGCGCTCGAGATGGAGGCGCTGGAGATCCTGATCCTCGGTTCGCTGGGGTTTCGCAACCCTTACTGAATCCGTAGCGGAATCGTCACGGGTCCGTCGTTGACCAGGTGCACTTTCATGTCGGCGGCGAATTCGCCGGTCTGCACGACGGGATGCGCTGCGCGCGCCCGCTCCACGAAGTAGTCGTACAGGCGCCGCCCTTCTTCCGGCGCCGCGGCATTGGTGAAACCCGGCCGGTTGCCGCCCGACGTATCGGCGGCCAGCGTGAACTGGCTCACCACCAGCAAGCCGCCTTCGACGTCCTGGACGCTGCGGTTCATCTTGCCCGCGTCGTCGCTGAAGATGCGCAGCTTCAGCAACTTCGCGAGCAGCTTGTCGGCCTGGACTTCGGCGTCACCGCGCTCCGCGCACACCAGCACGAGCAAGCCCGCGCCGATCTCGCCGATCGTGAGACCGCCTACTTCCACGCGTGCGCTGCTCACGCGCTGGATCACACTGATCAAATCAGGTCCTCTTCGTCGCCGGTATGCGCCTCGACATTGCTCGGCAACAGCTGGATGGTGCAGCGCAGGCCCGGAACGGCGCTCATCAGCGCCTGCTCCACGTCGGCGCGCACGGCTGCCGCGCGCCCGAGCGACCAGGAGGCGGGCATGTGCATGTGCAAGTCCACGAAGCGCCTGCGCCCCGAGCGGCGCGTGGTGATGTGGTCGAAGCGGATCGTGTGGTGGTTGAAGCCGCCCAGCGTCTTGTCGATGGAGGCGAGGATTTCCGGCTCGAGCGCTTCGTCCATCAGGCCCTGCGAGGACTTCCACATCAGGTGCGCGCCCTCGCGCAGGATGTTCAGCGCGACGCCGATGGCAACGGCCGGGTCGAGCCACTGCCAGCCGGTGATCGCGACCAAGCCAATGCCAACGACAACTCCCGCGGACGTCCACACGTCGGTGATGAGGTGACGCGCGTCGCCTTCCAGCGCCATCGACCGGTGGGCCGTGGCCGACCGCAGCATCAGCCAGGCCAGGCCGCCGTTGAAAGCCGAACTGAGGACGGAAAGCGACAGGCCCCAGCCCAGCTGGTCCAGCGGCTGCGGATGGAAGAGGCGCTGCACGGCGGCCCAGACGATTCCGAGCGCGGCGACGATGATGAGCAGCCCCTCGAAGCCGGAGGAAAAGTATTCCGCCTTGTGGTGGCCGTAAGGATGGTCGTCGTCCGCGGGCCGCCGGGCGATCTTCACCATCACCAGCGCGAAGATGGCGCTCGCGAGGTTCACGAACGACTCCATCGCATCGGACAGCAGGCCCACCGACTGGGTGATCCACCATGCGAACGTCTTCATCACGATCGTCAGCACCGCGACGGCAATGGAGGCACGCAGGAGCAGTTCGGGGGTGAGGTCCTCGGCGTTCCATTTCATGCGGGCATTGTGTCGCAAGATGCCGCGCGCGGGGCCGTGCAAGAATCCGCCCATGCGCAACCGGCCCGCCCGCCACGCCTCCTGGATCGTCGCCTGGCTCGTCCTCTCGGTGCTGGGCGGCGTGATGCTCGCTCGCCTGGAACTGTCCCGTCTGCGCGAAGCCTTCGAGACCGACGCGCGCATCGCGCACCGGCTCCTGAGCCAGCGCGCCGTGCAGCATGACGCGGTGCTCGCGACCCTGGCCCTGCTGCAGCCGGCGTCGGCCGGCGATCCGGCCGAACAACGGCTGCCCTCGGTCTACCCGCAGATCCTCGCCGTGCAGCGGCGCGACGGAACAGCGGCGTGGCCGGATGCCGCACTGCAAGCGGCGGAAGCGGTATCGCGCTCGCAGCGCCGTCCCGCCCTTGCCGACGCGGACTTTGCGCGTGGGCGCTATCGCATGGTCCTCGGCGCCGATCCGGCGAGCTTCGCGCTAACGCTCGATCTCGCCGCCATCGTACCGTGGGCCGAATGGCCGATGCCGCGCGAGACGAGCCTCGTGCAGGTGTTGCTCGAGCATGCGGGACAACATTACGTCGTACAGCCCGGGCGGGTTCAGGGCGCGGGCTGGACGTTCGATTTCCACAAGCACCTGGCTGCGGACAGCCAGCCTTTCGACGTCGTTGCCGTGCGCACTGTGGGATGGGGCGAACTGCCTTGGGCGTGGATCGTTGCGTGGGCCGTTGCATCGGCCGCCCTGCTGACCGGTGTCCGCTCGCTGCAGCGTCAACGCGCCGCTCGCGAACGCGCGGAGGAACTGCTGCGCCTCGGGCAAGTCGCTCGCCTGAACGCGATGGGCGAACTCGCCGCGGGGATGGCGCACGAGCTCAACCAACCGCTCACGGCGGTGATCGCGAACACGCAGGCCGCACGTCGCATGCTCGACGACGATCCGCCGGACCTCGCGACAGCACGCGACGCCATGGCGCAGGCCGTGCAGCAGGGACGGCGGGCTTCGGATGTCGTAGGTCGCTTGCGGCATGCGGTTGAACGCCCCGATTCGAGCGCGCAGGCACGCCCGGTGGCGCTGCAGGACGCCGTGCGCAATGCCTTCTACCTGCTTGAGCCGGAATTCACGCGGCGGCATGTCACAGCGCGGATTGCCGATGCCGCGCCGGTACGGGTCGCCGCCGAGCCGGTTGCCCTGGAGCAGATCGTGCACAACCTGCTGATGAACGCGCTTCAGGCGCTTGACCAGGTTCCCTCCGGCGAGCGAAACCTCACCGTCGATATCGAATCCACGGCCCACGACGGAATCCTGCGTGTGACCGACACCGGCCCCGGCATCGCCGCCGACGCGATGCCGCGCATCTTCGAGCCCTTCTTCACGACCCGCGACGGCGGCCTGGGCCTCGGCCTGAGTTTGTGCGAGACGCTGGCCGCCGGAATGGGCGGGCGCTTGCAGGCCGCCCATCACACCCCGCGTGGCGCGGAGTTCCGATTGACCTTGCCGCTGGCCACGACATGAACGCACCGCTCTCGCCCCTCATCCACCTCATCGACGATGACGAGGCGGTGCGCGCGAGTCTCGCGCTGCTCATCGGAACCGTCGGTTTGCGCGTGCAGCCGTGGAGCGATCCGCAGGCCTTCCTCGCCGGGTTCGACCGGAACGCCATCGGCGCGATCGTGCTTGACGTCCGGATGCCCGGCATCAGCGGACTCACGGTGCTCGACACGCTGGTCGCGCAAGGGGTGGACCAGCCCGTCATCATGCTCACGGGCCATGGAACGGTGGAGATGTGCCGCCGTGCCTTCAAGGCCGGCGCGGCGGAGTTCCTGGAGAAACCGGTCGACGACGAAGCGCTGCTGGAGGCGCTGCAGAACGCGGTGCGGCAGAACGTCAAGTCGCGCGAGCGCGTGTCTGCCGGCCGCGAGGCGCGCGAGCGGTACGCGCAATTGTCCGCGCGGGAGCGCGAAGTGCTGGGCCTGATCGTCGCGGGCCTCACCAACAAGGAGATAGCGCGCGCCCTCACGCTGTCGCCGCGCACGGTGGAATCGCATCGCGCCAACCTGTTCGAGAAGCTGGAGACGGCCTCGCTCGCGCAATTGATCCGGCAGTACGCCGCTGTCGTGGACGAAAGCGGCGTGGCCTAGCCACTCCGTAGTTTTACGGTGCGCTTCTCGTAGCCGCACGAATGGCCGACGGCGGGCGCGGTCCCTACAGTTCTCCCAACGGTTGCTCGAACCGTCAGCCCAAGGAGAACTCCATGCAAAACCGCGTTTCCGTCACCATCCTCATCGCCGCACTCGCCCTGGGCACCGGCACCGCGCAGGCGCAAGCCGTTCGCGTCGAGAAGAACATTTCCCTCGACCTCGCCAACCAGGTTGCCGCGGGCGCAGTCGCCGCCTGCGCGGGCAACGGATATGCCGTCGCGGCAACAGTCGTCGACCGCGCCGGCGTGGTCCGCGCCATCCAGCGCGCCGACAACGCCGGCCCGCACACGCTCGCGTCCAGCCAGCAGAAGGCCTGGACCTCCGCGTCGGCGAAGAACACCACGCAGGCGATGATGGAGGGCGCGCAGAAGAACCCGGCCGGCGCGAACCTCGTGTACCTCCCCGGCTTCCTGCTGCTCGGCGGCGGCGTCCCGATCAAGGTCGGCAACGAGACCATCGGCGCGGTGGGCGTCGGTGGTGCGCCCGGCGGCCATCTCGACGAACAATGCGCGATGGCCAGCCTCGACAAGATCAAAGACCTGCTGAAATGAGGCACTTGCGCCGCGTGTTGATTTCCGCCGCTTTCGCGCTCGTCACGTCGGCTGCGTTCGCGCAGGTCGGCCCGACGCCCGCCGAGGCTGCCGCGTACAAGGGGATGCATGCCGCCGCGCACCGCGGAGATGCGACTCAGATCGCCGCGCTGGCGGTGGCCGGCGCCGACGCAAATGCGCGCGACGGCAACGGCCGCACGCCACTGCATGTCGCGACATTCGCCAGGCAGCGCGATGCGATCCGCGCACTCGTGAAGGCGCGCGCCGGCATCGACCTGCTGGAGAGCGACCGCTACGACGGCGTGACGATCGCATCGGTTGCCGACGACGAAGAGACCTTGCGCGTGCTGCTCTCGCTCGGCGCGAGCGCGAAGCAGGTCACGAGCCGCTACGACGGCACCGCGCTGATCGCGGCTGCGCACCTGGGCCACGACGGCGTGGTGCGGCAGCTGATCGCCGCGGGCGCGCCGCTGGACCACGTCAACAATCTGCATTGGACCGCCGTGATCGAGAGCATCGTGCTGGGCAACGGCGGCGCGCGCCACCAGGCGACGCTCAAGGCCTTGATCGATGCCGGCGCGAATCTTCAACTTGCCGATCGTCAGGGGAACACACCGTTGAAGTTGGCGCGTTCGCGAGGCTTCGGCGAGATGGCGCGGATGCTGGAGCAGGCCGGGGCGCGCTGAACCCGGCGCACGGCGTTCAGTGCGGACGGCCCGGATAGACCATCAGCGCCGGCTCCACGTGAGCCAGCGCCTGGAAGTCCCGGTCGTTGTGCACCAGCAGCGCGCCGTGCTCCAGCGCGATGGCCGCGATCAGGCAGTCCGACGGCTTGCGGATGGTGAGGCCCAGCGAACGCGCGCGGCGATACAGCTGCGCCGCGAGGTCGTAGGTGGCGAACCCATCGGGCTCGAGCAGCGGCATGGCGAGGAACATGTCGCGGAGCTGCTCGAAACCGGCATTGGAGCGCGAGCCTTGCAACACCTCCTGCACGATCACGCCGGTGACGGCGATCTCCTCCTCGCCGTCGCGGTAGTCCACGAAGCGCGTGGAATCGGTGTCGATGTTGCGCGAGCGGTTGATCCAGACGGATGAATCGACGATCAGCATCAGCGCTTTCTGGCCGGCTTTTTCGCGGCGGGCTTGCTTGCCCCGGCCTTCCTCACGTCGGGTGCCTTCACGACCGCCTTGTAAGCAGGCCGGCCCTCCTCCACCTGGTAGCGCCCCACCTCGGCGGGCTCGCGGACCTCCGGCGCCTTGGGGTCGTAGGCGGGATCGATGTCGCCGACACCCGCGAAATCCCGAAAACGCGGGCGCGCGGCGCGGGCCACCATCTCGCGCAAGGCGCGGTCGACCACTTCGCGCTTGGTGCGCGCGCCCGAAATCCGGATGGCCTCGGCGACGAGTTCTTCGTCGATGTCGATATTGGTGATCATGTGTCAATTGTACATTGGCTGTACAAGATAGACACATCGACCGCGGGCAAAGGCACTTGGCCTATGCGAGCGTGACGCGCGCGAATTTGCGCTTGCCGACCTGCAGGACGTAGGTGCCCGCTTCGAGCTTGAGTCCCTTGTCGCTGACCACGCTGGAATCGACTCGCACACCCCCGCCTTCGATCAGGCGATTCGCCTCGCTCGACGATGGCGCGAGTCCTGCCTGCTTCAAGAGCGCGCCGATGCCCAACGGCGCGCCGGAAAGCGTCACCTCGGGAATGTCATCGGGCACGCCGCCCTTGCTGCGGTTGATGAAGTCCTGCTCCGCTGAGTCCGCCGCCTGCACGCTGTGAAAGCGCGCGGTGATTTCCTTCGCGAGCATCACCTTCGCGTCCTTCGGATTGCGACCGCCTTCGATCTCTTTTTTCAACGCCTCAATCTCTGCTTCGCTGCGGAAACTCAGCAGCGTGAACCACCGCCACATCAGGTCGTCGGAAATCGACAGCACTTTCGCGAACATGCTGTTGGCGTCCTCGTTGATGCCGATGTAGTTGTTCTTGCTCTTGGACATCTTCTCCACGCCGTCGAGGCCTTCGAGCAGCGGCATGGTGAGGATGCACTGGGGCTCCTGCCCGTATTCCTGCTGCAGGTGCCGGCCCATCAGCAGGTTGAACTTCTGGTCGGTGCCGCCGAGTTCCAGGTCGCTCTTGAGCGCCACGGAGTCGTAGCCCTGCATCAGCGGATAGAGGAACTCATGCACGCTGATCGACGTGCCGGCCTTGAAGCGGTCGTGGAAGTCGTTGCGCTCCATCATGCGGGCCACGGTGTACTTCGCGGCGAGCTGGATCATGCCGCGCGCCCCCAGCGGGTCGCTCCACTCACTGTTGTAACGAATCTCGGTCTTAGCCGGATCGAGGACCAGGCTGGCCTGCTTGTAATAGGTCTCGGCGTTGGACTTGATCTGCTCCACGGTGAGCGGCGGGCGAGTCGTGTTGCGCCCCGACGGGTCGCCGATCATGGACGTGAAATCCCCGATCAGGAAGATCACCGTGTGGCCCAGGTCTTGCAACTGCCGCATCTTGTTCAGGACGACGGTGTGGCCGACATGGATGTCGGGCGCCGTGGGGTCCAGGCCCAGCTTGATTCGCAGCGGAATCTTCGTCGCTTCGGACCGGGCGAGCTTGGCGAGCCAGTCTTCCTGCGGGATCAGCTCTTCCGTGCCGCGAAGGGAGACGCGCATGGCTTCGCGAACGCTGTCCGTGACGGGAAATTTTGTAACAGGTGCTTGATTCATAAGGATTTTTTCTAGCTGAGGGGGTGGCTCTGCCGATATACTCCCCCCAGCTTTCGCGAAGCCGGATTCTAGTTCCCGCTTCTTCCCCTGTAGGGGGCGAGCGCGAGGTGCCGTGGGGATTCGCCTACACGGGATGTAGGACAAACGGAATTCCTCGCAGTTTTCCTCTCTATTCAGGACGCGCCTTTGACAAACGGTTTGATCGCCGCCGGTGAAAAGCTTTTGGCCCGCACAGCGCACGCGCTGGAGCATCACCCGAAGCAAATCACGGCCCTCATCGCCGCGGTGCTGTTGTTCGGTGGTGGCGGCGCATTCGCTGTCGCCTCCTTCGCGCCCGATCCCGCGGACCTGCCGGTGCGTGAAGTGCTCGAAGCGGTGAATCCGCTTCCGCTGCAGCAGCAGGTCGAAGCGCTGGACGTGCATCGCTTCAATCTTTTCCGCTCGGAAGTTTCGCGCTCCAGCGACACCGCCGATTCGCTCCTCGCGCGACTGGGTGTGAGCGACCCGGCCGCCGCGGCCTTCCTGCGCACCGACAACACGTTCCGCACCCAGGTGCTGGGGCGCGCCGGCCGCGTCGTCACGGTGGAGGCCAGCGACACGGAGGCCCTGCAAAAATTCAGCATGCGCTGGACGCCCGGCGATGACGGCACGTTCAAGCGCCTCGTCATCGAACGCAACCTGCAATTCGGCGGATTTGTTTCGCGCGTCGAGTCGGCGCCGCTCGTGGCGTCCACACGTGTGAGCGGCGCGAGCATCCGCACGTCGCTCTTCGCCGCGGCGGACGATGCGCGGGTCCCGGACGCGGTCATCGGCCAGATGATCGAGATCTTCTCCGGCGACATCGACTTCCATCGCTCGCTGCACAGCGGCGACCGCTTCAATGTCGTGTACGAGGCGCTGGAGGCCGATGGCGAGCCGATGCGCACCGGCCGCATCCTCTCCGTGGAATTCCAGAACAAGGGCAAGCTCCACCAGGCGATGTGGTTCCAGGAGCCCGGTCACAAGGGCGCCTACTACTCGCTGGACGGCAAGGCGCTGGACACGTCCTACCTCGCTTCGCCGATGGAGTTCTCGCGCGTGACGAGCGGCTTCGCGAATCGCTTCCACCCGATCCTGCACCAATGGAAGGCCCACCTGGGCGTGGACTATGGCGCGGCGACCGGCACACCGGTGCGCGCCGTGGGCGAAGGCGTCGTGGAATTCGCGGGCGTGCAAAACGGCTTCGGCAATGTCGTCATCGTTCGTCACAACAACACGGACGAAACGCTTTACGCTCACCTGAGCCGAATCGACGTGCGCAAGGGGCAGCCGGTGCACCAGTCCCAGAGTGTCGGCGCCGTCGGATCGACCGGCTGGGCCACGGGCCCGCACCTGCACTTCGAATTCCGCGTCAACGGCATGCACAAGGATCCGACCACGATCGCGCGTCATGGCGCGGAATCGGCGGTGCTGTCCGCGCAATCGCGCCCGGCGTTCGATCGCATGGCCCAGGCCATGCGCATGCAACTCGCTTCGGTCCAGTCGGACCGCAAGGTCGCCAGCGCCGACTGATCGCTCGGCATGGCGCTAACATCGCCGCATGCCTGATCTCTACATCGGCCTCATGTCCGGCACGTCGCTCGACGGCGTGGATGGCGTGCTGGTCGATTTCTCCGCCAACACGCCGCTCGTGGTGCATCACGCGAGCGCATTGTTTCCCCCTGAGCTTCGCGCCGAACTCCTGGCGTTGAATGCATCCGGCGCGGACGAGTTGCATCGCGCGGCGCTCGCCGGCAATGGGTTGATGCGCGTCTACGCGGGGGTGACGGAAGAATTGCTCGTGCATTCGCGCGTAGGTCGCGAAGTAGTAAAGGCAATCGGCGCGCATGGGCAGACGGTGCGTCATCGCCCGCAGGAATTCGACGGCACCGGCTACACCCTGCAGCTGTGCCAGCCCGCGCTGCTCGCCGAACTCACACGCATCGATGTCGCGTGCGATTTCCGAAGCCGCGATGTCGCCGCCGGCGGACAGGGCGCGCCTCTCGCGCCGTTCTTCCACCAGGCGATGTTCCGGCGTGCGGGCGAGGCCGTGGGCGTGCTGAACATCGGCGGAATCTCGAACCTCACACTGCTTCGCGCCGACGGCTCGATGATCGGATTCGATTGCGGACCGGGCAATGCACTCATGGACTTCATGGCCGAGAAACACCTCGGTCGAGCGTTCGATAACCAAGGGCAATGGGCAGGATCAGGCTGCGTGATCCCCGACCTCCTGCAGACCATGCTGGCGGAGCCGTACTTCGCGAAGGCGCCGCCCAAGAGCACGGGGCGGGACCTGTTCAACACGGGTTGGCTGGAGTCGGTGATGCGGACTCACGCGAGCGCGCAAGCGGTGGACATTCAGGCCACCCTGGCCGAGTTGACGGCGCGCGCGTGCAGCTCGGATGTGCTGAGGCACGAGCCAGATCTTGCGCGGTTGATCGTGTGCGGCGGCGGCGCGCTCAACACGCATTTGATGAACCGCCTGCGCACTTTGCTGCCTGGCACCTCGGTCATGTCGAGCGCCGATGCCGGCTTGCCGCCCTTGCAAGTCGAAGCAACCGCCTTCGCGTGGCTCGCGCGCAAGACCGTGCGGCGCGAAACGCTGGAGCTGGAAAGCACAACGGGCGCTCGAGGCGCCCGTGTGTTGGGATGCATCTACCCGGCGTGACGCCGGTCGCGACGCTTACGGCGAGAAGCTCGAGCCGCAGCCGCAGGTGCTGGTGGCGTTCGGGTTCTTGATGACGAACTGGGCGCCCTGCAGGTCTTCCTTGTAGTCGATCTCGGCGCCGACCAGGTACTGGTAGCTCA
>JAZKIF010000006.1:0-2786 GCA_040385005.1 Pseudomonadota bacterium
AATGCACCTGCGCCCGACCCACCCCAGCCACCGGCCTCATCGTTGCGTCCGTGCGTGCCGCGAGTACTGCGCGGCACTCGAACGCCTGGACCTTCGGGTTGTTGGCTATTGGCTATTGGCTGTTGGCTATTGGCGATGGATCGTCCGCGCGCGACGCCGAGGCCGATGGCTGGGGGTGGGTCGGGCGCAGGTGCATTCGCGGTCGTACGAGACATGGCCCGCCAGCAGCTATGTTGACGACACGAACAATGCAAGCCCCGGTCTCCGCCCGCGCGGTCTCCGGAGAACGACCCACCCCCGGCCAGCGGCCGACCGCCACCCAATCAGCGCATTTCTTACCGGCAGCCAACGTGCTCCGCCATTGACAACAGCCCCCGATTCGTGAAGAGTACGGAAGCTTCGCGTTAGCGTTAACATTCCTCCCAAATCACACCCGAGACATTCATGAAATCCTGGAAGAGATTCGCCGCCCTCGGGCTGGCCGTGCTGGGCACATTCACCGCGCCGGGCAGCGCCGTCGCCCAGACATTCCCCTCGCAGCCCGTCAAGATCATCGTCCCCTGGGCGCCGGGCGGCACCGCCGACATCCTCGGACGCCAGATGGGCGTCGAGCTCAGCCAGAAATGGGGCGTGCCGGTGGTCATCGACAACCGTCCCGGCGCGAGCGGCACCATCGGCTCCGACCAGCTGGCGCGCTCGCCCGCGAACGGCTACACGTTGATGCTGGTCGCGACGCACCACGTGATCAACCCCAGCCTCATGAAGACCCTGCCGTACGACACGCGCAAGGACTTCACGCCGATCTCGATGGTGGCGGCCATGCCGAACGTGCTGGTCGTCAATCCCGCGCTGCCGGTGAAGAACGTGCAGGAGCTGATCAAGTACGCGAAGGAGCGGCCGGGCAAGGTGAGCTTCGGCGCGTCGGGCGTCGGCGGCGCGAGCCACATCGCGGGCGAGATGCTCGGGCAGCTGGCCGGGCTCGACCTGGTTTCCGTCAGCTACAAGGGCGCGGCGCCCGCGCTCACCGACCTGCTCGGCGGGCACATCGCGATGATGTTCGACTCCATGCCGTCGATGCTGCCGCAAATCAAGAGCGGCAAGCTGCGCGCGCTGGGCGTGACCTCGCTCAAGCGCTCGCCGGTGCTGCCGGACGTTCCGACGATCGACGAGTCGGGCGTCAAGGGTTTCCAGGCGACGCCGTGGTTCGCGATGTTCGCGCCGGGCAACATGCCCGCGGACTTGACGAAGAAGATTTCCGGGGACGTCATCGACGTCATCAAGTCGCCGCGCATGCAGGCCTGGCTCGCGGAGCAGGGCGCGGACCCGATGACCATGACGCAACCCGAATTCGCCGCGTTCATCAACAACGAGTTCGGCAAGTGGGGCAAGGTGATCTCCGCCGCCAACATCAAGGTGGAGTAGACGCCGTGCACATGAAACAGGGAGGCGCGCATGCGCTATGAAGTACCCGAAAGCATCGAAGCGGCGGTGAGCCTGCTTGCCGGCGCTGGGGGCGACGCAAGGCTGCTCGCCGGCGGCACCGACCTGCTGGTCCACATGCGCGGCGGTCGCCTCAAGCCCGCGCTGATCGTTGACATCAAGAACATTCCGCAGATGCGGTCCGTCACTTTGGAAGACGGCGCGTATCGCGTCGGGGCCGCGGTACCTTGCATGGCGTTGATGGGGCATGAAAGCTTCGCGCGCACATGGCCCGGCATCGTGGACGGCGTGCGCATGATCGGCTCGATCCAGGTCAAGGGCCGCGCGACGCTGGGCGGCAATCTCTGCAACGCCTCGCCGGGCGCGGACAGCGTGCCCGCGCTGATCGCGGCGGGTGCCATTGCGATCATCGCGGGGCCGAAGGGCTCGCGCGAAGTGCCGGTCGAAGAGATCGCGATCGCGCCGGGCAAGACATCGCTGGCGCAAGGCGAAACCATCGTGTCGTTCCTGCTGGCGCGCAGGCCGCTGCGCTCGGGCGACGCGTACCTGCGCTTCACGCCGCGCACGGAGATGGACATCGCTGTCGTCGGTGTCGGCGTGAACCTCACGCTGGATGAAGGCGGCGTCTGCCGGCAGGCGCGCGTGAGTCTTGGCGCCGTTGCAGAGCGCGCGTTGCGGGTGCCGGAAGCGGCGGCGACGTTGATCGGCACGAAGGTCGACGCAGCCGCGCTCGCGCGTCTCGCCGAAGCTGCCAGCGCCGCGTGCCGTCCCATCGACGACAAACGCGGTACGCGGGAATTTCGGATCAAGGTCGCGGGCGTGCTGGCACGCCGCGCGGCGCAGGCGGCGCTGGAACGCGCGCAAAGGAACGGCTGATGGCAAAGAATCATGTGAATGCGATCGTCAACGGCGACGCGGTCGAGTTCCTGTGCGAAACCGACCAGACATTGCTGGAGGCGCTGCGCGGTGAACTGCGGCTCACCGGCACGAAAGAAGGCTGCGGCACCGGCGACTGCGGCGCGTGCAGCGTCAGGCTGGACGGCGCGCTGGTGTGCTCGTGCCTGGTGCTCGCGGTGGAAGCGCGCGGCAAATCCATTCAGACCATCGAAGGCATGGCCGTGGGCGCGCAGCTGCATCCGCTGCAGCGCAAGTTCATCGAGCACGCCGCGCTGCAATGCGGCATCTGCACGCCGGGCATCCTGGTCGCCGCGAAGGCGCTGCTCGAGGTCAATCCCGATCCGACCGAAGAGGAGGCGCGCCTGTGGCTCGCGGGCAACCTGTGCCGCTGCACCGGCTACACGAAGATCATCGACGCGGTGCTGGACGCGGCGAAGGAAATGCGGGAA
>JAZKIF010000006.1:2796-15612 GCA_040385005.1 Pseudomonadota bacterium
TGGTGAGCGTCGCGGCCGAGGAGCGGGACGCGAAGCCCGGCGATCGTGGCGTGATCACGGTCACCCGCGGGGGACCTACGGGTGGTTTTTGGAAGTATCAGCCGGGGGTGCAGGCATGAACGGCCAACCCACTTACGAAGAGAAGGACTGGAAGATCGTCGGCACGCGTCCGCTGCGGCCCGACGGCGAAGACAAGGTGACGGGTCGCGCGCGCTACGGCGCCGACCATGATTTGCCGGGCCAGTTGATCGGCAAGGTGCTGCGCAGCCCGCATGCGCATGCGCGAATTCTCTCCATCGATGTTTCCGCGGCGCAGGCGCTGCCCGGCGTGAAGGCCGTCGTCACGCGTGACGATTTCGAGGACATGCCCGAGGAGCACGTCGCGGTCGGTGAGCTGATGGTGAACTACCGCGATTTCACGCGCCACGTGATGGCGCGCGAAAAGGTGCTCTACGACGGCCATCCGGTCGCGGCCGTGGCGGCGGTGAGTGAAGCGATCGCGCGCGAGGCGCTGGAGCTCATCCGCGTGGAGTACGACGTGCTGCCGCATGTCATCGACGTCGTGCAGGCGATGCGCGCCGATGCGCCGCTGTTGCACGAGCAGCAGTTCACCGCCGGCGTCACGCCGAAGCCCGCGCGCGCTTCCAACATCGCGAAGCGCCTGGAGTTCAAACTCGGCGACGTCGCGGAAGGATTCCGCCAGGCCGACGTGATCATCGAGCGCGAGTTCAACACCAAGCCGGTCCACCAGGGCTACATCGAGCCGCAGGCGTGCGTGGCCAGTTGCACCGAAGACGGACAGGTGGACTTGTGGGTTGCGACGCAAGGGCCGTTCGTGTACCGGAGTCAGTGCGCCAAGCTGCTGAAGATGGACGTCTCGAAGATCCGCGTGATCCCGACGGAGATCGGCGGCGGCTTCGGCGGAAAGAACAATGTGTACAACGAGCCGCTGGCGATCCTGCTCGCGCGCAAGTCGCACCGGCCGGTGAAGATGGTGATGACGCGCGAGGAAGTGTTCCGCGCGACAGGCCCCGGCCCGGGCGCCAACGTGACGATCAGGATCGGCGCGAAGAACGACGGCCGCATCGTCGCGGCGCAGGCCGAGTTGAACTACCAGGCCGGCGCGTTCGCGGGCTCGCCGGTGCTGCCGGCATCGCGCGCGACGTTCACCCGCTACGACCTCGAGAACGTGCTCGTGGTGGGCAACGACGTCACGGTGAATCGCCCGAAGGTCGCGGCCTACCGCGCGCCCGGCGCGCCGATCACCACGTTCGCGGTCGAATGCGTCATCGACGAGATGGCGCAAAGGCTGGGCATGGACCCGATCGATTTCCGCTTGAAGAACGCGGCGAAGGAAGGCACGCGCACCTGTTACGGCCCCATCCTCGGGAAGATCGGCTATATCGAAACGCTGCAGGCGCTCAAGGCGCACCCGCACTACACCGCGCCGCTCGGGCCGAATCAGGGCCGCGGCGTCGCCACCGGTTTCTGGCCCAACCTCGGTAGCGAGACGTCGGTGTCTCTCAATCTCAATGAGGACGGTACGCTCGCGTTGATCGTGGGGACGGTGGACGTCGCCGGCGGTCATCGCGCATCGCTGTCGATGATGGTGGCCGAGGCGATGGGCATCGCGATGGACCGGGTGAGGGTGACCATCGGCGACACCGCTGCGCTCGGCTTCAACTTCGTCACCGCGGGCAGTCGCGGGACCTTCGCGGGCGGCGTGGCCTGCGTGATGGCGGCGCGAGGCGTGATCGAGAAATTGCGCCAGCGCGCGGCGAAGATTCGCGAAGTGCCGGTGGAAGACGTGGTGTGGAAAGATGGCCGCGCCGAACCAGCCGCGGGCGCGTCGAGGATGTTCGAGCCGATGACGCTGCAGGAGATCGCGAAGGTCGCGGGAAAGACGGGCGGCAGCATCGCCGGGCACGCGGAGCTGAACGTGCAGGGCGCGGGGCCGGGCTTCGGCGCGCACATCGCGGACGTGGAAGTCGACCGTGAAACCGGCGCCGTGAAAGTGGTGCGCTACACCGCGCTGCAGGATGTCGGCAAGGCGATCCATCCCGCGTATGTCGAAGGCCAGCTGCAGGGCGGCGTGGCGCAAGGCATCGGCTGGGCGCTGAACGAGGAATACGTTTACGGCGCGGACGGCAGATTGCAGAACGCCGGCTTCCTCGATTACCGCGTGCCCGTGGCTTCCGACTTGCCGCGCATCGATACCGTGCTCGTCGAAGTGCCGAACCCGAATCATCCGTACGGCGTGCGCGGATGCGGCGAAGTGCCGATCATTCCGCCGCTCGCGACGATCGCAAACGCGATTCACAACGCGGTGGGTTTGCGGCTGCGCGATCTGCCGATGTCGCCGCCACGCGTGCTGAAAGCGCTCGTGGATGAGCAGCCGGGCCAGGACTTGTAGGCGGATGCCGCGTCTTCTTGTAATCGCGTTGTTTCCACGCTGAGTTGGTCATCGCGACGCCGCCGTTGCCGGGACAGCGCGGAGATACTCGCGTCCGGCAACGGTATTCACCTTTGCGCTTCAACCCCAAAGGGATCGAATGAACAACAAACTTTCAGCGAACATGCACAAGCTCAGCCTGGTGACCCTGGTTGTCCTGGGCGCCACCTCGGCCTTCGCCGCGGAACCGCAGCAGTGGTACGTCGGCGGCAACATCGGCCAATCCAAGGCCGATTTCGACTTTCCCGCCACCATCGTTCCGCTCACCGGTCCCGGCTTCGCCGTGACGTCGACATCCGAGCGCGATCGCTACAAGTCGGCCTATAAGCTGTACGGCGGCTACCGCCTCACGCGCAACTTCGCGATCGAGGGCGGTTTCTTCGACCTCGGCGACAACCGCTACTCTTTCAACACCACACCGGCGGGCACCTTGAACGGCATCTCCGACGTTCGCGGCGTGAACATCGACGTGGTGGGCATCCTGCCGATCACGGACCGCTTCTCGGCCTTCGGCCGCGTCGGCGCCGCGTATGCGCAGAACCGCACGCACTTCACCAACATCGGCGCCGTGCCTTTCAACGGCTCCAATCCCCGCTCCAACGGCACCAACCTGAAGGTCGGCGCCGGCCTGGAATATGCCTTCAACGACAACTGGTCGGTGCGCGCCGAGATCGAGCGCTATCGCATCAAGGATCCGATCCGCAACAAGGGCAACATCGACATGGCGTCGGTTGGCCTGGTGTACTACTTCGGCGAGAAGGCGCGCGCGCCCATGACGCAAACCTACGTGGCGCCGCCGGTTGTCGCGGCTCCGCCGCCGCCCCCGCCGCCGGCTCCGCGTGCCGTCGAACCACCGCCCCCTCCTGCTCCCGCGCCGGTGATGGCCCCCCCGCCGCCCCCGCCGCCGGCCTACTCGCCGCCGGACCGGCCCGCCAAGCCCGGCCGTTATTGATCGGTTGCTTGAGTAAAGAAGCGGAGCCCAGGCTCCGCTTCTGTCGTTCAGGGGACAAGAAAGCGCGCTGACCGGGTAAGCTCGGCAGCGCCCCGTCCCATTGGAGAAAAAGCATGAGGTGGTTCCTGCTGAGCATGGTTGTTTCCGCGTTCCTTGCCGCGCCCGCGATGGCCGCGGACGCTGTTCCGGAACCCGCTTCGGCCCCCGCGACGACGCGCATCGATTTCGCGAACCAGACGCCATCGGCCGATGCGCGCGAACTAGCGAACTGGGCGCTGGCGACGGCGAATCACAAGGGCCTGCCGTTCATGGTCATCGACAAGGTGCAGGCGCGCGTGTTCGTGTTCGACGGCAAGGGCCGTTTGCTCGGCGCCACCGCCGCGCTGGTGGGCCTCGCTGTCGGAGACGATTCCGTGCCCGGCATCGGGAATCGCAAGATCTCCAGCATCCGTCCCGAGGAGCGCACCACGCCGGCCGGGCGCTTCGTCGCGTCGCTGGCGCGCGACCCGAAGGGCGAGGAGTTGCTGTGGGTCGACTACGACAACGCGGTCTCGCTGCATCGCGTCGTCCCGGGCTCGCCCAGGGAGCGGCGCGCGCAGCGCCTGGAGTCTCCGAGCCCGCTGGACAACCGCATCACCTACGGCTGCATCAACGTGCCGGTGAAGTTCTACGACACGGTGGTGAACCCGACGTTCACCGGCACCGACGGCATCGTCTACATCCTGCCGGAAACGCGTCCTGCGCGGCAGGTCTTCGGCTCGTACGACGTCGAGGCGGCGCCGCAGTGATCGGGGCGCCGCGTCCGCGATCGGGTTCGGATGCCTGATCTTTCCGCTCTGGGCATCGCCCTGCCGACTCCCATGTACCTGGCCGGCCTGCTGCTCTTCGGCCTCGTGGGCTACGCCGCCTGGCGCAGGGGCAGGAAGGTGGAGAAGCCCGCCTTGAAATGGGCTGGCGTCGCGATGATGCTCTACCCGTATGCGGTGCCGCAGACCTGGCTGCTGTGGCTGATCGGCGCGGCGGGGAGCGTGTGGTTGTACTTGAACTGGAGCTGAGAGCGTGCTGTAGAGGTGCCTGGCAATATCGATTTTGCGAAAAAACAGCACTTCGTGAACGTTTTTGCGCAAACGAGATCGATTTTTGGCAGAATGCGCGGATGGATAACCCCGCGGACGCTGTCGGAGGCGCCTGGCTGGCTCGGCAGTTTGGGCTCGATCTGGTCATGCCGCTTGCCACCATCAGCAACATTGGCCGCAGACGATCCTCACACATCGAGGACGGCCAGACCCGGGAAACCTTCGTGGAATCGATGCGGCCGGACGATTCGCTTCGCGGTCACCTCACCTTTCATTTGAAGCGCGAAGCCCCGCACCTGGAGCTTCTGTCGCGGTTGTTCTCGGCGTGCGATGGCGCAGACCTTGTGGCCTGGTTCAACGACGAGCCGACAGGCCAATATGTCCGCAGGGCGTGCTTCCTGTACGAGTGGCTGACGGGCAGGCAGCTGTCGGTGGCGCCTTCCGTCCCGGTGGGGTATGTCGACGTGCTCGATGCCGACCTTGTGGTGGCCGCATCCCCCGCCAAGGCCGTCCCGAACCGTCGGTGGCGGGTGCGCGACAACATGCCCGGAACACCCGCCTTCTGCCCCATCGTTCGCAAGACGCCCCAGATGCTCCAGAGCATGAATCTCGATGTGGCGGCGCTCCTTGCGGACCTGGGCCGCGAATTCGGCGAAGACCTGCTGATGAAGTCCGCGGTCTGGATGACGATGCGCGAGAGCCGCTCGAGCTTCGCGATCGAGGGCGAGGCGGACAAGGCGGACCGCATCCAGCGTTTCGCGGGCGTGCTGGGCCGGCGCACAGGTCAAGGCGAATTGCCCCTGACCGAAACCGCGCTGGCCGAACTGCAGTCGGAGATTCTGGGGGCGGTCACGTCGCTGCGGCAGTTCGGCCTGCGCAGCTCTCCGGTCTTCGTGGGCGAGGCCCACGGTTACCAGGAAGTCGTCCATTACATCGCGCCGCCGGCGCAGGACCTGCGCACGATGCTGGAGGGGATCGCAGCCTTCATCGACAGGACGCATGGGCAGTCGCCGATCATGCGAAGCGCCGTTGCGGCATTCGGCTTCGTGTACATCCATCCGCTCGCGGACGGCAATGGCCGCGTTCACCGGTTCCTGATCAACGATCTCCTGCGCCGCGATGGTGCCGTGCGGGATCCGATCATCGTGCCGGTCTCATCGCTGATCACCAGCGATGGCGCCGAGCGGCGCGCCTATGACCGCATCCTGGAGGTCATCTCCCGTCCCCTGATGACCTCCCTCGCCGGCCAATATGGGTTTGGCGAGCGTGTCACCTATGCGGATGGCATCACCTCGAACCTGAGCTTCACGGGGGACGAGAGCGCCAGGCATGTGTGGCGCCAGATGGACCTGAGCCGGCATGTCATGTATCTCTCGGGCGTCGTGCAGCGCACGATCGCGGAGGACATGCGCGAGGAATCGCGCTACCTGCGCAGGCACGCGCAGTCGCGGGCGGCAATCAAGGACATCATCGAGATGCCCGACGCGCAGATCGACCGGGTGATCCGTTCCATCGAGGCCAACAAAGGTGCCCTCACCAATGTGTTGGCCAAGGAGATACCGGCGCTCGCGCGGGATGGTGTGTGGGAAGCGATTGTCGCGGCGCTGAATTCCCCCGCCGCAACCTGAGCGGCGTGCCCTAATCCGCCCGCGCCTTGAACAACGCGTCCAGCTTGTCCTCGAACGCGTGGTAGCCGATGCGGTCGTACAGCTCGTCGCGCGTCTGCATGGTGTCCAGCACGGCCTTCTGCGTGCCGTCGCGGCGGATCGCCTCGTAGACGTTTTCCGCGGCCTTGTTCATGGCGCGGAACGCGCTGAGCGGGTACAGCACCATCGCGACATCGGCGCTGCGCAACTCCTCCACCGTGAAGAGCGGCGTCTTGCCGAACTCCGTGATGTTGGCGAGCACCGGCGCACCGACATTCGCCGTGAAGCGCCGGTAGGTGTCGAGGTCGTTCGCCGCTTCGGCGAAGATCGCGTCCGCACCGGCTTCCACCAGGCGGATCGAGCGCTCGAGCGCGGCGTCCACGCCCTGGCCGGCGATGGCGTCCGTGCGGGCGATCACGAAGAAGCGCGAATCGGTGCGCGCATCCACCGCGGCCTTGACGCGGTCGACCATCTCCTGGGTCGGCACGATCTCCTTGCCGGGCCGGTGGCCGCAGCGCTTGGCGCCCGCCTGATCCTCGATGTGGCAGGCCGCCGCGCCGAACTTGATCAGGCTGCGCACGGTGCGCGCGATGTTGAACGCGCTCGGGCCGAAGCCCGTGTCGATGTCGACCAGCAGCGGCACCGGCGTGACGTCGGTGATGCGGCGAACATCCGTGAGCACGTCGTCGAGCGTGTTGATGCCCAGGTCGGGCAGGCCCAGCGAGCCCGCGGCCACGCCTCCGCCCGAGAGGTAGATGGCGCGGTAGCCAGCGCGTTGCGCGAGCAGCGCGTGGTTGGCGTTGATCGCGCCGACGATCTGCAGCGGCGCTTCCTGCGCCAGCGCGGCGCGGAACAGCGCGCCGGGGGATTCGTTCATGAAGAGGCTCCGGGATTTCTCAGGACTTGGGGCGATGGCGGTTACGCGGCGGCGGGCAGGGCGCGCAGCTGTTCGATCAGGTCGGCGGTGGGCAACACGTCGGCGTATTTCTGGCCGAGGTCAAAGAGGTTGACCTTGTGCGAGGTGATGCTGCGGTCGAACGCGCATTCGTACGGCACGGCCACCTTGAAGTTGTACGAGAAGGCGTCCACCACCGTGCCGCGCACGCAGCCGCTGGTGCTGCAGCCCACCACGATCACCGTGTCGGCCTGCTTGTCGACCAGGTGGCTGCACAAGGCCGTCGCGAAGAACGCGCTGGGGTGCTTCTTGGGCAGCAGCACGTCGCCGTCGACCGGCGCGATCTCCTGCACGAACTCGTAGCCCTTGGCCGAGATGTTCATGATGGCCGGCACCTTCTCGGCCAGCCGCCCGCCCTCGTGCGCCACTTTCGGCGCGACGTAGGGATACATCACCGGCCAGCCGCGCTCGCGAAACAGCGCGAGCAGCGGCACGATGGCGTCGACGGCGGCCCAGCCGACATCGCCGCAGGAGGTCGGGAACTCCTCGATGGCTTTCCAGAACGGCTCGCGCTTGGTGCCCACGGTGCGGTACTGCACGTCGATGATGAGAAGCGCGGGCCGCTTGCCCAGGCCACTGGGTCGGCCGAAGCCGGCGGCGGCGTAGGCGCGCAGTTCTTCCTCGCTGATGACGTCGGCCCAAGGGGGTGTCTTGCTCATGATTGGCTTTCGTTGGGATGTTGAAGCGTACGGAATATGTACTGGCCATGGCCCGGCGCGCCCACGAGTTTGCCGTCCCGCATGACGGTCGTGCCGCGCACGATGGTTTCGGTCGCCCAGCCCTTGAAGGTCCAGCCGTCGTAGATGCTGTAGTCGGAGTACGAGAGCAATTCCTCGTGATGCACGGTGCGCTCGAGGTTCAAGTCCACCAGCGTGATGTCGGCGTCCGCGCCGGCGCGCAGCGCGCCCTTCTTCGCATCGATGCCGAAGATGTTTGCCGGCGCCGTGCTCACCAGCTCGCAGATGCGGCGCAGCGACAGGCCGCGCTTGTGGTAACCCTCGTGCAGCAGCACCGGCAAGATGGTGGCGGTGCCCGGAAAGCCCTGCGACGCGAGCCAGAGCGACTTGTCCTTGGTGGCGCGTTTGCGCGGGCAATGGTCGGACGCCACGACGTCGATGGCGCCGTCGGCCAGGCCCTCCCACAGCGCGTCCTGGTCGTCCTTGCCGCGAAACGGCGGGTTGGCCTTGCCCATGCCGCCCAGGTCCATGTCCGAAGTGTGCGTGAGGTAGTGCGGGCAGGTCTCGACGAAGACGCGGTCGTAGCGCTTGCGCCAGGCGCGCACCTCGTCCAGGCCCATGCGCGAGCTCATGTGGGGGATGTAGATCTTCGCGCCGGTCTTCTCGGCCAGGAACATCGCGCGCACGCAGGCCTCGGCCTCGGTGATCGGCGGCTTGATCGCCTCCCATTGGCGCAGGTTGTCGATGCCGATCTCCAGCTGCGCGTTGCGCAGGCGATTGACGATCTCGATGTTCTCGGTGTGACACACCATGGTGACGTCGCCGAGCCGGCCCGCGCGCGAAAGCAGCGCATGGAAGTAGCCGTCGTCGGTGCCGTCCAGGCCGAGGTAGCGTCCTTCCTCGCCCTTGAAGTTCATGAAGTACTTGAACGAGGTCACGCCGTAGTCGCGCACGTACGAATCCAGCTCCTTAAGGTGCAGCTCCGACGCGGTGCTGAAGTGAAAGGCGTAGTCCACGTGAGCGCGTGGCTGTGCATAGGCCTGCTCGCGCTTGAACACTTCGCTGTAGGCCTCGTTGTTGAGGAAGTATCCGAGCACCGTGGTGAAGCCGCCGATCGCCGCGTGGGCCGTCTCGGTGCTGTACTCGGTGATCTTCTCGCCGAAGCCGAAGTGCAGGTGCGCTTCGATCAGGCCGGGAAAGACATGCAGGCCGTCGATGCGGCGCTCGGCCACATGCGCGGGCGCCGGGCTGCCGGGCGCGAGCAGCGCGCCGATGCGACCGTCCTCGACCAGCACGTCGAGCAATTCGGGTTCGCGCTCGGCGCTGACCACGGTGCCGCCGCGCAAGACATAGTTGTTGTTCATCGAATATTTTCCTTTCAGGTGGCGCGCAGCGACTGCTGCAACTCGCGCATCGTTCCGCCGGCTTGCATGACGCTTTGCCACAGCCGCTCGCTGCCGCTGGCGGCGAGGGCTGTCGATGCATTGCGCACGAATTTTTCCTTGATGGCCGCTTCGCCCGCGGGCCGCTGGGGACTGCCCAGCACTTGCGGCACCGCATGGTGCAGGCGAGTACCGTTCGTGAGCACGATCTCCACGTCGGCGTCGAAGCATTCGGGAAATCGGCTGTCCGGGCGCGGCGTCCACTGGATGCGCGAGGACAGGGCCACCGATTCGGCATCGATGTCCCGCGCCGTCATCGCCGGCACGTCGACCGGGCGGCCGAGCAGCACGCGCGCGATGCAGTAGGGCAGGCTGTATTTCGCTTCGTTCGCGCTTTGCGGGTTCTGCTTGGCGGACCACGGCTCGCAGATGACCGTCGCCGCGCCGGGCGCGACGCGGCAATGCACGGAAGCGATCGCCTCGACGCCGCCGCCGGCCGTCACTTGTGCGAGCAGCGCCTGCGTGCATTCGAGGTACGGGTGGATGTAGTGGCAGCAGGGGTAGAACTTGAAGGCGGCATCTTCCAGTTTCCAGTTGTCGCCCAAATCGCGCAGCGCAGCTGCGAGGCGGGCGCCGGCCTGTTCGTCCGCGGCGTAGGTGTTGAACAGGCCGAAGCGGCCTTCGAGCACCGTCTCGGGTCCGGTCATGCCGGCCTGCGCGAGGCCCGCGGCCCACAGGCCCGCATGCGCGGCCCAGCCCGGGTGCAATGCCTTCACGTTGGAGCCGTTGCTGAGGAACTCGAAGATGCCGCCGGCCTGGCTGCCCGCGATGCCCATGGCCGCCGTGGTTTGCGCGACGCTCGCACCGCGTGCCACGCTGGCGAGCATGGCTGCGACGATCACGCCGCCCACCGAGGTGACCTGGAAGCCGCGGCGCTGGAAGCCGCCGGGGCTGGCTTCGCCCAGGCGCACCAGCGTCTCCCATCCCACCACCACCAGCCGCAGCACATCGTCGAGCTGCAGCGCGTTGGCTTCCGCCGCGGCCAGCACGGCCGGCACGATCACCGCGCTGCCGTGCACGATGGACGCCATGTGCGTGTCGTCGTATTCCAGCGAATGGACCGAGGTGCCGTTGAGCATCGCGGCCAGTTGCGGCGCGACACCGCCGGAGAAGCCGAACACGGTGGAAGGTCCACTATCCTCTCTGTCCGCAGCCGCGCTGCCCGATCCTTCCGCGCGCAATTGCGTCAGCAGCTTGCGATGCGCAGGCACGCGCGACGCCGCAAGGCCGACGCCGATCGCGTCGATCAGGTGCAATCGCGCCAGATGCAGGACAGGCGCCGGAATCGCATCCAGCCGCAACTCGTGCGCGAACTTCGCCATCCGTGCCGACAGGGACATCGTGGTGTCCGCGCTCACGTCGCGTCCTTCAACCGAGCGGCAGCCGCGTGACCCGACAAATAGCCCAGCGCGATGGCCGTCAGCAGGCCATTCCCCGATGCGTAGCCGCCGGCGCCGGCACGCCCGCTGATGCCCGCCGCCGCACCGCCACCCGCGAACAGGCCGGGAATCACCGACCCGTCCTCGCGCAGCACGCGGCCGTCGCCGTCGACGGCCAAACCACCTTGCGTGTGGAAGAGACCCGGCGTCACGCGGCAAGTCCACAGCCGGCCGCTCAAGGGCGCGAGGTTGAATTTCTGGCGGCCAAAAGCATCGGCCTGCTTGCCGGCCGCGGCGGCATTGAAGTCGGCGAAGGTGCGCGCCAGCGCTTCGGCAGGCAAGCCGAAACACGCAGCCAGATCTTCGATGGACCCGGCGTTCTTCAGCCCGCCCATCTCCACCAGTTCGCGGAACTCGTCTTCCTTGGAGGCCAGCGTCATGATGCGTTCATCGAACACGGCATACACGTTCGACTGCTGCGCCAGCACTTCGCGCGCATACGCGGAGTAGCCGATGTCCTCGTTGCCGAAGCGCTCGCCGGCGGCATTCACCAGGAAGCCGCCTTTCTCGATGGTGGTCCACGACAGGATCGAGCCGTGCGGATAAGCGACCGCCGCGTAGCCCTGGTAGGCCTGCATGTTCGCCAGCCGCGCGCCGAGCTGCTGCGCCCACAGTACGGCCTCGCCTTCGCTGCCGCGCGCGCCGAAATACTCCGCGCCGCCGATCTCGGCGCAGTACTTCTCCACGAGTTCGCGGTTGGCGGCGAAGCCGTTGGATGCGAGGATGACGTTGCTCGCGCGGATGCGCGAACGCTCCACGCCCGGGCCATCGACGGCCACGCCGATCACGGCGCCTTGCGCATCGACGTACAGCGTCTGCACCGGGTTGTTCGTCGCGAGCGGGATGTCGCGCTTGCTCACTGCGGCGAGCAGGTCGTCGACCAGATCCTGCCCGCGCCGCGACACCGGGGCGTGCAACCGGGGAACGGTGTGACCGACGTGGCAGTAGTCGGTGATGAGCGCCATGCGCGCGCCCACGCTGTCGACCAGCCATTCGCAGATTTGGGCCGAGATGCCGGCCATGCGCCGCGTGAGGTGTGGCAACTCGCTCTCGCCCGCGATGCGCTCGAGGTCCGCGACCATCACGTCGGCGGAGTCCACGATGCCCGCTTCGCGCTGGAAGCGGCTGCCCGCGCCGGGGACCGAGCCCGTGCTGAGGGACGAGTTGCCACCCGGTTGGTCGCGCTTTTCCAGTATCGCCACCTGCGCGCCGGCGTCGTGCGCGGCGATCGCGGCGGCCAGGCCGCAGGCCCCCGCGCCGACGACGAGCACGTCGACTTCCATGTCCCAGGACAGATCCGCTGTCGCGGTTTCAACACTTGCTTGCATGACGATTCAGCTCTTGAAATCAGACAGGGGAAGGGACGCGCCGGCATTTGCCGCGTCGTCCAAGAACAATTCGCCGAGGCACTCGCGCCACGGTCGCGCAAGCGCATGCGCACTGTCCGGCGCTTGCACCGCCGTCACCAGCGCGCGCATCGTGGGCGCGAGGCCGGGCGCGTGCGGCGTGGACAGCGCCTGCAGCTTCGTCCACAGCGCGTCTTCGGGGAACGGCCGGTCGGGGCCGCCTTGCGCGCTCCAGCACACGGCTTCGGCACGGGCGCCATCGCGGTCGGTGACGATGACGCGCGAGGGGCGGTCATGCGGCGCGGCGCGCGTTTCGGGAAACGGCGAGAGCCGCGTGACGTCGCGCAAGCGTGCGATGCGCGGATCGGCCAGCGACGCCGCATCGAACGAAGCGACGCCGCCGTTGCCATGCACGAACGCCGCGGCCACCGCATGCGGCACCGAGAATTTGGCGCCGAGCGTGGTGGACGGGCGTGTGTCCTGCAGCGCGAAGCCGAGCGGATGCGCTTGCACTTCGATGCCGGCCACGTTGTCGCCGCCCGACAGCGCCGGGTTGCGGGCCAGCAGCTCCTGCACCGCCTCGATCGCGGAGTGCGTGTACTGGCAACTCGCGTTCATCTTGTGATAACCGGATTCCACGGCCCAGCCGCCGGCGCCGGGCTCCAGCGGCGACAGGTCGATGTGGACAGCGCCGAGCGCGGACACGTACACGTCGTGCAGCGAAGAGGCTTGTCCGCCGATGCCGCACTGCGCCCACTCGAGCGCGGCCAGCCCGCTCGCGGCGCCTTGCGCGGCCCAGGTGTTGCGAGCCAGCACGCCTTGCAGCGCGTG
>JAZKIF010000006.1:15622-67314 GCA_040385005.1 Pseudomonadota bacterium
CAGCGCGTGGTTGAACGGCCCGGCCATGCCCATGGTGGCGGCCCCCGAGATCGCCGACAGCAACTCGGCGGGCGGCAGGCGGCGCAGGAACCCCACGCCCGCGGCCGCGCCAACGGGCGACAGCAACGCATGCGGGTGGATGCGCATCGCCGAAAAGCCGAAGCTGCGGGCGATGCGGGTCACCGTCTCGTAACCCAGCAGCAGCGCGCGCAACATCTCCTGCAGCGAGGCGCCTTCGGCCTCCGCGCAGGCGAGCAGCGCGGGCAGCACGTACAGGCCCGCGTGGCACACGGCCTTGCGGTAGCCCTCGTCGAGTTCGTTCCAGCCCATCGCGAGGCCGTTGGACATGGCGGCCTGCAGCACGCCGACGCGCGGACGGCCCGGCGCCAACAAGGAGGCTTGCGCACCGGTGGCCGCGGCGCGCGTGCGTGTGAAAACGGCGGCCACTTGCGGTTCATCGACGGCGCTGAACGCGGCAGCGAGATCGTCGGCGAGCACCAATACCGCACGGCGGCGGGCTGCGGCGGAAAAGTCCGACCATTCGATGCCGCAGGCCCAGTCCAGGTAGTGTTCGAAGGCCTCGCCTGCGGCGGCGGGCGTGACCGGGGACACGTTCAGAACAGCTCCCACAGGCTCTCCTGTTTCAGCAGCTCCGTGCTGGCGCCGTCGTAGATGATGCGGCCGGACTTGATCACCACCGCGCGGTCGACGCTCTCGAGCGTGGCCTGCACGTTCTGCTCCACGATGACCAGCGTGGTGCCTTGCGTGCGGTTGATCTCCATGATGCTGCGCAGCACGTCGCGCACGATCACTGGCGCGAGGCCGATGGTGGGCTCGTCGAGCAGCAGAATGGACGGGCGCGTCATGAGCGCCATGCCCAGCGCCAGCATCTGCTGCTGTCCGCCGCTCAGCGAACTCGCGATCTGCTCGCTGCGTTCGAGCAGGAGCGGAAACAGCTTGTGCACGTCGGCCAGGGCCGCTTGCGCATTGCGCAGGCCCGCGATCTGCAGGTTCTCCGCGACGGAGAGATCGCGAAACACGTTGTGTCCCTGCGGCACGAACCCCATGCCGAACGCGACGTTGCGGTGGACTTCGCCGGGGGCGATCGGGCGGCCCTGCCAGCTCACGTCGCCCGAGCATTCGTCGAGGTCGCCGACGCAGGCGCGAAGGAGCGTGGTCTTGCCCGCGCCGTTGTGGCCGAAGATGCCGACGCGCTCGCCTTCGCGGATGGAAAGCGAGAAGTCGTGCAGGACGTGCAGCTTGCCGTAGTGGGCGTTGATGGCTTGGAGTTGCAGCATGCGGATGCCTTGTTAACGTGAAGCGCGAGGCGCGGCTTACTGGCCGAAATACAGCTCGGCGAGCGCCTTGCTTTCCAGCAGCGTCTGGACGTCGCCGCGCTCCAGGATGCGGCCCTGCACCATGAAGACGGCGCTGGTGCACAGGTCCCGGATGAACGACACGTTGTGCTCCACCACGCACACGGCGCGGCCGGCCTGGGCCTCCTGGCGCACGATGTCGCGCATGGTCTCGTACGCGCTGCCTTCGACGCCGCCCATGGGCTCGTCGAGCAGCAGGCAGGGCGCGTCGCTCATGAGCGCGCGCGCCAGGCCCACCAGCTTTTGCTGGCCGAAGGTGATGTCGCCGACGTTCGAGTCCGCGAGCGCGAGCATGTTCATGCGCTTGAGCACCGAGGTCGAGCGCTCCAGCGCGGCTTCCTTGGCATGCTTCACGACGCGCCGCGCGAACATGACGCGCAATAGCGATTCGCCGGCATAGTCGGAGCCGCCCACCAGCATGTTCTCGCGCACGCTCATCGAGCCGAACAGGCGCATGTGCTGCCAGGTGCGCGCGACGCCGGCGCGCGCGCGCCGGTAGATCGGCAGGCCGTCGAGCGGCCGGCTCGCGAGCGCGATGTGGCCCGAGTCCTGCGTGACGACGCCCGAGATCAGGTTGAACAAAGTCGTCTTGCCGGCGCCGTTGGGGCCGATGAGGCCCATGATCTCGCCGCCGTGCAGGTCGAGGTCGATGTGGTCGGCGACCACGACGCCGCCGAATTTCTTGTTGACGCCCTGGAGCGAAAGCACTGTGTTCATCTGGTGCTCCCGATCAGTTCGCACGCCGCGGCGCGACCAGCCCTTGCGGCCGCACGAACAGGAAGATGATCACCAGCAAGGTGAAGATCACGCCTTGCAGCGGCCCCATGATCTGGGCCGGCAGGTTCAGGAAGGTGATGGCTTCGGGCAGCGTGATGAGCAGCACCGCGCCGACCACCGGGCCCCACACCGAGCCCATGCCGCCCACGACAACCATCGTGAGGATCATGGCCGACTGCAGGATCTGGAACTGGTCCGGCGTGAGGTACTGGAAGTAGAAGGCGTAGATGCCGCCGGCGACACCGGCGATGCCCGAGCCCAGCGCGAAGATGGTGATCTTGATCATCATGGCGTTGCGGCCCAGCGCCGAGAAGGCGAGCTCGTCGTCGCGCATCGCCTGGATGGCGCGGCCATACGGCCCGCGGATCAGCGCGCGCACGAACAGCACGACACCCAGCGCGAACGCCAGCGAGAGCGCCGCGAACACCAGGCTGCGGTTGGCCTCGACGATGTTGGGAATGCCGCTGAGGCCGCTGGCGCCGCCGAGGAAATCGAGGTTCTTGATGATCTCGATCAGCCCGAGCTGGAAGCCGATGCTGGTGATGAGCAGGTAATCCCCGGAGATGCGCAGCGACGGCAGCGAGAGCATGAACGATGCACCTAGCGCGACCGCTCCGCCGGCCGCGATAGCAAGCACCGGCGTCAGGTTGAACTGCACGCTGAGGACCCCGGCGGTGTAGGCGCCGAGCGCGAAGAAGATCGGGTGCGCGATGCTGACCAGGCCGCCGAAGCCGATGATCAGGTTGAAGCTGGAGGCGAGGGCGATGTACAGCCCGATGAGCACGAGCAGCGAAAGGATGTATTCCATGGCGTATGCGGTTTTCGTGTGACGGGGCTGCCGGTTCAGGCGGCCGGCGCCGCTTTCGGCGCCGTGGCCTTGACGAGGATCTTCGGGCGGCGCAGCTTCACGCCGTTCGGGAAGAACAGGATCGTCACGAAGAGCAGCGCATACAGGATCACGCCTTGCCACGCGGACGGAATGACCAGGATGCTGAACGAGCGCAGCAGCGCGAGGAACAGCGCCGCGCCCGCCGCGCCGAACACATTGCCCATGCCGCCGAGCAGCGCGGCGATGACCGCGAACAACATCATCTCGAGTGGCGTATTGGGATTCATCGATGCGCGCGTGCCGAACAAATACATCGCGGCCACCACCAGCACGGACGCGACCACGAACGTGAGCGCGTAGATGCGGCGCACGTCGATGCCGTACAGGCGCGACAGGTGCGGGTTGTCCGAGACGGCCACCATGAACTTGCCGTAGTGCGTGCGCTTCAGGAGCACGTACAGCGCGGCGAGCACCACGATCGCGACGCCGAGCGCGGTAAGGTCCCACGAGCTGATGACGATGCCGCCCACCAGGCTCGAAGGCGACATCAGCGATGCGGCCAGCGACACCGGCTCGGTCCCGAAGATCATCGCCAGCAGGTACTGGATGAATTCGGAGACGACGAGCGTGAAGATGAAATACGTGAGCGACGGCGACTTGCGCCGCCGGAAGGTCTGCAGGCCCCACACCTCCATCGCGAGCGCCGCTGCGATCGTCACGGCCAGGCTGACGGCCACGCCAATGAGCGCGGGCCACCCCATCTTGTAGATGACGACGTACATCGCGTAGTACGCGATGCCCATCATCCCCGCCTGGGCGAAATTCCAGACCTTCACGACCTTGAGCACGAGGGAGAAGGCTGCTGCCAGCAGCACCCCGTAGGTGGCCGTCGCGAGGCCGGTCCACAGGATCTGCAGGAGGGTGTTCGTATCGACCATGTCGCGGGGTCCGGGTGGGGCTGCAGGGAGTTGCTTACTTGATCGTGGAGACCCACTCGAACTTGCCGTTCTTCACCTCGTACAGGTACACCGGCTTGTTCACGCGGTGGTCCTTGGTGACTTCCAGCAGGCCGGTCATGGGCAGGTCGAACTTGCCGAGATCGACCATCGCCTTGCGCATGTTCGGGCCGGTCAGCGGCTGCTTGGTCTTGATCAGGTGGCTGTACAGCTGCCCGATCAGGTAAGGCATGTCGTACAGGTACTGCGTGTAGGGCAGCCCGTTGGGCGTGCGCTTCTCGGTCTGCTGCCAGCGCGCGACGAACTTGGCGACTTCGGGGTTCAGGTCGGCGGAAGGCGCGAGCGTCGACACGAGCAGGCCTTCGGCGGCGGCGCCCAGCTGCTCGACGACCTTGGGGTTGTAGCCGGCCGAATAGGTGGAGATGGTCTGCTTCAAGCCCAGCTGGCGCAGCTGGCCGATCACCAGGGGCAGGTCCGACACGAGGCCCTGGATGTGGATCACGTCCGGGTTGGCGGCTTTCACTTTGAGGATGGCGCCGGTGTAGTCGGTCGCCTGAGCGTCGTAGGCTTCGAAGGCCACCACCTTGCCGCCGGCTTCGGTGATCGCGTCGCGGTAGATGCGCGCGCCTTCGACGCCGCTGTCGTTGTGGATGTAGAGGACGGCGGCGTTCTTCTTCTTGAGCGTGCCGACGGCATAACGCGCCTGTGCCCGCACATCGACGTCCGCCAGCGGATAAGTCGTGTAGACATAGTCGCCGAGCTTGGCGATGTCGGGCGAGTTCGCGCCGACGCTCAATTCCAGGGTCTGGCCGCGGTTGGCGATCGGCGCGACGGCCTTGACCACCGCGCTCCAGGCGGTGCCGAACACCGGCACCTTCTCCACGTTGATCAGGCGATTGACGGCGTTGATGCCCAGGCGCGGGTCGGCCTGCGTGTCCAGCACGATCATTTCCAGCGGACGCCCCTCGATCCCGCCCTTGGCGTTGATGTCCTGCACGGCCCACTCGGCGGCCTTGACCTGGTCGGCGCCGAACAGCGCTTGCGAGCCGGTGAGCGGCATGGCCAAGCCGAACTTCAAAGGCTCCTTGCCGCCGGTCTGGGCATGGGCGCTGAACCCGCCCGCGGCAAGAACGAGAGTGGAGAGCACGAGACCACGGCGCACGTTTTTCATGTCGAAAGCCCTTCTAGGTGATGACAAGTAATGGAACTGGGACCGGATCACCGGTGTTTTCACGCGAATCGGTTCGGCGAGACGTCGTACCGCAAAATATTTCGCATGGAGGTTATGTTACGCCAAGCGATACGGCATGTCGATTGTTATTTTATCCAGTACGGTGTTACGCTAGCCGATATGGAAAACGATGCCGCTCAAGACAATCCCGTGGCAGAGAAGAAGCTCAACTCGGTCGAGGCGGTGAAGGTTGCCGTCCGCATCCTCGATGAGCTGGCGCTGGCGCAGCGGGCGATGGGCGTGACCGAGCTGGCCGATGCGCTGGGCGAGACCAAGCCCCGAATCCACCGGCACCTGTCGACCTTGCGGGAGGTCGGCATCGTCGAGCAGGACCAGTCGACCGACCGCTACCGCCTCGGCTGGCGCGTGTTCCAGCTGGGCGAGGCGGCGGGTACGCAGTTCGACCTGCGCACGCGGGCCGAGCCGTACCTCATCCGCATCCGCGACGAACTCAAGGAGACCGCCGTGCTGGCGGTGCCGATCAACGGACGCCCGATGGTGATCGCCTCGGCGGACAGCCTCTTCACACGCATCACGATCAGCGTGAAGCCGGGCAATCGCCCGGTGCCGCATTCCTCGGCGCTCGGCCGGCTGACGATGGCGTTTTCGTCAAAGCATTTGCAGGACGAATTGCTGGCGGGGCCGCTCGAGGCAGACACCCCGTTGTCGATGACTTCGCCCGATGCGATCCGCCAGCGCCTGGCGCTGATCACCGAACAGTTCTACGAAGTGAGCGACGGCGAGGTGATGACCGGCGTGAACACGATCGCCGTGCCGATCTTCCGCGACGGCGACGTGCTGGCGGGCGCGCTGTCGATCGTCGGGTCGGTCCAGAGCATTCCCAATCCGCCGCTGCGCAAACACGCGGACCTGCTGCACGAATGCGCCGGCGAGTTGTCGGCGCAATTGAACAGCAATGCCTATGAGCGGTGGCGGTTTCGCCGCGAGGCGCACGGGCTGCTGAGCGCGCTGAAGTAGCCGGGTGCACCAAGGACGGAACGCGCGCAGCCCAAGCTGCTAATGAGTCGCCAGCATCCGCGCAATCAACGCGTTGTACTTCTGCGCCTGCTCGAACTGCACCCAGTGCCCCGCGCCGGGCAGCACGTGCTTCTCCTTCAACCCGAGCTTCTCCACCGCCGCGTCGAACGCCGCCGGATTCCGGCCTCGCGTGTTGTCGTCCTCGCCCCAGATGCCGCGCACCGGGCACTGCCACGTCGATGCGATCTTAAGCATCGCGTCGCTGCGCGCGAGCTTGCGGCCGCGCACGCGGTCTTTCTGCGCGCTGCGATCCTGCACCGCGATCGCCAATGCGTCGATGTGCGACGCGTCGTGGATCATGATCGCGCCCAGGTTGTGCCGCAGGATCTCTTCGCGTTCGGCCTCGTCGGTGACGCCGCGCAGCGGCCGCAGCTCGTGCCTCGGCCCGACGTGGATGCCCAGTCCGGTACCGCCGGTCAATATGAGCTGGTTCACCTTCTCCGGCGCCAGGTGCGTGATGTAGCCCGACACGAGGCTGCCGAACGAGAAACCCACGATGTCGAAGCTGCGTCCCTTCAGCAACTCGACCAGGCCATCGAGCACGATCGGCGCGATCGAATCCGCATCCAGCCCGTCGCGCGGCAGATCCGATTCGCCCATGCCGGGCAGATCGGGCAGCCACAACTCGTGGCTCTGCGAGAGGGCCTCGATGTTGCGCACCCAGTGCATCCACGACCCCGCGCCGCCATGCAGCATGACGAGCGGCGGGCCTTCCCCCCAGCTGCGCCAGACGACTTCACCTTGCGGTGTGGCACGCGTGGTGACGCGCCGGGACTTGTTGTCCAGGGCGTCGAGGATCGAGTGGGCTTGCGCTGCCTGCATCAGGGCGTGAGTTTAACGTTGGCCTTTTCGATCACCTCGGTGTACTTGGCCTTGTCCGACACCAGGCGCGCGCCGAGTTGCGCGGGCGTCGACCACCAGGCTTCCTGCTTCTGCGCGTCGATGCCCGCGATCACGTCGGGCATGGCGAGCACCTTCTTCAGCGCGACGGAGATTTTCTCGATGATGGGCGCGGGCGTTCCGGCGGGCGCCAACAAGACGTTGAGCGACTCGATCGCCGCGAAGTCCGGCATGCCGTACTGCGCGAAGGTGGGCACCGGCGCGTGGTGGGGCAACTGCGATGTGTAGGCCAGCGCGCGAAGTTTGCCCGCGTCCACATGCGGCTGCGCGCCCGGCACGTTGGTGATCATCACCTGCACACGGCCCGCCAGGAAGTCCTGCAGCGCGGGCGCGCCGCCCTTGTACGGCACATGCACGATCTGCGTGCCCGCGAGGATGTTGAAAAGCTCGCCCGCGAGATGGTTCGCGTTGCCGATGCCCGAACTCGCGTAGTTGAGCTTGCCCGGGTTGGCCTTGGCGTAAGCGATGAACTCAGGCAGTGTCTTCGCCGGCACCGACGGATGCACCGCGATCATGTAGCCCGAGCGCGAGACGATGCCGATGGGCGCGAAATCCTTGATGGGGTCGTAGGGCAGGCTGGTCTGCATCGTGTGGATCACGTGCGTGCTGCCGGCCGTGAAGAACAGCGTGTAGCCGTCGGCCGGGGCCTTGGCCACGAAGCCCGCGGCGATCGACGTGTTGCCGCCCGCGCGGTTGTCGATGACGATGGGCTGGCCGAGCAACTCGCCGAGCCGCACGCCCACCACGCGCGCGATCGGGTCGACCGAGCCGCCGGGCGGGAAGGGCACGACCATCCGGATCGGGTGGTCGGGGTAATTGGCCTGGGCCAGGGCCAGCGGCGCCGCGAGGCAGGCAGCGGCGCTCAGGGCCGCCGCGGCCATGCGTTGGAGGAACTGTCGTTTCATGGGTGTTTGCATTTGCACTTCAGGATGTCAGGGAGTGAGCTTGATGTTCGCCTTGTCGAGAATCTCGGCGTACTTGGCGCGGTCGGAACGCATCCGCTCGCCCAGCAGCGCCGACGTCGAATACACGACGGTCTGCTTCTGGTTCTCGATGGCCGTGATGACGTCCGGCATCGTGAGCACCTTCTGCAAGGCCGCATTGAGCTTCGCGATGATGGGCTCGGGCGTGCCGGCAGGCGCCATCAGGACGTTGAGCGACTCGATCGCGTCCAGGTCCGGGAACCCGAGTTGCGTGAAGGTCGGCACCACCGGCCCGCCCTTGGCTTGCGAGGTGTAGGCCAGCGCGCGCAGGTTGCCGGCATCCACCTGCGGCTGCAGCACCGGTACGTTGGAGATCATCACCTGCACGCGGCCGGTGATCAGGTCCTGCAGCGCCTGCGAGCCACCCTTGTAAGGCACGTGCACGATCTTCGTGCCCGCGCGCAGGTTGAACAGCTCCACGGCGAGGTGATTGAGGTTGCCGACGCCCGAGCTGCCGAAGTTGAGCTTGCCCGGATTGGCCTTGGCATAAGCGACGAACTCCGGCATCGTCTTCGCCGGCACCGAAGTATGGATCGCCATCATGTAGGCCGAGCGCGACACCATCGAGATGGGCGCGAAGTCCTTGATGCTGTCGTACGGCAGGCTCGTCTGCATCGTGTGGATGACGTGCGTGGCGAGCGCGGTGAACAGCAGGTTGTAGCCATCGGGCGCTGCCTTGGCCACGAAGCCGGCGCCGATCGCCATGTTGCCGCCCGGCCGGTTGTCCACGATGATGGTCTGGCCGAGGACCTCGCCCAGCTTCTGTCCCACGACGCGCGCGATCGGGTCGACCGATGCGCCGGGCGGGAAGGGCACGATGAACCGGATCGGCCGGTCGGGATAGTTCGCCTGCGCCGACACCAGCGGCGCGGCGAGGCAGGCGGCGGCCAGCACCGCCAGTTGCTTGAGGAAGTGACGCTTCATTTTGTGGATCAACCCATGTCGAGTTTCTGGCGCTGGCCGTAGCCGGGGGCGTTCAGGCGCCCTTCGATGATGGTGATGTTGCGCGTGGCGTTGGTGAGCGGCGTGAAGTCCTCGCGCTCCAGCGGCTTGCCCGCGGGCATCGCGAAGTCGGCGGATTCCACTTGCAGGATCTCCAGCACTTCGTCGCCGACCGACTCGAACCAGTACTTGAAGTGGCGCGGGATCAGCACGCCTTCCTTCTCGCCGAGCTCGGCGACGACGACATCGCCTTCCCCGTAGAAGCGCGCGCGGCCCTTCAGCACCATCCAGAAACCATCGAGGTGGTGGTGCGTGTGCAAGTTGGTCTCGCCGCCGTTCTTCAGCACCTGCACGTTCGCGACGACGCGGTCGGTGCGCGCGAGGCGCACGATGAACTTGCCGACGTGCTTGCCCTCCGTGGGCATCTCCGGCGTCTCGTACTTGAAGGGCTGGGCGACGGGTTCGGCCTGGGCGGTGACCGGGGCGGTTGCGGTGGCTGTGTTCATCGGAGTGCTCCTGGGTTGAATGGAAATCAGGCCTTGTTGGCCGGGGCGTTGAGGTACTTCAGCAGCGTGTCGTAAGTGCCGACCACGCGCTGCAATTCGGCGCGAATCTCGGTCGGACCCATCGGGTCCAGCACCAGGCCGCCGCGCTGCGCGAACGTCTTGAACTCGTCGCTGGTCACGACTTGCCGCGACGCCGTCACCAGCTTGTCCAGCACGTCCTTGGGCATGCCCTTCGGGCCGATCACGTAGTTGCACGCGGGCAGCAGCGTGGCGTTGGTGAAACCGGGCTGGTCCCCCACAGGCGAGGCGTCGGGGAAGGGCTCGTAGCGGCCTTTCTGGAACACGGCGATCACGCGCATCGCGTTCGCTTCCACGTGGCCGCGCAGGCCGTCGGTGTAGCCGGCCATCGCTTCGACACGGCCGCCGAGCAGCGCGAGCACCGACTCGCCGCTGCCGCCGGTGAAGGGCACGATGCGCATCTTCGTGTGCGCGGCCATGTTGATCTGCTGCATCTCCAGGTCGGCGGAAGTGCGCAGGCCCGCCACGCCCACGCGCACCTGGTTCGGCTTGGCCTTCACCTCCTTCAGGAAGTCCCCGAAGTTCTTGATCGGAGAATCCGCGCGCACGGCGAGCAAGGTCGGCATCGAGTTGAGTTTGACCAGCGGCTGGAAGTCGTCCGGCTTGGACCACGCGAGGCCCTTCATCACCATCGGCTGGAACACCAGCGTGCCGTTGCCCGCGTAACCGATGGTGTAGCCGTCGGGCTTGGAGCGCAGCACGTTGCCGACGCCGATCGTGCCGGAGCCGCCGGTGAGGTTCGTGACGATGACGTTGCCGTTCAGCAATTTTTCCAGCTGCTTGCTGTACTGGCGCACGATCGCGTCGGTGGAGCCGCCCGGCGACCATGGGTTGACGAAAGTGATGTCGCGCTCCGGGTAGCCGGCCGCGTGCGCGGAGCCGATGGAGCCGGCCGCGAGCGCGGCGGCGCCCATGGCGAACTGGCGTCGGTTGAGATGTGTCATGTGCGTCTCCTGTGTGTGGGTGTGAGAGAGCTGGAAATCAATCGTCCGCGGCGACTTCTTTCGGCCGCAGCAGGTATCCGAGGAACAGCACCGCGATCACGACGATCCAGGTGACGACGGCGACGGGCGAGCTCCAGAACGTGTTGATCTCGCCGCCCGAGAGGATCAGGGCTTCGCGCAAATGCTTTTCCACCAGCGGGCCGAGCACGAGGCCGATGACCATCGGCGCGAGCCGGAAGTCGAGCTTGTTCAGCACGTAGCCGATGCAGCCGATCAGCGGCAGCAGCCACACGTCGAGCATGCTGTTGTTGACGCTGTACGCGCCCACGATGGTCAGCATCACGATCATCGGCAGGAAGATGTATTGCGGCACGCGCAGGAGGCTCACCCACAAGCCGATCAGCGGCACGTTCAGGATGACCAGCATCACGTTGCCGATGTACATCGACGCGATCAGGCCCCAGAAAAGATCCGGGTAGTTCTTGATCAGCAGCGGACCGGGGTTGATGCCGTGGATCATGAGCGACGACAGCATCAGCGCCGTGATCGCACCGAACGGGATTCCCATCGCGAGCAGCGGGATCAGCGTTGCCGTGGCGGCGGCGTTGTTCGCGGTCTCCGGGCCCGCCACGCCTTCGATCGCGCCGGTGCCGAGTTCGTGCCGGTGCTTAGACACGGCCTTCTCGAGCCGGTACGACGCGAAGCTCGACATCGACGACGGCGGGCCGGGCAGGGCGCCCATGACGAACCCCACGATCGTGCCGCGGCCCATCGGCGCGATGCTGCGCTTCCATTCCTCCTTCGTCGGCCACATCTCGCGCAGCTTCACCGAAATCGGGCGCACGTGGTCTTCCTTCGTGGCCACGAGATGCATCATCTCGGCGACCGCGAAGAGGCCGATCACGACGGCCACCAGCGTGAAGCCGGGGCTCAACTCGTTGATGCCGAAGATGAAGCGCTGCTGCCCCGTCACCGCTTCCTGCCCCACGGTCGCGAGCAGGAGGCCGATGGTCATCGGGAACAGGCCGCCCGCGAGCGTGCCGCCGGAGATGCGCGAGAAGATCAGCAGGCCGCCCAGCAGCATCGCGAAATACTCGGGCGGGCCGAACAGCAGCGCCGCGCGCGACACGGCGGGCGAGAGGAACATGATGCCCAACACGGAGATCGTGCCGCCGACGAACGAGCCCGCCGCGACGATGGTGAGCGCCGCGCCCGCGCGCCCCTTGCGCGTGAGCTGGTAGCCGTCCAGGCAGGTGATGGCCGACGCCACCTCCCCGGGCACGTTGATCAGGATGGCGGTGGTGGAGCCGCCGTACATCGCGCCGTAGTAGATGCCCGCCATCGCGATCAGCCCGGTGGTCGGGTCGAACGAGTAGGTGATGGGCAGGATGAGCGCGATGCCGCCCAGCGGGCCGATCCCCGGGAGCACGCCGACCAGCGTTCCCGCCAGCGCGCCGAGGAAGGCGGCCAGCAGGTTCTGGAACGTCAGCGCGATCGCGAAGCCGTGCATCAATCCGTCGAACGAGCTCATAGCAGTCCCTTCGGCATCGGGATCTTCAGCAGGACCACGAAGATGAGGTAGAGGCCGAGCGAAATGCCCAGCGACGCGCCGATCAGTTTCGGCCACGTCAACGGGCTGACGAGGCGCATGAAGAACACGCAGAAAAGGAAGCTCGAGAGCAGCTGGCCGAGAAACTCCATGCTCGCGAAGTACGCGACCATCAGCACGATCATGAGCACCACGCGCTTCGCGCCGGGGCCGGATGGCATCTCGAACGTCTCGTCGGGAGACATGCGCCAGCCTTCCCACAGCACGAAGCCGCTGGAGACGATCATCATCAACCCGACGACGGTGGGCCAGACGCGCGCGCCCGGCTGGTCCATCTCGCCGAACGAGTAGTCGCGCGAGAGGAACAGGTAGATGGCGGACAGCACGAGGCCGACGGCGCCCGTGACGAAGTAGCCGAGCCGCTTGCTGTGCGGTGCGGTGGTGGATTGCGGGGTGGGCGTGGCGTCCATGTCAGCTCTTGTTCTCGTCGAGGAACTTGATCAGCTGCGCGTACGTCACGCTCACCTTCTTGATCTCGTCGCGGATTTCCGTGGGGCCGAGCGGGTTGAGGATCAGGCCGGCCTTCTTCGCGAACTTGCGGAATTCCTCGCTGGTCACCGCGCCCTTGGTGCCGTTCACCAGTTTCTTCAGCACGTCGGGCGGCATGCCCTTCGGGCCGATGATGTAGTTGGTGGCCGGCAGCGTGGCTTCCGGATAGCCGTTGTCCGCAACGGGTGTCGCGTTCGGGAAGGGCTCGTACACGCCTTTCTGGAACACGGCGATCACGCGCATCGTGTCCGCTTCCACGTGGCCGATCACGCCTTCGGTGTAGCCGGCCATGGCGTCGATGCGCCCGCCCAGGAGCGCGATCACCGATTCGCCGCTGCCGCCGCTGAAAGGGACGGAGCGAATCTTGATGTTGCCCAGGCGATTGACCTGCTGCAGCACCATGTCCGACGACGTGCGCAAGCCCGAGACGCCCACCTTGATCTGGTTCGGCTTCGCTTTCACGGCCGCATGGAAGTCCTGCCAGTTCCGGAACGGCGAGTCCTTGCGCACCGCGAGAACGGTGGGCATGTCGAAGAGTTTCACCAGCGGCTGGTAGTCGTCCGGCGTGGCCCACGCGAGGCCCTTGTTGACCATCGGCTGGTAGGCCAGCGTGCCGTTGCCCGCGTAGCCGATCGTGTAGCCGTCGGGCTTGGAGCGCACCACCATCCCGACGCCCACCGTGCCCGAACCGCCCGGGCGGTTCTCGACGTTCACGTTGCCGCCCAACTGCTTTTCCAGCTGCAGGCAGAACTGCCGCGAGATGCCGTCCACCGAGCCGCCCGGCGACCACGGCAGGATGAAGGTGACGTCGCGTTCCGGATAGCCCGCCGCGTGCGCGGGCAGCACGATGCCGCCCGCGAGCGCGGCGCCCGCCAGCCCGAACTGCCTCCTGTTGAAATGGGTCATGTCCTTTGTCTCCTGTCGTTGTAATTCATGGGGCTCAGAGGCCCAGTTTTTTCCGGTAATCGCTGTCGACCTCGGTCACCGTGCCCGCGCGCTTCGCGGCTTCCATGTCCATCGCGCCAGGGATCGTGCTGGCGCCGGGCTGCGCTTTCACCGTCGATGCCCGCACCTGCTCGACTTCTTCCTCGCTGAATCCGAACAGCTCGCGCAGCGCCTCATGGCCACCTTCGCCGAGGCGCGGCGCGGGGGCGTGGATGTGCGGCGTGCGGTTGCGCATGCGGAAGGGGCGGGAAATGATCGGCCGCTTGCCGACGGGCTGGGGATGCTTGACGACTTCGTAGAAGCCGCGCTCCTTCAGGTGCGCATCGAGCAACAGGTCGCGGTTGTTCAGCACCGGGCCGCTCGCGATGCCGTCGCCCTGGAGCAGCAGCGTCGTGGTGCGCGCATCCTGCGTCGCGGTCCACTTGGCCACTGCTTCATTGACGAACTCGCGATGTTCGCGCCGGCCGGCTTCGGTCGCAAGGCGCGCGTCGTTCTCGAGCCCGATGCGTTTCGCGAGCGACTGCCACTGCGCATCGGAAGTCACGCTGATCGCGACCCACTTGTCGTCGCCGCGCGCGGGATAGAGATTGCTCGGCACGTGCAGTTCGTGCTCGTTGCCGATGCGCTTCGGCTCGGTGCCGGTGAGCTGCCATTGCAGGAACGCTTCGGGCATCGCGGCCGAGCCGAGCTGGTACATGCCCAGGTCGATCCACTGGCCTTCGCCGGTGCGCCTGCGATGGTGCAGCGCCGCGAAGAGGGCGGTGAGGCCGCTCCAGGTCGCGATGAAATCGGGGTACGACTGGCCCACCTTCCACGGCTTGTCGCCGCGGTAGCCGGTGTACTGCGTGATGCCCATCGTCGCTTCCAGCGTCGTGCCCTGGCTCGGAAACTCGCGCCACGGGCCGGTCGAGCCGTAGCCCGTGTTCGACAGCATGATGAGCGCCGGATTGATCTTGCGCAGCTCCTCGTAGTGCAGGCCCCAGCCGCGCATCACGCGAGGCGTGTAGTTCTCCACCACGAAATCGGCGCTCTTCACCATCTCGCGGAAGGCGTCCTGGCCTTCGGGTTTCGACAGGTCCAGCAGCAGCGAGCGCTTGCCGCGATTGAGCATGTGGAACGCGCCGGAGCGATTCCACGGGTCCTGCCCGGGATCGTTGTCCAGGTGCGGGCCGAAGGCGCCGCTGCGCGTCTGGTCGAGGCGGTGCGTCCCCTCGATCTTGACGACCTCCGCGCCGAGGTCGCTCATGAGCGCGGCCATGTAAGGGACAGCGAAGACGTACGAGAGGTCGAGAACGCGCAGGCCCTCCAGCGGGAGGCGCGCCTTGCCGGTCGGCCTGGCGGGAACGCTGGCGGGCGTTGGCGCGGCGCGTGGTCCCCAGCCCGCTTCCTCGCCGCCGTGCTCGCCGAGCATTGGTGCCGGCGTGCGAACCTGCGTCGGCGTCGCGGATAGTTTCCCGAGTTCCGCAGGAAACTTCCACGTGCCGCCGACGGGATGCGCGACGGTCTTGAACGCGCCGCGGTCCGCGAGGTGCTCGCATTGCAGCAGTTCAGGCGCGCCTTGCACGACGCCGAGCAACAGCCGCATCTTCGCGCCTTCGAGGAACAGCTCTTTCGCGTCGCGGTTCGCGACGCAGGCTTCGAGCACCGCGCGCACTTCCGCCGTGCGCGTGTTGCGCTTGATGCGCTGCGAATACTCGGGCGTTCGGAACTCGTCGCGGCCGAACAGGTCCGCGAAACTCTCGAAGCGAACCGGCCCCGATTGCACCGTGAGGTAGCCCTTGCGCGTGGGAATCGGCTCGCCCTGGAACGGGTCCTGCTTCACGTCGCGCCGGCCCTGCACCGCGCCCATGAACGTGTAGTAAGGCTGGTTCATCACCAGCTCGGAGGCGAGGCACTCCTGCATCGAGAGGTCGACGTGCTCGCCGATGCCGTCCGCCTGCGCGGCGACGAACGCGGCGATGCCGGAATACGCGGCGCTGAGCCCCGAGCAGTACGCGCTCTGCGCGAGGCCGTGCTTGAGCGGCGGCAGGTCCACGCGGCCGCTGATGTTCATGATGCCGCTCATGGCCTGCAGCACCAGATCGCTGGCTGCGTAGCCGGCGTACGGCCCGGTGCGGCCGAAATTGGTGACGGACACCACGACGAGGCGCGGGTTCCATTCCATCAGCCGGCCGATGCCCACGCCCCAGCGCTCGAGCCTGCCCGGCGCGAAACCTTCGAAGAGGATGTCGGCGCCTTCGACCCAGCGGCGCAATGCTTCATGCGAGCGCAGCACGGACAGGTCCAGCGCGACGCTGCGCTTGTTCCAGTTCAGGTACTGGAAGAGCAGGCTCTGTTCGTTCTCGGGCGCGGCGGGGTTGAGCGGCGGCAGGCGCCGGGCGTCGTCGCCGATACCGGGCTTCTCGATCAGCGTGACCTCGGCGCCGAAGTCCCCGAGCAGGCGCGCGGCGAACGAGGCGGCGATGTGGCCGCCCAGGTCGATCACCCGCACATCGCCCAGGGCCTGGCGCGCCGCGCCGTCCGCCCGGGCCCCCGCTTCAGCCATCCGTGAGCTTGATGTTCGCCTTCTCGACGATCTCCGCGAACTTCGCGCGGTCGCTCTTCAGGCGCTCGGCCAGCTGCTGCGGGCCCATGAAATACGGGGACTGGTTCTGGTTCTCGATGGCGGTCTTCACCTCGGGCATCTCCAGCAAGCGGCGCACGCTGTCGGAGAGCTTGCCCACGATCGCGGCCGGCGTCTCGCGCGGCGCGAGCAGCATCGTGACGAGCTCGATCTTCTCAAAATCCTTCAGTCCGAACTGCTCGAACGTCGCGACGGGCGGCTTGCCCGCGGGCTGCGACGTGTACGCGATGGCGCGCAAGCTGCCCGAATCCACATGCGCCTGGAGCGCGGAGACGGTGCTGAAGAACACCTGGATGCGCCCGGCGAGCAGGTCCGTCATCGCGAGGCTCGTGCCCTTGTACGGCACGTGCGTGATCTTCACGCCCGCGCTGATGTTGAAGAGCTCGCCCGCGAGGTGGTTGGCGTTGCCGATGCCCGCACTGCCGAAATTCAGCTTGCCCGGATTGGCCTTGGCGTAGGCGATGAATTCAGGGATGGTTTTCGCGGGCACCGAAGGATGCACCGCGAGCATGTAGCCCGAGCGCGAGATGGTGCAGATCGGCGCGAAGTCCCGCAGGCTGTCGTACGGGACGCTCGCCTGCATTGTGTGGATCAGGTGCGTGCCGACCGAGCTGAAGAGGATGTTGTAGCCGTCCGGCGCGGCCTTCGCGACGAAGCCCGTCGCGATCGCCGTGTTGCCGCCGGGGCGGTTATCCACGATGACGGGCTGGCCGAGGATCTCGTTGATCTTCTGGCCCGCGACCCGTGCGATCGGGTCCATCGAGCCGCCGGGCGGGTAGGGCACGATCAGGCGGATCGGCCGCTCGGGATAGCCCGACTGGCCGAAGGCGAATGGAGAGGCTGCCGCGGCGGCCGCCATGGCGGCCATCTGCTTGAGGAACAGGCGTTTCACGTATGTCTCCTGACTTGTTCTGGAACTGCGGCGTGCGGCGCACGCTTTTCGTCACCCCTCCAGTGGAAGGATCACCGTCTTGACCTGGGTGTAGTAGTGCATCGCCTCGACGCCTTTCTCGCGCCCGATGCCGCTTTGCTTGAACCCGCCGAACGGGGCTTCGACGCCGACGCCGTGGTAGTTGTTGATGTAGACCTGCCCGGCCTGCAGCTTCGACGCGACGCGGTGCGCGCGCGCGACGTCGCGCGTCCACACGGCCGCGGCGAGGCCGAACTGCGTGTCGTTCGCGATCTCCAGCGCCTGCGCTTCGGTGTCGAAGGGGATGACGCACGAGACCGGCCCGAAGATCTCTTCCTGCGCGATGCGCATCTTGTTGTCCACGCCGGTGAAGATCGTGGGCTCGATGAAGAAGCCTTTCGCGAGCACGCCTTCGGTCATGCGCTTGCCGCCGCACGCGAGCGTCGCGCCTTCCTTCTGGCCCAGCTCGATGTAGCCGAGGATGCGGTCCAGCTGCTCCTGCGACACCACCGGGCCCATCTCCGGGTTGGACGGACCGGGGCCGATCTTCACGGCCTTCAGGTGCGCGGTGAAGCGCTCGACGAACTTGTCGGCCACGCTGTGGTGAACGACGTGCCGCGTGCCGGCGGAGCACACCTGGCCCGCGTTGCGCGAGAGCGTGAACGCGGCGGATTGCGCGGCCTTCTCGATGTCCGCATCGGCGAACACGACGAAGGGCGACTTGCCGCCCAGCTCCAGGCTCACCGGCGCGATGCGCTTGGCGGCGGCGGCCATGACGAGCTTGCCGGTGTCGGCCGAGCCGGTGAAGTTGACCTTGCGCACCAGCGGATGCGAGACGAGCGCGTTGCCCGCTTCTCCGCCGAAGCCGGTGACGACGTTGAACGCGCCGGGCGGCATGCCGGCCTCGATGCAGATCGCGACAAGCTCGAAGATCGAGAGGTTGGTCTGCTCGGCGGGCTTGATGACGATGGTGTTGCCTGCCGCGAAGGCCGGTGCAGCGCTGCGGCCGGTCTGGCCCATCGGCGCGTTCCAGGCGGTGATCTGCCCGATCACACCGTAGGGCTCGCGCACGGTGTAGACGAGGTTCTTGCCGGGAGCGGGGATTGTCTCGCCGTGGATCTTGTCGGCCAGGCCCGCGTAGAACTCGAAGTAGCGCGCGCAGACCTCGATGTCGCCGAGCGCGGAGGCGAGCGGCTTGCCGACGTCGAGCGAGTCGAGCATCGCGAGGCGGTCCTTGTTCTGGCGAAGGAGGTGGGCGACCTTCTGCAGGATCTGGCCGCGCTTGAACGCATCGACGTTGGCCCATTCGACTTGCGCGGCTTGCGCGGCGCGGACGGCACGGTCGATATCCTGCGCGTTGCCGCGCGCATAGCGGCCGAGTTTTTCGCCCGTCGATGGGTTGATGCCTTCGAAGTATTCGCCGCCATCGGGTTGGGTCCACTGCCCGCCGATGAAGTGTTCGTAGCGCTCGCGCAGTTGCGGCATCTGTGGGCTTGTCATGCCGTGGTTCCTTGATTCGATGAGGTCTGTCCGAGCGCTTGCATCAGCACCGCGGCATCCGTCTGTTTGTCCAGGCCGATCAGCAAGTCGCACAGCTCCTGCGCGCGACTGTCCGACACGGCGAGCCGCGCGTTCTCCATGAACTTCGCGACGATCTCCTCGTTGGAGGCCGGCTCTTCCGGCAGGATCTCGTTGCGCACGCGCAGCACGCGGCCGTCCTTCATGCGCACGATCACTTCGCCGGTGCGGCTCTTGGGGAAGCCGGACTTCGGGTCGACCTCGTACGTGACCTTGCGCGCGAGCGCAATGAGCGAGGGGTCTTCGCGCACGTCGGCCTCCAGCTCGCCGAGGCCGAAGCCGCCGCGTGCGAGGCCGCAGGCGATGGAGAACTGCAGGCTGAACTGCGCGATGTAGCCGGTGGCCGGCGCGAATTTTTCTTCGGCGGGCTCGCACACGAGCGGCGTGGCGACGCTGGCGACGAGCGCGTGAATCGACTCGACATCCTCCACGCGTACCGCGCCGCCGAGCTGCGCACGGATCTCGCGCGCGGCGTTCACGAACGCATGCATGTGGTGGCAGGCCGGGTACAGCTTGATGGACGCCTTGGGAAATTCCCAGCGTTCGCCGAGTTGCGCGGCGGCAAGGGTCGGCTCCGCCTCGTTCGACAACGCGCCCAGGAACGCCTTGTAGAAACCCATCGGGCCTTCGTAGGCGAGCGACGGGCCGGTGTAGCCCGCTTGCGCCATGTGCGCCGCGACGACGCCGCTGGCTGCGGCCCAGCCGGGGTGAAAGCGTTTCGTCCACGTTCCGTCCTGCATCGGCTGCACGGTGCCCGATGCGGTGGCGAGCGCGATGCCTTGCGCCAAGGTGAGCTGCTCGCGATCCAGGCCCAGCAAACGTCCCGCGACCAGCGACGACGAGAACGCGCCGCACACGCTGGTCGGGTGGAAGCCCGCCTTGTGGATGTTGCCGCGGCCCGCCTGCGAGATCCGCGCGCCGGCTTCGAGTCCGACGATGAGCGCGATGAGCAGGTCGCGCCCGCTCGCATGCCGCTGCGCGGCGATGCCGAACGCGGGCGGCACGTTGGTCGCGCACAAATGGATCGAGCCCGGGAGATACGTGTCGTCGTAATCCAGGCCGTGGATCAGCAGGCCGTTCATCAACACGGCGTCGCGCAGCGTGAGCTTCGCGCCCATGCCGACCACGAGGTTGTCGCCGCGGTCGCCCATGGCCTGCACGCCGTTCAAGGCGATGCGCGCGAAATCGTTCTGGCTGGACGCGAGCGCGATGCCCAGCGCGTCGAGCGCCAGGTACTTCGCGCGCTCGCTCACCGCCGCGGGCACCTCCTCGAGGCGCAGCCCGGCTGCGAAATCCGCCAGCGTCTGCGAGATGGTCATGGCTTGCGGGGCTTTCAGGACTTGCGAACGACCGCGCGGTCGAGGGCGAGCTTCTTCACCTGGTCCATGTCGATCTCGGCGCCGAAGCCCGGGCCGGCCGGCAGGTTGCAGTGGCCGTTCTTCACGTCGATCGGGCGGTTCTTCACGATCGGGTCGACGTCGATGGAGGGCAGGCCCATCACGAACTCGGCGCCGAAGGCATGGTTCGGGATCGCGGCGGCCAGGGTCGCGCCGGCGATCGCTTCGAGGTAGCTGCCGTTCGCGGTGCCGGCGACGTTGGCGCGCAGGCCGAACGAATCGGCGATGGTCGCGATGTCGCGGCCACGGCGCAGGCCCCCGCACTTGTAGAACTTCACGGCCATCACGTCGGCCGCGCCGTTCGCGCACAGGCGTGCCGCATCGGCGGGGCTGTAGCAGGACTCGTCCGCGATGATCGACACATTGACGCGGTCGTACACCCACTTCAGGTTGTCGATGTGCGTCGGCGGCACGGGCTGCTCGAAGTAAGTGAGGTTCACTTCCTCGATGCGTTTGGCCAGCTGCACCGCGCCCACCGGCGTGTAACCCATGTTGGCGTCGATGCCCAGGTACACATCCGGGCCGAGGGCCTTGCGGATCTGCTTGACGACATTCGCGTCGGCTTCGATTTTTTCTTCCGGGCCGACCTTGATGCAGATGTACTTGATGCCGTGCTTCTCGGCGGCCATCACGGACTCGTCGATCATTGTCTTGTCGTCGGCCAGGCCAACGGACCATTCGAGCGGAATGCTGTCGCGCTGCGCGCCGCCGAGGAGCGCATGCGCGGGAACGCCGAGCGCCTTGCCGACGAGGTCGTGCAATGCGAAGTCGGTCACTTCCAGCGCGGCGAGGTTGCCCGGCAGCTTGGCGTGGCAGGCGCGCAGCACGCGCTCGATGTCCATCGCATCGCGGCCGAGGAGCACGGGTGCGTAAAAGTCGCGCAGGCAGGCGAACACGCTCGCGGCGGTTTCGCCGATCCAGGGGTTCACGGGCCGCACTTCGCCCCAGCCGCTCACGCCGCCGGCGCTGATGCGCATGAGGATGGGTCGGCCGATCCAGCTGCCCTTGTCGCCGTACAGCAGCGGGCCGGTGGAAATCTTGCGCTTCATGCGCGGGACGATGTCGAGCGGAATGATCTCGACCTCGTCGATGACGAGGGGGCCGCGGGCGGGGTTGGGGGTCATGGTCGTGGTCATGCGTGTTGTCCCTGCACGGCGCTCTTGCGCCAGGGATGTTGTTCCAGGTAGCGTTGCTCGAAGGCTTCGATCGCGTCCTTGTGCACCAGGATCAGGTCGATGTCGTCCTGGCCCTTGAGCAGGCGCTCGCGCGGGCTCGCGTCCATGTCGAAGCCGTACACCTTGCCGTCGGGCGCGGTGACGGTTTTCGCTTCGAGGTCAATGGTGATTTCGGCGCCGGGTTTGGCGTGCAGTTGCGCGCGCAGGTCGTCGCAGGCTTCCTGCGGCAGCACGACGGGCAGCATGCCGTTCTGCAGCATGTTGCCGGAGTAGATGTCGCTGAAGCTGGGCGCGATGATGGCGCGGATGCCGTAATCGGCCACCGCGTACACGGCGCCTTCACGGGCCGAGCCCGAGCCGAAGTTCGGGCCCGCGACGAGGATGCGCGCCTCGCGGTAAGCCTTCTGGTTCAGGATGAATTCGGGCTTCTCGCTGCCGTCGCTGTTGAAGCGGATGTCATGCAGCATGTACTGCTGCAGGCCGTTGCCGCGCGCCTTGCGGAAGAAGCGGTTGGGCAGCAGCTTGTCGGTGTCCACGTTGCTCATGTCGAGCGGCGCGGCGAGGCCCGTGAATTGGGTGAAGGGTTCCATCAGTGCGCTCCCGCTTTCTGGCCGGGGAATTTCCGGATGTCCGTGAGGTGGCCGTTGACGGATGCGGCGGCAGCCATTGCGGGGCTCATCAAGTGCGTGCGCGATCCCTTGCCTTGCCGGCCTTCGAAGTTGCGATTCGAGGTGGAGGCGCAGCGTTCGCCGGGTGCCAGCGTGTCGCCATTCATCGCGGCGCAGCTGGAGCAACCCGAGCCGCGCCATTCCACGCCGGCTTCGATGAAGATTTTGTCCAGCCCTTCCGCTTCGGCTGCGCGCTTTACGCCGGTGGAGCCGGGTGACACCCACGTCGGCACTTTCGCCTTGCGGCCCTTGAACACGTTGGCGGCGGCGCGCAGGTCATCCAGGCGGCCGTTGGTGCAGCTGCCGATGAACACGCGGTCGACCTTGATGCCTTCCAGCGGCGCGCCGGGCACGAGGCCCATGTAGCGCAGCGCGGATTCGATCTCCGCCTTGTTCTCGCCTTCGGTGCCCTCTGCGCTGGGCACGACGGCGTCGATCGGCAGCACCTGCTCGGGCAGCGTGCCCCAGGTGATGGACGGGCTGATCGTGGTCGCGTCGAGATGCACTTCGCGGTCGAACACCGCGCCTTCTTCGCTCGGCAGCGTCTTCCAGTGGGCGACCGCCAGGTCCCACATCTCGCCTTGCGGCGCATATGGGCGACCCTTGACGAACGCGAAGGTGGTCTCGTCCGGCGCGACCATGCCGGTGCGCGCGCCTGCTTCCGTGGCCATGTTGCAGATCGTCATGCGCTCGTCCATCGTCATGCCGCGCACCGTGGTGCCCGCGAATTCGATGACATGGCCCACGCCGCCGGCCACGCCGATCTTCGCGATCACCGAGAGGATGATGTCCTTGGCCGTGACGCCGAAACCGAGCGCACCATCGATCGTGATGCGCATCGTCTTCGGTTTCTTCTGCCACAGGCACTGCGTCGCGAGAATCTGCTTGCCTTGCGATGCACCGATGCCCAGCGCATAGCAGCCGAACGCGCCGTGCGTGGAAGTGTGCGAATCGCCGCAGCAGATTACGAGACCCGGCTGCGTGATGCCCAGCTCGGGGCCGATCACGTGGATCACGCCCTGGCGCAGGTCATCGACGCCGAAGTGGTCGAAGCCGTAGGTGCTCGCGTTGTTGGCGAGGTACTCGACCAACCCGCGCGACTCGGGGTCGGCGATGCCGGCGAGACCCTTGTCGCGATTGAGCGTCGGGACGAAGTGGTCGGGCGAACCGAACACCTGCCTGGGCTTGCGAACCTTGCGGCCTTCCTTGGCGAGCGCACCGAACGCATGGAACGAGCCTTCGTGGACGAAGTAGTTGTCCACGTTCAGCAATGCCTCGTTGGCGCCGCGCGTGACGACCACGTGCTGGTTCCAGATTTTCTCGAAGAGGGTGGCGGGGGAACTCATGGCGATGTCTTTCATTCGAGCGCCGACGCGTGGCCGGCCGGCCCGTAGCGCCCCTCGAGCTCGTGGTATTCGTCGATGCCCGCGATCTGCGCGATGTGCTCGGTGGTCGCGAGCGTCGATGCTATGTGCGACAGGCTGCCGCGGCGCTTCAGCTCGCCCAGCATCTTCTCGATGGCGGGGATCGCGGAGAGGATCGCGAAGTTCGCGTAAATCGCGATCTTGAAACCCATCTCGCCGAGTTCCTTCGCGGGGATGTCGGGCGTCTTGCCGCTGGCCGCGATGTTGGCGAAAAGCGGAATGCCTTTCAGGCCGCGCGCGATGGCGTGCATCTGGTCCAGGCCGACGGGCGCGTCGACGAAGATCATGTCGGCGCCGGCTTCACGGTATTGGTGGCTGCGCTCGAACACGGCCTCCATGCCCTCGATCGCGAGCACGTCTGTGCGGGCGATGATGACGAGGTCGGGGTCATGCCGCGCGTCGCACGCCGCCTTGATCTTGCCGACCATCTCCTGCGCCGGGATCACGCGCTTGCCCGCGAGGTGGCCGCAGCGCTTGGGCGCGACCTGGTCTTCCAGGTGCAGCGCGGCGACGCCGGCCTTCTCGTAGTCGCGCACGGTTCGGCGCACGTTCATCGCGTTGCCGTAACCCGTGTCGGCGTCGGCGACGATGCACAGGCCCGACGCGTCGTAGATGCGGCTCGCGTTGTCGATCATCTCGCTGGCCGTCAGCAGTCCGATGTCGGGCATGCCGAGGCGTCCGATGCTCGTGCCGAAGCCCGTCATGTGGATCGCGTCGAAGCCGGCGCGCGCGATCATGCGTGCGGTGAACGCGTCCGCCGCGCCGGGCGTCATCACGCAGCCGGGCTGCGCCATCAGCCGGCGCAGCCGCGTGGTGGGACGTTCGGTCGTCGTGGCGGACATTGAATGCCTTACTTCTTGCAGCCCGCGGCCTTCGCGGCGTTGGCGCCCGCGATCTTGCCGAACACCGAACCGGAGACAAGGCCCGTGCCCGAGCCGTAGTTGAAGTAGTACAGGCCGCCCAGCATTTCGCCGGCGGTATACAGGCCGGGGATGGGACGCATCGTCAGGTCCACCACCTGGCTGGTCGTCGGCTCGACGCGCAGGCCGCCGAACGTGAAGGTGATGCCGCACGTCGTGTTGTAGGCCTCGAAGGGCGCGGTGTCGACGGGCAAGGCCCAGTTCGACTTCGGCAGCGGCAGGCCCTCTGTGGCGTTGCCGTCCTTGGTCGCGGGGTTGTACGGCTTGTCGCCCTTGGTCGCGGCGTTGTAGTCGCGCATGGTCTTCAGGAACGCCTCGGGGTTCACGCCTTCCAGCTTGGTCGCAAGTTCTTCCAGCGTGTTGGCGGTGACCTTGGTGGCGCGCTTGTCCTGGTACTCCGAGCGCGCGTACTTCTTGGACTTCGCGTCGAAGATCTGCCACGCGAACTGGCCCGGCTGGTTCAGGATTTCCTCGCCGTACACGGCGTAGGTGTAGTTGTAGAAGTCCGCGCCCTCATCCACGAAGCGCTTGCCGTCGGAATTGACCATCACCGACAGCGGGTAGCTGTGGCGGTACCAGCTGTTCATCAGCGTCACGTCGCCGAACTCGGGCGCGTTGCGGTCCCAGGGCGTGGTGTGCCGGCCCGACCAGTTGCCGTGCGGGCAGGCGCCGATGGCCAGCGCCATGTTCAGCCCCTCGCCCATGTTGAAGCGCGTGCCGCGTACCTTCGCGAGTTCCCAGCCCTTGCCGAGGTACTTGGTGCGCATCTCGGGATTGGCTTCGAAGCCGCCGCAGGCGAGCACCACCGACTTCGCGTGGAACTCGACCACTTCGCCTTTTTGCAAGGTGCGCACGCCGGAGACTTTCGCGCCGTCGTAGATCAGCCCGGTGACGCGGGTTTCGTAGAAGACTTCGATGTCCGCCTTGAGCGCGGCCTCGTCGAGCACCTGCACCAGGCCTTCACCACCGCCGGAGACGGCGACAGGGTTGCGGCCGAAGAACTTGCGGCGGCCGTTCACCACTTGCGAGGTCGAGCCGTAGAACGGCGTGAAGCGCACGCCTTTGGAGCGCAGCCACACCATGCATTCCAGGCTCTGCTTGATGAGGATCTCGGTCAGGTCCGGGTCGCAGCGGAAGGCGGTGACGCGGAACATGTCGTCGAAGAATTCGTCGACGGTGTTGGTGTCCCAGTCGGTGTTCTCGGCTTCCTCGTCGGTGATGTCGATGAGGCGGCGCAGGTCGTTGACGTCGTTGTAGGCGATGCGCATCGCGCCGCCGGCGAAGCGGCTGTTGCCGCCGGCCTCGTACAGCGGCGCGGCTTCGAGTACGGCCACGCGGGCGCCTTCGTCCTTGGCCGACAGCGCCGCGCACAGTGCCGCGTTGCCTTTGCCGACCACGATGACGTCATATTCCTTCATGCTTGATTGCTCCTGGACTGGATAGGTGAAAAAGGGGAGGGGCTACAGCGTGGTGCGCTGCTCGTCGGGCACGCCGTAGCGCGCCTCGAGCTGCTGCACGTCGGGCAGGCCCGCGATGTCGGTGAACTTGCGGAAGTCGGCGATGTGCGGCCGCACGTGCCCCACGGTGCCGGTGCGCGCGAGTTCGGAGAAGGTGTGCTCGATGGCGGGGATGGCGGCCAGGAGGCCGCAATGCGGGAAGAACGCGAGTTGGTAGCCGAGCGCGCCGAGTTCGGCTGCATCGATCGCGCTGTCGGCCGCTAGGTCGCAGGCGAGCGGGATGCCGGCCAGTTCCTTGGCGAGTGCGGCGGCGCGCGCTGTCGCGCGCAACGTGCCGAGGTGGATCAGGTCCGCGCCGGCTTCCCGGTAACGCTTCGCACGCGTTGCAACGGATGAAATCGACGTCGCCTCCGCCGCGCCCGAAATTCCCGCGACGACGACCAGCTGCGATTCATCGCGCGCGTCGCACGCCGCCTTGAGCTTTGCCGCCATGTCCGCGGGAGAAATCGCGGCGGTCGCGTTGCGATGCGCGCGCGGGTCTTCGCCATCGTTCAGTAGAACGCCGGCCGCGCCGGCGCGCACGAGTTCCGACACGGTGCGCAGCACATTGACTGGGTTGCCGAAGCCCGAGCCAACATCGACGATGGTCGCGAGCCCCGAAGCGGAGATGCAGCGCGTAGCGTTGTCCACCAGCTCGGTCGCGGTGAGGAGCCCGGCGTCCGGGCTGCCGATGCGGTTCAGCGCGGAGCCCATCAGGCCCACGAACGCGATCTCGAAACCGGCGAGCGCGACCATCTTTCCCATGAGGCCGTCGGGCGTGTCGGGCGCAATCTTGCACGCACCGACGGCGAGCAACGCGCGCAGCCGTGCGCCTGCCGGGATGGTCCGGCCGGATGACGAGCGCTGGGAAGGAGTACCGATGTTCTGCAGCATAGAACGTAGATTCTGAATTGCATCGATCATCCGGGTTAGCGCTATCTCTTGTCAATCCCTTTTCCCGGCCATTGGGGTTTACTCGCATGATAGTCAAGCAGCCTTGACAAAGCCCGAAGCGGTGCCCGACACTCCGTGCTGATTAACAGACCGATAGTTCTGCATAGCAGAACATCAAGAACCAAGGAAATGGGATGAGTGAGATCCGGCCGCTGCTGATCCACGGCGAATGGGTGCGCGACACGGGGGCCACGATCGGCTCCGTCAACCCCGCCACGGGCGCTGAAAACGTGAAACTGGCGGCGGCAACGCCCGAGGTCGTCGATGAAGCCGTGCGTTCCAGCACGAAGGCTGCCGCCGACCCGGCGTGGCGCAAGATGCTGCCGCACCAGCGCGGGCGCCTGCTCGCGAAGCTCGCCGACATCGTCGCCGCGCGCAACGCCGACTTCGCGCGCGCGCAGATGGTGGAGAACGGCAAGCCGCAATCCGAGTGCAAGGCACAGGCCACGGCCGCCGAAGCCATCTACCGCTACTACGCGGCGGTGTGCGAGACGGTCGGCTCCGAGGTGACGCCGCCGCGCGGCAACTACATCTCGATGACGAGCTACGAGCCGTACGGCGTCATCGCCGCGATCACGCCGTGGAACTCGCCGTTGACGATGGAAGCGCAGAAGGTCGCCGCGGCGCTCGCCGGTGGCAACGCCGTGATCCTGAAGCCCTCCGAAGTCACGCCTTCGTGCGCGCTGGAACTCGGACGCGCCGCGCTCGACGCGGGTTTTCCGCCCGGCATCCTGAACGTGCTGCCCGGCACCGGCGTTCAGGCCGGCGAAGCGCTCGTGAAACACGCGGGCGTGAAGATGGTGTCCTTCACCGGCGGCACGGAAAGCGGCCGTCGCATCGCGCGCGCCGCCGCCGAGAAGCTCATGCCCGTCGCGCTGGAGTTGGGCGGCAAGTCGCCACACATCGTCTTTGCCGATGCGGATCTCGACGCCGCCGCCGCGTCCGTCGCGGGCGGCATCTTCGAAGGCACGGGGCAATCCTGCGTCGCGGGCTCGCGGCTCTTCGTGCAGCGCGCCTGCTACGACGCCGTCGTCGAGAAGGTCGTGAAGCATGCGCGTGCGCTGGCGCTCGGCATGCCGGAAGCGCAAGGCACGCAGATGGGTCCGCTCGCGTCGTTCGCGCACCGCGACCGCATCGAGAAATTCGTCGCGTCGGCGCGGGCCGAGGGTGGAGACATCCTCACCGGTGGCGCGCGTCCCGACGACAAGGCCTTGAGCGCCGGCGCGTATTACCAGGCGACCGTGATCGGCGGCCTGCCAAATTCCGCCACCGTGTGCCAGCAGGAAATCTTCGGCCCCGTGCTGGTCGTGCTGCCGTTCGACGACGAGGACGATCTCGTCGCGCAGGCGAACGATTCGGCGTTCGGTCTTGCCGCCGGCATCTGGACCGGCAGCTACCAGCGCGCCTGGCGCGTCGCGCAGCGGCTGGAAGCAGGCACGGTCTGGATCAACACCTACAAGCAACTGTCCATCGCCACGCCGTTCGGCGGCTACAAGGACAGCGGGCTCGGCCGCGAGAAGGGCATCTCCGGCATGCGCCTGTACCAGCAGCAAAAGAGCCTGTACTGGGGCCTGTGAGCCCTGCATCTCCAAGGACGCGAATGAGCAACAAGAAAACCATCGGATTCATCGGCCTGGGCGTCATGGGCGAGCCCATGTGCCGCAACCTCGCGAAGAAGAGCGGCCAGCGCGTGCTGAGCTTCGACCTGTCGCCCGAGCCCATGAAGCGCCTCGCCGAACACGGCGCCGAGCCCTGCCCCGACGTGGCCGAACTCATGAAGGCCAGCGACGTCGTCATGGTCTGCCTGCCTTCGGGCAAGGCTGTGACGGCACTGCTGGCGCAGATCCTGCCCCATGTGCGCGAAGGCCAGACATTCCTAGACCTGAGCACGTCGGGCGTCGACGTCGCGCGCATGGCGCAAGCCCAGCTTCGCGAGAAGGGCGCGCGCTTCCTGGACACGCCGATCGCGCGCACGCGGCAAGCGGCCGAGAACGGCACGCTTCTCATCATGGTGGGCGGCGAGGCCGCGGTGCTGGAAGAAGTGCGCCCGCTGCTCGATTGCATCGCGAGCGACGTCACGCATTGCGGCCCGACCGGCGCCGGCCAGATCACCAAGATCCTGAACAACATGGTGATGTTCCAGACCGGCCTCGCGCTCTCCGAGGCGTACGCGATCGCGCAGCGCGCGGGCTTCGACGCGGCCTCGATCTTCACCACGATGTCGCAGGGTTCGGGCGACAGTTTCGCGCTGCGCAATCACGGCGCGAAGGCGATCATTCCCGGCGCGTTCCCCGAGCGCGCGTTCTCCGTGCAGTACGCGCGCAAGGACTTGTCCTATGCGATCGCGATGGCGAAGGAGATGGGCCTCGAGGTGCTCGGCTGCGACGCCGTGGACGCCTCGTTCCAGAACGCGATCGATGCGGGGCAGGGCGAGAAGTACTGGCCCGTCATCAGCCGCGTGATCGACGGCACCGCCACAGCCGAAACCGAAAGGAAAGCCGCATGACCTCCCGCCGCCGTTTCGTCGGAAGCCTCTCCGCCCTGGCCGCCCTCGCGGCCGGCGCACCGGTGCGATCGCAGACGCAAGGCGGCGCGCAGGGCTTTCCCAACAAGCCGATCAAGATCGTCTGCCCGTACGCGGCGGGCGGGCCGAGCGACATGGTGACGCGCGTGTGCGCGCAGCGCATGTCCACCATCCTGAATGTCCCCGTCATCGTGGACAACAAGGCCGGCGCGAACGGCTTGATCGGGATGGACTACGTTGCCAAGCAGCCCGGCGACGGCTACACGCTCGTGATGTTCTCGCAAGGAGGCTCGGTGCTCAACACCGCGGGCCGCGCGACGATGCCCTACGACCTGCTGAAGGATTTCCGCGCCGTGGGCAACATGGCGATCCTTCCGCAGATCTGCGCGGGCAGCAACAACATCCCGGTGAAGAACCTCGCCGAGTTCGTCGCGTACGCCAGGGCCAACCCCGGCAAGCTGAGCTACGGCTCGTCGGGCCAGGGCGGCACGCCGCACCTCACCGGCGAGTGGATGAAGCAGATCGCGGGCATCGAGATGACGCACGTGCCGTACAAGGGCACCGGGCCCGCGACCGTCGACCTGATCGCCGGCCACATCCACATGCTCTACACGGAAGTGCCGGTGCTGATCGAGCACATCCGCGAAGGCAAGATCAAGGCGCTGGCCGTCAGCACGAAGAATCGTTTGTCCATCCTGCCGAACGTGCCGACGGTGGCCGAGTCGGGCTTCCCGCAGATCACCGGTTCGAACTGGTTCGGGCTGGGCGTTCCGTCCTCCACGCCGACGCCTGTCGTGATGGTGCTGAACGATGCGCTCAACAAGTCGCTCGAGCATCCCGAGACCAAGGCATCGCTGATCGCGCAAGGCGCCGAGCCCGATCCCGGGTCGCCCGAGAAGTACGACAAGTTCATGCGCGACGAACTCGCGCGATGGCAAGGTGTGATGAAGGCGACGAAGGTCAAGCTGGACTGACGCGCGGAACGGGCTTTCCTTGCGTGGTTACGCAAGGACATGTCCAAACGCACACTTCCTCCCCTCGAGAGATCCGGCCAACGAGGCCGCATCGACACCGGCACCGAGGTCGAGGCCAAGGCCGAGCCGGCCGATCTTCCGGAAACCGCGCAGCAGTTGAAAGATGCCGACAGGATCCTGGCATCGAACGGCACGTCGGCGCAAAATCTCAAGAAGCTTCTTGCGCATCGGTGCTGGACGGCGTTCTGGGAGCTTCACAGCCAGCGACCCGAAACCCATGTCGCGATCGACAGCGAGGCAGGTGCCAAGGCGCTGCTGGAACTCGTGGGGCGCAAGGTGCCCGGGAGCGCCATCCTCCCGCTCGCGATCGACTGCTTGTTGGACGACACATTCACCCCAGTGGCGGCCGATCACCTGGTTGATGCGGTGAACAGCAGCCCCGGGTTTTTTCGCAAATTCGCATTCTTGTGCCTGGCCCGCCAGCAAGACATCTCCGCGCCCGTCGCAAGGATCGCCGCTGCGTTGGTCGGCGTATCCGATCTGGATCTGGATGTGGGCCTCTCGGTGCCGCAAGGCCCGGCCGTGGATGCCTACCGTGCCATCATTTCGTCCCTGCCACCCTGTGCCCGGCTCTCGCTCAGTCCCACCTGGGTCGTCCATTCGGGCTGCGCCCCCCAATTGGCCGCCACGCCGCACCTGAACCAGATCAAAACCCTGCAACTGGTTCTTCACGTCAATTGCCTCGCTCCCGCCGGCGCGATCGCCGTGCTGGCGAAGCAACTGCTTACGCTGTGTAGCGGACTGACCGCGCTCCAACTCCGCTCGCCGGTCATGGCCGATGCGGCCGTGTGCCCGTTCCTCCAGCATGCGCTGGAGGGCCGTGCGAATCTCACCGGCCTCAAGATCGAAGGGCTCGGTTCGACGAACCTGCTTGCGCACATCAGGGAGTTCGGGCCGCAGGTGTCGGTCCTGGACATGGATCCGGAGCCCGGGACGCCGGCCGCCATCGGTGAGTTCACGCAGGGCTGCGTGTCGCTGCTGCCTCAGCTGGCCCAACTTGATGTCAACTACCCGCTCGACATGGAGGTGTTGAGCACCGCGCTCGAGAACCAGAAGCGGTTGCAGTCCCTGTCGTGCATCGCGGTCTTCGCCTGGGGCGAGCAGGCTGCGTTCCCGCGCAGGGTCGACGAAGCCGTCCGGGACTTTTCCCAGAACCGATACCTGACGCACGTCAACGTCTACCACGAAGACTCTGATGCATGGCCTGCCGGCACCATCGACGCCAATTCATGGACGCATCCCGACGACGATGACATTACGCGGTTCGAGGTAGTAGGGCGACGCAATCGCACGCAGTTCACGTCGGGAGGGTTTGCCATCGGCGCCGGGGAAGGCTTTGCGATGTCCACATTTCATCTGCCGACCACGACCACGACCACGACACTGACATCGGATGTCGGCGCGGTGATCGGCGGGTTTCTGGACCGTGACAGCCAGCTCAATCTTTCCAGCGTCACCAAGGGTGCCCGCGCGAGGGCTTTGGAGCGCGCGGCCGCATTCCACTCCGACATGCTCCGTTTGAACACGCCACTTGAAGACATCCCACGCGAGGCCGTCGCCTATGTGCGGGAAACCAGGCTGAAATGGAACGACGCCACGACCATCCCCAGCAACTTTAAAGTTGCCTTGGTCGATGTGCTGGAGCAACTCGATGACAGCATGCCACTCGCGATCGAATGGTTCAACGCGCTGCCGGCGCTCAAGGAATCAGGCCTGGATAGCGAAACCATCGGCAAGGTGACCGATGACCTCGGTGCCGGCGAAGCGTGGGGAATCACGCGAGGCGGCGCTGCGACGATCATGCACGAAGCCGGATATCCGCTCGAACAGTCGGTCGAGGCATCCACGAAACTTTGGAACGCTTCGTTCTGGAAATCGGTGGATATGAACTCCCTCGATGTGAAGGCAGTCGAGGCCTTTTGCTTCGTGGTGGCCACCGGCCACGAATGGCCGGACAAGTCCGTGATCCAGAACTTGTGCGCGAGCCCGGAGCACAGGAATTGGCTCGCAAGCCGGGTGAGCCAGGACATGCGACACCTGTCCGTACGCTATTTCATGGCCTTGCCCGCCCTGCGACGTTCCGGCCTGCACGAGGCCCTCTTCAACCACATCTATGTCGAAACCGCCACGTCCGGCCAAATCCTGCCCGCGAGGCACGCGCGGATGCTCGGACGGCTGGAGTCCGCATTCGACTGGCAATGGACAATGCTCGTGCAGGTCCGCGACACCCTGGAAATTGCCGGATGCGCCGATGTGTTGCGTCGGCTCAAATGGCCCCTGGGCCATCGTTCGATGTTCATTGCGGCAGGCAACAGATTTTATGCACCGCCGGAGCCCAGGCCGCCCAACTGGCTAACGGAGCGGGCCGGGGATGCGCGCGGCTTCGCCATAGTCCTGCAGCACAACGCATGCCCTGCCGAGGCGAACCTGGCCCGATTTGTCCGTGGCGACATCGGGCAGCGCTACTACTTGCCCCAACTCCTGCACGACCACCCGGGGCGCACCCGGTTTCTCAAGGCATTGCTGCCCTTGCGCAAGGGCGGGCTGCCGGTGGAAGACATCGCGAATGCCGTGGCGATGCTGTACAGGGCGGGCAAGGTAACCGACGACGAACTGGAGGAAGCCCTGCTCCCGCTGGACCGCGCCGATGCGCACAAGGTTTACATGCGTCTCGTCCAGCGAACCTGACCGGCCGACCCATCCAAAAAACCAAAGGGTGTTTTTGGAATTCGCCGCTGGTTTCTGCCTTTCCTCCCGTTACGATGGCGCACAACACGGAAGGGAAACACTCCCGGTGGAGTGGCCGGACTTCAAACCCGGAGTGGGTCGCTGACGATCCTGTGTGGGTTCGACTCCCACTCTCTTCCGCCACCTTTTTTCTCAAAAGATCGCGGCCATCCTTCCATCATGCTGACCCCCGGCAGCCAGGCGCGCCGCGCCATCCCCGCCGTCGACACCTTGCTGAAAGCGCCGGCGTTTGCCGCGCTGATGCAGGAGTTCGGCCGGCCCTCGGTGCTGGAGTGCCTGCGCAACCTTTTGGCTGAACAGCGCAAGCGCCTCTCGAGCGAGCGCGCCGCCGCCGGGCCGGATGAAGACACGCTGGCGGCGGAATGCCGCGAGCGCCTGTCGTCGGCCGCGCGTCCGTCGCTGCGCCCCGTGTTCAACCTCACCGGCACGGTGCTGCACACGAATCTGGGCCGCGCGCTGTACCCGGCCGAAGCCGTGGCGGCGGCATCGCAGGCCATGGCGCGGCCGGTCAACCTGGAATACGACATCGACGGCGCGGGGCGCGGCGAGCGCGACAGCCATGTCGAGGAGCGCCTGCTCAAACTCACCGGGGCCGAGGCAGCCGTGATCGTGAACAACAACGCGGCGGCGGTGTACCTCACCTTGAACACGGTGGCCGGCGGCGGGCGCGAGGTGATCGTCTCGCGCGGCGAACTGGTCGAAATCGGCGGCGCGTTCCGCGTGCCCGAGATCATGGCGAGCGCGGGCTGCGTCCTGCGCGAAGTCGGCACCACCAACCGCACCCATCCGCGCGATTTCGAGAACGCCATCGGCGAACGCACCGCGGCGCTGATGAAAGTACACGCGAGCAACTACGAGATCCGCGGCTTCACGGCGGCGGTGCCCGCGGCCGAGCTGGCGCGCATCGCGCACGCGGCGAATCTGCCGGTGATCGAGGACCTCGGCTGCGGCATGCTGGTCAACCTCGAAGACTACGGCCTGCCGCACGAGCCGACGCCGCGCGAATCGATCGCGGCCGGCGCGGACCTCGTCACCTTCAGCGGCGACAAGCTGCTCGGCGGGCCGCAGTGCGGCATCATCGTCGGCCGCAAGGACCTCGTTGCGCGCATCCGCAAGAACCCGATGAAGCGCGCGCTGCGCCTGGACAAGGTTCGGCTTGCCGCGCTGGAAGCCGTGCTCGCGCTCTACGACGATCCGCAGCGCCTGCGAACCCGCCTGCCGACGATCCGACTGCTCACGCGCGAGATCGGCGAGATCCAGGCCCAGGCGACGCGCCTGCGTGCCGCGGTGCAGGCGGCGGTGGGCGAGGACGTGCAGGTTCATGTTGCGGATTGCGCGAGCCAGATCGGCAGCGGCGCGCTGCCGGTGGACACGCTGCCGAGTTCCGGATTGCGCCTCGCGGTCGCGAACCAGCGCGGCGGCGGCGCCGAAGCGCTGGCGCTGGCGTTCCGACAACTGCCCGTGCCGGTGATCGGCCGCATCCGCGAAGGCGCGCTGTGGCTGGACCTGCGCTGCCTCGACGAATCGCAGGAACAGGAATTCACCGGCCAGCTTGCGCACCTGCAGCTTTCCGGAGACGCGCCTTGATCGTCGCGACAGCGGGCCACATCGACCACGGCAAGACGACGCTGGTCAAGGCACTCACCGGGGTCGACACCGACCGGCTGCCGCAGGAGCAGGAGCGCGGTATCTCCATCGACATCGGCTTCGCGTACTGGAAGGCGCCGGGTGGCGACGTCGTGGGGTTCGTGGACGTGCCCGGCCACGAGCGTTTCGTGCGCAACATGCTCGCGGGCGTGTGCGGCATCGACTACGCGATGGTCGTGGTGGCCGCCGACGACGGCGTGATGCCGCAGACGCGCGAGCACCTGAATATCGTGAACCTGCTGGGCATCGACAAAGGCATCGCGGTGATCACCAAGGCGGACCGCGTGGACAGCGCGCAACTCGACGCCGTGATGCGCGAGACGCGTGAACTGCTTACCGGCACGTCGCTGCGGGACGCGCGGTTGCTGCCCGTGTCGGCGGTGACGGGTCTCGGCCTGGAGAAGCTGCGCGATGTGCTCGCTGAGGCGGCGACCGGTTTCAAACGCGGCGCCGCCGAGGGCAGGCGCTTGCGTTATGCCGTGGACCGCGCGTTCACGGTCGCGGGCAGCGGCACCGTGGTGACCGGCACCGTGTTCGACGGCGCGGTGAGATTGGGCGACCGCCTCGTGCTCTCGCCGAGCGGCCGTGAAGTGCGCGTGCGCGGCATCCAGAAGGATGGCGCCAAGGCGGAACGCGCCGAAGCCGGCGAGCGTTGCGCGCTGAACCTCGCGGGCCTGGAGCTGTCGCAAGTGCAGCGCGGCGACTGGGTGCTGCATGCGGACCTGCACGCGCCGACGACGCGCATCGACGTGGAAGTGCAGGTGCTGCCCGGCGAGAAACACGCACTCGCGCACTGGACGCCGGTGCACCTGCACCTGGGCACGCGCGATGTCATCGCCCGCGTGTCGTTGCGGCGCGGCGAATCCGTGCAACCGGGCCAGCGCGCCTTCGCCCGGCTCATCATCGACCATCCGATCGCCTGCGCGCGCGGCGACCGGTTCATCCTGCGCGACCAGTCCGCCCAGCGCACGCTCGGCGGGGGCTGGGTGCTGGACGCGGCGCCCGCGCAGCGGCGGCTGCCTTACGAGCTTCGCTTGCGGCAATTGCAGGCGCTCGCGCTTGCCTCGCCGGTCGATGCATTGCAAGCCCTGGTGGCGTGCGCGCCGGCCGGCGTGAACGCGGCCGCCTTCGCGCGCAATTTCAACCTCGACCCGGACGGGTTCACCCAGCTCGTGAAGCGTGCGGGCCTGGCCGTGATCGGCACCGGCGCGCAGGCGCTCGTGCTCACGTCGGCCGCGGCGGATGCGCGGCTGGTTCGCAAGCCCGTGGAAGCCGTTCCCGAGAATCCCGAGCACGTGCGCCTGTGGCAGCTGGCCGAGCCGGCGCTCCAGCGCGCGGGCCGAGCGGGCGTGACCATCGCGCAACTGGCCGAGACCTTGCGCGCCAAGGAGTTCGTTCTGCGCGACATGCTGTATCGCAAGGCGCAGTCGGGCGGCGCGGTGCGCGTCAGCGACGATCGCTTCTACGTTCGCGCCACCATCGATGATTTCATCGCCGTCGCGCGGGACACCGCAAAGTCCCAGCCCGACGGCCGCTTTACCGCGGCGAAATTCCGCGACCACGCCGGCATCGGCCGCGCGCTCGCCGTGCTGGTGCTCGAGGCGCTCGACCGAGTCGGCGCCACGCAGCGCATCGGCGACGTGCGCGTGATGCGCGCCACGACAGCGCGATCCCCCATTCCCGCATCCACAGTTCAAGGAGACACATCGTCATGAGCGACACCACATCGCACGACATCGTCGTGATCGGCGCCGGCGCGGCCGGCCTCAACGCCGTGAAGGAAGCGTTGCAAGCTGGCCTCAGCTGCGCATGGCTCGAAGCGCAGATGTTCGGCGGGCTCATCCTCAACGTGAACGAGCTCGACGGCGCCGTTCAGGGCAGCGGCGCCGAACTGTCGTCGACGTGGATGTCCGAAGCCATGGAAGCGGGCGGCGAGAACCTGGAGGCCATTGCTTCCGGCATCGAGCGCGACGGCGATGGATTCGTCGTCACCAGCGACGCGGGCCGCCACAAGGCGCGCGCCGTGATCGTCGCGTCGGGTGCGGCGCTGAAGAAGCTCGGCGTGCCGGGCGAAGCGGAACTCGAACACAAGGGCGTCTCGCATTGCGCGGACTGCGACGGACCGATGTTCCAGGGGCAGGACGTCGTGGTGGTCGGCGGCGGGGACTCGGCGCTGCAATCGGCGATGGTGTTGTCGCAGTACTGCGGCAAGGTTCACCTCGTGCATCGCCGCGACACGTTCCGCGCGCAGCCGCATTGGATCGAGGCCGTGAAGGGCGCGGAGAACGTGCATGTTCACTTCAACAGCGTAGTGAGCGAAGTGGTGGGCACGGATGGCGTCGAAGGCGCGAAGGTGAACGGCGAGGTTGTGGCTTGCAGCGGGTTCTTCGCATTCGTCGGGCTGCAGCCGTCGAGCGATTTCCTTCCCGAGGACATCGAGCGGGACGAGCGCGGGGCGGTGAAGACTTCGGCATCGCTGGAGACGGGGATGCCGGGCGTGTTCGCTGCCGGTGTCGTGCGGTCTGGTTGCGGTGGGACGCTGGAGGATGCGGTTGCCGATGGGCAAGTGGCGGCGCGTTCCGCCGCCGCGAAGCTCGCCGGCTAAACCGCGCGGATATCGAGCCGCTTGCCAAGCGCGTGCAGCGCGGCCTCGATCCCGTCGATCTTCGTCACATGCGAGAGCTGCGTGAGGCGATTGACCTCCTGCGCGGTGGTGCCGATCCTTCGCGCCAACTCGGAAGGGCGCACCTTCTGGCGGACCATCTCGTTGAGTAGCAAAACCTTGGCCGAGACGCTGGCCGGCAACTCGATGGCGACTTGTCCGCGCTTGACGCGTGATGGCTCGGGAATCTCCCGCTTCTCGTCGAAGTAGAACTCCAACGCGGTGACGATGGCATCCTTCGCCATCTCGATCGCTTCCTCGTGAGTGGCTCCAGCGCTGAGCGCCTCCGGAATATCCGGAAACGTCACCAGCCATCCATCACCGTCGGGCTTGATGACTGCGGGGTAGATCATGGTGCCTCCGATATGCGCTTTCTGGAGCGCGGCAGTAGCCAATTTAAACGCGATTGCTTAATGCATGCAAGCAAAAATGTTTATAGAGTGCCCAAATTCCGCACGCTGAACTCACCCCACGCAGTCTTGCGGACTCAGGCCGGTGGGGCTTCCTGCGACCGTAAGTAAAGGGGCGCGGAGCCCCGGCGGGGCGGCGGAGGACATGGAGGGCGCAGGGTGCCCCGCCGGCCTGAGCCCGCCGGGGCAAGACGTGACTTCAACGCGCCGACGAACAACGTTTGGGAATCAGCCCTTCGACTTCCCGCCATACAACGCATCGAGCTTCTGCTCGAACGCGTGGTACCCGATGCGGTCGTACAACTCTTCGCGCGTCTGCATCGTGTCGATGACATTGCGCTGATGCCCGTCCTTGCGAATGGCGTTGAAGACATTCTCCGCAGCCTTGTTCATCGCGCGGAACGCGGAGAGCGGGTACAGCGCCATCGCGACTCCCGCCGACTCGAGCTCGGCAACCGTGAACAGCGGCGTCTTTCCGAACTCCGTCATGTTCGCGAGCAGCGGCACGCCGACGGCCTTGCCGAAACGCTGGTAGGTCTCCAGGTCCGTCGCGGCTTCCGCGAAGATCGCATCGGCGCCGGCTTCGACGCACGCCCGTGCGCGTTCGATTGCTGCATCGACGCCGTCCACCGCGATCGCGTCGGTCCGCGCAACGATGTAGAAACTCGAATCCGTGCGCGCGTCGACGGCGGCTTTCACGCGATCCGCCATCTCCTGCACGCCGACGATCTCCTTGCCCGGTCGATGCCCGCAACGCTTGGCTCCGGCCTGGTCCTCGATGTGGCACGCGGCGGCGCCGGCCTTGATGAGGCTGCTCACCGTGCGGGCGATGTTGAACGCGCTCGGGCCGAAGCCGGTGTCGATGTCGACCATCAGCGGGACGTCGCACACGTCGGTGATGCGGCGCACGTCGATGAGCACGTCTTCCAGGCCGATGATCCCGAGGTCCGGCACGCCGAGCGAGCCGGCCGACACGCCGCCACCGGAGAGGTAGATCGAGCGAAAGCCCGCGCGCTTGGCGAGCAGCGCGTGGTTCGCGTTGATGGTGCCGGCGATCTGCAGCGGCTTTTCTTCTTTGAGCGCGGCGCGAAAGCGCGCGCCGGGGGAGGCAAGGGAAGTGGTCATGGTTGTTTTTTGCGGCCGGAGAAATCGGTCTCGGCGCGATCGAACGCGTGGTGGACGTCGCGCGCATGCGCGAGCATTTGCGCGCTGGGCTGCGCGTAGAGGAGGGTGCGGCTCACGTCGAGCACGCCCACGGCCCGGCCGCGCGCCATGAACTCCGCGTGGTGAAACAACACGCCGAGCGAATCGAGCACCACGGCGCCCGCGACTTTCAGCATGCCCTGGCGAACCAGGAATTCATTCAGCACGCCGTCGCCTGGAATGATCACTTCCGCGCCGAGCGCGAGTGCCTCTTCGCACGCCTTGGTGAAGCTCGCGCGCAAGCCTTCCACGGCCTCGGGCCGCTCGAGGTCGAAGAGCTTCACCGCCGGCGTCATCGCGACGACGCCCGCCATGCGCGACGTCAATCCGTACGAATGCGCGAGCTCTTCGGTCAGCATCTTCTGGAACGGCGTGAGCGAGATCATCGCGAACTTGCGGCCTAGCGAACACGCGGTGAGCATGCAGGATTCGGTGAGGCTGAGCACCGGGATGTCGACCAGCGAACGCGCCGCGTGCAGCGCGGGGTCGAAGAAGCAGCCGATCGCCATCGCGTCGTAGCCCGCCTCCTGCGCGGCGAGGGCGGCGGCGCAAACCTGCTGGTCACCGAGCATGCGCATGGCCGCGATGCTGTTCATGTCCATCGGCGCGACGCCGCTCGGGTAGGTGCCGGGCGCGAGGCCGTGGACGGTGACCTCCGCGCGGCCCTGCATCACCTTCGCGCCGTGCGCGGCGAGGGTGTCGCGGTAGAGCGGAAACGCGTCGAGGTCGGTGAAGCTCTGGTGCCAGATTCGCATGCCTGCGATCCTAGGCGCGCTTGCACTGCCGTCCCGTTCGGATATTGCGAAAAGTCCCTTTGAGGTCCCGCTGTGGTGCAGGCGGGGCGCCCTTCCTACACTGACCCCATGCTGACGCACTCCTCGCGCAGCGGCCGCGCATTGGGCCGCACACGTTCGCTCCTCGCCATCGCACTGTTCGCTTCGGTATCGATGCTGGTTCCCCTCGGTGCCTGCGCACAGGGTTTTCCCGCTAAGCCGATCCGCCTCATCGTCGGCTACACGCCCGGCGGCTCCAACGACATCGTCGCGCGCATCATCGCGCCGCGCCTGGGCGAAGCGCTCAACACGACCGTCGTCGTGGAGAACCGTCCCGGCGCGAGCGGCGCGCTGGGCGCCGACCACGTCGCGAAATCCGCGCCCGACGGCTATACGCTGCTCGCCGCGAGCGCGAGCCCGGTAGTCATCACGCCGCACACGCTCGCGAAGATCCCGTTCAACACGCTGACCGATTTCTCGCCGATCAACACGGTGGGCCTCACGCCCGAGGCGATTGCCGTCGGGCCGCGCCTGAAGGTCACGACGCTCAAGCAGCTTCTCGACGTTGCTAAGACGCAGAACGTCTCGCTCTCGTCGTCGGGCAACGGCGGCCTGCCGCACCTCACGATCGAGCTGCTGATCCAGGCGTCGAAAGGCAAGATCGTCCACGTGCCGTACAAGGGCGCGGCGCCCGCGATGACCGACACGATCGCCGGCCACGTCGACGGCATCGTGATGGACCTGCCGCCGCTCTATCCGCTGATCCAGGAAGGCAAGCTCACGGCGCTGGCGGTGACGAGCGAGAAGCGCTTCGACCTGCTCGCCAACGTGCCGACCGCGCATGAAGAACTGCCCGGCTTCACCGTGACGAACTGGATGGGGGTGTTCGCGCCCGCGAAGACGCCGAAGGCCATCGTCGACCAGATCAACGCCGCGCTCATCAAGGTGGTGGCGCGCGAGGACGTCAAGGCGCAACTGATGAAGGCGGCGATGGTGCCTTACGTCATGGCTTCACCCGATGCGTTCAGCAAGTTCGTCGGCGAGGAATTCAATCGCTGGGGCAAGCTGGTGAAAGAGAAAAACATCACCGCCGAATGACACGCAACAACAAGAGCAGACAAACCATGAACCGCAAGATCTTCCTCGCCGCTCTCGCCGTCGCCGCATTCGGCATCGCCTCGATCGCCTCCGCGCAAACGTTTCCGAGCCGACCCGTGACGCTCGTCTCGCCGTTCCCTGCCGGCAGTGGCAGCGACCTCACGGCGCGCGCCGTACAGGTCGGCTTGTCCGAGGCGCTGGGTCAACCGGTCGTCGTGGAGAACCGCCCCGGCGCCGGTGGCGCGATCGGCGCGCAATACGTCGCGAAGGCGAAGAACGACGGCTACACGCTGTTCCTCGCGAGCCTGAGCTTCTCGGTGCTGCCCAGCCTGATGGAACTCAACTTCGATCCGGGCAAGGATTTCGAGGCGGTGACGCTGATGGGCCAGCAGAGCATGGCCTTCGTCGTGCCGCCTTCCCTGCCGGTGAATTCGATGAGCGATCTCGCCGCGCTCGCGAAGTCCCAGCCCGGCAAACTGAATTACGCCTCCGCCGGTAACGGCAGCATCGGCCACCTCGCGGGTGAGCTGTTCAAGAACGACCGGTCGCTGAACATCGTGCACGTGCCTTTCAAGGGCACGCCCGAAGCCCTCACCGCGATCATGACGAACGAGGTGCAGATGGGCCTCATCTCCATGCCCGCCGTGGAGGCGCAGATCAAGGCCGGCAAGGTGAAGGCGCTGGCCGTCACCGGCTCGAAGCGCTACCCGGGGCTGCCCGAAGTGCCGACGCTGATCGAATCCGGCTTGCCGAGCCTGAGCGATTCCGTGTGGTACGCCGTTCTTGCGCCCGCCGGCACGCCGAAGGACGTCATCGAGAAGCTCAACGCCGCGTTCCGCACGGCGCTCGCGAAGCCCGCGACGATCGAGCGCATGGAAGGCCCGGCCAAGACCACGCCCGCGGTCAGCACGCCGCAGGAGGCGACCACCTATGTGCGCGCGCAAATCACCAAGTGGAACGGTGTCGCCGCGCAGGCGGGGCTGAAGCCGCAGGGCAAGTAAAAAGCGAATGGTGTTTTCCTGCCCGTGCCTATGCATGAAGGCGCACCGCTCCTAACATTCGATCCACCAGCACATCATCCCGAAGGAAAACCGCGAATGGCAAAACTATCCGTCCTGAGCCCGATCGGCGCAGAAGCCGTCGAGCAGAAGAACCTCGCCAAGCGTCTCGAGACGCTCAACGGCAAGGTCGTCGCCGAAGTCTGGAACGAAGACTTCAAGGGCGACATCATGTTCCCGATCTACCGCGAGCTGCTCAAGGAGCGCTTCCCGGAAGTCAAGATCATTCCCTACACCGACATCCCGGCCGCGTCGCTCAAAGGCACGCCGTCCTACCAGAAGCAGGTTCTGGCGGACATCATCCAGGTCCTGAAGGACAAGGGCGCCGACGCAGTCATCACCGGCAACGGGGGCTGAGGCACCTGCACACCGGCCGCGGTGCGGCCGGCAGCAGAAGCAGAGAAGGTGTTGGGCATCCCGTCGGCCGTCGTGTCGATGCCGGGCTTCAACATGGTGGGTCAACTCGCAGCCAAGGCCGCGGGCGTTCCCGATGTTCCCGTGGTCGAGTACCCGGGCGCGGTGGGCGTGGACCATGCCGAGATTCGCGACAAGATCAAGGACGTGCTGTTCGAGCGCATCGTCAATGCGCTGACCAAACCGATCAAGCCGCGCGCTATCGGCAAGGCGCTGGACTGGGACTCGAAGAAGATCGCTTTCGAAGGATCGTTCGAAGAGGTCAATACGTTCTTCCATGAACAGGACTGGAGCGACGGCCTGCCGATCGTGCCGCCCACGCTGGCGCGCGTCGAGGAGTTTCTGAAGTACACGGACCGCAACCCCGACGACGTGATCGCCGTCCTGCCGCAGATGAACTTGCGCGCGACGGGTTGGAACATCGCCGTGAACGGCGTCATGGCGGGCTGCAAGCCGCAGACCATGCCGATCCTGATCGCGCTGGTCGAGGCGCTCGCGGAAGACCAGTACAACCTGGACAACATCGGCACGACCTGGGGCATCACGCCTTACGTCTTCCTCAACGGGCCGATCACCAAGGAGCTGGGCTTCAACAACGGCCAGGGCCTGATCTCTCGCGGCGCGAATCCGTCGTTCGGCCGGGCGCTGGGCCTCATCATCCGCAACATCGGCGGCTACCGTCCGGGCAAGAACCAGATGGGCACCTTCGGGTACCCGATCAACTTCTGCTTCGCGGAGAACGAGGATCTCAACCCGTGGGAGCCGTACCACGTCGAGAAGGGCTTCGACCGCAACGCGAGCACCGTGTCGGTGAGCACGACGATGAACTGGGGCTTCCAGCCGTCGCCGTATACGCGTGACGACATGAGCGGCGCCGAAGTCGCGTTGAAGCAGCTGTGCCGCGACGCGCTGCGCAAGCCCGCCTTCGCGCTCTTCTCCGAGCGCGGCCCGGGCAGCTTCGTGAACGACATCGTCTTCGTGCTGGCCCCGCCGGTCGCGAAGGTGCTGGCGGACGCGGGCTATTCGAAGGACGACATCCGCAAGTACATCTGCGAGAACACCACGGTGCCGCGCAAGTATTTGGACTTCGAGCTCGCGTACACGATGGCCGAGGTGCACACGATCGAGGAGAAGATCAAGCTCGGTACGCTGCCGCCGGAATTCAACGTGGGTCCGGACGATCCGGTCCGCGTCATGCCCGGCCCCGAGTTCATCGAGATCGTGGTGGCGGGCGATCCCGGCCGCAACCGGATCAAGACGCTGGACTCCGGCTACACGCGCGTCACGACGAAAGAGATCAAGCTGCCCAAGGCCTGGGCCTCCTTGCCCAAATCCGCGTTGATTGCGTAAGCGGGCTTGCCGGAAATCACAAAAGGGCCCGCTCGCGGGCCCTTTCATTTTGGAGACACACCATGAAATCTTCTCGTCGAATCTTCGTTCGGGCCGCGCTGGCCTGCGCGGCAAGCGGGCTGCTTGCGCCCGGTTTTGCTTCGGCCCAGGCTGCGTGGCCCGACAAACCGGTGCGCGTCGTCGTGCCGTGGGCGGCCGGCGGCATCACCGACATCCTTGCGCGCATCGTCGCGCAGAAACTCTCCGACAAGTTCGGCCAGCAATTCATCATCGACAACAAGGGCGGCGCCGGCGGCAACATCGGCGCGGAGATGGTCGCGAAGGCGCCGGCCGACGGCTACACCTTGCTGTTGACCAACCCCGGTGCGTTCGCGACGAACCAGTACCTGTATACGGACATGCGCTACAAGGCGTCGGATCTCGCGCCGATCATCGTGCTCGCGAAATTCCCGAACGCGCTGATCGTGAACAAGGACCTGCCGGTAAAGAACGTGCGGGAGTTCATCGACTACGCGAAGAAGAATCCGACAGCGTTGAATGGCGGGTCTTCCGGCGCGGGCAGTTCGGGGCATTTATCGCTGGAGATGTTCAAGTCGATGACCGGCACGCAGATCCAGAACGTGTTCTACAAGGGCGCCGCGCCGACCAAGATCGACCTGGCGGCCGGGCGCATTCAAGCGGTGCTGGACAACGTGCCCGGTTACCTGAGCGAGTTGCAGAGCGGTAGCGTGAAGATGCTGGCCGTCGGGACGAAGACGCGCCTGCCGACTTATCCGGATGTGCCGACGCTGGATGAGTCCGGCGTGAAGGGGTATGAATCGTCGGTCTGGTATGCGATGGCCGCGCCGAAGGGCACGCCTTCTTCAATCATCCAGCGCGTGAATGCGGCTGCGCAGGCTGCGCTTGATTCACCGGATGTGCAGGAGAAGTTGAAGGGCCTGCAGGGTATCGCGGTGGGCGGATCGCCTGAGGATGCAGGCAAGTTCTTTGCCGAGGAATCCCAGCGGTGGAAAGGGATCATCGAGAAGAGCGGGGCGAAGGTCGAACAGTAAGAAAACCCGCGCACGCCACGGTTCGTCCAAACGAACGCAGGCATGCCACGTATCCGCGCCTAACTGCGCTTGAAAATCCCTGCCGCCGCTCCGCTATCGAGCAACAGGTTGATTCCCGTAATGGACCGTGCCGCAGGCGACGCCAAAAACACCGCCGAGTCCGCGAAATCCTCCGGCGTCGGCAACCACCCTAGCGGCATCGACGCAGCAGCATCGCGCACCGATTGATCAACGTCCGTCGACCCGATGAACTCGAACTGCTTGCGCAGGAACGGCGTGTCGGTCGACGCGGGCGCGATCGCATTAACGCGCACACCCAATGGCGCGTATTCCAACGCAAGCGCCTTTGTGAGGCCGACGATCGCGTGTTTGGTCGTCGTGTAGATGCTGCGCTGCGAACGCGCCGTGACGCTCTGCAGCGAGCTCGTGAAGATCAGGCTCGCGCGCGGGCTCTTCATCAGGCTGCGCAAGGCCGCTTGGGCGGAATAGATCGTGCCGAGCACGTTCACGTCGACGACCCGCTTGATGTGGTCCGGATCCGACTCGTGGAAGACACCCGCGAAGCCCAGCCCCGCGTGAGCGCAGAAAACGTCGATGGGCGCGCCGAAGAATGCCTCGGCGACGTCCACCAGCGCGTCGCAATCGGCAGGATCGGAAATATCGCAGGCAAACCCCAGCGCGAGTTCGCCGCCCGGGTCGATCTCCTTCGCGTATGCGATCGCCGCATCGCCGTTGATGTCCGCAATGACGACGCGCGCGCCTTCGGCGATGAAGCGTTTGGCCGCCGCGGCGCCCAGGCCGTGCGCGGCGCCGGTGACGACGGTGTTGTAGCCCTTCAGTTGCATCGCGCGATCATGCCGTCTTTCCGCCGTCGACGAGCAGCGAGGCGCCGTTGACGTAGGAGGCTTCGTGCGAGAGCAGGAACAGCGCGACGTTGGCCATTTCCTCCGGCTTGGCCGCGCGGCCCATCGGGTTGCCCGACGAACGGATGCGCTTGAGCTCGTTCAGGTCCTTGCCCTTGGTGTCGAGCTCGTCGGGACGCGAGACCAGCGTGTCGAGCATCGGCGTATCGGTCGTGCCGGGGCAGATCACGTTCACGCGGATATTGTCCGGCGCGTAGCGCTTGGCGAGCGAGCGGGCCAGGCCGATCACGCCCCACTTGGCGACGGAATAGAGCGGGCTGAAGGGCGAACCGATGACGCCCGACGTGGATGAGGTGAACAGCATGCTGCCGCCGCCGCCTTCCCTCATCAGCGGGATCGCCTCGATGGCGCTGGCGAGCGCCGCGCGAACGTTGAGGTTCATCGCGATATCGAAATCCTTCAGGTCCAGCCCTTCCACGGCCGAGACCGACGGATGGCCGGCGTGCGCCCAGAGGAAGTCGAGCTTGCCGCCGAAGCGCTTGTGCGCCTCATGGACCAGCCCGCGCGCGAAAGACTCATCCATCAGGTTGCCGGCGATGGCGAATGCCTTGCCGCCCGCAGCGGTGATCGTGTCGGCTACTTCTTTCGCCTTCGCCTCGTCGAGGTCCACCACGGCGACGGCCGCGCCCTCGGCGGCGAAACGAATGGCGCCAGCCCGGCCCATGCCGGATGCTCCCGCCGTGACAATCCCGAACCTGTCGGCCATGCGCATGCTGATCTCCTCAATGAAAGTCCGGTGACTGTAGGAGCCACAGGACCATCCCGGAAGCGCCAAAGCTCGAAGTCAGTTTTCGCTTTTTGCGCGTTCGGATGGGCTCGCCACGGGGCATCATCGCTTCATTCATTGGCTAACGAGGCAGGGCAAAGGCATGGCGGAGCGTCAATTCGATCTGGTGGTGGCAGGCTGCGGTGTGGCCGGTCTTTCGGCGGCCGTCGCCGCGGCTGAGGGCGGCGCGAAGGTCGCGGTCATCGAGCGGTCGACTCGCGACGAGCGGGGCGGGCAGAGCCGCTATACCGAGGCCTACCTGCGCATGAAAAGCCTCACGGAAGTGACGGACGATTTCGAGACGCACCTGGCCGAGAACGGCTCCGGCGCCATCGACCCGGAACTGGTGGAGGAGGCCGTGCATTCGCAGCGCGGCGCGCTGGCGAAGGCGCTGAGCATCGCGGACCCGAACGTGATCGAACGCCTCTCCGAGCGCGCCGGCAACACCATCGCGTGGCTGCAAGGCATGGGCGTGCGCTTCGATTTCCTGCCGACGCAGTTCCTCACGAAATCCCAGCCGCGGTTGCTGCCCGTCGGCGGCGGCGCGGCGCTGGTGGAAGCGCTCGCGGCGCGCGCCGAGAAACTCGGTGTGACGTTCTTCTATGAAACGACCGCGCAAGCGCTGGAGCAGAACGGCGAAGGCCGCGTCGTGGGCCTGAAGGTGCGTTCGCGCGAATCGGGAACGCAGGTGCTCGGCGGGCAAGTGGTGCTGGCGTGCGGCGGGTTCGAGGGCAGCGCGGAGATGATGACGCGCTACATCGGCCCGCGCTCGGTGTACCTGCGCCCGGTCTGCAAGGGCGGCTACTACAACCGCGGCGAGGGCATCGCGATGGGTCTCGCGGCGGGCGCAGCGGCGGCCGGGGATTTCGGCAGCTACCACGCGGAGCCGGTGGACCCGCGCTCCGGTGTCGCGGAGCCGTCGATCTTCATTTTCCCGTACGGCATCCTGGTCAACCTGGACGGCAAGCGATTCACCGATGAATCGCCCGGCACGGTGGACGCGTACTACGAGCGCGTGACGCGCCGCATCTACGAGCAGCGCGACGGGACCGCATGGGTCGTGCTCGATGCGCGCCACACGCGCATCCCGAACTACAAGCTCGGCATCCGCACCGACAAGCCGCCCGTGGCGGGCGAAACGCTCGCGCAACTCGCGCAGAAGATCGGCGTGCCCGCTGAGGCGCTCGAAACCACGGTGCGCGACTACAACGCCGCCTGCGGTCCCGGCGAATGGAAGCCGCTCGAGCTGGACGGTGTCGCGACGCGAGGCCTCGTGCCGCCGAAATCCAACTGGGCGGTGCCGCTCACCGAAGGCCCGTACCACGCGTACCCGATCATCTCGTCGAATGTGTTCACGTTCGGCGGATTGAAGATCGATACGTCGGCGCGCGTCGTCGATTCGGATGGCGAGCCGATCCCCGGCCTCTTCGCCGCGGGCGAAACGGCCGGCATCTACTACCGCAATTACACCGGCGCGACATCGGTCCTGAAAGGCCTGGTGTTCGGCCGCATCGCGGGCGAATTCGCTGCGTCGTCGAAAGCGAAGGCCGCGGCATGACAGTTGCCGGCAGCGAGTGGGCAGGGCGCGTCGCCCTCGTCACGGGCGGGCGCGGAGTCATCGGCGGCGCCTTGATCGAAGCGCTGCGCACCAGGGGCGCGATCGCGGTGAGCGCGGACGCGGGCGGCGACATCGATGCGGCCGGCGCGGACAAAGAGGCGTTGACCACCGGAACGCTGCGCCTGGACGTGACGAAGCGCGATGCCATCGTCTCGCTCGTCGCGCGCGTCGAGGAGCTGCTCGTCCCCATCGACCTGCTGGTCAACGTGGCCGGCGTCGTTTCGTTCGGCAGCGCGCAGGATCTCGCGGAAGCCGAGTGGGACCGCGTCATCGACATCAACCTCAAGGGCAGCTTCCTCGCGTGCCAGGCCGTGATGGCCGGCATGAAGCGCGCGAAGTTCGGCCGCATCATCAACATCGGCTCCGTCGTCGGCAAGAACTCCGGCAATGCACGCCCGTGGATCGACAGCGCCGAGCAGCAGCGCGCGGGCAACGTCGCCTACGGCGTGTCCAAGGCCGGCATCCATGCGATGACGGGCTTTCTCGCCAAGGAACTCGCCTCGCACGGCATCACGGTGAACGCGATCGCGCCTGGCCCGATCGCGACGCCGATGACGACCAGTTTCCCCGAGCAGCTCAAGGCACTGATTCCGGTGGGCCGCATGGGCGCGGCGCCTGATATCGTGCACGCCGCACTCTTCCTCGCCTCGCGCGACGCTTCGTTCATTACCGGCGAAACGCTGGACGTGAACGGCGGGATGGTGTGCGACTGAGCTCTCTTCCTTTTTTTCTTTTTTCTCACCCTGACCTGGAACTACAACGTGAAATCGATCTACCTCATCCTGGACATGCAGAACGACCTGGTGCATGCGGACGGCCCCAACGGCAAGTCGCCGCTCGGCGAACAGGTGCGCGCGCGCAAGATCGTGGAGAACACCGCCGCCGCATTGAAGAAGGCTCGCGACGCCGGCATCGCCGTCGGCTTCGTGCGCGTCGGCTTCTCCGAAGGCTACCCCGAGTGCCCGAAGAATTCGCCCGTGTTTTCGGGCGCGCCGAAAGCAGGGCTGTTCCAGCTCGGCAAGTTCGGCACCGAGATCCATCCGGCGCTGGAGCAAAAGAGCGGCGACGTGCAGGTGACCAAGCATCGCGTGAGCCCGTTCTACTCGACGACGCTCATGGCGCAACTGAGCGCGCAAGGCATCGAGCGCATCTACTGCTCGGGCGTGTCGACGCAAGCCGTGGTCCAAGCCACCGTGCGTGACGGCCACGACCGCGACTTCGAGATGGTCGTGCTGGAAGACTGCTGCTGCGCGCACAACGACCAGGAGCACGCCAACTCGATGGGCAGCATCGCGCGCTTCTGCAAGGTGACGAGCAGCGCCGACGTGGATTTCAAGGCCTGAAGGCATAGCGAGGGAGTGACGCAATGGCGATGAAAATCTGGCATCAGAGCTTCACGGTGCTGTCGGACCTGGGCGCGTACGACGACGCCCTGAAGGCGCACTTCAAGCGCGTGGCGCGGCCGGACACGCAGATCGTGATGCACGGCATGCGGCCGGGCACCTACCGCAGCAACTACCCCGGCAACGACATCCGTCACGCCGGCCTGCAGCACCTGCACGCCACGCAGTTCATCCAGGCGGGACTCCAGGCGGAGAAGGACGGCTTCGACGCCTACGCGATCAGCACGCTGCCCGACCCGGCGCTGCGCGAGGTGCGCAGCATGCTGCACATCCCCGTCGTCGGGTACGGCGAGTCGGCGATGCTGACCTCGTGCCTGCTCGGCTCGAAGTTCGCGGTGATGGTGTTCATCAGCGAGCTCACGGACCTGATCGCCGCCAACGCGGAGAAGTACGGCCTGGCCGGCCGCTTCGCCGGCGTCACCGACGTGGGCTTCCGTTTCACCGACGTGCTGGAAGGCTTTTCGTCGCCTGGTCCGTTGATCGACCGGTTCCGTGAAGCGGCGCGCAAGCGCATCGCGGCGGGCGCCGAAGTGCTGATCCCCGGTGAGGCGCCCCTGTGCGTGTTGCTGATGAGCCAGGGCATCTCGAGCGTCGATGGCGTGCCGGTGCTGGATTCGCTCTCGTGCTGGGTCAAGCACGCGGAAATGCTGGTGGACCTGAAGCGCCAGAGCGGCGTCGAGCGCTGCCAGCGCGGTTACTTCAACGAGCCGCCGGCGCGCGAGCGCATCGATGAGCTCATGGCCTTTTACGGCAACGGGGGCACGGCATGAAGACAGTGCGCACGGGCCTCGTCGTGATCGGCGGCGGCGCAGCTGGTTTCGCCGCCGCGCTCGAAGCCGCCACCGCGGGCATCCAGGTGCTGTTGATCGAGAAGACCGGCGCCATCGGCGGCTCGTCCGCCATGAGCGGCGGCTGCCTCGCGTTCGCCGGCACCGACATGCAGAAGGCGCAAGGCGTCGACGATTCCGACGAGCTGCTGCGCAAGGACTTGATCGAGGTCGGCCAGCACGACAACGATCCCGCGATCGTGGACGCGTATGTGCGCAACCAGCTGGACACGTACAACTGGCTCAAGGGCCACGGCCTGCAGTTCAGCCCGTCGCTGGAAGCCTCGTCGGGCCAGTCCGTTCCGCGCGTGCACACGGTCGACCCGGCGGACATGGTTCGCCTGCTGGCCGCGAAGGGCACCGCGACGGACCGCGTGCAGGTTCACCTGAACACGCGTGCCTTGCGTCTGGTGCGCAAGGACGAAACATCGCCCATCACTGGCGTGCTCGCGCAAGGTCCGGACGGCGACTTCACGATCGAATCCGAACGCGGCGTGCTGCTTGCGAGCGGTGGTTTTTGCCGCAATGCCGAACTCGTCCATCGCTTCGCGCCGCATTACGCCGAGGCGGTGTTCGTCGGCGGAGAGGGCAATGTCGGCGACGGCTTGTTGATGGCGTGGAAGCTCGGCGCGGACATGCGCGACATGGCCTACATCAAAGGCACGTTCGGCAAGCACCCCACCGACACGCACAACAACCACAGCTGCCTCGCCGTCTACAAGGGCGCGATCGCGGTGAACCAGGACGGCAAGCGCTTCGTCGACGAATCGATTTCGTACAAACTGCTCGGCGACGCGGTGATGAGTCAGCCCTACCACTCCGGCTACCAGATCTTCGACGAGCCGATCTTCAAGAGCGGCGACGACCGCGTGCGCATCCTCGATTTCGGGCGGCGCATGGAAGAGGGCCTGATCTTCAAGGCCGATACGCTGGAAGCTCTGGCGCGCCAGATCGAAGTGCCGTACGAGACGTTGAAGGCGACGGTGGATCGCTACAACGCGTTCGTCGACAAGGGCGAGGATGAAGAATTCGGCCGCGCGGCGCTGGTGCATCAGCACGGCGCGCTGGTTCGCATCGAGACGGGACCGTTCTACGCGTATCCGTCGACGGCCGCGGTGTTCGGCACGTACTGCGGACTGCGCATCGACAAGGACATGAAGGTCGTCGATGTGTTCGGCGAAACGATCCAGGGTTTGTACGCCGCGGGTGAAGTCGTGGGTGGCTTCCACGGCGGCGCGTACATGACCGGGTCGGCGCTGGGCAAGGCGGTTGTGTTCGGGCGGGTTGCGGCGCGGACGGCTGTCGCTTCCTAGGTCTGTCATCCCGGGCCACGACCCGGGATCCATCGAGGCGTGCATGGATGCCGGGTCGGAGCCCGGCATGACAACTACCGAGCCCCGAGCGCCCGAACGCCGATCACGCTCTTCCCACTCG
>JAZKIF010000007.1:0-38163 GCA_040385005.1 Pseudomonadota bacterium
CCCGACCGCCACCCAGGTGCAGCGCGAAAGGCTCCAGGGCCTCCTACGCAATGCCGGCCACCGCGGAAGTGTTCCATTCCGCGCACAGGTGATAGCCCTCGATCACCTTGCGCCATTCGGCCGCGTCGGCCGGGTCCACCGCGCGATGCGGATCGATGGGCATGCCGGCAGCCTGAGCGCCCGCGCGGCATCCGTCGGCGCCCAGGCGCAACAGGAACGCGCCCGTGGCCATGAGCGCGCCGCCGATCTGCCGCTTCTGGACGAAATGGCGCCGCTGGAGCGCGAGCTGCGCGCGCCTGGCGCGCAGGGTCTTCTTCAATTCGATGCCGCTGCGCACGCGGTACGCCAGCAGCACATCGGGCAAGGCGGCGTACTTGCTGTTGTCGCAGGTCCGCAAGAGCAGCTCGAAGTCCTCGGCGTAGAACGGGGCCGGCACCGGGTAGCGGTGCTGGCGGAACCACTCGATCCTGCCGAGCCAGCTCGGGTGCGTCATGGGAAAGCGCAGCCATGCGCGCTTGCAGATCTGCGCATGGTCCGCGGCAAAGGGCATGTACCCGGTGAACTCGTCGTCGTCGTTGATCTTGATGCACCGGCACGCGAGCAGGTCCAGGCCGGCATCGTCCTGCATGGCGGCCACCTGCCTGCGAAAGCGCTCCGGATGGGAGAGATCGTCGTGATCCATCCGCGCGAAATAACGCCCGCGCGCCATGGCGATTGTTTCGTTCAACCGCACCGCCAGGCCTTTGTTCCTGCCGTCCTGCACGACGTGGATGCGCGGGTCGCCGATCGCGGCGATGGCGTCGGCCGCGCCGTCGGTCGACCCGTCGTCGATGAGCAGCATCTCCCAATCCTCCATCGTCTGCGCGAGCACGGACTGCACCGCCATCTGCAGCTGATCGCCACCGTTCAGCACCGCCATTCCCACCGACACCAGCGGCGTGTCCCGGCGCGGCCGGTGGCTGGTCGCATCCGGAGCGCGGACGAAGGACGAGGCGCGTGCGGAAGGCGGCGCAAGCGGCGACCGCTCTTCGGTCCTTGCCACGAACTGCGTATTCGTGAGGATGCGCAGCCGGCCGGCCTCGCGCTCGTCCGCGACGAAGCGCAGGATCTCCTCGAGCATGCGGAACATGTCGTGCCCGTCGACGAAATTCTCGGGGTGGGTCCACGCGTGAACGAGCCCGCCGCCGGCCGCCGCGTCGCGCAGCATGTTCTTCCATCGATGCACCGTGACCGGAACGGGCACGCAACGCCGCAGCCCATGCCGCCAGTTCAGGAAGTGCCCGGCGGGGAGCGCGGTAACGTTGGCGCCGCCGCGCACGTTGAATCGTTCGCTGGCGGAGAGCAGGTTGAATTCGCCGGCGAAATTGGCCGCGCGGCTCCTCGCGGGGGGCGCTTCGCGGTAGGCGAGAAATCCGCGCGCGGGCAGCAGCTCCTGGTGGGCCACCTGGTTGCGGGGGAACACGAACGTGCGCACGGAAGGGTCGCTGAATGCGGGAACGCCGCGGCACATCGCAAGCTCGGTGTCGAGGTCCGCGCGGGTGGCGTAGGGCGCACGCCAAGGCAGGTGCGAGAAGCCATGCGAAGCGATCTCGTGCACGCCCGGTTCGCGGACCATGTCGAAGCACGCCGGCGCGAACCATCCGCGACCGTCGTCCTCGTCGATGGCGGCAACCGCGCGCTCGATCCATGGCGTCGCGCGGCGGTCGGGATGCCGGAGCGCCGGCCTCAGGCGGTCGAACCGGTCCTTGGTGAGCGTGAACGCGGCCGTGAACGCGAACGTCGCCTCGATGCCGTATTCATGCAGGAGCGATGTGATCCGGCGATAGGCGTCCTCGAGGTTTTGCGTCGTGAAGAGCTGGGCGTGACGCGGCGTCAGGCAATCGACCAGGCCCCATTTGCCCTCGCAGTCGAAGCTGAGCATGAAAACGCCCGCAGGGCCGAAGGCGCCTGCGGGCGAAGGGACGTTCTCGACAACTGCCTGTGCGGCGCGTTCCATGCGAATCTCCGGAAGTCACGCCATCGATCCTGGCGCGGCTTGCGGCAATCCGCATGGGAGTTGCGAACCTAACTCATAGGTGGAATGTCCCGGGAGTGGCTTGATCTCACTGGCCGAGCGGCTGCGCCAGCGTCAGCGTGCTCGGCACCCAGACGTTCGCGTTGTTGTTGGAGAACGTGTTGCCGCTGAGCTGGATGCCGTACGCCGTGCCGTAGCCGCCCATGTTGTTCACGGCGATGCCCTTGTCGAAACCGCTGATCGCGTTGTTGCGCACCTGAACGTTGACATCGGGCGTGTTCTTCTCCCAGAGGTAGACGCCGTTGTCGTTGCGCGAGCCCGCCTTGCTGCTGATCGTGTTGCCCGTGATGGTCGCGTGCTTGGCCGCGAACGAAACGTCGATGCCCACGCCGCGCGACTTGATGATGTTGTTGGTGATGGTGAGGTAGTCGCCTCCCGTGTCACCGACGAACAGGCCGCCGTTCAGCGTGTTGCCATCCAGCGTGATGTCGTGCGCGCCGACCTGTTCGATCCACACCGCGATGGCCGTGCCGACGCCATCCCCGAAGGTGTTCTTGCGGATCGTGCCGTAGGTCGCGTTCTGCCCGGACACCAGTGCGGACCAATGGTTGCCCGACACGTTGTTCAGCTCGACCAGGTGGCGCGTGCTGTTGAAGATGTAGATGCTGTTGCCCCACGTTCCTTCGTAGCCGTGCGTCGTCGCCTCGGCGAGCGCGGCGCCGCTCATGGTGTTGCCGCGCACCACGAGGTCCGTGGTGTTCACGGCGGTGATGTGCTGCAGCGACTTGTAGGCCGCGGTGTTCTTGAACGTGTTGTTCTCGATCGTGCCGCCCGCGAGGTTATTGCCATCGATGCGCATCGCCTGCCAGCACTCGAGGAACGTGTTGCCGCGCACTTGCATGCCCGCGGAGCGGTAGGTCCAGATCGCCTGGGCCGGCGCGTAACGGAACGTGTTGTTCTCCAGGACGACAGCGGTGCCGCCAACGATGTTGAGCAGGTTCGCGGCGCTATTGCCTTCCAGGCTCGTCCGGGCTGCGTAGTTGCCGTCGAACGTGATGCCGCGGATGGTGAAGTTGATGTCCATCGTGGAGACGATCTTGCCGGTGTAGCCGGCCGCCGTCACGAACGTCACTTGCGCGCCGGCGGCCGGTGCGATCACCTGGCCGTTGCGCACGTTCAGTTCGCCGTTGATCGTGTACACGCCGGCGGGGATCACCACGTTCGTGCCGGCCGAAAGCAGTGCGTTGATGCGTGCGGTGCCGTCCGAATAGCTGGGGCCTGCCACAGGAGCGGGAGCTGGCGCGGGAGCCGGTGCAGGGGCGGGTGCAGGCGCAGGCGCAGCGGGTGCGGGTGCGGGAGCCGGTGCAGGCGCGGGAGTCGGCGCGGGCGTCGTGGACCTTTTCCTGTCGAGCGGATCGTCGGCCAAGGCCGTGACGCTCGTATCGGCGGACGCGCTCGTGTCGGCGGTCACGCCCTCGTCGGAGCCGCCACCACCGCAGCCGCTGAGCGCGGCGGCGCAGAACAAGGCAGGTAGTGTGAGAAGCAAGGTTCGTTGGTTCATGGGAGTCTAAATTGAAAAGGTCCGGGGATGGGGTGCGCTGCTCGTCGGTAGGAGCAACATCGAAAGGCCTGCCGTTCGAGGCAACGTGCATGAACCTCAGCAGTGGGTGTAAATGTCGCCGCGAACACTCCGCTCATCCGCACCCACAAGTAACGCGCGTTACTGTTGAGTCATTCGCGGCGGTCGTTCGAGCACCGGCGAAAAACGCTGTACGCGCATCCATGGCGGGCGGATCGCTACTGTTCAGCTATGGCTCGGACGGTCGCCATTCGTGCAAGCTCAGCAGCGTTGCCTGCAACTGCCGAGCACGAAGGACAAAGAGTTACGCCGCAGCCGGAATATGCGTGAATTAGTCGCGGTATGGCAGGGATCCCGGCGCGATTCACCGGAATGTCCTGCCGATTTCGGGAGGAATTGCCCATGCCATCTCCGGCCCGCGCGCTTACGCTGGAAGCGATCGGACGTGTCGGCTCCGACGAGAGCATCCAATGCGAGAAACCGATATCGTCATCGCCGGCGGCGGGCTCGCCGGCTCAACGGCGGCGGCCATGCTGGGCAGGGCCGGCTTCGATGTCGTCGTGGTCGACCCGCATGTGATTTACCCGCCCGACCTGCGCTGCGAAAAGCTGGACGCCTGGCAGGTCGAAGTCCTGCGGCGCACGGGCCTGGCCGAACAGGTGCTCGCCGCCGCAACCCCCGATGTGGAATGCTGGACGGCGCGCTTCGGCCGCGTCATCGAAAAGCGGCCGGGCGTCCAGTGGGGCATCCTCTACGACACGCTGGTCAACACCATGCGCGCCCACATGCCCACGTACGTGACCGTCATCCACGGCAAGGTGGCGGGCATCGTGAACTCCAGCGAGCGCCAGGTCGTCACGCTGGCGGACGGGGAGCAGATCTCCGCGCGCCTGGTCGTCATCGCGAGCGGGCTCAACAACGGATTGCGGCACTCGCTCGGCATCACGCGCGAGGAGGTGAGCAAGTCCCACTCCGTCACCCTCGCGTTCGACCTCGAGCCGGTGGGCCGCCCACGCTTCGACTTCCGGGCCCTGACCTATTACGGGGAGCGCGCGGTGGACCGCGTGGCCTACCTCACGCTGTTCCCGGTGGGCGAGACGACCCGTGCCAATCTCATGGTCTACCGCGACCCGCGCGATCCGTGGCTGCGGGAGATGCGCGAGCGCCCGGTGCCCGCGATGCTCTCGGTGATGCCGCGCCTGGGCAATCTCATCGGTTCCGCGCAGGTCGCCGGCCCGGTCCTGGTCCGGCCCGCCGACCTGTACCGAACGCACGGGTACCAGCAGCCGGGCATCGTGCTGATCGGCGATGCGTTCGCCACGTCGTGTCCCGCCGCGGGCACCGGCTGCGGCAAGGTCCTCACCGACGTCGAGCGGCTGTGCAACGTCCACGTGCCGCGCTGGATGGCGACCGCCGGCATGGCCGTCGAGAAAATCAACGACTTCTATGCCGACCCGGTCAAGGTGGCCTGCGACCGGCACTCGTTCGAATGGGCGCACGAGCTGCGTTCGATCACGATCGACGAGGGGCTGCCCTGGCGCGCGAAGCGCTGGACCCGCTTTCTCGGCCGCATGGCGATCGGCACGGCCCGCACGGCCATGGGGAGGACGGCGTGACCTGCAACGACCTGGTGCTTTCCGTCGTCTCCGACAGCGAAGGACTGGACGCGCTGCGATACGGCTGGGACCGGCTCGTCCTGTGCGCCGCGCGCCCGAGCCCGTTCCTGCTGCACGACTGGGTCGTCGCGTGGTGGCGGCATTTCGGCAAGGGCGCCTCGCTCGCGGTGGTGACCGCCACGCGCGGCGACGAGCTCGTCGGCCTTGCGCCGATGTGCATCCGCCGGCGCCACGGCCTTCTGGTGTGCCGGATGCTGGGCAACCACGAGAGCGCGCTGGGCGACCTGCTGGTCGTGCCCGGTGACGATGGCTCGATCGGACGGGCCCTGCTGGGCCGGCTCTCGCAACTGCACTTCGATTGCATGGACGTGTTCGGCACGCCGGCCGGTGGCGAGCTCGTCCGGCTCGCGGCGGAATCGAATCTGACGACATTGCCGCGCGTCGAAGCGCCGGTGCTGCGGATGCCCGCAGGCTGGGAGATCGCCTACGCATCGCACGTTGGCTCCAAGAAACGCAACCTGCACCGCCGGCGGATCGCGCAGCTCGGCAAGCTCGGCGCCGTGAACTGGACGATGGCCCGCACGCCGGATGAAGTCGCGCGCGAACTCGAGCATGCGTTCGAGATCCACGCGCGCCGCTGGCAGGGCCGGCCCGACGGATCGACGTTCGGCCTGGACGGCGCGCACGCCTTTCACCGCGAAGCGGCGATGGCGCTGGCCGCGGCGGGCAAGGTCCGCATCCTCACGCTGCGCATCGATGGGCGCGCGGTCGCTTTCCATTACTGGTTCGTGCTGGGCTCGGCGATGTACGTCCACCGCCTCGCGTTCGATCCGGAACTCGCGCGCTATTCGCCCGGCCAGGTCACCCTGCTGCGGGCCATCGCGAACGCCGCATCGGAGGGCGCGCGTCGCGTCGAATTCCTCGGCGGGGACGAGCGCTACAAGGTGGAGCTGGCGGACAGCTTCGAGCCGCTGCACGAAGTTGTCGGCATGCCGCGCGGCGTACTCGCGCGCATCTACATCCAGGTGCTGGTGTTCATGATCGGGGCCCGGATCCGGATGAAGCGATATACGCCGCTGCATCGCGCCTACCTCGACGGGTTGGCCTCGGCACGCCGCGCGATGGGCCGCGTCATGGAGCGCGCGATGCATCGCCTTGCGCAATTCACCTCGCGCTGAGCCTCCTGGCCCACCACGATGCCGCCCGCAGCGCGTCGTGCGCCCTCGCAAGCGCCTGGCTGCGTTCTGCGATCGCGAGGGCGGAAAACAGCAGCGACCTGCGCGCACCGAGATCCGCGAGCAGGTCCACGGTGGTTCGGCGACCTTCCCACACCTGCAGCATGAACCCACCTTGCGGCGCGCAGGATTCGATCGCGTCGATGCCACCGGCCGCCAACAACTGCGCGGTGACCTGATCCACGAGAAGCGCGCCCGGCGAAAACTTTGCGAACGCCGTATCGAACGCGGTGCGCCATGTGTACGCCATGGCGCCGCAATAGAACAGCACCTGCGCGGCCACCGCGCGGCCGTCCACGTTGAGCAGCGCGACCGATGCGTTGCCTTCGGCGGCAAGCGCGTCGACCAGGCTGCGGGTGAAGGCCGCATCGGCCCGGTCGGACAGCAATGCGCTGCCGGCCGAACCCTTCCAGCTCGCCGCCTCCAGGGCCAGGAAGGCTTCGAACGCGTCGCGCACCGCATCGCGGGAGCGATCGTTCGTGACGACGCAGGACGCGCCCGCGGCGCACAGGCGATTCCAGTCCTGCCGCAGCTTCTTGCGCGTCGAGCCGGAGCGCTTCAGCCCGCACTCCCGGGTGGCGAAGGCGCGCGGGCGCCGCGACACGTTCATGACGTGCGCGCCGCGCGCGGCGAGCGCCGCGAGGATGGCGGCGCCGGATGGCGAATCGCCATCGAGATGACGCAGGCGCAAGACTGCCGGAAGCCGCGGCTCGTTGGCGATCGCGTCGAGGAATGCGGCCGCCGTCTCCGCCATGAAGTCCGGATCGATCACCGGATCGGACAGCCATGAGTAGGCATAAGGCGGCGCGGCGAGGAACGAAGGCGAGAACGGCGTGATGCGGCATTGGCGCAATGCCCAGATGCCCACGAGGCGCTCGGGATGCGCGTCACGATCCCATGCAAGCAGCATGTGGACCCGCGCGATGCCGCAAGCGTCGGCGACCTGCAAGGCGGTGGGATGCATGAACACGTTCGTCGCCGCGCGGAGATTGAGCGCCGCCCAGTGTTCGGCGATGTCCTGGCCGGTCGAGCAGAAGCTGGCTGTAACGTGACGCATTAATCACCGCCATGGCGTAAGAAAGGATATTCTCACCGCTGTCCCCTCGGCCATGCGCCGCGCGGAGCTCAATTCATGCGGGAAACCGACATCCTCATCGCCGGCGGCGGCCTGGCCGGCTCGACCGTCGCGGCGATGCTCGCGAGGGCCGGCTTCGACGTGGTGCTGGTCGACTTGCACGCGGTCCACCCGTTCGAGCTTCGCTGCGAAAAACTCATTGGCAGGCAGGTCGATATCCTGCGCCGAACGGGACTCGCCGAACATGTCCTGCCGCAAGCCACGCTCGACGGCGAATGCTGGGTCGCCCACTTCGGGCGCGTCGTCGAAAAGCTGCCGCCGGGGCAGTGGGGCATCCTGTACGACACGCTCGTCAACACGGTGCGCGCCGCCATCCCCGCGGGAACGCGATTCGTGCGCGACAAGGTCACGCGCATCGCGAACGGCCCCGACCGGCAGATCGTCGGCCTGTCGAGCGGCGAGGAATTCTCGGCGCGGCTCGTCGTCCTCGCGAACGGCCTCAACAGCGGCCTGCGGCAATCGCTCGGGATGGTGCATGAGATCGTGAGCAGGAACCACAGCGTCACGCTGGCCTTCGACCTGAAGCCCGTGGGCAGGACAAGCTTCGACTTCGGCGCGCTCACCTACTTCTCCGAGCGCACCGAGGACCGCCTCGCCTACATCACGCTGTTTCCGATCGGCGATGCGATGCGCGCGAACCTGATGGTGTATCGCGACATGGACGATCCGTGGCTGCGGCAAATGCGGCAGGAGCCGGACGTGGCGATGGGCGCCGTCATGCCCGGGCTCGGCCGGCTCACCGGTCCGACCGAAGTCGTGGGGCCGGTCCGTGTCCGGCCCGCCGACCTGTATGTGACGCGTGAACACCTGCAGCCCGGCGTGGTGCTGGTAGGCGATGCTTTCGCGTCGACGTGTCCCGTCACCGGCACGGGAGCCGACAAGGTGTTCACCGATGTGGAGCGCCTGTGCAACGTCCATGTGCCGCGCTGGATGGCCACGCCGGGCATGGGCGTAGAGAAGATCGGCGCTTACTACGCCGACCCGGTGAAGGTCGCCTGCGACCGGTACTCGCTCGACAAGGCGTTCAGCGCGCGCTCTGTCGCGCTGCACGAAGGCTTGCCGTGGCGGACCTGGCGATGGGCTCGCTTCTTCGGGCGGCTGGCGATCGGCCGGGCGCGCGAAGTATTCGCGCAGGTGCGCTGAGCCCAGCTCATCGGTTCAACGGTGCTGCTGAGTCACAACTCGGGCATCTCAGGCACAAGTTGGCACATGCGGCCCATGGTCGCGTAGGGGATTGCGCCGAGCGGTACACGCGGCGATTCCAATCGCTACTTTGGGCGCAAGGTGTGTGCTGACCAGCAAAGGGAGTCCACATGACACACACATTCGCCCCACACGTTTCGCAGACATCGTCACTGCTCGATGCACTGTCGCTGCCCCAGAACGGCGAGCCGGGCCAACTCGCCGAGATGGGCGCGCGCATGCTGCGCAAGCACAACCTGAGAAAGCAGGACGCCGATCGCGCGCGGGAACTGTGCGCGAAATTCGGTGGCGCTCCGCTGTCCGGCGGCACGGGCGACGACAGCCGGATACCGACCACCATGCGGCTCGCCGCCGTCGCGTGGCAAGAAGCGAATATGTGCGCGACCGCCGGTGAAACCTTGTTGTCGCGCGTGATTGGCGAACACGAGTCCGGCCTCCAGGCCACCGCCACGCCGGACCTCATCGCCGAAGTGGTGGAGATGCGGGCGCGCGCCACGGACCTGCTCTACGACGTGCTCACGCTCGTGCGCTAGGACGCGCTTGCATGCGGAACACCCGAGTCAAAAAAACCCCGGCACCCGCCTAGCCGCAAGAACCTGCACCAGCTCATCGCGAATCGCCCCACCCATGACGCCGTCATGATGCAGGCCGCCGCGCGAATGCCGCGCGATGCCGACATCGGCGGCGATCGCATCGATGTCGATCACCGCCACGTCATGCCGCTGCGCGAGTGTCGCCAGGGCCAGGTTCGCTTCCTTCGCGATCACGCTTCGGGGCGGGCTGTCGAGGCCGGCGTAGCACTGCACCTCGTCTTCACCCGACGTGGAAGTGATGTTGCTCACCAGCAGTTGCACGCGCGGATTGCGCTCGCGCAACGTGTGCAGCAACTCCTCGTAGTCCCGCAGGATGTCGGAGGCGGATTTCCGCACGATGTCGCAATTCGCCTTCAGCCACTGGGTGAAGGCGGGGCCGGCGTCGTGGAGCCGATAGCCGTGGAAGCTGAATGTGCAGCCGGTCTCGCGATGACGCACCGCCATTGCCGTTTCCGCGCGCGCCGTGAGCAGGATCGCATCGGGCGGCGCCGCGCGCGAAATACCGTTGCGGCTGAGCACGTCGTGTCCGGTCGTCGTGGGCGACGCTCCGAGTGCGTTCGCCAGCGCCGCCGCGAAGAACCAGCCTTGCATCCGTGATGCGCCTTCCTCGCCGGCGATGAAGCCGCGCAGGCTCGCGACCAGGCGGGCGCGCTCCTCGGGCGTGCGCCGGATCTGCTCGATGATGACCCTCGCGCTGGGCACGAGCACCTGGTCGGGCACGAAGACGATCTGCGCCGGGCCCGGCACGTCGCGCAGCAATTCCTCGAAATCGTGATTGCGTCCCTTCAGCACGGTCTCGATTTCGCAGATGCCCATGCTGAGGAGCGTCCCGGCCGGTGCGGTATCCGCGATATGCGAGACGCGGCTCGAGCGATGCCATCCCGTGAGGAGGCCGGAACGCGATTCGGCGAGCTCCGTCATGCGATGCCCCGCCATGAGGTAGAGCATTGCGTCCAACCCGGCCTGCGCGTCGGGTTGATTTTCGACTTCGAGCGTGCCGACGACTTCATCGGCCAGCCACGGAATGTTCGCGTGGATATCTGAGTAGCCGCCGAGCTCGAGCCAGTCCTTGTGATGCAAGCGGCCGTCGGCCGGCGCCGCGATCGCGATCTGCAGATCGCGGCCCTCCATGGGGAAAGGCTGCGCACCGGCGCCGTGAGCCTTGGTGACAACGAGGCCGACATTGCAGAACGCCACCACCTCGCCGCAGAGAAACGCCGCGCCGCTCTCGCGCATCCAGCGGATGCCTGAACGCATCAGCCGATAGCCATCGGGCGATACCGGTCCGAGGCGGACGGCGCAGGCGGTCACTTCCAGTCGCCCCAGCCGACCAGGTCGGGGACGATGCCCGCGACGGTGAGGCGCACCTGTCGCACGGGCGCGCCGTCCAGCGGCTCGTCGGGCTCCGTGCTGAAAAGCCCGAGCTGCGCGCCCACGGCCAGCTCGTCGCCGTCGGCCACCGACCAGCGCCGCACCCACACGCGGTCGCGGGTGTTCAGGCTGAAATGGCTCACCGGCGGGCAGTCGTAGGCCTCCACGGCGCCGACGGTCAGCTTGACTTCCAGCAGCTTGCCGCCGACCGGCACTTCGCTGCCTTCGGGCGCGGCGACCTTCGTGAGCGAAGCGGTCGTCATCTGCTCGTTGATGGGCGGCAGCGTCAGGTTGAACAGCATGGGGTTACTTCGATGAGTTGCGGTGTTGGATGAGGGTGCGCGCATCGCGCAGGCGCCCGTGCAGGGACTTGGCTTTCTCCTGCACGGCGGGATCGACGATGTCGTCCATGCCGTGCGAGAGAAAGCTCAGGACCGTCGTGTGACCGGCCAGCATGGCGGCAAGCGGCCCGCCCATGCGGTAGTCGGTGCCCAATTCGCGCGCACCGATATCCGCGAACGCGCGATCGATGTCGATCACGGCGCAGCCGGTCTGGCTCGAAGCCGTCACGAGCATGCGGTCCAGGCGCCGGATTCGATCCAGCACGGGCGTCGGCCGGCCGTCGCGCGTGCGCTCCTGCACATGGCGAAAGACGTTGCGCACGTACACCGGTGAGCCGGCTTCGCGCAGCGCCTGCACGGTGCGCGTCCAGCGCTTCGCGGTGTCGGCGACGGGTTCGTCCGGGCGGTCCAGCTCGGGCAGAAGGGAGAGCACGAACACCGTGGACGCGGCCAAATTTTCCGGTGCCTCATCGGCGGGAGCGAACGTGAGCTTCACGTCGAACGCGGACGCGCTCCCGCTTGCGCTCGCCAGGCACTCGCGCAATTGCGCGGCGGCCTCGAGCATGCCGGGCCGTTCGCACTCGTGAACGCGTGCCTGGATGTCTATGAGGGCTGCGGTCATCCGCCCGCTCCCGCGAGCTCCTGCGTGAGGCGCGGCAAGCCGGGCACGAGCGCGCGCAACGCGTCGATGTCTTCTTCCGACAATTCGCGCAAGCGCTCTTCCAGATGCGACAGCGACGCGATGCGCGACCCGGGCGGGATCGGGCTCGCGTCCGCGAGGCCGGCCCAGAACACCGCGAGCATCTTCACCGCGGCAATCGGGTGGCGCCGGTAGAGCACTTCCTCCCAGCCGCTGATGGCGAGCGGGTCGCGCCATCCGCTTCGATGGGTCATGTGATAGGTGCGCGCGCCATCCACATGGCCGATGCGATGACCGTGACGGTGCAGGCGCAACGCGAGTTCGCGATGTTCGTTGAGGTCCAGCGTATCGTCGAAGCCGCCCACGGCCAGGAACGCGGCGCGGTCCACCGAGAAGTTGCTGCCCACCGCCGCGACCCAGAGCAATTCGCAATCCGGCTGCTCGCGGATCGTCTTCAGCTCCAGCTCGTACAGGCGGCGCGGTGCGGCGCCGGGGTAGATGCCGTACTCCGCACGGGCCGCGACCGATGCGAAGTCATTGCGGATCTGCTCGCGCGTGACGCGCAGTCGCTCGCGCTCGGCGGCGGGCATGCGCGCCAGCCGCGCTTCTTCGCCGGGGCGGGGCGAGGCCGTCTCCGGGTCCTGCAGGAAACGCGTGCAGCGCAGGTGCAGCGTCTCGCCCCGCCCCATGAAGCCGCCGCGCCTGGCGTGCGCCGCCGCGTGCAGCGCCACGCAATCGGGGCCGGCGAGCGTATCGCCGTCGAGGAACAGCACCACGTCGCCGGTGGCGGCGCGTGCGCCCGCGTTCGAAGCCGCGCTGCGCCCGAGGTTCCGTGCATTGCGCAGGTATCTGACGGGCAGCGATCCGGATTCGGCCGCCTCCTGCACGACGGCGTGCGTGTAGTCGCTCGAACAATCGTCGACAACGAACACCTCGTGCAGCAATTGCCGCTCCAGCGAAGCCAGCGTGAGGCGCAGGCGGTTCGCCTCGTTCCTGGTGCGGATGACGACGCTGACAGTGGGAGGGGACATCGCAGGATTCATTGGCATCACTCGAGCATGATGAAGCGGTCGCGATAAATCAATGCGCCGGTCAAGGCATCCTCGTACGTGACTTCCACGCCCTGCGGAACGACGCGGCTCACCATGTGCCACCAGCGCGGGAAGCGGATGGAGCCGGTGCCGGTGAACACGAGTGGAAAAACCTGGACCTTCATGCGGTAGTCGAGCACGCCCTGGAACACGCCGTTCCATGCCGGATCGCGCCCGCCGGCGGTGAGCGTCGCTTCCATGAAATCATAGGGCAGCCAGCCACGTCCCTCGATCCAGGCTTCCGCCCAGAAATGCGGCGAGCAGCGCGCGGCGTAGAGAAAGTGGCCCCCGACGAGGCGTGCCGGAATGCCCCGGGCGCGGCACAGCGCGCAAAAAAGCGCCGCGCCCTGCTGGCAATCGGCCCAGCCGCTGGTCCACGCCCGCGCGCTCGGATTCGTCTTGTCGAAGTCGCCGTACTGCACCAGGCCGAAGTGGACTGCGCGCGCGACGAGGCCAAAGAGGAGGCCGAGCACTTGCGCGGGGTCGGATGGATCCGCGCCCTGCAGCGCGGCCACTTCCCGGATCGTGGCGTCCACCTGGATGAAGCCTTCCCCCGGGCGGGTGTACAGATCGAGTTCGCGAGCGGTGAGCGATTCTCCAGCGCCGCTTTCCGGCGACGCCAGGAAAGACGCGTCAAGCACCAGCGTGATCCGGCGCTCGGCCCCGAGGGCGAACTGCCAGGCGACGTTGCCCGGCTGGCTGGAGATGCGCGCACCCTCCAGCGCGCCGGGGCGCACTTCGAGTTCGGTGGGCGTCGCATCGGCCAGCGGCGCCGGCAGCCGCAACCGCACCTGCGTGCCCCGCTCGAAACCGGTGAGGTCGAAGTCCCGCTCCATCCGCACGCGGAATCGGCGAGGCGGCAATTCGGCTGGCATCGGCACGCGGTCGCCGGCGCCGAGGCCATGGAAGTCCCGCACCATCTGCCGGCTGGTGGCGACCGCCTGCGTTTCCCAGAAATCGTCCTCGCCGTTGGCGCCCGCAAGAATCAGGTCATTCAGTGCTTCGGCCGGATCGAACAGGCGCTCGCCCGAAGCGCCGTTGAGGAACATGAGGTTCTGCCCGAGCGTCGAAGCGCCGCGCTCGAACGCGAGACCTCGCTTGACAGCGCGCTCCAGCGTCCGGCTTGCGGACAACCTCGCCTCGGACTCCCGCCCACCGCGCATGTCGTGCGCATGGCCCCACAGGAGGATGTGGTCCAGAAATCGCGATTCGCTGATCGTGCGGAATAAGCTTCCCTGGAATTTGGGGTGTGAATGCATGGGCCGGTCAAGGGGTCTCCGATAATATGCAAATTCTCGAACGGCGGAGTCATCCTTCTTGCAGCAACGCGTCACGCTATTCGCCAAGGGCAATGTGGACCTGCGCGACACCCTCGTCGCGCACCGGGCGGGCGGCGGCGTCGTGTGGAACGGCATCAACGAAGCCATTCGCGCCCGGGGCATTCCCGCCACGGTGCGCGTGCGCCACGAGACCCATTCCCGCTTCGATGCGCTCCTGGCTGCCGACGGCAAGGTGCCGGCCATGCTCGCCGAACGCGCGCTGCCGCTGGCCGCGTACCCGCCCGCTTCGCAGTTCAGCCGCGCGGTGTTCGACGCGCAGGCGGACGCCTTCGTCTTCTCGATCCAGGCCGATCTGTACACGGTGATGTTCCGGCACGCGCAGGAAGGCTTCCTGCTTCACGCGCGTGAATGGCAAAGCTGGAGCGAGGACGACCGTGAGTGGCTGCGACAGCATTTCGTGCCCAGCGGGTTGCTCGAACCCGCGCAGGCGATGGCGAGTCTCGGCCGCATCGTCGAGCGGCTGCGCGAGAGCACGCAAGCCCCGGTGCTGGTCTACAACGTATCGGCCGTGATGCCGGGCGACTCCATTCATTGCCACCTGGGCCTGGGTGAAACCATCGGGGCGCGGGCCCAGCGCTTCAACCTCGAACTGGTGGAGCTCTCGCGCCGCACGGGCATCTCCATCATCGACGTCGACCAGATCGTCGCGCGCGGCGGCTCGGACCGCCTGAAGCTCGCCCAGCTCCACCTGAACGCCGCCGGCTGCGAGGCCGTCGCGCACGAGGTGGTGCGCGTGCTCGCCGACCTCGATGTCCTGCCGGCGGCGCCGCGGCAATGACGCGAGAGCTCGCTCCTTCACTCGGTCTCCTGCGGCGGATGATGCTGATCCGCTCGTTCGAGACCGCGCTGATGCGCCGTCCGGACCACGGATTCCAGTTGCTGTCGTCGGGGCAGGAAGCGGTGGCGGTTGGCGTGTGCGCGGCGCTGGGCGCGGACGACCAGCTCGTATGCAGCGGGCGCTCGATCGGACCGGCGCTCGCGCGCGGACTCGATCCGCGCGAGGTGATGGCGGAGTTGCTCGGCAAATCCAGCGGCACCAACGCGGGTCGCGGCGGCCGCGGCCATATCGCGCAGCCGGAGCTGGGCTTCTTCGGCGCGCATGCCGTGGTGGGCGGTAACCTCACGATCGCAGCAGGGGTTGCCCTCGCGTTCAAGACAAGCCGCAAGCCCGGCGTGGTCGCATGCCTGTTCGGCGACGGGGCGTGCGGCTCCGGCGCGCTGCACGAGACGCTCAACCTGGCCACGCTTTGGCAATTGCCGCTGGTGCTGGTGTGCGACAACAACGGCTACTCCGTGTCCACGAGCACGGGCGACGGATTGGCGCCGAAGCGGCTTGCCGATTTCGCGCTGCCGTTTGGAATCCCGGCGCAAACCGTGGACGGCATGGAGGTCGGCCGCGTGCTGGATGCCGCCGCGTCGATGGTGGCCCATGCGCGCGGAGGCGGTGGCCCGTCGCTCCTTGAATGCCGGTCCGAGCGGTTCCATCCGCATTCCACGGCGTCGCGCGAAACACGCCCGGCCGATGAAGTCACCGCGGCGCGCGCGCGTTGTCCCATCGAAGCCCTCACGCGCCGGCTGCTCGCCACGGGCGCGGCGGAAGCGGGCGCGATCGCCCGTTTGCGCGACGAGGTCGAATCCACCGTGGACGTGTCGCTGGCATTCGCCGACGCATCGTCCTATCCATCGCCAGAGGAGCTGCAAAGCGATGGCGACATCTAGTCCGGGCAAGAAGATCTTCTTTCGCGAAGCCATCGCGCGGGCGCTGCGCGAGGAGATGGCGAGCGACGAGCGCGTCATCGTGCTGGGCCAAGACGTCGGCGCGTTCGGCGGCGCGTACAAGGAGTTCGCCGGGCTTTTTGCAACGTTCGGACCCGAGCGCGTGCGCGACACGCCGGTGGCCGAGGCGGGAATGATCGGTGTCGCGGTCGGCGCGGCGGCGGCGGGCCTGCGGCCGCTGGTCAACATCACGTACATGGATTTCCTGATGCTGGGGCTGGACCCGCTCGTGAACTACGCGGCCAAGGCGCGCTTCAAGACCGGCGGACGCATCACCGTGCCGCTGGTCGTGAAGACCACCGCCGGCGCCAAGGGCCAAGGCGTCGCGCACTCGCAGTGCATCGAGGCGTGGATGATGGGCGTACCGGGCCTGAAAGTTGTCGCGCCGTATACGCCGGCCGATGCGTACGGCCTGCTCAAGACGGCGCTGCGTGATCCTGGCCCGGTGCTGTTCGTCGACCACAAGCGCTTGTTCCCGACGGCGGGTGAAGTGCCGACGGAGGAATTCTTCATTCCCTTCGGCCAGGCCGGGGTGCTGCGCGAAGGCAGGCACGCGACGATCGCGGCGCATTCGTACACCACGGGACTCGCGCTGGCAGCGGCGGCGCAGCTGGAGACCGAAGGCATCTCGTGCGAGGTGATCGACCTGCGTAGCCTCGCGCCGCTGGACATCGCCACCATCGCCGCATCGGCATCGCGCACCGGGGTGCTCGTCACGGTGGAAGAGGGGCAGCTCACCTGCGGTGTCGGCGCCGAGATCGCGTTCCAGGTGCGCGAGCACTGCGACGGATCGCTGAAGGTCGCGCGCGTGGGGCCGTTGCGCGCGCCGGTATCGTCCAACCCCGTGCTCGAAGCCGCTTGCCTGCCCGGCCCCGACGCGATCCGCGATGCGGTTCATCGCCTGCTGCGCGGGCGCAATTGAAGGAAAAGAAAAATGATCTATTCGCTGAGCGTTCCCGGCCCGATCGAAGACGTGGCTGAACTGCGCGTGCTGCAGTGGCACGGGCAGCCCGGGCACGCTTTCGGAGCGGGGGAGTTGATGGTGGAGCTCGAAACCCACAAGGCCGTCGTCGAAGTGCGCGCGCGCCAGGCCGGCGTCCTGCGCGAAATCCTGTGCCCCGAGGGTGATTGGCAAGAGGTCGGCCGCACGCTTGCGCTGCTGAGCGATACCGCCGATGAGCCGTTGCCCGAGCCCGGTGCGGAACTGGCGACGATGACGGTGGACTTCGAGGTCTGCTGACCGCGTTCGTCGCTCAGGGCGCGAGCGCCTCGAGTTCCGCCGCGACGCGTTCAAGCACCGGCGCCCATTCCCGGTCCTGGCCCTGGCGATAAAGCCGCACCGACGAATACCACGGGCTGTCGGAGCGGCCCAGCAACCATCGGAAATCCGGGCGCAAGGGCAGGAGGACCCACACCGGACAGCCCAGCGCGCCCGCGAGATGGGCGACGCTGGTGTCGACGCTCACGATGACGTCCATCAATCCGCACAGCGCCGCCGTGTCCTGGAAGTCGACGATCCCGTCGCCCAAATGACGGACCTGCGTCGCCCCCGCCAGCGCTGCGCGATCGCTGTCGCGCACCTCGTTCTGCAGGCCGAAATAGTCGCAGCCCGCCGGCAGGTGCGCCAGCAGCGTCGCGAGCGGCAGGTTGCGGTTCCTGTCATTGGCGGAATGGCGGCTGCCGCTCCACGTCAGGCCCACTCGCGGCCGCACGCGCGGGCCCAGCGTGTCCGACCACTTCCTCACGTGACTCTTGTCGGAACGCAGGTAAGGGCCGGGCCACGGGATGCTGTGCAAGGTGGTGCCCAACGCGAGCGGAAGCGACATGAACGGGCACTGGCAGTCGAAGGCCGGCAGCGGCGCCCCCCGAGCGATCCATTCGACATCGCAATCCAGCGTTTGCAGCACGCCGAGCAGCACCGCGGGCACTTCGACCAGGACACGTGCGCCCATCGCCGCGACCAGCGGCACGTACCGGCAGAACTGGATCGTGTCGCCCAGTCCCTGCTCGCTGTGCAGCAGGATCGTGCGGCCGGCCAGCGGCGCGCCGCCGAGCCACAGCGGCGCGTTGAAGTCGCGCGGCTGCATGCGGATGCCGGGGGTCTTCCAGCGCCACTCGAACAGGCGAAAGCCTTCGGCGAGGTCGCCCTTCAGCAGCAGCGCGCACGCCTTGTTGAAGTGGCCGTCGGCGAATGCGGGGTTCGCGCGGATGGCCAGGTCGTACTGGGCGATGGCGGCGTCCACCTGCAGCGACGCAACCAGCGCATTGCCCAGGTTCGCCAGTGCCTCGGCGTTGCCGGGCTCCAGTTCGATGGCGCGCGAGTAGCTGGCTGCTGCCGCCTGCAGGTCGCCCATGGCGGCGAATGCGTTGCCGCGATTGAAAAACGCCCTCGCATAACCGGGCCGCAACGCGATGGCCTTGTCGTAGCTCTGAATTGCTTCGCTCGCGCGCCCCAGCTCCCGCAGCGCGACGCCCCGGTTCGCATGTGCTTCGGCGAATGCGGGCTGGAGGGCGATGGCGCGGTCGAACAGCGCCACGGCGCGTTCGTGGTCCTTCTCCTGCGTGGCCATGATCCCGAGCATGTGCAGGCAGGCGGCATGACCGGGCTGCTTGCGAAGAATGTCCTCGTACATGGTGCGCGCCTGCGCGAACTTCCCTTGCTGGTGCAGTGCCACGGCCGCGTCGAATGCGGCCTGAAAGGCGGGTTTCGGGGCGACCTTCCGGCTGGGCTTTGGCGGCATGCGTGGCAGTTTAACGAGGGTTCACGGGGCCAATGCACCCGTGCTAAGCTGGTTCTCCCCCCGATTTCGGCCTGCGTTCCGCCCTCTCCAGAAAGCATTACATGCCCGGACTCCTGCCCAACGTCGATCCCGACGGCCTGCTCGAATTTTCCGTGGTCTACACCGACCGCGCCCTCAACCACATGTCGCGCAGTTTCCAGGGCGTGATGAAGGACATCTCCGGCATCCTCAAGGAGGTGTACGGCGCGAAGTCCTCGGTGCTGGTGCCCGGCAGCGGCACGTTCGGCATGGAGTCGGTCGCGCGGCAATTCGCGCAGGGCAAGGACGTGCTCGTCATCCGCAACGGCTGGTTCAGCTACCGCTGGACGCAGATCTTCGAGATGGGCTCGATCCCCGCATCGTCCACCGTGCTGAAGGCGCGCAAGACCGGCAGCGGTCCGCAAGCGCCGTGGATCCCGGCGCCCATTGCCGAAGTGCAGGCGGCCATTCGCGAGAAGAAGCCAGCCGTCGTGTTCGCGCCCCACGTCGAAACGGCCGCCGGCATGATCCTGCCGGACAACTACCTCAAAGCCGTCGCCGATGCGGTGCATGAAGTGGGCGGCCTGTTCGTCCTCGATTGCATCGCCTCCGGATCGATCTGGGTCGACATGAAGGCCACCGGCGTCGACGTGCTGATCTCCGCGCCGCAAAAAGGCTGGAGCAGCTCGCCGTGCTGCGCGATGGTGATGCTCAGCGAGCGCGCCCGCGCCGCGATCGATTCCACTACCAGCAGCAGCTTCGCGATGGACCTGAAGAAGTGGCTGGCCATCATGGAAACGTACGAAGGCGGTGGCCACGCGTACCACGCCACCATGCCTACGGACGCGCTCACGCGCCTGCGCGACGTGATGGTGGAAACACGGGCGCTGGGCTTCGGGGTGATGAAGGCGGCGCAGCAGGACTTGGGGAACAAGGTGCGCGCGCTGTTCGAGAGCCGCGGCCTCGCGAGCGTCGCCGCCGAAGGCTTCAAGGCGCCGGGCGTCGTGGTGAGCTACACGACCGATCCGGAGATCCAGTCCAGCCGCAAGTTCCTCGCCGAAGGTTTGCAGACGGCCGCCGGCGTGCCGCTGCAATGCGACGAAGGCGCCGACTTCATGACTTTCCGTGTCGGCCTCTTCGGCTTGGAGAAGTGGCAACACGTGGACCGCACCGTGGCGCAACTCGCCGCGGCGCTGGACCACATCGGGCTGGGCGCCGCGAAGGCGCAACCGCAGGCCGCGACGGTTTAGACGCCGCATCGCGTCGTGCGTGGATGCCGGGTCAAGCCCCTTGCTGTCGGGGCTAAGCAGCGCTGGATGGAGCCTGCCGCCACCGCCCTTGCTTTGCGCGTCGCCTTCTTTGCGGAGACCGCGCCCTCGCGGAGGAAGGCACACCGTCCACGGCCCCACTTTGAGACCGCCGCTGTCGCGGCGGCTGCCCTCGGGGCTACGCCGCCACGGGGCCAGATTTTCAACCTGCGTCAGCGGCACAAGGCCGCCGCGCGGTTGAAAATCAGACCCCTTTGCGCGGCTCGCACTCGGCTCTTCAGAGGGGCCATGGACGGTGTGCCTTTCTCCGCGAGCTCCCGGTCGCGGCCACGTTGTCAGGCAGCCGCTCGCCGCTTCAACCAGCGCATCAGCGCCCCGACCAGGGGCAACTTCTCGTAGACCTCTTCCGCCGCATCCCAATAGTCGCGATGCGCGCGGATGCGGCCTTGCGCATCGAGCGTCAAGTGCGAAGCGCCTCGCACCAGTTGCGCTTCCTGCGGGCGCCACGCGCGAAAGCGGAACGTGAACTCCCACGCCAGCCAGCATTCGTCGCCCTGCGTCATCCGGCTCTTGATGACGAAGCGCGGCTCGTTCAGTGTCTCAAACATGTGGTCGTAGATGCGGCGGATCGCCTCCAGCCCCCGCACTTCGTTGAACGGGTCCTTGAACGCCGCATCGTCCGCGTAGAACTCACCCAGCCGCTCCAGGTCGCGCCGCGTGAACGATTCGAAAAAAGAAGCGATGCGCTCCAGCCCGGCGTCGTTCATAAACCCGTCCCCCGGCGCACGAGCGCCTGATACAGCCTGAATGGCGTAAGCGCCAGCAGCTTCATCGGCCAGGTGAAGCGGCGCGGGAAATGGATCTCGAAGTCACCTCGCTCCCAGCCCCGGATCATTTGCCGGGCCGCTTCCTCCGGGCTGACCATCGCGGGCATCGGAAATTCGTTGCGCGCCGTCAACGGGGTGTCGACGAAACCGGGATTCACGACGCTCACGCCGACACGGCTCGCGCGCAGCTCCAGGTACATCGTCTGCGCGAGGTGGATGAGCGCGGCCTTCGTGGGTCCGTAAGCGGCGCTGCGCGGCAGCCCGCGGTAGCCGGCCACGCTCGCCAGCAGGCTGATGTGCCCCTGGCCCTCGCGCAACATCGACGGGAGGATCGCATCGATCACATGCAAGGCGCCGGCGTAATTCACGCGCTGGTGTTCCAGCATCTCCGCGAGGTCGAAGTCCTGCGTGCGCATCGCCTTGTAGTGCGCGGCGCAATGCACAACCAGGTCCAGCGGGCCCGGCTCCAGGATGAGCGCGGCGGCGCGAGCCACTTGCCCAGCGTCGCAGACGTCCAGCGGCCAGGCCGCGGCCCCAGGATGGGCCGCGAGAAAGGCTTCGAGCGTTCGCGCATTGCGGCCCGACACATGCACCTGCGCGCCGAGCGCGTGCAGCGCGGACGCCGTCGCGCGCCCGATGCCGCTGGAGGCGCCCACGAGCCACACGCGGCGCCCCTGCCACGCATCCATCGGCGGATTGAGCGGGGGCAGCAGGCGCGCAAGCATCATGCGCGCTTCGTGAAGGAGAGCGTCACGTCGCCGAGGTGGATGCCCAGCTTGCTCATCGACGTCTTGTTCAACATGACCTTGTCCGTCATGAGGTACATCCAGTCGTCCATCTGCACGTTCCACACGCGCTCGCCGACCGGCAGGGCCAGCGTGTAGTTCCAGCGCAGCGCGTTGCCGCGTGCCTGGCCTTGCGCCTGTCCGACGACGTCGTCGGCCGCGCCGGCGTAGCGTCCGCCCTCGCGTTTCGTCACACGCCACACGCGCCGCTGCTTCGTGCCATCCGCATACGTGAAGTCTTCATCCAGCGTGCCTTCGTCGCCCGTCCACTTGCAATCGATCGCGACGACGAAACGCTTGACCACCTTCCCCGAGCGGTCGGTGAAGATGCCCCAGCCATCGACCCATCCATTGAAGTACGCGCGCAAGTCGAGCTGCGGCTTTTCGGCTGCGTAGTCGGCCACGTCGGGCGTGGCGCAACCCGCCAGCGACGCCGCGCCGGCGGCGAGAACCAAAGATCGTCGTTTCATGAAGCGGCTCCGTGTCGGACGAGGTGGAAGAAGAGGAGTGCCGCCGCCGCGAGCTTCAGCAGGCACGGCAGCAGGCAATATGCGAGGGTCAGCGCATCGAGCGCCTGCGGCGACCGGCTGCCCGGCGAATAGCCGGCCAGCGCGAGCAGGGGCAGGGCGACGCCGGCGGCCAGCGCGAGATTCATCTTCGTCGCGAAGTTCCACCAGCCGAAGTACTGGCCCTCGCCGCGACCGCGCTGGCCCGCTTGCGCGATCACGCCCGCGAGCAGCGCGCCCGGCAACGCGAGGTCGGTCCCCAGTGCGACGCCGGACAGCGCGCACACGACGAGGAACGCGCCCGTGTCCCCGGCGGACACCGTAGCGGCCCACGCGAACACCGCGATCGCGAGGGCCATGCCGGCCAGCCAGGTGCGGGCGAGGCCGATGCGCGCGACGAGCTTCAGCCAGAGCGGAATCGACAAGGCGGCGCAGAGGAAATAGGTCGCGAGGAACAAGGGCTCCTGCGCGGGCGAGGCCTGCAGACGGTCCTGCACGAAGAAGATCACCAGCGTCGCGGGGATCGCGCCGGCGATTCCGTTGAGCACGAAGACCGCGAGCAGGCGACGAAACGCGGCGTCGCGCAGCGGCGCGATCCAGTCGCGGTGCTCCCGCACACCGCCATGCGCCAATGGACAGCGCGATGTGGACCACGCCCAACAGCCCGCGGCGAGTGCGGCCGCCAGTACGCAGGCCGTGGCCTGCATCCCCGCGAGCGCGGGCAACACCGCGGCCAGCAGCACGCCGATGAGTCCCATGCCTTCCCGCCACGCGACGATGCGTCCGCGCGCCGATTCGTCGCCGCCCAGCATCGCGCCCCAGGACTGGTGCGCGACCGACAACACGCTGAAGGCGCCATACGTGACGAGCAATGCCAGCGCCGCCCACGCGAGCAGCGCGGCCGTGCCTCGCACCGGTGGAAACATCAGCAATGCGAAGCCGATCGCGAGCACCACCGCCGCCGCCCCGCCCGCCGCGAGGACCGAGCGCGTCGAGCGTCGAAAGAGCCGGTCCACAAGCACACCGACCCACGGGTCGAACAAGGCATCGGCCAGCCGCGCGACCAGCAGCAACGCGCCCAATGCGGCCAGCGGCACCCCGAACTCCCGCGCATACAGCGGCGGAAGCTGCACATACAGCGGGAGCGCGACGAACGCCAGCGGCAGGCCGAGCAGGCCGTAGCGCCAGCCGATGGGAGCGTCGTGCGTCACCGATTTCATGGCGGCGTGCTGCCTAGCAAAGCGTCGCGCAAGCCCGGCTCGGAGGTCGAAGCGCCCAGCCAGATCGAAAAGAATTGGCGCGAGAACCGCGCATCGGCGATCTCGCCGGCAGGCTTGCCGTTGAGGTAGAAGCTCGCGCCGCGATCGGGCCGATGCACGCCCAGCAGCCGGTCGCCGGGCCTGACGTCGGAGATCGCCGCGCGCAGGTCGGCCGTCCAGCGATCGGCCGTTGCGGGGTCGATGTCCGCAACGCGTCGCATCTGTTCGAGCGACACGCGCGCGATGTCCTTGCCGGTGAAGGCGCGAAGGTACGCGAGTTCCAGCGCGAGCGGATGCGCGGTCAGCGTGCGCTGCGTGGCGGCGGGCGCGATCCACAGACGCGCGTCGTAGGCCGCGAAGCCCCACCAGGTGAGCCGTCCTTCCCCCGCGAACCGCAAGGCTGGCGCCGCAGCCGCTGCGGCGGCGGGCAATGACGGCGCCGGCTCGTTGGCGGCCGCCGCGAAACCCGCCAGGACCAGCGCGCAGGTCACGAGCGCTTTTGCAAGGTGTACTGCACGACGTCGGTGTTGCGCTGCTCGAAGGCGGCTTCGCAATACACGAGATAGAACTCCCATAAGCGGATGAACCTTTCGTCGAAACCCAGCGCCAGCACTTCGGTGCGGCGTTGCATGAAGCGCTCGCGCCACAGGCGCAGCGTGTGCGCGTAGTCGGCGCCGAACGAATAGCGGTCGGTCACCTCCAGGCCGGCCGCGCGCGCCTGGCGCTCGAACTCGCGTGGGCACGGCAGGCAGCCGCCCGGGAAGATGTATTGCTGGATGAAGTCCGTGCCGCGGATGTAGCGCGGCCACAGTGCGTCGTCCATCACGATCGACTGGATGCACGCCCGCCCGCCCGGCTTGAGCAACGCGCTCACCTGCTGGAAGTACGTGGGCCAGTAATCGCGTCCCACGGCTTCGACCATTTCGATCGAGCAGATCGCATCGAACTGCGCATCCTGGATGTCACGGTAATCCTGCAGGCGCAAGTCCGCGCGATCCGCCGCGCCCGCTGATGCGAGACGCTGCCGTGCGAACGCCAACTGCTCCGTGGACAACGTGACGCCGGTGACGTGCGCGCCGAATTCGCACGCCGCCATTTCGGCGAGCGCACCCCAGCCGCAACCGATCTCCAGCACGCGGTCGCCGGGGCGCACCCCCGCCATCGTCAGCACGCGTCGCGTCTTCGCATCCTGTGCGGCGGACAGCGGCCGTGCCAGGTCGCCGTCGAAGCAGGCGGACGAGTAGTTCATCGTCTCGTCCAGCCACAGGCGGTAGAACGCGTTGCCGAGGTCGTAGTGTGCGTGGATGTTGCGGCGGCTCCCCGCGCGGCTGTTGCGGTGGAAGGCATGGCGCACGCGCGCGGCGAATTGGCCCAGCCAGCTGCCGTGCACGGCGTCGCCGAGTTCGGCGCGATTGCGCACGAGCAGCGCCATGAGGTCCGGCAAATTGGGGGTCGACCAGTCGCCCGCGATCCAGCTTTCGGCGAGGCCGATGTCGCCGCGCGCCATCACGCCGGTGAACACGCTCCAGCTGTGAAGGGAGATCGAGGCATGCGGCTCGCCCTGGCCGAAGCGTTGTCGCGCGCCGTCGGGAAACTCCACGGAAAGGGTGCCATGTCGCAACTTCTCCAGGTGTTTCGCCAGCAGGCGGGTCACGCCGCGCGCGGGCGCGGAAGGGGCGGGACGGTGAAAGGTGGTGGTGTTCATCGTGTCGTGGAGGCCGGGCCGATTGCAGCCGCGTCGCGGCGGACGTGGGAGAAGAAAGGAACGCGCGCGAGCCAGAGCCGCAGCGCCTGCCAGTGGATACGGGCCATCACGCCGACCATGGACAGTGGAAAGCGCAGGGCCGCGCGCAGCAGCGTCGCGCGAGTCGCCGGTTCCAGGCGGCCACCGACGCTGGTGCGCAGGAGCGGCCCTTGCGCGTCGTCGTAATCGATCCGTGCCAGCGTGCGGCCTTGCGCGAGGTCGAGGAAGAAGCGAAAGCGATATTCCCCCTCGACGCGGCAAAACGGCGAGACGTGCATCGCCTTCGCCGCGCGAAGCTCGGTCCCCCAGGACGCGGCATCCAGCACATAGGCATGCCGCTCGCCGAAGGTGTTGTTGACCTCGGCCACGACGGCGCGCAAGGTGCCGTCCTCGCGGTGGCAATACCAGAAGCTCACGGGCTTGAAGGTGTAGCCGAAGATGCGCGGATAGCAATGCAGCCACGCCTCCCCGGTCGCGTCCGTGATGCCCTCGCGCGCAAGCAGGGCGTCCAGCCATTGCACGGCGTTCTCGCCGCCGTCGCCATGGTCGCCGTCGTGGAAGCTGATCGGCCCCGCGCGGTTGTGCGCCAGCGCGAACGTGTCCGCGTGCAGCGTCCTCATGGGCAGCAGCAGGAACAGCGCCGGATAGCGGAATGCGTGCGCCACGGGCCGCAGCCGCGCATGGCGCACGTGGCCGATGCCCAGTAGCGGCCCGGTCATGCGAGGGCCTCGACTTCCTCGATGCGCCGCTGCACGAGCAGCGCCTTCGCCGCGGCCTGGCCGGAGATGAGGCCGTCCTCATGGAAGCCGTAGCCCGTCCACGCGCCGCAAAACCACGTGTTGCGGCGCCCTTGCAATTGCGCGAGTTGCCGCTGCGCGCGCACGGATTCGCCGTCGAACACCGGATGCTCGTAGTCGAACTCGCGGATCACGGTGGACGGCGCGATCGCCCGCAACGGATTGAGCGACACGATCACCGGCTGCTCCCAGGGCAGCGGCTGCAGGCGATTGATGAGGTAGTGCAGGCACACGCCGCCGCCTTCGGGCGTCGACGCTTCGTAGTTCCACGCGGCCCACGCGCCGCGGTGGCGCGGCAACACCGAGGTGTCCGTGTGCAGCACGGCGCGGTTGTGCTGGTAGCGGATCGCGCCGAGCACCGCGCGCTCCTGCGCGGTGGCACCGTGCAGCATCGCGAGTGCCTGGTCGGGATGCGTCGCGATCACGACGCGGTCGAAACGCTCGGTGGAGTTGTCCGTTGCGATGTCCACGCCGCCCTCCCCGCGCAGGATGCGGCGGACGGGCGTCGCGAGGCGCGCATCGGCGAGGCCGTCGATGATCTTGCGCACGTACTGACGCGAGCCGCCGCTCACCGTGTACCACTGCGGCCGGTTCGCGATCTGCAGCAGGCCGTGGTTGTGGCAAAAGCGCACCAACATGCCGACCGGAAAACGCAGCATGCCTTGCGTCGGTCCGCTCCAGATGCAGCCGATCATGGGCAGCAGATACCACTCGCGGAATTCGCGCGAGTAGCCGCGCGCATCCAGGAAGCTGCCGAGCGACTGGTCCATGCCCGACCAACCGGACTCGGCGATCTGGGTCGCGTCGCGGTTGAAGCGCAACAGGTCGCGCAGCATGCGCCAGAAGCCCGGTCGCCCGAGGTTCGCGCGCTGGCAAAAGACGCTGGCGAGGTTGCTGCCGCTCCACTCCAGCGGGCTGCTTCCGAAAGCGCGCGGCACCTGCACCGAGAACGACATCTCCGACGGCGCCGTGACGACGCCGAGTTCCGCGAAGAGGCGGATGAGCCCGGGATAGGTGCGCTCGTTGTAGACCAGGAAGCCGGTGTCCACGCCGTGCGTGACGCCGTTCAGCGTGACGTCCACGGTGTTCGCGTGGCCGCCGAAATGGCGGCCCGCCTCGAACAGCGTGACCTGCGCGTTCCAGCGCAGGGCGTGCGCGGCGGCCAGGCCCGCGATGCCGCTGCCGACGATGGCGACCTTCATCCTGTTCACTGCCGGGGCGCGCTTTCGACGTTGATGCGCAGCGGCGCGGAGGTGGCACTGACGCCCTTGTCGACGTTGCCGACGAGTTCGAGACGCAAGGTGTACTCGCCGATCGGCGGGTTGATCCATGTCTCGGTCTCGCCATCCGAGAACTCCAGCACTTCCTTCTTGCCGCGGCTTTCCGCGACGAGCCGGAAGTGGCCGGTGTCCGCCACCTGGGCCTGGGCATGCGCGATGTTGTAGCCGCTCGCATGGAACTGCACACGAAACGGCGGTCGCACCACGGCGCCCGGCGCGGGCTCAAGGAATTCGATCCGCTTCGGTCCCTGCAGCGATGCAGCGGTGGCGGCGGCGTCCTGCGCCGTCACGGTCACGTGCATCGGACGACTGAAGACGAAGTACGGGATATGTCCCTGGTCGGCGAGCAGCAGCGAGAGGTCGTACTCGCCGGGCTTGAGGTTGAGCACCGTCTCCATCTGGCCCTTGCCGAAGTGGATGTAGTGCTCGGTGAACGGCAGCGGCTTCTTGAAGTCCAGCGGCAGCGACTGGTTGACGAGCAGGTGGTGGTGCCCGGCGCGCCCGGCCGTCTTGCCGGCGGGGACGATGCCGCGCATCGACAGGCCGAACTTCAGCAGGAACGGCGAGCGCACCGACGCGCCGGTCTTGAGGTTGGTGAAGTAGGCCTCGGGCTGGCGGCTGGGCGGAGGCACCTCCCAGGGGTGAGCGGCGCTCGCGGCAGTCGCGGTCATGGTCAGAGCCAAGGCGCAGAGGCGGGCGAGGGTCAGGAAATCAATCACGGGTTGTTTTCCACTTCTTTATTAGATTTGCTGTTTGTCATACTACAATAAATCAGCCATTCCGTTTGCTCCCATTTCCAATACGCACCGTTCGTGACTTCGGATGTCCCCCCTTCTTCCCCGACAATCCCGGCGATGAAACCGCCCGCCGCCGCCGCGACGCCGCTGCGCTCGATCGCCGAGGTCGAGCGGGAAACCCAGTTGCCGCGCGCTACCTTGCGCATCTGGGAGCGGCGGTACGGCTTTCCGGCGCCGCTGCGCGATGACCGGGGCGAGCGCGTCTATCCGGGCGACCAGGTCGAGCAATTGCGGCTCATGCGCGAGCTCATCGCGCAAGGGCACCGGCCCGCGCGGCTCCTTGCGGCGGGCGCAACCGCGATCCAGGCGTTGGCCGGAGCCCGCGCATCCCAGGCGGCGCCGCGCGCGGCGTCGGAGGATCACTTGCTGCGCATGCTGCGCGAGCACGATGCCGGGGCGCTGCGCGAGGAGCTCGCATCGCGGCTGGGGCGCAGCGGTCTGGCGCGATTCGTGGGCGCCGATCTGCCGGCGATGAACCTCCGGATCGGCCAGGCCTGGAGCGATCGCGAACTGGAGGTGCATGAAGAGCACCTGTATTCGGATTGCGTGTACGAGGTGGTGCGCGCGGAGATCCAGCAATTGCAGAAGAAGGTGCGTCCCGAGGCGCCCCAGGTGCTGCTGACGACCTTTCCCCAGGAGCACCATGGGCTGGGCCTGCTGATGGCGCATGCGATGTTCGCGCTGCAACGCTGCCCCACCGTGTCGCTCGGCGTGCGGCTGCCGATCGAGCAGATCGTGAGCGGCGCGCGCGCGTATCGCGCCGATCTCGTGGGCCTGAGCTTCACGCCGACCGTGAACCCATCCCACGTGCTGCGCGGGCTGGAGGAGTTGCGCGGCATGTTGCCTTCCGCGGTGCGCATCTGGGCCGGCGGCAGCAACGCCGCGCTGTCGCGAAGGGAGATTCCGGGCGTACGGTTCGTGCGGGACGTGCTGGCGATCCCGCACCTGCTGGCCGAGGAATTCGCCTTGCCGCCATTGGAGGCGGGGGAATGACGGAAGACGACCCGAGGCGCTGGCTCATCAATACGCCGCTGCTGCAATTCGACCATCCGAAGATCCGCCTCCTGGGCGTGCGGCTCGGGCAGTTGAAGCACTCGCCGCGCGAGAAGGCCGTCGCGTGCTTCAACCACCTGCGCGCGCTGTCCTTCGGCTGCATCGCGGACAGCACCGGAACCTCCGCGCTCTCGGTGCTGAAGGCGGGCATGGGCGACTGCCACACCAAGAGCACGCTGCTGATCGCGCTGCTGCGCAGCCTGGGCATTCCGTCGCGCCTGCGCTTCGTCACGCTCGCGCCCGATTTCCTGCACGGCATCATCGACACGGGCGGCCAGCCGATCGAGCATGGCTACACCGAGGTGCTGCTGGACGGGCAGTGGCTGTCGGTGGACAGCTATGTGGTGGATGTGCGCCTCGCGATGGCGGCGAAGACGCGGCTGCAGCTGGAGGGACGCTCGCTCGGCTACGGCATGCACCGCGACGGCTTGGTGAGCTGGGACGGCAAGGGCGACTCCTTTGCGCAGTTCACGGCATTGGAGCCGGCCAGCATGCCGCTGCACGACTGGGGCGCCTTCGACGATCCGTATCAGTTCTACAGCAGCGTGGCGTACGTGCGCGAGCGGCTCAGCCTGAGCAGCCGCCTCAAGTGGCTGGTCGCGGCCAAGGTCGTGAACAAGCGTGTGCGCGACCTGCGCAACACGCCCGTGCCCCGACCCGATTGACATCGGGCGCGGGAAGCGCGAGCCTTGCCGGCATGAAACGCCTGCTCGCCATGCCCTCGGTGCAGATCGCCTTGTGCCTCGCCGTCTTCGCCTGGGGCGCCTGGAAGTTCGGCCCGGCCGGGGCCGCGATCACGTCGCCGCTGCTCGGCGCGGCCATCTGCCGTCCCTTGATGGCATGGTTCGCGAACATCCGCCACGCGGCGCGCGAACACGTGTGGCTGCCGGTGCATGGCCAGCACTACGTGTTCAAGGGCGTGACCATCAAGGTGGTGGAGGACGACCGGATGCAGCGCTGGGTGCGCCTCGCGGACGTGCGCAAGGCCGTGGGCGAGACGGCCGGCGAGCGCGCGTTGGCGATCACCTATCCCGGGCGATTCGAAGCGAAGGGGGACGGCGGCCTCGCGTGGCTGCGCGCCGATGCGCTCGTGGAGCATCTCGCCAAACTGAACGAGCCCACCGCGTTGCGCATGCGCACCTGGGTGGAGCGCGAGGTCGAGTACGCCGCGCGCCGCCTGCGCGAGCGCGCGGGGATCAGGGACGAGGCGCCGGAAGCGGACTGAGCGCGGCCTTCGCGGGTTCCGGCGTGGTCGCGGGCGCGGCCACGGTCGCAGGAAGCGGCGCCGCGACTTCCTTCGGCGCCGCGGCGCGCGGCTCGGTCAGCGTCATCAGGATGTCCGCGTACCAGGCGCAGTTGAGGCCCAGCGATTCGTCTTCCGTCCGGTCGCGCGTGCCCATGTCCATGCGCGACGAGTGAACGCCCAGCAGCCGGTACTTGAGCGCGCCGCCCGCGCCGGTGTCGCGCATCACCACCGGCGCGCCGCTCGAGCCGCGGTGCGCTCGCGCATCGGTGAGGAAGAACCCCTGGCCCTGGAAGCGCACGCCGAACGACGAGGCGATCACGGCCTGGCGAACCACGGGCAGATGATGCAGCGTGTCGTAGAACCCCAGCGGAAATCCCACCAGGAGCAGCGGCACGCCGACCTCGACCCCATCGAGCTTGCCGAGCAGGTGCTGCGGCGTGAAGGCCTGGACGGTCGTGCCGGCGGGCATCAGATCCTGCTGGAGTTCGATCACGGCGACGTCGACCTCGCCCTTGGAATCGGTGCCCTGCCGCCACACGCTCTTGCCGTCCTCGTACAACAGGATGGATTGCACGCCGACCTGGCGAAGGTCCGTCTCGCTGGTGTGAACCGTGATTTCGACGCGATCGGGATGGTGGTCCGTGGGCTTGTCGATCAGCACATGGCGGCTGGTCACGAAGAACAGCCGCTGTTCGCGCCGGAAGAAGAAACCGGTCGCGCCGGTGAGCGAGCGCGGTCCGTCGAAGGTCGAGATGCGGGCGGTGGTGAGGAGCAGGGGTTCGGTCATATGGGGGAAGTCCTTCCGCCATCATGCACTGCGGCGGCCCGCCGTGCTGTCAGCCGAACTCGACGGCGACGGGCTGGTGATCCGACACCTGCGTGTCAGGGTCGAGCTGGAAGCGGCATACCTTCTCCTTGAGGCTGTCGCTCACGAACACGAAATCGCACGCGACGGGGTCCGGCCCGTACGTGCGGTCATGGATACGGAATGTCGGCGGATGCGGCGTGGCGCCGTGCAGCACGCGCCACGCGTCCCACAGCTGCCCATGCGGCGCCGTGCCGGCAATCTCCGCGTACTCGGGCTCGTGCGCCTCGAGATTGAAGTCGCCGCACAGGATGGCATTGCGCGTGTGGACTTTCCCCTGGAACGGCGATCCGTCGGTGCTGTGCTCGGGCGGGGCTGTTGCCTGTGCGTCGTACTGGATCTGCAGGTTGCGCAGCGCGCGGGCCTGCGCCATGCGTTGAGGCTTCGAATAGAAGTCCAGGTGGGTCGTCATCACGCGCACGGGCCCGAGGACGGGATCGAGCACCGTCACCACCGTGCACATGCGCGGCATGCTGCGCACGCCCCCGTCGGCCGGATACGGCAGTGGATGGTGCTGCACCTGAAGCACCGGCAATCGCGTCGCGATCAGGTTGCCGAAGCGGCGGCGCTCGCCGCCTTCCCACTCATCGACCGCCGCGCCGAAGAAGACCTGGTAGCCGGGCAGCAGCGCGGCGAGCTGCGCGGGCTGGTCGCCGCCCGCGTCGCCGCGCAGCCGTGGGTAATTCACAGCAATCTCCTGAAGGCACAGGACGTCGAAATCGGCGAGTTGGCGGGCGCCCACGACGATTCTCTGCGGGCTCACGACGCCGTCGTTGCCGCAGCACCATTGCGTGTTCCAGGTGACCAGGTTCATCTCACTTGATCCCCGCCCGCATGAAGCTCTGGACGAACTGGCGCTGGAAGAGCAGGAAGCCGATCAGCAGCGGCGCCGACGTCATCAGCGTCGCGGCGGTGATGATCGACCAGTCCACGCCCTGGTCCACCGAGGAGAACACCTGCAGGCCCACGGTGAGCGGGCGGGACTTCACGCTGTTGGTGACGATCAGCGGCCAGAGGAAATTGTTCCAGTGAAAACTCACCGAGACCAGCGCGAACGCGGTGTACACCGGTTTCGCGAGCGGCACGTAGACGCGCCACAGGATCTGCATCGCGCTCGCCCCTTCCACGCGCGCCGCCTCGTCGAGTTCCTTCGGGATGCCGAGAAAGGTCTGCCGCAGCAGGAAGATCGCGAACGCCGATGCGAAGTAAGGCAGTCCGATCGCGAGCAGCGTGTCGATCAGGCCGAGCCGGGCCATCGTCTTGTAGTTCTCCACCAGCAGGATGTCCGGCATGATCATCAGCTGGACCAGCACGAGGGCGAACGCGATGTTCTTGCCGCGGAACTCATACCGCGCGAAAGCGTAGGCCGCGAGCGTTCCCAGGACGAGCTGCACCGCGAGGATCATCGTCACCAGCATCGCGGTGTTGAGGAAGTAGCGCGCGAAGGGCGCTGCTTCCCAGGCGCGGCGGAAGTTGTCCAGCGTCAGCGGCGCGAAGATGCTGAAGCGCGTGGAATATTCGCCGGGATGGAAAGCCGTCCACACCGCATAGACCAGCGGGAGAATCCACAGCAGCGCCAGCACCCAGGCCGCGAGGGTGTCCAGCCACGTCGGCTCGTTGAAGGCCAGGCGCTGCGCGCGGTCCAACTTCGGCGGCGCGCTCATTTGTAGTGAACCCGCTTGTCGAGCACGAAGAACTGGAAGAGCGCGACGCTCGCCAGCACGGCCACCAGCACCACCGTGATCGCGGACGCGTAGGCCGTGTCCCAGAACTTGAAGCCGACCTCATACAAGTGGAAGAGCAGCAAGGTCGAAGCGTTATCCGGGCCGCCACGCGTGAGCACGAACACATGGTCCACCATCCGGAAGCCATTGATCACCGCGTTGATGAGCACGAAGAGGGTCGTGGGCATGAGGAGCGGCCATTGCACACGGCGAAAGAAATACCACCGCGATGCACCTTCGATGGCGGCCGCTTCGCGCAGGCTCGGATTGAGCGTCTGCAGTGCGGCGAGGTAGAAAATCATGAAGAAGCCGGCTTCCTTCCACACCGCGACCACCGTGATGCAGGCGAGCGCGGTGCCCTGGTTGCCGAGCCAGTTGTGCGAGGGCAGGCCGAGCGCGCCGGTCACCTGCTCGAGCAGGCCGTACTGCGGGGTGAAGAAGAAGAGCCAGATGTTCGCCACCGCGATCATCGGCAGCACCGTCGGCGTGAAGTACGCCATGCGCAGGAACGCGCGGCCGGCGATGCGCTCGTTGACCCACAGCGCCATGACGAGCGCGAGGCCGATGGACAGCGGAATCGTCGCGCCCGCGAACCACAGGTTGTTCTTCACCGCCTTCCAGAAGACGGGATCGTCCACCATCGCCTGGTAGTTCTCCAGGCCGACCCACACGGCCGGCCGGCTGCCCCGGGGAGTGGAATGGAAGCTGTCGAAGAAGGTGCCGACCGCGGGCCAGTGCGTGAACGCGACGAGCAGGACCAGCGCGGGGAGGAGCAGCAGCCATGCGTGAACGGCCGCGTGGCTCGCCGGCGCGGCCGTCCGCGGCATCACTTGTAGCTTCGCAGCAGGCGGTCGGCTTCCTTCTGCGCGTCTTCCATCGCCTGCCTCGGCGTCTTGGCGCCCGTCAACGCGGCCTGCAGGCCGTCGTTCAGCGCCTTGGTGACGCGCTGGTTGTCATGCGTGGAGAACTCCGCGACGGAAACCGGCAACTGGTCCTTCGCGACCAGCGCGGCCGGGAAGTCGCGGCCGTATTTACGCAGCGCGTCGGTGGCGTACGCGGCTTCGGAAACGCCCGCATAGCCGGTCTCCATGCTCCATAGCGCGGCGCGCTCGGGCTGGGTGATCCACTTGATGAACTTGAAAGCGGCTTCCTGCTGCGCGGGCGCGGCCTTCTTGAAGATGTAGAAGTTGCCGCCGCCCGTGGGCGAGCCCTTGCGCTTGTTGCCCGGAATCATGGCCACGCCGAAATCGAACTTCGCGTTGGCCTTGACGTTGGTCAGGTTGCCCGTGGTCGTGAACATGATCGCGACCTTCTTCTCGAAGAAATCCTTCGGGGTGGTTCCCCACTCCACGACACCGGGCGGATGCACGCCGGCCTTGCCAAGGTCCACCCAATATTGAAGCGCCTCGATCACTTTCGGATCGTCGAATTTCACCGCGTTGCCGGCTTCGTTGGCGAGGATCGCGTCGTTCGGCGTCGTCAGGATCTGGAACAACCAATAGGGAAAGCCGCTGGAGGGAATCTGCACGCCCCACTGCGTGACCTTGCCGCCCGCGTCCTTCTTCGTGAGTTTGGCGGCCGCTTCCTTGAGCTCGGCCCAGTTGGCCGGCGGGCTGTTCGGGTTCAGGCCCGCTTCCTTCACCAGTTCCTTGTTGTAGTACATGACCACGGTGGAGCGCTGGAACGGCACGCCCCATGTCTTGCCGCCGGTCTGGCTGTTGGCCATGAACGCCTTGTAGAAACCGTTCAGCCAGGCTTTGTCGTCGGCGGTCTTGATGAAGTTGTCGATGGGAACGATCGCGTCCTCGTCGATCAGCGTGAACATGTCGGTGGACAGCAAAACCGACGTCACCGGCGGCGTGCCGGATTTGTGCGCGGTCAGTGCCTTGACGATGGTTTCCTGGTAGGTGCCCGCGTAGATCGGCGTCACCTTGATGCCGGGATTCGCCTTCATGAAATCGGCGGCCATGCCGTCGATGAATTTGGCGATCGGGCCGCCGACCGCCACGGGATAGAAGAATGAAAACTCGGTGGTCTGCGCCTGTGCGCTGGCCATTCCGAAGGTCGCTGCGGCCCATGTGGCGAGCAACAGTTGCGTGAAGGTCTTGCGTTTCATCCGGGGTCTCCTCTTGGTTGACTGCGACTACTGAAGGCGATGTCCGTGTGAATCGAAATGGTGGGCGCTGTCCTGCGGCCACTCCAGCATGACTTCGCTGCCGGGCGCGAGGTCGGCCTGCCCGCCGGTGCGCACCGTGAGCATCTCGCTGCCCACGCCGCAATGCAGGATCAGGTCCGCGCCCAGGTACTCGACGCTGCGTACCGTCGCGGGCACGCGGCCGCCAAGGGCGACTGCTTCCGGCCGCACGCCAAGCCATCGCGCGTCGGGGGATGCGATGACGTCGCTGCCCGCGATGCGTCCGCCCTCGAGGCGCAGGAGGTTCATGGACGGCGTGCCGATGAAGCTCGCCGCGAAAGTGGTCGCGGGTTGCGCATAGAGCGCGCGCGGAGACGCCGCCTGTTCGATGCGGCCCTTGTTCAGCAGCACGACCTGGTCCGCCATGCTCATGGCTTCGGCCTGGTCGTGCGTGACGTAGACCACCGTGAGCCCAAGGCGCTGCTGCAACTGGCGGAGTTCGGTGCGCATCTCCTGGCGCAGCTGGGCGTCGAGGTTGGAGAGCGGCTCGTCCATCAAGCACACCTTGGCTTGAGCCACCAGCGCGCGTGCGAGAGCAACGCGTTGTTGCTGGCCGCCCGAGAGTTGGGAGGGCTTGCGATCGAGCAAGCCCGAGAGGCCCAGAAGTTCCGCCGTCTCGGCGAGCCGCTTCGCTGTCTCGGCGGCGGGCATCTTGCGTACCGACAGCCCGAAGACAATGTTGTGCGCCACCGGGAGGTGCGGGAACAGCGCGTAGTTTTGAAAGACCATCGCCACGCCGCGTTGCGCCGGCGGCAACGTCGTGACGTCGCGGTCGCCGATGAAAACCTGGCCCGCGGAGGCGGTCTCAAGACCCGCGATGATGCGCAGCGTCGTGGATTTGCCGCAGCCCGAGGGTCCGAGCAGCACGCAGAAGCTGCCGGATGCGATGTTCAACTGGATGTCTTCCAGCGCGGTGGTGGTGCCCCAGCGCTTGGCTACATCCACCAGCCGGATCGATGACATGCGGCGAGTATAGGGACGCAACGCCGATTCCAACTCCGGGTTGCACCGGAGTACGCAACCACTTTCAGGCGTAGGCCGGACGCACTCGCACCTTCTTCACCACGCCATCGGGGCCGAGCAGCACCACCAGTTCGGTGTCGGTGCGCGTGTCCTTGCTGCGCCCCATCCAGCGATAGACCCACACCTCGTTGCCGCTGTCGAAGTGAACCACGATGGCCTTGCCCATCGTTCGTGCGAGATCCTCGCGCGTCGTGCGGCCGGGAGCGATGGATTGCAGCGCGCTTTGCGGGGCAAGCGCCGGTGCCTGCGCGTCGCGCGCGGGCGAAGCCGGCTGCAGCAGTCCACCCGCGCAACCCGAGAGCGACAAGCAGCACGCAAGCAATGCGCTAGCGAGCAGCGGGCGCATCGCCATCCTCCATGAATTCGAACTCGATGCGGGTGTCGTCGGGCCAGCTCGCGTCGCCCAGCGGCAGGAAGTAGGTGCGGTCCAGCAGCACTTCGCAATCGCAGAAGGGCAGGTCCTCTTTCAGCCCCGGATCGTCGGTGGATTCGGCGTACAGCCGGTCGATGGGCAGCACCTCGCGGCGGTTGGCCGCCACCAGCGTCACGCTGAACAGCGGCCGCTCCGCGAAGAAGAGATAGCGTGCCTCCTTGCGCCCGCAATAGGCGACCGGGTCCGAGAACAGGCGCGCGAATTTCGACAGCACGTTGTCCGCGCCGGACACGAGTTCGGCTTCCATGCCGACGCGACACTCCAGGCGCATGTCCCCCAGCCGCCGCACCTGGGGCGGCAGGCCGGGCGAGCGGATTTCCGTGCGCCAGGTCATCGTCTGTTTCTTGCGGTTGGGCGTGACGACGGCATCTTCCTGCAGCGCCTTGGGGATGCGCGGCAAGACGAAGGTCTGGTCGGGAGCGATCGGGATATTCTGGTCCACCGACGTGCTGACGATGTACAGGTCGATGCTGGACAGGTCGGTGGTGCGCTTGCGCGGCAGCAGCTTGAAGCGCAGCGTCGCGCCGGGTGCGATGCGGGGCATCAATTGCTCGAACACGTCCATGCCGCGGATCATCTTGCGGTAGGACTTCTCGACCGGGTCGCGCAAAGGCGCCGTCACCGTCACCGGTGGCAGCGCCGATTGCGCGAAAGCACAGGCGCCCGCTACAAGCCCGAAGGCCAGTGCAGCGAAGCGCCGCGCGTTCATTTCTGTTTGGACTTCCAGCTGTCGTAGGCCGCGTCCATGCGCTGCTGGCGGCTGCCGTTGCCCATGTCGGAGCCGGAGGCGCCCATGCTGCGGGTGTCGTTGTGCATCGCGACCCTCGCCTTGTGCGCGGCCTTCTTCGCCGAATGCTTCGCCTTGTGCGCGCCACGCTTCGCCTTGTGGGTCATCGTATCGCTGGAGGCGGTGGTGGTGTCGGACGCCATGGGAGCATCCTTCGCCATCGCGCCGGTGTTGGCGGAGCTGTTGCCCATCGTCGTGCCGCTGGAGCGCGTCTTGGCGGCGGTGCCGTCAACGCGATTGCCGCGCGCGATGCCCTGGTCCGACGTCGTCGCGGATTGCTGCGGCGAAGGCGTCGGCTCGGTGCCTTGCGCGAATGCGGCGCCGCACGAAATGGCGAGGATGGTGAGGAGGGCTGGAATCTTCATGGAATGGCTCCCTTGTTGCTTGTTGAGATGCTTGTCGAAAATGGACTGTCCTATCTCAACGCATCCGGCCGGGCATCCGGTGTCGGACAAACGTGGCGCAGCGCGTAGGAAGCGGCGCGGGTCGCTGCTGAGGCACCCGCGCCAAATGGATCACTTCGTGGTGTCGCGCGACGCGCCCATCGAGCGCGTGTCGTTGCGCTTGTCGTCCTTGGTGGACGCATGGCGCGTGTCGTCGGACGCCTTGTCCTTCTTCGTCGAAGCCGACATGCGGTGGCCCGCGTTGCGGATCTTTTCGCCCATCGCGTGGAACGCGTGCTTCGTCTTTTCGCCGAAGGTCTCGCCGGTGGCGGTCTTGTCGGCCTTGTCGGCCTTTTCGACCTTCACGTCCTTGTCCTTGTGCACGACGGCGGAGCGGGTGCGATGCGTCGCGGTGTCTGTGTCGGTCGCGGCCTGCGCGAACACTGGATCGCTGCCGGTCTCGTACCACGCACCGCCCGGCCCGTAGCTGGTCGAATGG
>JAZKIF010000007.1:38173-43306 GCA_040385005.1 Pseudomonadota bacterium
CACAGCGCCGCTGCGGCGATCAATGCGGTGGTCTTCATGGTGTACCTCATGGATGTGAAACGGGATGGCCAGATCACACCGCGAGTCCGGCCGCCGCGCGGTCGGACGCTTGCGCTGTCCTTCGTAGGCATGCGCAAACCCAGCGGTTCCGGCGGTCAGGCCGAAGTCAGTGCGAACGCTTCGCGCTACTGCGACGACGCCCGGAAGGCGGCGGGCGTCGCGCCCGTCCAGTCCTTGAAAGCACGCAGGAAGCTCTTTTCGCTGCGAAAGCCCACCGCCGCGGCGACCTGCTTGACCGGCTTGGCGGAGCGAAGCAGAAGATCCTGTGCACGTTCGCACCGGACCTGGTTCTTCAGCGCCTGGAGCGACGCGCCTTCCTCCTTCAATTGCCGATGCAGCGTGCGCGAGGACATGTGCAGCACGGTGGCGAGACCTTCCGCGCCGTGCGTGGATTCGGGGTCGTTGATGAGCGCCTGGCGCACCTGCTCCACGAGCAGGCGGTCGCGCCGGTACTGCAGCACCGTGAGCGGCAGCGCGCGCTGCAGCATCTGCCGCAATGCCTTTTCGTCGCGACGCAGGGGCAGGCGCAGGTAGCGCGCGTCGAAGCGGATCTCGGCGCCGGGGGCGTCGAATCGCAAGGGGCCGCCCGGAAACATATGGCCGTACGCGTCGGCGTGCCCAGGCGCCGGATAGGGGAAGCTCGCGCCTTGCAGCGCGACGCGCGAATCGATATACCAGCAGGCCAGGCCATGGATGTTGCGAAGGACATGCACGATGGCGAACTCGCGCAGCGCCGCCGGCATGCGCGGCGATGCGCGCTCTTCAACGACGATCGCCGCGGCGCCGCCGCGATCGACCAGCGAGAGACGGATGTCGCCCGTCACCAGCGCGTGATGGCGGCACCAGCGCTTGAGCGCGACTCGCAGGTCGGGCGAGGTGAGGGACGCCCGCGCGAGCATGCCGTAGGTGCCCCAGGGAAGCTTGCGCCCGAACGCGCCCAGGCCTTCGTCATCGAGCTCGCGCATCGCCGCGCCGGAGAGGAGCTCCATCTGGCGCGCGGTGATGCGGCCTTCCGGTTGCTGCAGCCGCGCTGGCGTGATCTGTGCCATCCTGAGCGCCTGGACGGGGTTCTCGCCGTAACGCTGATAGGCGTCCGCGATGACTCTCGCGTACGACATCGGCGTGGCCGCGACAGGCGAGTTGGAGGACGGCGGGGCCAAGCGGGGAGGCATGCCGCCGAGTCTGCATGAGGGTGGCACGATTTGCAACCCGCCTGTCGTCTCTCCCGTAGCGCGGGAGGGCCTCGGCGAGCTAGGATGAATGCCTCCCGCCGTGTCCGGCCGGGTCGCAAGAAGGAAAGCCATGGCTGCTCTGGAGACACAACTCAACGCCCGTTCCGCCGACTTCCAGGCCAATGCCGCAGCGATGCGCGTGCTGGTCGAGGACCTGCATGTGCAGGTGGCGAAAGCCGCCGCCGGTGGCGGCGACGCGGCCCGCGCCAAGCACACCGCGCGCGGGAAGCTGCTGCCGCGCGACCGCGTGCGCATGCTGCTCGATCCCGGAACGCCCTTCCTCGAGATAGCGCCGCTCGCCGCGCACGGTATGTACCTCAACCGTGACGGCGTCGGTGACGCGCCCGGCGCCGGCGTCATCACCGGCATCGGCCGCGTGAGCGGGGTGGACTGCATCGTCGTGTGCAACGACGCCACGGTGAAGGGCGGCACCTACTACCCGATGACGGTGAAAAAGCACCTGCGCGCGCAGGAGATCGCGATGCAGAACGGCTTGCCGTGCATCTATCTCGTCGATTCCGGCGGCGCCAACCTGCCCAACCAGGACGACGTGTTCCCCGACCGCGACCACTTCGGCCGCATCTTCTACAACCAGGCCAACATGTCGGCGCAAGGCATCGCGCAGATCGCCGTCGTGATGGGCTCGTGCACGGCGGGCGGCGCGTACGTGCCGGCGATGAGCGACGAGACCATCATCGTCAAGAACCAGGGCACGATCTTTCTCGGCGGCCCGCCGCTGGTGAAGGCCGCGATCGGCGAGATCGTGTCCGCCGAAGACCTGGGTGGCGGCGATGTCCACACGCGGCTGTCCGGCGTGGCCGACCATCTCGCGCAGAACGACATGCATGCCCTCGCGCTCGCGCGCCAGGCCGTCGCCACCTTGCACGGCAACCAGCCGAAGTCCGTCGCGGTCCGCGAGCCGCGGCCGCCGCGCTACGACGCGAACGAAATCTACGGTGTCGTCCCCATCGATACGCGCAAGCCCTACGACGTGCGCGAGGTGATCGCTCGTGTGGTCGACGACTCCGAATTCCACGAATTCAAGCAGCGCTTCGGCGCCACGCTGGTTTGCGGCTTCGCGCACATCGAGGGGATGCCGGTGGGCATCATCGCCAACAACGGCATCCTGTTCTCGGAAAGCGCGCAAAAGGGCGCGCACTTCATCGAGCTGTGCTGCCAGCGCAAGATCCCGCTGGTGTTCCTGCAGAACATCACGGGCTTCATGGTGGGCCGCAAGTACGAAGCCGAAGGCATCGCGCGCCACGGCGCGAAGATGGTCACGGCCGTGGCGACGGCCACGGTGCCCAAGTTCACGGTGATCATCGGCGGGAGTTTCGGTGCCGGCAATTACGGCATGTGCGGCCGCGCGTATTCCCCGCGCTTTCTCTGGATGTGGCCGAACGCGCGCATCTCCGTGATGGGCGGCGAGCAGGCGGCGAGCGTGCTGGCCACGGTCAAGCGCGACGGCATCGAGGGGCGCGGCGGCCAGTGGAGCGCGCAGGAAGAGGCCGATTTCAAGCAGCCGCTGCTCGACCAGTTCGCGCACCAGTCGCATCCCTATTACTCCAGCGCGCGGCTGTGGGACGACGGCGTGATCGACCCGGCGGACACGCGCCGCGTGCTGGCCCTCGGCCTGGCCACGGCGTTGAACGTGCCCATCCCCGAGCCGAAGTTCGGCGTCTTCCGGATGTGAGGCCAATTCCATGAGCACCGATTCCATCTACGTCACGCCCGAGCACGAACTCTTGCGCGACCAGATCGCCAGGTTCATCGCGCGCGAGGTCGAGCCCCACGCGGCGGCGTGGGAAGAAGAGGGCTGCGTGCCGCGCGCCGTGCTGCGCCGCATGGGCGAGGCTGGGTTGTTCGGCCTCATGTACGAATCGCAATACGGGGGCGCCGAATCCGACGCGCTGACGAACCTCGTGTTCGCCGAGGCGTTGTCGCAATCGACTTTCGCGGGATTCATCATCACGGTGCTGGTCCACACCGACATGGCCAGCCCGCATCTGCACCACGCGGGCAACGCGGCGCAGAAGGAAAAGTATCTGCCCCGCGTGATCAAGGGCGAACTGATCACCGCGGTGGGTATCACCGAGCCCGGCGCGGGGTCGGACGTCGCGGGCATCCGCACAACGGCGCGGCGCGAGAACGATGCGTGGGTTCTCAACGGCACCAAGATGTTCATCACCAACGGCGTGCATGCCGACCTCTATTTCGTCGCGGCCAAGACCGGGCCGGGCAAGCGGGACATGTCGATGTTCATCGTGGAGAAGGGCACGCCCGGCTTCTCCGTCGGCCGCGCGCTGAAGAAGACCGGCTGGCTCTCCTCCGACACGGCCGAACTCATCTTCGAGGACGTTCGCGTTCCCGCCGGCAACCTGCTGGGCGAAGAGGGCAAGGGCTTCTACTCGGTGATGAAGAACTTCCAGACCGAGCGCATCGCCCTCGCCGCGATGGCAGTGGGTCACTGCCAGCGCGCATTGCAGCTCACGCTGGACTATGTGCGCCAGCGCCAGGCTTTCGGTGGAACGCTGTGGGAACAGCAGACGATCCGCCAGCGGATTTCGATGCTGGACGCCAAGACCCGCGCCGCGCGGCAATTCATGTATCACTGTGCATGGCGCGTCACGCAAGGCCATGACATCGTGCAGGATGTGTCCATGTTGAAGGCGCTCACCGGCGAGCTCGTCAATGAAGTGGTGCAGACCTGCCAGCAATTCCATGGCGGGATGGGCTACATCCGCGAGACGGCAATCGAACGGCTGTGGCGCGACGCGCGCGTGCTCGCGATCGGGGGCGGCGCCACCGAAGTGATGCTCGAAGAAGTCGCGAAACGGTATTGAACGGAAGGCAATCAGATGGCACACGTGGAAATCTCGGTCGACTCGTATATCGCGACCGTCACGCTCAACCGGCCCGAGGTGCGCAACGCCTTCAACGAGGCGGTGATCACCGGAATGACACAGGCGTTCAAGGAACTGGGCGCGCGCGACGACGTGCGTTGCATCGTCCTGGCCGCCAACGGCACCGCGTTTTCGGCCGGCGCCGACCTGGGGTGGATGAAGAGCATGGCGACGTACACCTACGAGCAGAACGTCGCCGACGCCACCGCGCTCGCGGAGATGCTGCGGCTGATCCATCGCTGCCCCAAGCCGACCATCGCGCGAGTGCAAGGCGACGTGTATGCGGGCGGCACCGGACTTGTCGCCGCCTGCGATATCGCCGTGTCGGTGGACACCGCGCATTTCTGCCTGAGCGAAGTGAAGCTCGGCCTCATCCCCGCGACGATCAGTCCCTACGTCATCCGCGCGATGGGCGAGCGTGCGGCGCACCGGTACTTCCTCACCGCGGAAAGATTCAGCGCGGCCGAGGCGCTTCGCATCGGCTTCGTCCACGAAGTCGTGAGCGCGGAGCAGCTGGATGCGAAAGTGGCCGAACTCGCGCAGACGCTCGTGCAGGCGGGACCCGCCGCGGAGAAGGCCTGCAAACAGTTGCTGCTGGATGTCGCGGGCCAGGAAGCGACGCCTGAACTGGTAGCCCTCACCGTCAAGGGCATCGCGGACATCCGTGTGAGCGAAGAGGGCCGCGAAGGCATCCAGTCCTTCCTCGGCAAACGCAAGCCGAACTGGCTGCCGAAAGACTGAACGCCATGGACGCGATTGGCCACGTTCTCGAAGCTCCGCAGTTGCTCGCGTTGGCCGCTGCGTTGGGTTGGGCGAGCGGCATCCGCCTGTACGCGGCCGTGTTCCTGGTGGGCGCGGCCGGATTCATGGGCTGGGTCGACCTGCCGGCGGGCCTGAAGATCCTGCAGCATCCCGGCGTGCTGGGCGCGAGCGGTTTC
>JAZKIF010000007.1:43316-58122 GCA_040385005.1 Pseudomonadota bacterium
TTCGTCGAATTCTTCGCCGACAAGATCCCGCTGGTCGATTCGATGTGGGACATGGTCCACACGGTGATCCGCATCCCCGCCGGCGCGGCGCTCGCGGCCGGCGCGTTGGGCGCGGACGGACAGGCGATGACATGGATCGCGGCCCTGCTGGGCGGCAGCCTCGCGGCGACCAGCCATGCCGCGAAGCTCACCACGCGCGCGGCCGTCAACACGTCGCCCGAGCCGTTTTCCAATATCGCCGTGTCGTTGTTCGAGGACGGCTTCGTCGTTTTCATGCTGTGGCTTTCCGCCACGCACCCGATCCTCTTCGCGGTCGCGCTGGTGGTGACGCTGATCGTCGCCGTGTTACTGATGGTGGTGCTGATCAAGTTCTTGCGGATCGTCGTCCGCAAGCTGAGCGAGTTTTTCGCGGGCCGCGGCTCGCCCCAAGGAAGCTGAATCATGTTCAAGAAAATCCTCATCGCCAACCGAGGCGAGATCGCCTGCCGCGTCGCCTCGACCGCGCGTCGCCTCGGTGTCCGCACCGTTGCCGTGTATTCGGATGCCGACGCGAACGCGAAGCATGTCGGCGCCTGCGATGAATCCGTCCACATCGGCGGCAGCGCACCGAAGGAAAGCTACCTGCGCTGGGAGCGGATCATCGAAGCCGCCAAGGCGTCCGGCGCGCAGGCGATCCATCCCGGCTACGGCTTCCTGAGCGAGAACGAGGAGTTCGCGCGGGCCTGTGCGGATTCGGGCCTGGTCTTCATCGGCCCGCCGCCCTCCGCCATCCTGGCGATGGGGCTCAAGGCCGAATCGAAGCAATTGATGGAGAAGGCCGGCGTGCCGCTGGTGCCGGGCTATCACGCGGCCGACCAGGACGAGGCACTGTTGAAGAAGGAAGCGTCGCGCATCGGCTACCCGGTGCTGATCAAGGCGAGCGCCGGCGGCGGCGGCAAGGGCATGCGCGCGGTGGACAAGGCCGAGGATTTCGAAGCTGCACTCGCTTCGTGCAAGCGCGAGGCGATCAACAGCTTCGGCGACGACGCCGTGCTGATCGAGAAATACGTGCAGCGGCCGCGCCACATCGAGATCCAGGTGTTCGGCGACACGCACGGCAACTATGTCTACCTCTTCGAGCGCGATTGCTCGGTGCAGCGCCGTCATCAGAAGGTGCTCGAGGAAGCGCCGGCGCCGGGCATGACTGAAGCCATGCGCAAGCAGATGGGCGAAGCCGCTGTCGCGGCCGCCCGCGCCGTCAACTATGTCGGTGCGGGGACGGTGGAATTCATCGTCGAGCAACGCGCTGGCGGGGAGATGAATTTTTTCTTCATGGAGATGAATACGCGTCTTCAAGTCGAACACCCGGTGACGGAGGCGATCACGGGGCTGGACCTCGTCGAGTGGCAGCTTCGCGTGGCGGAAGGCGAGCCTCTTCCGCTGCAGCAGGACGAACTCAAGATCCACGGCCACGCCATCGAGGCGCGTATCTGCGCCGAGAGCCCGGACAACAACTTCCTGCCGGCGACTGGCCGCCTTCAGGTCGCGCGCTGGCCCGCACACGCAGCGTTCCAGCGCAATCTGGACGGCGAGCCGTTCCACCAGGCGTCGCCGGTGCGCATCGACGCGGGCTTCGGCGAGGGCGATGCGATCTCGCCGTTCTACGATTCGATGATCGCCAAGCTCATCGTGCATGGCGCGACGCGCGAAGAGGCCCTGGCCCGGCTGGACGAGGCCCTCGCGCAAACGCACATCGTGGGACTTGCGACAAATGTCCAATTCCTGCGTTACGTGGTGCGCAGCCCGTCGTTCGCGAATGCGGAACTGGACACCGCGTTGATCCCGCGCGAGGAGCAGGTGCTGTTCAAGCAGGAGCCGGTGGGCCTCGCGAGAGCCGCGGCTGCCGCGGTCGCGCGAACGCTGGTGGGCGAGCAGTCGATGGAGAACGCGCATCCGTTCAGCCGGCGCGATGGCTGGTCGTCGCATGGTGTGGCGACCCGCCGCTTCGCTTTCGAGTTTGGCGGCGAGCCGGCGGAGGCGCAATTGCGCTATCTGCACGACGGCGCGCTCGTCCTCGAAGTGGGGCAGGTGTCGGGTGCGCTGCGCTTTCGTGCCACGACCGCCGGACTGGACATTGACTATGCGGGCCAGCGCTTTACGGCAGCGGTCTACGCCATCGGTGAAACCGACCATGTATTCACGTCCGCTGGTGCCACGCAGATTCTCGCGATCGATCTGCTCGCGCATGCCGGCGAGTCGCACGTCGAAGGCGGGCGGCTCACGGCGCCGATGCCGGGCAAGGTCGTGTCGTTTTCCGTGAAGGCCGGCGACAAGGTCAGCAAGGGTCAGGCCCTCGCGGTGATGGAAGCGATGAAGATGGAGCACACCATCGCCGCGCCCGCGGACGGAACGGTGTCGGAAGTGCTTTACGCACCGGGCGACCAGGTGGCGGAGGGCGCGGAGTTGTTGAAGCTGGAATGAATGAATGCCTGTCATGCCGGACTTGATCCGGCATCCACGGTGGCACGGCACCACGCCATGATGGATTGCGGGTCAAGCCCGCAATGACAGAATATTGACCATGAGAATTTCCTTCTGTTGTACCGGCACCAAGGTTGCCCCCTGGATCGACTCCTTGCGCGAGGCGCTTCCACAAGCGGACATCGACGAATGGCGGCCCGGCGCGCCGCAGGCCGATTACGGGGTGGTGTGGGTGCCGCCCCAGCAATTCCTCGATGAACAGCCCGGCCTCAAGGGCATCTTCAACATCGGCGCGGGCGTGGACGCCCTGCTCAAGCTCAAGCTACCGCCCAAAGCGGTGGTTGTACGCATCGACGATGGTGGCATGGCGGTGCAGATGGCGGAGTTCGTGTGCCATGCGCTCATCCGGCATTTCCGCGAGCTGGACGTGTACGAGGCCGAGATCGCGCAAGGGCAATGGTCCTTCCGGAAGCCCCGCAACCGCAAGGAATTTCCCGTGGGCATCATGGGGCTGGGGGTGCTGGGGCAGCGCGTTGCGCAGGCGGTGGCGCGGTTCGATTTTCCGGTGCTCGGCTGGAGCCGCACGGCGAAAGAGATCGACGGTGTGACGTGTTTCAGCGGCGCCGGAACGTTCGATGATTTTCTGCGTGCGACGCGCGTGCTTGTGTGCCTGCTCCCGCTCACGCCGGACACGATGGGCATCATGAATCACCGCACCCTTTCGCTACTGCGGCCCGAGGGCTACGTGATCAATGTCGCGCGTGGCGGGCACCTGGTCGAGGAGGACCTGGTTCCTTTGCTCGACACTGGCCACCTCGCGGGCGCGACGCTGGATGTGTTCCGCACCGAGCCCCTCCCGGCTGGGCATCCGTTCTGGAAGCACCCGAAGATCAGCGTGACACCCCACACCTCCGCGCGCACGCTGCGTGAGGAAACCATCGAACAGATCGTCGGCAAGATTCTCGCGCACGAGCGCGGAGAGCCCATCGCCGGTGTGGTCGACCCGCAAAGAGGATACTGACCCATCATGAAGATGCCCTCCAAAGTGAAGCTCGTGGACGTCGGTCCGCGGGACGGCCTGCAGAACGAAAAAGAGCCGGTGCCCGCCGAAGTCAAGATCGGCCTCGTGCATCGCTTGCAGGATGCGGGCCTGAAGGAGATCGAAGTCACCAGCTTCGTCTCGCCCAAGTGGGTGCCGCAGATGGCGGACGCCGCCGAGGTGATGGCGGGCATCCAGCGCAAACCGGGCGTGCGCTACTCGGTGCTCACGCCGAACATGAAGGGCTTCGAAGCCGCCGTGGCGAGCAAGCCCGACGAAGTCGTGGTGTTCGGCGCGGCGAGCGAGGCGTTCAGCCAGCGCAACATCAACTGCTCGATCGCCGAAAGTATCGAGCGCTTCGCGCCGGTCGTCGAGGCCGCGCGGGCGAAGGGCATTCACGTGCGCGGCGCGATCTCGTGCGCTGTCGGCTGTCCTTACGAGGGCGAGATCGCGCCCGAGCGCGTCGCCATGGTCGCGAAGCTGATGAAGCAGATCGGCGTGCAGCACGTCGGCGTGGCGGACACCATCGGCGTGGGCACCCCGGTCAAGGTGCAGCGCGCGATGGAGGCGGCGCTGGCGCATTACGCCATCGACGATGTCTCGGGTCATTTCCACGACACCTACGGCCAGGCGCTGGGCAACACGCTGGCGGCACTGGAGATGGGCGTGTGGCAGTACGACACGTCGTCCGCCGGCCTGGGCGGCTGCCCTTATGCGAAGGGTGCGACGGGCAACGTGGCCACGGAGGACGTCGTCTACATGCTGAACGGCATGGGCATCGATACCGGCATCGACCTCGACAAATTGATCGATGCTGGCAAGTACATCAGCGACTTCCTGCAGCGCAAGCCGAATTCGCGGGCGGCGACGGCGATACTCAACAAGCGGGCGGGGTGAATTTTCAGGCGACTGTCGTTCAGCTCAGTTGCGATGGAGTGTCCGGGCTGACGCCAGGCATGGGCTCGGTCGGCAAATGGATGTCTTCGTAGTCGGCGATCAGTTCGCCGAGCGACTGCAAAAGATCTGCCGATGCATGGTTTTCATCTGCCGCACCTGCGTCGAGCAGGGCGTTCAACGATGAAACCGCTGCCTCGTAGTCCGCGTCGCTGCGGATCGGTCCGTGGATCATGGGTTCCATTTTTTCTCCCTTGCGTTTCGCCTATTGTGTGAGAAGCGGGCCTAGAGCATACGAGGCAAAATGCACGCTATGCCCAAACGCAATTTCCAGGAATTCCATGTGCGGCGCTGAATTGACCTCTCTCCCCGAAGGCGTGCAGCGGGTCGCGCGCGAATTGCAGGCCAAGGGCCATCCTCACTCGCCCGTCATGCTCGACGACGCGGCGCGCACCGCGCAGCAGGCCGCCGACGCGCTGGGCATCGCGGTGGGCCAGATCGCCAAGAGCATCATCTTCCGCCGCAAGAGCGACGACGTGGCCGTGCTCGTCATCACCTCCGGCGACCGGCGTGTCGACGAGAAGAAGGTCGATGCGATCGTCGGCAAGACGGGCCGCGCCGACGCGGATTTCGTTAAGAGCCGCACCGGCTACACGATTGGCGGCGTGTCGCCGGTTGCGCACGCGCAGCCGCCGGTCACGCTGATCGATCGCGAGCTGTTTCGCTTCGAGGAAATCTGGGCCGCGGCGGGGCATCCGCACGGTGTCTTCAAATTGCGGCCGCAAGACCTGGAGCGCCTGACCGGCGCGCCTGTCGCGGACGTGGTCCAGGTACCAGTGACGTGACATCCGCCGCCGAGTTCATGCTCGAGCGGGCGCGCGAGATGGCGTCGTCAACCGACGGCATCGTGCTGTCTCCTTGCATCTCGGTCTGCCGCATGAACCCGAACAGCGAACTGTGCGAAGGGTGCTTTCGCACGCTCGACGAAATCGCCGCGTGGGGCCGCATGCCCGATGAGGAAAAGCGCGAGGTGTGGCAACTGATCGCACAAAGGGCCGCGACATGAAGCAGATCACTTTCTACCTCGACTTCATTTCGCCGTACGCGTACCTCGCGTTCGAGAAGCTGCCGGAAGCATTGCAAGGCCTCAGCTGCGCCGTCGACTACAAGCCGATGCTGTTCGCGGCGCTGCTCAAGCACCACGGCCAGTTGGGTCCGGCGGAAATCCCGGCCAAGCGCGATTGGACGTATCGCCAGGTGCTGTGGCAGGCTCACGACCAGGGCGTGCCGATGCGCATGCCGGCGGCGCATCCGTTCAACCCGCTTGCGCTGCTGCGTCTGGCCATCGCGTGCGGCGCCGAAGGCAAGGCGAATCGCTACGTGTGCGAATCGATCTTTCGTCATGCATGGCGCAATGGCGGCGACGCCGTTGACGCACAACGAATCAAGTCACTGACGGACGCTCTGAAGCCCCCGCGCGATCCAGCCAGCGACGAGATCAAGGCCGAACTGAAGGCGAACGCGGATGAAGCGATCGCCCGCGGCGTATTCGGTGTGCCGACCTACGCCGTGGACGACAAGCTCTTCTGGGGGTTCGACGCGCTCCGCATGCTGCGCGCCTACCTCGAAGGCGATACGTGGTTCGGGCAAGGCGACTGGGATGCAGTGGCGGCCCTGCCCGGCACGCAGCGAAAGAGGTGAGGTCATCCCGGGCGCGACCCGGGATCCATCTTCAGCTGTGCGTCACCGTCTCCGGCGAGGAGCTCTCGCGGTGTTCGCCCATCTCTGGCCGATTGCCCGTCACGGCGGCGGTGGCCATCTTCACGAGCTGCACCGTCTTGCTCTCCTTGATGTCCCAGTACTCCGCGTGGAGCACTTCGACGCAGATGAGTTCCAGGTCCGGGTCTTCGACGCCGCCCGGGAACCAAGCCTTCGTCATGGCGTTGAACAGCTTCTTCTTCAACGCCATGTCCTCGCTCACCGTCGCATTGCCCGACACGGAGACCCAGCGGTCTTCCTTCAGGTCGCCATAGGAGACGCACACGGCGCCATCGGCCTGGACGCGCTGGCCGAGCTCGGACTTCTTCGACACGAAGAAGTAGAGCGGCTCGCCGGCGTCGAGCGACTTGTTCTGCGTCGTCAGCGGATGCGCGTGGAGCATGCCGTTCGGGTGCTTGTGCGTCAGCATGCCGAACTTGATGTCCTTGATGAGTTCCCAGAGGGTCTTCTGGAACGTGGGCGGATTCTTGTCTTTGCTCATGGGTGTCCTTGGTAGATGAGGGCAATGCCTCATGTTCGAGCGATGAAGACCCGCGCGCCGTCAGCACCAACCGACCGCGCCTGTGCGATTGCGACTACGTCTCCCACATGCTGGAAGCAACTCCGCGGGTTTCACCCTAAACCGTCAGAACCGGTTCAGTTTCACGCAAGGCTGTGTTGGTTTCGAGTCAGAGCAGGGTCAGTGCGGCGCACAAGAATTGCGCCCACGTGTCCATCCCGGGCACTTCAATGAATGGAGACAAGCCCATGGCTATCGCAGCAGCCGCCAGTCGGCCGATGACGCCTGAGGAGAAGAAGGTGATCTTCGCCTCGTCGCTCGGCACCGTGTTCGAGTGGTACGACTTCTACCTGTACGGATCGCTCGCGGCGATCATCGCCAAGCAGTTCTTCTCCGGACTGGACGCGGGCTCCGCGTTTATCTTCGCGCTGCTCGCCTTCGCGGCGGGCTTCATCGTGCGTCCCTTCGGCGCGATCTTCTTCGGCCGCCTGGGCGACATGATCGGGCGCAAGTACACGTTCCTCGTCACGATCCTCATCATGGGCCTGTCGACGTTCATCGTCGGCATCCTGCCCGGCTACGCGAGCATCGGCGTCGCCGCGCCGGTGATCCTCATCGCGCTGCGGCTGCTGCAGGGCCTCGCGCTCGGCGGCGAGTACGGCGGCGCGGCGACGTATGTCGCGGAGCACTCGCCACAAGGCAAGCGCGGCGCGTACACGGCGTGGATCCAGACCACGGCGACGCTGGGCCTCTTCCTCTCGCTGATCGTGATCCTGGGCACGCAGACCGCGCTCGGCCCGGTCGCATTCGCCGATTGGGGCTGGCGCGTGCCGTTCATCGCGTCGGTGTTCCTGCTCGCCATTTCGGTGTGGATCCGCCTGTCGATGAACGAGTCGCCCGCGTTCCAGAAGATGAAGGCCGAGGGCCGCACATCCAAGGCGCCGCTGAAAGAATCGTTCGGCGAGTGGAAGAACCTGAAGATCGTCATCCTCGCGCTCGTCGGCCTCACCGCCGGCCAGGCCGTGGTGTGGTATTCGGGCCAGTTCTACGCGCTCTTCTTCATGACGCAGGCGCTGAAGGTGGACGGCCCCACGGCGAACATCCTCGTCGCGGCATCGCTCCTGATCGGCACGCCGTTCTTCATTGTGTTCGGATCGCTCTCCGACAAGATCGGCCGCAAGCCGATCATCATGGCGGGCTGCCTGCTGGCCGCGCTCACGTACTTTCCGGTGTTCGGCGCGCTGACGAAAGCCGCCAACCCCGACCTCGCTGCCGCGCAGGAGAAGAACAAGGTCGTCGTCACCGCCGATCCGAACGAATGCTCGTTCCAGTTCAACCCCACGGGCACAGTGAAGTTCACGAGCTCGTGCGACATCGCCAAGCAGGTGCTGGCCGGCGCTTCGGTGAGCTACGAGAACGTCGCCGCGCCCGCGGGCACGCCCGCCACCATCAAGATCGGCGAGACCGCCATCCCCAGCTACACCTCCAAGGGCCTCTCGCCCGACGACGTGAAGAAGAAGGATGCCGAGTTCAAGAAGCTCGTCGCGGACGACTTGAAGGCCGCGGGCTATCCGACCAAGGCGGACCCGGCGAAGATGAACAAGTTCATGGTCATCATGATCCTCACCTACCTTGTGATCCTCGTGACCATGGTGTACGGCCCGATCGCCGCGATGCTGGTGGAGATGTTCCCGACGCGCATCCGCTACACCTCGATGAGCCTGCCGTACCACATCGGCAACGGCTGGTTCGGTGGACTGTTGCCCACCACGGCCTTCGCGATCGTCGCGCAGACCGGCAACATGTACAACGGCCTGTGGTACCCGATCATCATCGCGACGATCACGCTGGTGATCGGCACGCTGTTCATCAAGGAGACGAAGGACGTGGATATCTACGCCAACGACTGAATCCGTCATCCCGGGCTCGACCCGGGATCCATCGCGTCCCGCCTGGATGCCGGGTCAAGCCCGGCATGACAAGACTGCCACCCTCGTTTCAAGGAAGCCTTTGCCATGTGGAAGATCGCCGCCGGATTCATCGCCTTCGCCGCCCTGTCCCTGTTCGTCATCTTCAAGGGGGGCGACAACCTCGACATGAGCGGGGAGAAGCACGGCGCGGAGGCCGTGCATGCGCCGGAGCCGGCGGCATCGGCGACCGCGAAGCCTTGAGCGGCGACACCTGGAAGCGGGTTACACCAGGCTTTCCGTCGCTGTGTCCATCATTGCGTCCAGCATCGGACGCAATGCATCGGCTTGCTGGCGACCGAAAATATTGCGCAAGTGAGGCCGGATCTCCCGCACTGCCCGGTCGAGCTCCTCGGAGCGGCTGACGCGCTGTCTTGGGTCCAGGCGCAAATTTTCCTTCAGCACCGAATTCAGGCTGTACTCCATGCCGGGACGGACATGCTGAAGCACTTCTCCGATGGCGCGGAACTGGGCGAGCGACAACGTCGTGCACAAGTCGTCCTTCTTGTCTGCCCACAGTTGTGCATGCGCGGGCAATGCGGGCGTGCCGTTCTGGTCGTCAGCAGAAGAGACCGAGCTGCTCTCGGCGATCGACGCCACGGTATCGTTGCGGCCCCCCTCGCCGTGATCGAGGCCGACGTCGTCGCTATCGTCATCGCTCGAATCAGTGTCGCTTTCGGAGCTTCCGACCAGAATGTCCTCCTCCCCTTGCCCGCCCCGGCCCAGCCGCGCCGCCACGTACTCGCCGCCACCGGCGATGGCGTCGAAAAAGAATTCCAGGCCGCGCGACACGACCAGGTTGCGTGCCCCAAAGAGCACGGCCACCTGGAGGCCATTGGCCCAAATGACGGATAGGAACGGGTCCAAGGCTCCCGCCGCCGGGACACCCGCGGTGGTCTGGTTAAGCGCTGTCTCGTTTGCGCCCGGGGTGTGACTGCCGGGTGCGGGAGGCGCGAGCATCGACGCATAGCGCAGGAACACTTCGGCGAGCACGATATAGGGCAGGCTGAAGCCCACCACGCGTGCCATGAGGCGGGGCAAGTTTTGCGTGTGGCCCTTCCAGGTCTCCCTGGCGCCGGCCCAGGTCGCGGCGAGTACGCCACTCGACTTGCCACGGTTCGATTCCGCCGCGGCCAGCGCCTTCACGGCATCCCTGGCGTGGGATTTGAGGTGGAGGCGGGCTTGCTTGCGCAGGGCGATCAGGTCGTCGTACCTGCCAAGGGTTTCCTTCAGATTGGCGGCTGATGGCCCGCCTCCATCCGGCGCGTCCAGCAGCTCACGGACCTTTGCCTTGCGGGCATGCAGGTTCGAGAGCTCCGTTTCAAGGCGCAGGCGCATCTCGTCCGATTCCCGCACCCGGGCCTGCATTGTCTTCACCTCGAAGTCGGCGTGGTCGAACCGGGCGTTTCTTTCGGGCAAGCTGGGCTCCGCGTGAGGCTTCCTGCCCGACATCCACGAGAGCATGGCGTTGCCACCATGGAAGGCCCCTTGCAGGCTGCAAAAGGATGCGGCGAGATTGGCGACAGCGCCGACAACCACGGAGTTGTCCGTTGCGGCCTGCAGGGTTGGCCCGGTCAAGCCATGGATGCCGTAAAACAGCGCGAAGCTCAACCCGGGCGCCTCGTCGCAGAACAGCGAACGCGTGCGTGCCGCACCCAGCAGCAGCTTTTCGGCCTCGGCAAAAGCCTTCTCGTGCTGCCGGGGGATCAGCTCTTTGCTCAAGTCCGCCGGTTTGGCACCATCGGGCCAGGTGACCTGGATGCCGCCGGACTTGTCCCCCTTGGTGCAGTTGAACAGATGCGTCCCGTCGGGCAGGAAGACCCGGCCCTTGTCGTCGCCCTTCAAGTGGGAACGGATGCAGCCCAATAGCCTCATGTCCGGGACATCCGCTTCATTGGCGTCGTCTTTCAGGTCCAGCACCTGACCCAGTTCACGCTCGATCAGGCCGATGCAGATGGACTGGACCTGCAGTCGCAACGCCTTGTGCTGCCGCTCCAGTTCCTGGTATTCGCCCGTGTTCTCGCGGCCCGCATGGCGCACGCCGGCCATCTTGAGCTCGAGCCGGTTGAGCTGTGAAACATGGGTGTGACAGCTTTGATAGGCGATCTGATCCAGGGGAACATAGCCCGCGCCTTGCTGGATGAAGCTGCCGGCCATCACATCTCCGCACAGCAGGATCAATGGCCCGGCAAGCGCGAAGAAGTGCAGCGAATCCGCAGGGTTCTCCAGCCGCGTCCCAGCCCCCGAGATGGTCAGTGTCAACGGCAGAAAGCTGAATGCCCAGGCAAGGCTCGCGGCGACGGTGGTATTGATGGCCTGGGCGCCCTTGCCCCGGGCGCCCGGGTGAGCCATGGCGGCGTCCACGACCAATTTCGTCAGCTTCTGCAGCGCAGCTTCCTCCTGCTTCGTCAGCGCGACGTGTTGCCCGGCCATATGCTCGTGAAATCTTTTCTTGAAGGCTGCCCTGTCCCCCGGTTGCAGTTTCATGCTGTCGCACAACACGTCAAGCTGTCGATCGGGTGTCCTGTGCGCCAGTTTTTCCAGCACCTCGGCAGCCGTGCTTGCCTCGCCGGTACCCATCAACCCGAAGTCCGTCGAGAGGGTCTTGATGTCGCCGGGCACCGTCCTGGGGCCTGCCGACGGCGCGTCGTTGCCCAGCGCCGGATTGTCTTGCCCGCGCTGTACATTCGCGCCGTGCATTTCAAACACTCGTGGAGATCCATAAGGAAGCATGAGAGGTCTCCTTATGCGTGGATGGGCGACATGCCGGCATTGCCTGCCACGCGGTTGGCGAACTCATGGTCGTAGTCGACCATAGCGCCCGCGAGCACGCCAGCTTGCCATCCTTGTACCTGCCGGGTCAGCAGGCCCAGCGCGCCGGCCAGGTTGGCGGGCGTCATCCGGTCATGCAATGGGATGCGCGTCGTGAACAGCAATCGGTCGTTGATGGCGTCGCGCACGAACATGGCGTCGATCTGGCCGACGAACGCTGCCTGCAATTCCAGTAGCGCGCGGTGAACATCCGCCTCGGACCCGATCTTCGGGTCGCCCATCTCGCACATTAACTGTGCACTTCCCCGTGCCTCGTTGAACGCGAGCTGGCATTCCACGTCGTCAACGAAGAAGGTGGCCCCCAGCCCCATGGCCGCGGTGTCGAACAGGTGCAATCGGGAGCTTGCGTCGCGGCAAAGCTGTTGGTAATCGGATCGTGAAATGATCATGACGTCCTCTTGAAGTGATGAATACTTCGGGTGCAAAAGACATGCCATGTGTTGGAAAAAAGTGGTCTTTATGTTTGGAACTTTTCCTCGGTTTTGTCACGGTGCGGGCGGGTATGTGCATAGGGTGGATAACCACATGACAGGAACTGGCAGTGCCTCATCCCTAGAATGTTCGGCCGACTCCAGAAAGCACGCTCCGTATGACCCAGGGACTGATCCGCATCCGCGGTGCCCGCCAGCACAACCTGAAGAACCTCGACCTCGACCTGCGCACCGGTGAATTGACGGTGGTGACGGGGCCGAGCGGTTCGGGGAAATCGAGCCTGGTGTTCGACACGCTGTACGCCGAAGGGCAGCGCCGCTACGTCGAAACATTCTCCGCCTACGCGCGCCAATTCCTGGACCGCATGGACAAGCCGGCAGTTGACCGCGTGGAAGGCGTGCCGCCTGCCATCGCGATCGACCAGACGAACCCCGTGCGCTCATCGCGTTCCACCGTGGGGACGATGACGGAGTTGAACGATCACCTGAAGCTGCTCTTCGCGCGCGCGGCGCAGTTGTTCGACCGCAAGACCGCATTGCCGGTGCGCCATGACACGCCGGAGACGATCTATGCCGACTTGATGGCGCGCTCCGCGGCTGCCGGCGATCCGCGCCTTGTGGTGACCTTTCCGGTGGAGTTGCCCGGAAGCACGACGGCGCAAGAGCAGGAGCAGTGGCTTGCCGCGAGCGGTTTCACGCGTGTTCAAGCGGAGCGCGAAGTGGCGACAGTGACCGGTCCGCGCAAGGTGCTCGACGTGGTGGCGGATCGCTTTCGCATCCAGGGGACGGAGAAGGTGCGGGCGGTCGAGGCGATCGAGGTCGCGTTGAAGCGCGGGGCGGGGCGGGTGACCGTCTACGCCGCGACCAGCGAAACGGACAACGAGATCTGGAAATTTTCCACGGGCCTGCACTGCCCCGAGAGCGACACGCGCTACGCGGACCCGATCCCGTCGATGTTCTCGTTCAACTCCGCCGTCGGCGCGTGCGAGACCTGCCGTGGTTTCGGCCGCGTGATCGGCGTCGACTGGGGCCTCGTGATCCCCAACGACAAGCTCACGCTGCGCGCCGGCGCGATCAAGACGATCCAGACGCCCGCGTGGGCCGAGTGCCAGGACGACCTGATGCGCCACGCGGAAACAGCGGGCATCCCGCGCGACACGCCCTGGTACAAGCTCACGCCCGAGCAGAAGCAGTGGGTGATCGGCGGCACGCCCAGCTACAAGGAAGGCAACTGGAACAAGCAGTGGTACGGCATCAAGCGCTTCTTCGCGTACCTCGAGACCAAGGCGTACAAGATGCACATCCGCGTGCTGCTGTCGAAGTACCGCAGCTACACGCCGTGCGAAGTTTGCGGTGGGGCGCGGTTGAAGAACGAGAGCCTGTTGTGGCGTTTGGGCGGCAAGGAAGATGCGGATTCGGTGCTGGATCCTTCCAAACGTTTCATGCCGGTGGGCGTGGATTGGACGCGGGAGCAGCTGGAGGCGCTGCCGGGGTTGTGCCTGCATGATTTGATGTTGATGCCGATCGAGCGGTTGCGCAGATTCTTCGATCGCCTCGAAGCGCCGACCGGCGACGACGGCGAATTGCAGGCCTTGAAGCTGCTTCTCGAAGAAATCACCACCCGCCTGAAATACCTCGTCGACGTCGGCATCGGCTACCTCACGCTCGACCGCCAGAGCCGCACGCTCTCCGGCGGCGAGGTGCAGCGCATCAACCTCACCACCGCGCTGGGCACGTCGCTGGTCAACACGCTGTTCGTGCTCGACGAGCCCAGCATCGGCTTGCATCCGCGCGACATGAACCGCATCACGGAAGCCATGCACCGCCTGCGCGACGCGGGCAACACGCTGGTGGTGGTGGAGCATGACCCGGCCGTGATGGTCGCGGCGGATCGCATCATCGACATGGGTCCGGGCCCGGGCGAGAAGGGCGGGCAGATCGTGTTCGACGGCAGCACCGCCGACCTGCGCCATGCCGACACGCTCACCGGCGCGTACCTCGGAGCGCGCAAGCACGTCGGCATGGGCTTCAAGCGCGCGGTGACGGAGGCAACACCGCGCCTCATCCTCGAAGGCGTGCGCGAGCACAACCTGCAGAATGTGTCGGTCGAGTTTCCGCTGCAACGCCTCGTGTGCGTGACGGGTGTCTCCGGCTCCGGCAAATCGAGCCTGATCCAGGACGTGCTCGCGCCCGCGCTCACGCGCCACTTCGGCAAGGCGACGGAAACGCCGGGCCTGCACGACCGCCTGCTCGGCGCCGATCATTTGAGCGACGTCGTCTTCGTTGACCAGTCGCCCATCGGCAAGACCGCGCGCTCCAACCCCGTGAGCTATGTCGGCGCCTGGGACGCGATCCGCGAAATCTTCGCGGTGTCCCCGCTCGCCAGGCAGCGCGGCTACACCGGCTCCAAGTTCAGCTTCAACAGTGGCGACGGCCGCTGCCCGACTTGCGGCGGCTCCGGCTTCGAGCACGTGGAGATGCAGTTCCTCTCCGACGTGTACCTGCGCTGCCCGGACTGCGACGGCAAGCGCTACCGCCCGGAAATCCTCGAAGTGACCATCGAACGCAAATCGGGGTCAGATTCCAATTCTTTCCGCACGATGAACGTCGCGGACGTCCTCGACCTCACCGTAAGCGAAGCCGCGACGCTCTTCGCGAACGACCGCGACGTGATCCGCGCGCTGCAGCCCATCGTCGACGTCGGTCTCGAATACGTGAAGCTCGGCCAGCCCGTGCCGACGCTCTCCGGCGGCGAGTCGCAGCGCCTCAAGCTCGCGGGCTTCCTCGCGCAAGCCGCGAAGAGTGCCACCTCCAGCCGGCAGGCGACCGCGACGCGCGGCACGCTCTTCATGTTCGACGAGCCGACCACCGGCCTGCACTTCGACGACATCGCCAAGCTGATGCG
>JAZKIF010000008.1:0-5934 GCA_040385005.1 Pseudomonadota bacterium
CATGGGCAAGCGCGACGAGCTGCGCGGCCTGAAGGAAAACGTCATCGTCGGCCGCCTGATCCCCGCGGGCACCGGCATGGCGTATCACATCGCCCGCAAGGCGAAGGACCAGATGGACGAGGCCGAGCGCCGCGCCATCGCCGACTCCGAAGCCGCCGAGCTGGCAGCCGTGACCGAAGGCGCTTCGGCCGCCGAGACGAGCGAGGGCGTGCAACCGGAATAACCTCTTCCAGGTTTCACCTAAACTCGATGCCCACCCCATGCCGGGGTGGGCATTTTTTTTGAGGTTCGATGCCTTCTTCGCTCGTGATGTGGATCGTCGCCGCCGTCGTGCTGTTCTGGGGCGTTGGCGCGTACAACCGCCTGATGCGCCTGCGGTCCGAAGCCAACGCCGCGTTCAGCGCGCTCGACACCGAACTCGCCAAGCACGTGGCGCTCGTGCGCGAATGCCTGCCCGCGCAAGAGGGCACGCAGCCCGCGTCGCTGCATGAGGATTCGAAGTTCTGGTCCGGCCTGCACGGCGCGGCGACGCAATTCTCGGCGTCGCTCGCGGCCGCGCGGTCGAAGCCGCTCGACGCGGAAGGCATCGCGACGCTCGCGGCCGCGCAGGACATCCTCGCGATGGCCTGGGAGCGCGCCGAGCGCGACGATGCGCATGACCTCGCGGGCTCGCGCCTGCCGGAGAACGTGAGCACGCGAAGGCAGCAGATCGTGATCCAGACGCACGCGGCAACGGACCAGTTCGATATCGCCGTCGCGCGGTACAACGCGGCCATCGCGCAGTTCCCCGCCGTGCTGCTGGCGTGGCTGTTCGGCTTCAAGCCTGGGCGAGGCGTGCGCTCGGCAGCGCCCGTCCTGATACCGTAGTCCCATGGCAGAAACCATCGCGTTGTGGCGGCTCCTCCAGGCCGCATCGGGCGTCGTCGCCGGAGTGCGCGCGGGCCAGTCGGCGACGACTGCGCTCGAGCGGGTGGAGGGCGTTGCGAGATCGGGTGCGCAGGCGCTGTCGTTCCACGCGCTGCGCAACCTCGGCCGCGCGCAAGCGCTGCGGCAACTGCTTGCGAAGCGCCCGCCACCGCCCGCGGCCGATGCGTTGCTGTGTACGGCGCTCGCCTTGTGCTGGCGCGACAAGGATGCTCCTTACGAAGTGTTCACGCTCGTCGACCAGGCCGTGGAAGCGGCCAAGCGCGGCGCGGAAACGAAGGCGCAGGCCAACTTCATCAATGCGTGCCTGCGCCGCTTCCTGCGCGAGCGCGATGCGCTCGTCGGCGCGACCGACCCGAACCCCGAAGCGAAGTGGAACCACCCGCGCTGGTGGATCGCGCGGCTGAGGCAGGACTGGCCGAAGGACTGGGAAAGCATCCTCGCGGCGAACAACACCCATGCGCCGATGACCTTGCGCGTGAATGCGCGCAAGAGCACCCCGGCGGAATATCTCGAGGTGTTGAAGGCCGCCGGCATCGAAGCCTCACGCGTAGGTGTACACGGAATCATCCTGGCCAAACCGCGCGCCGTTCACGCCTTGCCCGGGTTCGATGAAGGCGTCGTCTCCGTGCAGGATGCGGCCGCGCAACTCGCCGCTCCGCTCGTGCTCCACGATCTCGCCGGCGAGAACGGTCGCCCTGATGTCAAACCGCGCATCCTCGACGCCTGCGCCGCCCCCGGCGGCAAGACCGCCCACCTGCTCGAACTCTCCGATGCGCACGTCGTCGCACTCGACATCGACCCCAAGCGCTGCGAGCGCATCCAGGAAACGCTCGGCCGCCTCGGCCTCACGGCCACTGTGATCGCCGGCGACGCCCGCAAGCCAGCCGACTGGTGGGACGGCGTGCCGTTCGATGCCATCCTGCTGGATGCGCCATGCACCGCTTCAGGCATCGTGCGCAGGCACCCCGACGTGCGCTGGCTGCGCCGCGAAACGGACATCGCGCAACTGGCGGCCATCCAGGCGCGCCTGCTCGAAGTGCTCTGGCCGTTGCTGGCCCCGGGCGGGCGCCTCGTCTACTGCACATGCTCCGTTTTCCGCAGCGAAGGCGAGGCCCAGGTGCAAACGTTTCTTGGGCACAACACCGAGGCTGTTTTGCGGCCTGCGTCCGGGCATTTGCTGCCCCAAAGCGGGGCAAACGCCAGCCCCGTCCCGGACAATCCACAAGGTGATCACGACGGATTTTTCTACGCGGCGCTGCAAAAGCGCGCACAGGCCGAGCCTGCGCGCGATGCTTGAGCGCGCGCTCGCCGGCGTGCTCCTCGCGATCGCTTTCGGGATGGCTTTTGCATTCCCGGCGCTGGCGCAGCAGTCCGCGCCCACCGAAATCACCCAGCTGCGCGTCGAGCGCACCGAGGAAGGCGTGCTGCTCACGGCGAGCGTGCGCTTCGAGCTGCCGCCCGTGATCGACGATGCGCTCGCCAAGGGCATCCCGATGTTCTTCGTGGCCGAGGCGGTGCTGTACCGAGACCGCTGGTACTGGTACGACAAGCAGACCTCGGCGGCGGCGCGATACGCGCGCCTCTCGTACCAGCCCCTCACTCGCCGCTGGCGGCTCGTCGTCTCGCCCAGCCCGATCGGCAATTCGGGCCTGGCGCTCGGCCAGACCTTCGAGACGCGCGAAGAAGCGCTCGCGGCCGTGCAGCACATCTCGCACTGGAAGATCGCGGAGGCGAACGAGATCGATGCCGACGCGCGCTACAACATCGACTACCGCTTTCGTCTCGACATCTCGCAGCTGCCGCGCCCGTTCCAGATCGGCGCCGTGGGCCATGCGGACTGGAACATCGCCGCGAGCCGCAACCTGCGCCTGACCTTCGAGAGCCTGAAGTGAGCGCCGAGCGTCCCGACGCGCCCGCACCCCGCGCGAGCGAAACCGCCTCCCGCTTCCCGCTGCGCAGTTCCTCCGCGTTCCGCTGGGCCATCGGCGTCGCGCTCGCGGTGATCGTCGCGATCGGCATCGTGCTGATGTTCCTGCTGACGCAGGCCACCAACAACCGCGAGCTGTACGAACAAAACTACGGCCGGCTCTTCATCCTGAACATGGTGGTCGCCGGCTTCCTGCTGCTGGTCATCATCTACGTGGGCGTGCGGCTCGCGTCGCGGTTGCGGCGCAAGAAATTCGGCAGCCGCCTGCTGGTGAAACTCGCCGCGATCTTCGCGCTCGTCGGGTTCGTGCCGGGCGTGCTGATCTACGTCGTGTCGTATCAATTCGTCTCGCGCTCCATCGAGAGCTGGTTCGACGTGAAGGTGGAAGGCGCGCTGGACGCAGGCCTGAACCTCGGCCGCGCGACACTCGACACGCTCGCCAACGACCTCGCCAACAAGACGCGCGCCGCGGCCGTGCAACTCGCGGAGACGCCCGACGCCTCCGCGGGCCTCACGCTTGAGCGGCTGCGCGACCAGCTCGCCGCGAACGATGTGATCCTGTGGAGCGGCACCGGCCAGCTCATCGCGAGCGCGGGGCAATCGCGCTTCCAGCTCAACCCCGACCGGCCCACGCCGCAGCAATTGAAGAACGTGCGCGCGCAACGCTCGCTGGCGATCGTCGAAGGCCTGGATGACCCCGGTATCAACCCCGTGGGCAACGCGCGCATCAAGGCCCTGGCGGCGGTGTCCCAACCCAGCCTCGGCCTCATCGGCGAGCCGCGCGTGTTGCAGATCACGCAGATCCTGCCGCCGACTCTCGTGGCGAATGCGGTCGCGGTGCAGGAAGCGAATCGCGAATACCAGGAGCGGGCGCTGGGCCGCGAAGGCTTGAGACGCATGTACATCGGAACGCTCACGCTGAGCCTCTTCCTCGCCGTGTTCGGCGCGGTATTGCTCGCCGTGGTGCTGGGCAATCAACTCGCGCGGCCGTTGCTGCTGCTCGCGGCGGGTGTTCGTGAAGTGGCCGCCGGCGACCTCTCCCCCAAACCCGCGCTGCAGGGAAAAGACGAACTCGGCGGACTCACGCGATCCTTCGCGGAGATGACGCAGCAACTCGCCGACGCACGCACCGCGGTGGACGAAAGCATGGGCCAGGTCAACGCCGCGCGTGCGCACTTGCAGACCATCCTGGACAACCTCACCGCCGGCGTGATCGTGCTCGACGACCAGGGCCGCATCGAGTCCGCGAACCCCGGCGCCACGCGCATCCTTCGCGCGCCGCTGGCCGTGTACCAGGGCATGCCGCTCGAAAGCGTGCCGGGGCTGGAGGAATTCGCGCAGGCCGTGCAGCAGCAGTTCGACGAGTACCTGCACGAGCGCAAGCAACACGGGCTGGACCACTGGCAGCAATCGTTCGAGCTCAATGCCGCGCAGCCGGGCTTGCCGCACAACGCCGTGACGCTCGTCGCGCGCGGCGCCGAAATGCCCGGCGAGATCTCGGGCGAGGGGGCCGGCCAAAACGCGCGGCTGCTGGTGTTCGACGACATCTCGGAAATCGTCTCCGCGCAGCGCGCGCAGGCCTGGGGCGAAGTCGCGCGGCGGCTCGCGCACGAGATCAAGAATCCGCTCACGCCTATCCAGCTGTCGGCCGAGCGTCTCGAGAAAAAACTCACCGGCAAGCTCGCCGATCCGGAGCAGGCCGTGCTGAAAAAATCGGTGCAGACCATCGTGGACCAGGTGGACGCGATGAAGCGGCTCGTCAATGAATTCCGCGACTACGCGCGCCTGCCCGCCGCCGAGCTGAAGCCCGTCGACCTCAACAGCCTGATTGGCGAAGTGCTGCAGCTCTATGCGCGCGAGATCGGCGAGAGCGCGTCGAGCTCATCGCAGGTGCCCGTGCACATGGAGCTGGATGCGAAGCTGCCGATGATCATGGGCGACGTGCAGCAGCTGCGCCAGGTGATCCACAACCTGCTGCAGAACGCGCAGGACGCCACGGAAGGCTCGGCGCACCGCGAGGTGATGGTCAAGACGCAGTGGAACCCCACGAGCCGCCGTGCGCGCCTGCTCGTGCAGGACACGGGCGCCGGGTTCCCCGAGCACATCCTCAAGCGGGCGTTCGAGCCCTACGTGACGACCAAGGCGAAGGGCACCGGGCTGGGCTTGGCTGTAGTGAAGAAGATTGCGGATGAGCATGGCGCCCGTGTCGATTTGAAAAATCGTGTGGAAGAAGGCACCGTTCTGGGAGCCCAAGTGTCGCTATCATTCGCAGTTGCGGCTTAACAACACCGGCCCTGGCGGCCACGGGATAGCGTTCACACATGGCAAACATACTGGTGGTCGATGACGAGCTGGGCATACGCGACCTGCTCTCCGAAATCCTCAACGACGAGGGCCACAACGTCGAACTGGCCGAGAACGCCGCCCAGGCGCGGGCCGCGCGAAACCGCTCCCGCCCCGACCTCGTCCTGCTGGACATCTGGATGCCCGACACCGACGGCGTGACGCTGCTCAAGGAGTGGTCCACCACGGGCCTGTTGAGCATGCCCGTGATCATGATGAGCGGCCACGCGACGATCGAGACCGCAGTGGAAGCCACAAAGATCGGCGCGCAGTCCTTCCTCGAAAAGCCGATCACGATGGTGAAGCTGCTCAAGGCCGTAGAGGCGGGCCTGTCGCGCACCAGCGGCGCGACCGGTGTGCGCAAGCCCGGCATGGCGGGCGTGTCGGCCGCGCCGGTGATCGAGCTCACCGTGGAAGCCGCGATGACGGGCGGGCAGAACCTGCCGCCGGTGGTCGAGATGGGCCCGCAGGCGCGGCAGTTGTTCGAGCTGGACAAGCCGCTGCGCGATGCGCGGGATGAATTCGAGAAGTCGTACTTCGAGTTCCACCTGGCGAAGGAAGGTGGATCGATGACGCGCGTGGCGGAGAAGACGGGGCTGGAGCGCACGCACTTGTATCGCAAGCTCAAGCAGCTGGGCGTGGACTTGTCGCGGGGGAAGCGGGGAGGCTGATATATAATCGTCGGCTCACGGCCCGGTAGCTCAGTTGGTAGAGCAGCGGATTGAAAATCCGCGTGT
>JAZKIF010000009.1:0-4906 GCA_040385005.1 Pseudomonadota bacterium
GTGTTGACCGTCACGCCCTTGTTCGCCAGCTCCTGCGCCAGGGCCATCGTGAAACCGTGCATGCCGGCCTTGGCCGCCGAGTAATTGGTCTGGCCCGCCTGGCCCTTCTCGCCATTGACCGACGAGATATTGATGATGCGGCCCCAGCCCTTCTCGACCATGTCGCCCACCACCTGCTTGGTGACGTTGAACATCGAATTGAGGTTGGTCTCGATCACGGCGTCCCAGTCGTCGCGCGTCATCTTGAGGAACATGCGGTCGCGCGTGATGCCGGCGTTGTTCACCAGCACGTCGATCGGGCCGTGCTCGGACTTCGCCTTGCTGAACGCATCGACCGTCGACTCCCATGCGCCGACATTGCCGACCGACGCGTGGAACGTGTAGCCCAGCGCCTTCTGCTCGCCCAGCCACTTGTTGAAGTCGCGCGTCGGGCCGCAGCCCGCGATGACCGTGAAGCCTTCCTTGTGCATGCGCTGGCAGATGGCGGTGCCGATGCCGCCCATGCCGCCGGTGACGTAGGCAACCTTGTGGTTCGAGTCTTTCTGGTTCATGTCTTGTCTCCTGAATTGATGGATGTTCTTGTACGCGCTTAAACGCGTTCGACCGCGAGGGAAACCCCCATGCCGCCGCCGATGCAAAGGGCCGCAACGCCCTTGTTCGCTTCGCGGCGCTGCATCTCGTGCAGCAACGTGACGAGGATGCGCGCGCCCGATGCACCGATCGGGTGCCCGATGGCGATCGCGCCGCCGTTCACGTTGACCTTGGCGGGGTCGATGCCCAATTCCTTGTTGACCGCGCAGGCCTGAGCGGCGAAGGCTTCGTTCAGCTCGAAGAGGTTGACGTCGCTCGCCTTCCAGCCGGCGCGCTCCAGGGCCTTCTTCGTGGCCGGCACCGGGCCCATGCCCATCGTGGCCGGATCGAGGCCGCTGGTGCCGAACGACACGATGCGGGCGAGCGGCTTCAGGCCGAGTTCGGCGGCCTTCTTCGCGCTCATGACAACGACCGCGGCGGCGCCGTCATTGAGGCCCGATGCATTGCCGGCCGTAACGCTGCCCGCCTTGTCGAACGCCGGGCGCAGGCCGGCCAGCGCTTCGGCGTTGGTCTTCTTGTTGATGAACTCATCCGAATCGAACACGACCGGGTCGCCCTTTTTCTGCGGGATGCTGATCGCGACGATCTCATCCTTGAACTTGCCGGCTTCCTGTGCGGCGGCGGCCTTCTGCTGGCTGCCGAGCGCGAGCTTGTCCTGCGCGTCGCGGCTGATGTCGTGCGCCTTGGCGACGTTCTCGGCGGTGACGCCCATGTGGTATTGGTTGTAGACGTCCCACAGGCCGTCCACGATCATCGTGTCCTGCAACTTCCAGTCGCCCATGCGCTGGCCGTCGCGCGAGTTCGGCAGCACGTGCGGCGCGGCGCTCATGTTCTCCTGGCCGCCGGCGACAACGATCTCGGCGTCACCCCAGGCGATGGCTTGCGCGGCAAGCATCACGGCTTTGAGGCCCGAGCCGCACACGGCGTTGATGGTGAGCCCCGGCACTTCCTTCGGCAGACCGGCTTTCAGCAGCGCCTGGCGCGCGGGGTTCTGGCCCGCCCCCGCGGCGAGTACCTGGCCCATGATGACTTCGCTCACTTGCGAAGGATCGATCTTCGCGCGGGCAAGCGCCTCCTTGATCACGGCCGCGCCGAGTTCGGTCGCGGGGATCTTGGCGAGCGAGCCGCCGAATTTGCCGACTGCCGTGCGGACGGCGGAAACGATGACGATGTCTTCCATTCGAGTTCTCCAGTTAAGCCTTGGCTTTTACATAGCGGCCGGGGGCGGGCTCGATGGCCTTGTACTTGCCCTTGCCGTAGGTCTTGGGCGCAGCGATGAGCTTGCCCGCGTGGGGTTTCAGCCAGCCCGACCAGTCGGTCCACCAGCTGCCGGGATGTTCCTTCGCGCCCGCCGTCCAGGCCTCGAGCGATTGGGGAAGCTTGTCGTTGGTCCAGTAGGACCGCTTGTTCTTCGCGGGCGGATTGATCACGCCGGCAATATGGCCCGAGGCGCCCATCACGAAGCGCTTCTTGCCGGGGAGGTGCTTCGTGGATGCGAAGGCACCCGCGATCGGCACGATATGGTCTTCGCGCGAGCCATAGATGTACGCGGGGATGTCCAGCCTGCCGAAGTCCACCTTCTCGCCGAGCACCGTGAGCTTGCCCGGCTTCACGAGGTTGTTCTCGAAGTAGGTGTTGCGCAGGTACCAGGCGTACATCGGGCCGGGCAGGTTCGTGGAATCGCTGTTCCAGTACAGCAGGTCGAACGGCGGCGGCGTCTCGCCTTTCAGGTAATTGCCCACCACGTAATTCCACACCAGGTCGTTGGGTCGCAGGAAACTGAATGTGGATGCGAGCTCCTGGCCCTTGAGCAGCCCGCCATGGCCGAGCTGCATCTCGCGGTACTTGACGAACGGCTCGTCGATGAAGAGGTCAAGCACGCCGGTATCGGAGAAGTCCAGCAGCGTCGTGAGGAAGGTCGCGCTGGCCACCGGCTTCTCGCCGCGCGCTGCGTGCACCGCGAGCGCCGTGCCGAGGATGGTGCCGCCGACGCAAAAGCCCAGCGCGTTGATCTGCTTCGCGCCGCTGATCTCGCGCACGACGCGGATCGCTTCGACCGGGCCGTCGCCCACGTAGTCATCCCACGATTTGTCCTGCACCGACTCATCCGCATTGCGCCAGCTGATGACAAAAGTGCGATGGCCCTGCGCCACGAGGTAACGGATGAGCGAGTTCTCGGGCTGCAGGTCGAGGATATAAAACTTGTTGATGCAGGGCGGCACGACCAGGAACGGCCGCTCGTGCACCTGCTTCGTAAGCGGCTTGTATTCGATGAGCTGGAAGAGTTCGTTCTCGAAGACGACGGCGCCTTCGGTGGTCGCGACGTTGCGGCCGATCTCGAAGACGCTCTCGTCGGTCATCGAGACGTGGCCCTGCTGGATGTCCTTCAGCAGGTTCTGCACGCCCTTGGCGATACTTTCGCCCTTGGTTTCGATGGCCTTCTTCTGCGCTTCGGCATTGAGGCACATGAAGTTGCTGGGAGCCGATGCCGCCATCCATTGCTCGACGGCAAACCGCAGGCGGGCCTTGGTCTTGGCATCGGTGTCGGCGGCTTCCGCCAGGCCGAGCAAGGTGCGCGCGTTCAACAGGTAAACCGCGGCGGAGAACGCGGCCACGGGATTTGCGGACCACGCATCGGAGGCGAAACGCTTGTCGGCGCCGGGCTGCGCGGAGAGCCCGCCGTTCCACAGCTCGGCGGCTTCCTTGACGTAGGTTTCCTGCAGCGATTGCAGTTTCTCGGGGGAGAACTGCAGCTGGGGCATGGACTGCATGCCTCCACTGTCCATTGCGGGAACGGATTTAAGCGCTTGGGCCCAGCCGCCTGCGAGCGATTGCTGGAACTGCTGGACGGCTTGCGCCCAGACTGCTTCAGAATTCATCTTGTCTCCTGATTACCCTGTTATTCGGGTTAACCCGAAGTATCCATTAATTCATGTTGCAGTGCAACAAACATTTAAGGCCACCGTGTATCTTGTCGTGATCGCCTGGCTCTACGTCGCGTTGATGATGGCCGTGGCCGAAGCCACGAGCCCGATCGGTTCGGTGCTCGGCGCCATCGTCACCTTTGTACTCTATGGCGCGGCCCCTGTGTCGTTGGTGGTTTACCTGATGCAAACGCCGGCGCGCAAGCGTGCGATCAAGGCGCGCGAAGCGGCTGAGCTGGCACGCGAGCGTGAGCAGGCATCAGGCCAGCCAGACGCTGGCGGCGAACCGCCCGCTGACGCGGTCCCGCCGGTGCGAAAAGAAAATTGAAGGATTGCCGACGGTGCACCACGGCGCCGTGCCGTCGTTGCCGTACACGGCCGTGATCCCCAGTGCCACCAATCGCCGGCGCGCAAGTGCCGGAAGATCCGCGAGATACTTTCCCGGCGAGTGCGGCGCGAAGCACGTAGCAGCGCCGGCATCGGTGGCTTCGAACGCGGCTTTCACTTCGGGGCCGACCTCGAAGGCGGTCGGCCCGATGCACGGCCCCAGCCACACGAGCACCTCGCCCGGATCTGTTTCCACTTTTCTCGCTGCGCGAAGCCGCTCCAGGGTGGACTCGATCACGCCTCGCCCCGCATCGCCCGCGAGGCCGCGCCATCCCGCGTGCGCAGCGGCCACCGCGCGTCCATCTCGGGTGGCGAAGAGCACCGGCATGCAATCCGCGACCATGATGGTGCAGGCAACGCGCCGTGATGTCGCGACGCAGCCATCGGCCTCGATTGCATCGGGTGTGTCGGCCTCCAGCTTCTGCACGTGCCAGCCGTGTACCTGTCTCATGAACACCGGCTTCGCATCGAGGGCCTGCGAATACCTGGCGCGATTGATGGCGACATCGCCCGGGACATCGCCGACGTGGTCGCCGAGATTCAGGCTCTCATACGGCGCCGCCGACACACCGCCCGCGCGCACCGAACACGCCGCGCGCACGTTCGAAGGCGCGGGCCAGTCGGGCGCGAGCCATCCTGCGGGGAACGCCATTCAGGCCTCGTTGTCCGGGCAGCTCGTGGGCTGCGCGTTCTGGAACGCGGGCAACTCCATGCACGCGTTGAACGCAGCCATCGTGCGTGGCAGGCCCTCTTCGTTCGTCTTGACGCGCCGTCCGTTGAAGATTTGCGGCACGAGGCAGCAATCGGCGAGCGTTGGCGTATCGCCGTAGCAGTATTTCGACGGCGGCAACTGCGCGAGCTGGCGCTCGAACGCCTCCAGCCCTTCGCGCACCCAATGGCGGTACCAGTCGTTCTTGACCTCCTCGGTCACCTTCAACTCGCGCACGAGGTATTTGAGGACGCGCAGGTTGTTGAGCGGATGGATTTCGCATGCGATGTACTGG
>JAZKIF010000009.1:4916-10059 GCA_040385005.1 Pseudomonadota bacterium
CCGCACCCTCGCGCGGCCGAGGGCGTCGCGCGGCAGCAGCGCGGGCTCGGGATGTGTCTCGTCGAGGTACTCGATGATCGCCATCGACTGAGACAGCCGATCGCCGCCGTCGACCTCCAGTGTCGGCACCAACGCGGACGGCAGGATGGACGCAAAGCCGTCCTGCTTGTGTTCACCCTTGACCAGGTGAACCGGCACGTAGTCATAGGGCAAACCCTTCAATTGCAGCGCGATGCGCACACGGAACGACGCGGAAGAGCGGAAGTAGTTGTATAGCTTCATGGCGACAGGATAATCTTCTTTCACCTATCGAATACTGGAGTGGCCATGCGCGCCGAGCAGAACGAATTGATCACCCGCATCGGGCCCGGCACGCCCTGCGGCGCCGTGTTGCGCAGCTACTGGCAGCCGGTCGCGCTGGTGGATGAATTCGATCCCGCGCTGGACCCACGCATGGCCGAGCGCGCCGTGAAAGCCGTGCGCGTGCTCGGCCAGGACCTCGTGCTGTTTCGCAGCCACCAAGGCGCGTGGGGCTTGCTGGACCGCGCATGTCCGCATCGCGGCGCAGACCTGTCGTTCGGCCGTTATGAGGGCGACGGATTGCGCTGCCCCTTCCACGGCTGGAAGTTCGATGCGACAGGTCAATGCCTGGAAACGCCCGCGGAGCCCTCGGGCAGCAAACTGTGCGAGCGCGTGCGCCAACGCAGCTACCCCGTCATCGAGAAAAGCGGCGTGCTCTTCGCGTGGTTCGGCGAGGAAGGCACGCAGCCGCCGCCGTTCCCGCGATTCGATTGCTTCGCGGCGCCCTCCTCGCACACGTTCGCGTTCAAGGGCTTGTGGCAATGCAACTGGCTGCAGGCGTTCGAGGTCGGCATCGATCCGGCCCACCCTTCGTTCCTGCATCGCTTCCTCGGCGACGAGCCGCTGGAGGGCATCGGCGAGAACGCGGCCGGCAAGCAGTTCCGCAGCGCCGCCGCCGGCTCTTTCGAGGGCGAGCGCTGGCCGATGACGCGGATCATGCGCGAGTTCCACCAGCCCGAGATCAGCTTCGAGCCGCAGCCCTGGGGCATGCAACTCACGGCATTGCGACCGATGACCGACGCGCTGACGCATGTGCGCGTGACGCAGGCGATCTTCCCGCACACCTTCGTGATCCCGCTGTCGGAAACGCTCACGATCACGCAGATGCACGTGCCGGTGGACGATACGCACACGTACTGGTATTCGTTCTTCACCAGCTTCGCGGGGCCGGTGGACAAGGAAGCGATGCGCAACCAGCGGCTGCAATACATCTCCCTGCCCGACTACATCCCCAAGTCCGGCCGCCACAACAACTGGGGCTTCGATGCGCGCGAGCAGAACACGCAGACCTACCTCGGCATGGGCGAGGACGACATCAACGTCCACGACCAGTGGGCGGTGGAGAGCATGGGCGCCATCCAGGACCGTGCGCGCGAACACCTGGGCACCAGCGACAAAGTGATCATGGCGAATCGCCGCATGCTGCTGAAGGCGATCGAAACCGCGCAGGCGGGCGGCGTGCTGCCGGGCTGCGCGGACGCGTCGCTCGCGTCATCGATGGTCGGCCCCGACACGGTGGACGGCATCGCGCCCGCCGGCGAGTGGCCGGCGTGGTGGCGCGAACAGACACGCGCCAAGCGGGCCGGCGCGCCCTGGAACTCGCGGGACTCCGTTCCCGCATGACGGCCACGTTCGCGCAGCGTTGCGGCATCCACGACGCGGCGCGCGATGGAGCGCTGCAGCGAGCCTTGCACCTCGTCGCCGGCGCGAATCTGGAACTCGTCCGCTTCGCGTGGTGCGACCTGCACGGCATCACGCGGGGCAAGACGCTGGTCGCGTCGGCCGCGAAGCAGGCAATGCTGGACGGTGTCGGGATGGTCAGCACCTTGCTGCTGAAGGACGCTTCGGACCGCACGGCGTACAAGGTGTTCGAGCCGGGCGGCACGTCCAGCCTGCCCGGTTTCGGCTTCGCGAACAACCTGATGCTGATGGCCGATCCTTCGAGCTTCAGGCAACTGCCGTGGGCTGAGGGCACGGGATGGGTATTGGGGCAGCCGTGGTTCCAGGACGCGACGCCCGTCGAACTCGACACTCGCCGCGTCCTGCAACGCGCGCTGCGGCGTCTCGCCGACGCGGGCATGGCGATGAAGTGCGGGCTCGAAGTCGAGTTCCACATCTACCGCATCACCGACACGCTGGCTCAGCTCGATCCGGAGCAAGCCGCGTGGCCGTGCCTACCGCCCCACGTGAGCATGATCCACCCCGGTTACAACCTCCTGAACGAGGCGTGGTCGGACATGTCGGAAGAGCCGCTGCGCATCGTGCAGCGGACGGCGCAGGCGCTCGGGCTGCCGCTCCTGTCGCTGGAGATCGAGCTGGGCCCGAGCCAGGTGGAAGCCGTGTTCGAGCCTACGGATGCGCTCACCGCCGCGGACAACATGGTGCTGTTCCGCAATGGCGTGAAGCAGGCGCTGCGCCGCGCGGGTTACCACGCGAGCTTCATGTGCCGCCCGCCCTTTCCGAACATAATGTCGAGCGGCTGGCACTTGCATCAGTCGATCGTGGATGCGCGGGATGGCCACAACCTCTTTCGCCGCGATGCGCCCGCCGAAGGATCGACACCGGATGACGCAGGCAACACCTTGTCGACATTGGGCGAGCGATTCCTCGCCGGCTTGCTGGAGCATGCGCGCGGCATGACGGTGTTCTGCACGCCCACCGTCAACGGGTTCGGGCGCTTTCGCCCGAACGCGCTCGCACCGCAATCGATCCTGTGGGGACGTGACAACCGCGGCGCGATGCTGCGCGTGATCGGGCAATGCGGCGACGAGGCCACGCGAATCGAAAACCGCATCGGTGAGCCGGCGGCCAATCCCTATCTCTACTTCGCGTCGCAGATCCACGCGGGAATGGACGGAATCGCGCGCGAATTGAAAGCGCCACAAGCCACGGATGCGCCCTACGGAGCCGACGCGGCGCGGCTGCCCACCTCGCTGTCAGAAGCGCTGGAGGCACTGGGAGCGGACGACGCGCTCAACGAAGCGTTCGGCGCGGCGTTCATCGAATACTTCACGCGCATCAAGCGCAGCGATGCCCAGCGCTGGGATGACGTGCAAGACAAGGACGACTTCCAGCGCCGCGAATATTTCGCGCGCTTCTAGGAGTCGTCAGGCGGGTTCGGAGATTTCGGTGAGCGCCTCGCCCGCGTTGCCCGACTCGGGCTCTTTCACCGCGAGGTCGGCCAAGGCCACGATGCCCACCAGGCGCTTGTCCCGATCCACCACGGGCAGGCGGCGGATCTGGTGTTCGCTCATGAGCTCCGACGCCCGTTCGATGGACTCGTCGTCATAGACCCAATGGATGCCGTTCGACATCACGTCGCGCACCTTGGCACTGCCGTCCAGGCCCTCGGCGATCCCGCGCACGGCAATGTCGCGATCGGAGATCGCGCCCACCATCCTGTCGTTATCGCCGACGGGCATCATCCCGAAGTCCCCGTCGCGCATGTGTTTCGCGGCCTGCGCGATGGTCTCGTCGGGGCCGATGACCTGCACGTCGCGGCTCATCACGTCACTGATTTTCGTCATGGTGGTTTCCTTTCCACTGACTATGGGCAGGGTTCGCGTCGCGCAATGTAGGACAAAGTCACCTGAACGAGAATCGAGGGCCATGATCACCGTTCACTTCGCATCCGCCGCCCATCCGGCCAAGCCCCGCGCGGTCGAGTGCCGACCGAGCCAGAGCCTGATGCAGGCCGCCATCGCGGCGGGCGTCGACGGCATCGTCGCAGATTGCGGCGGCATGGCGACTTGCGGGACCTGCCATGTCTTCGTGCGCGAGCCGCATGCATCGCTGCTGCCACCGCGCGATGCCGACGAGGAGGCGATGCTCGACTACACGGCAGAACCCCGCCGCACGAACAGCCGCCTTGCGTGCCAGATCGCGCTGGACGAATCGCTGGACGGCCTCACGGTAGACTTGCCCGCGAGCCAATATTAGGAAGCACCCCATGATTCTCGAGATCGCCGACATCCGCATCGCCCCGGGCCAGCAGGCCGCCTTCGACGAGGCGATCCAGCGCGCCCTCACCACCGTCATGTCGCAGGCCAAGGGCATGCGCGGCTGGAAGGTGAACAAGGGCATCGAGTCGCCCGAGCGCTACATCCTGCAGATCTTCTGGGACACGATCGAAGCGCACAACGTGGATTTCCGCCAGGGCCCGCTCTTCGCGCAGTGGCGCGCGATCATCGGGCCGTTCTTCGCGAGCCCGCCGGTGGTGGAGCACTTCACGCTGCTGACGAAGTCGGACTGAAGACCCGCGCGCCTGCCAATTGCCTGTCATGCCGGACCTGATCCGGCATCCAGGCGCGCACAAATCAACCCGCCTCGTGCCCCGCCACGAGTTTGCCGAGCAGTCCCACGAGCTGCCTGCGCTCATCCGCATCGAGCGGGCCGAGAATCCGCCCTTGCGCTTTGGTCACCGCACGCTTCATCGCGGCGGCAGCCGCCTCGCCTTCCGGCGTGACCCAGAGCAGCTTGCGCCGGCGGTCGACCGCATCGGCCTTGCGCCGCACCCAGCCCTTGGATTCGAGCCGACCGATGACCGATCCGAAAGTGGCGGCATCGTACGCGACATTCCCCGCCAGCGTCACCTGGTCTTCCCCCGGATCGTCGATCAACGCGTTCAGGATCGCGAACTGCACCGGCGTGACGTCAAAGTCCGCGGTCTCATCCATGAAGATCGCAACCGCAACCTGGTGGGCGCGCCGGATGAGGTGTCCGGGCGCATGCTGGAAATCGAAGCTCTTGGCCATGCGCCGAGTGTAGCCACGGCCCTCGCTTGCGGCTCGCCGAATTAGTATGTATGCTTAGTTTTTCCGCACTTCGCTCCACGACCTGGACATGGCTTCTTCCTTGAACATCGTGATCGCCGGCGGCGGTATCGGCGGCTTGGCCGCGGCCTTCGTTCTCGCGCGCTGCGGGCATCAGGTGACGATGCTCGAGCAATCCGCCGCCTATGTGAAATCACACCAGGACGAAGTCTTCGGGGCGGTCGCCGCCAAGGCGAACATCGATCCCGCCTATCTGAAATGGTACTACGAGAACTATGCCGAGATTCCGT
>JAZKIF010000009.1:10069-12248 GCA_040385005.1 Pseudomonadota bacterium
GTGACGATGCTCGAGCAATCCGCCGCCTTTGGAGAAATCGGCGCCGGCATCCAGCTGGGTCCCAACATCTTCCGGATGTTCGAGTACCTCGGGCTCACTGAAGCGATCAGCCGCGTCGCGTACTTTCCGCCGGGTCTCGGCATGAACGACGTGCGCACCGGCGAGAAAGTGGTGCGCGTGCCGCTGGGCGACACGGCCCGTGCGGCTTACGGCTATCCCTACGGCGTGATCTATCGCGCCGATTTGCACCAGGTGTTCCTTGCGGCCTGCAGAGCGCAGACCGGCATCACGTTGCGCACGTCCTCCAAAGTCGAAACCTTCGAGCAGGACGGCAAAGGCGTGCGAGTCCATCTCGCCGGCGGCGAATCGATCCACGCTGACGCGCTCATCGGCGCGGACGGCCTGTGGAGCCGCATCCGCGAAGCGGTGGTTGGCGACGGAAAGCCCCGCGTCTCCGGCCACATCGCCTACCGCGCGGTGCTCAAACGCGAAGACGTCCCCACGCACTTGTGGAGCGACGACGTGCTGCTGTGGGGCGGCGAGAAGACGCATCTCGTGCACTATCCGCTGCGCCGCGGCGAGCTGTTCAACCTCGTCGCCGTCTTCCACAGCAACAAGTACGACGAGGGCTGGAACACCTTCGGCGACACGGCCGAGCTGAACGAGCGGTTCGCGCAGGCCGTGCCGCAGGTGCGCGAACTGCTTGGGAAGATCGGGACCTGGAAAATGTGGGTGCTGTGCGATCGCGAACCGGTCGCGAACTGGAGCGACCGCCGCGTCACTCTGCTGGGCGACGCGGCGCATCCCATGCTGCAATACCTCGCGCAAGGCGCGGGCCAGGCGATCGAGGATGCGGTGGTGCTGGGCGAGGCGCTGCGGGCCGCCGGCGGCGGCGTCGAAGAGGCATTCCAGAAGTACCAGCGAGCCCGTTACCTGCGCACCGGCCGCGTGCAGCTCACCGCCCGCTTCTACGGCGACATCTACCATGCGAGCGGCGTGCAGCGCGAGCTGCGCAACCGCATGTTCCAGTCCGGCACGGAGTCCGCGGGGTTCGCCGGGTTGAAGTGGATGTACGAAGGCATCGATCCGCATTCTCTCTTCCAATGAACGCATGACAGCTCACCTGACCGAACCCAGCCGCGACACGCCCCTCCTCGGCGAATGGGACCTCGTCGTTCTCGGCGGCGGCCCCGCAGGCATCGCCGCCGCCGTCGCGGCTTCGCGAGCCGGCCGATCCACGCTGCTCATCGAGCGCTACGGCTTTCTCGGTGGCATGGGCACTGCGGCCGGTGTCACGAATTTCTGCGGACTACACGCAAACGTTCACGGCGATATCCGCCAGGTTGTCCATGGCGTCGCCGACGACCTGCTGGCCCGCATCGACAAGCTTGGCGGATTGAACACACCGCACGGCCTGTTCGGCAAGACCGTCGCGCAGGCCTACGACACCGCCGCGTACAAGATCGCCGCGGACGACCTGATGGCGTCGGCAAAAGTGCAGGTGCTTTTTCACGCGCTGGCCGCAGGCGTGCAGATGGATTCCGAACGCCGCGTGCGGGCGGTGTTCGTGGAGACCAAGTCGGGACGCCGTGCCGTGCTGGCTCGATGCTTCATCGATTGCTCGGGCGACGGGGACCTCGCGGCCTGGGCCGGCGCTTCCTTCGAAAAGGGCGACGGCCACGGGAACATGCTCTATCCCTCGACCATGTTCCGCCTGAACGGCATCGACCCGGAACGTGCCGGCAAGGCCTGGGAGATCATCCCCCAACTGATGCTGCAAGCACAGGAACAGGGCCGCTACACCTTCCCGCGCAAGACGCCCATCGTCCGTCCGCAAAAGAGCGGCATCGAGTGGCGCGTGAACCTCACGCAGCTCGCGAACGCCGACGGCAACGCCATGGACGGCACCGATGCGCAGGAGCTGAGCGATGCGGAAATTCTCGGCCGCCGGCAGATCGCGAGCGTCGCCGGGTTCCTCAAGGAGGTGCCCGGCTTCGAGAAGTCCTACATCGTCGACATCGCGCCGCAGGTCGGCATCCGCGAGACGCGCCGCGTGAAGGGCCTGTACATGCTCACCGAAAGCGACGTGCTCGAGTGCGCGAGCTTCGACGACACCATCGGCGTGAACGGCTGGCCGCTGGAGCTGCACCTGAAGGGCGACGTGGAATTCCGCTGGCCG
>JAZKIF010000010.1:0-13719 GCA_040385005.1 Pseudomonadota bacterium
ACGCTGATCCAGGGCGTGATGAACACCTTCGTCGTGTTCCTCTCGCGCGTCATCGGCTATCTCGTGGACGGTTGGCTCAGCCGTGGCGAGCGCCGTTCGGGTCCGGGCATCGGCTACTACATCACCACCATCGTGCTGGACATCCTGCTGGGATTCGCGGCCGCGATCATCGTCGCGTGGTTCTCGCGCCAGCGCGAGTTCCGGGCGGACGCCGGTTCGGCGAACTTCCTCGGCCGCAAACAGCCGATGATCAACGCGCTGGCCCGCCTGGGCGGCATGGTTCCGGGTGAATTGCCGAAGGCGATCCAGGCATTCGGGATCACGTCGGGTGTCGGCAAGCTGTTCTCGACGCACCCGCCGATCGAAGAGCGGATCGCGCGGTTGCAGGCGACTTGAGGGAATCAGGAGGCGATCGCTCGCGCGACCGCCTCTCCCACTCGAATCCCGTCCACCCCCGCAGACAAGATCCCCCCCGCGTAACTCGCGCCTTCTCCCGCCGGGTACAGCCCGCGCACATTCAGACTCTGGTAGTCCTCGCCGCGCGTGATCTTGAGCGGTGATGACGTCCGCGTCTCCACCCCCGTCAATACCGCATCGGGCATGTCGAAGCCCTTGATCTTCCGACCGAACGCGGGGAGTGCCTCGCGGATCGCGGTGATCGCGTATTCCGGCAAGGCAGCGTGCAAATCCCCGAGCTTCACGCCCGGCTTGTACGACGGCTCGACCCCGCCAAATTCAGTGCTCGGTGTTCCCGCGATGAAGTCGCCCACGAGTTGACCCGGCGCCTCGTAAGTGCTGCCACCCAGCACATACGCGTTCGATTCCAGCTTGCGCTGCAACTCGATTCCCGCCAGCGGCCCGCCCGGGTAGTCGGCGGCCGGATCGATCCCCACGACGATGCCCGCGTTCGCATTCCGCTCGTTGCGCGAGTACTGGCTCATGCCGTTCGTGACGACGCGCTCCGGCTCGGACGTCGCCGCCACCACCGTCCCGCCGGGGCACATGCAGAAGCTGTAGACCGAGCGGCCGTTGCTGGCGTGATGCACGAGCTTGTAGTCGGCCGCGCCCAGCAGCGGATGCCCCGCGTGCCGTCCCCAGCGCGCGCGGTCGATGACGCCTTGCGGATGCTCGATGCGAAAGCCGATCGAGAACGGCTTGGCTTCGAGGAACACACCGCGGCGATGCAGCATCTCGAAGGTGTCGCGCGAGCTGTGGCCGAGCGCGAGCACGACGTGGTCGGCGCGCAGCTCGCTCGACTCGCCCGTCGCCTGGTCCAGCACGGTGAGACCGCGAAGTTGCTTGTTGTCGCCTTCGTTTTCGAGCTGCAAGTCCGTCACGCGCTGCTCGAAGCGAACTTCGCCGCCCAGCGCGATGATCTGCTCGCGCATGTTCTCCACCACCTTCACGAGCTTGAACGTACCGATGTGCGGATGCGCGACGTAGAGGATTTCCTCCGGCGCGCCCGCTTTCACGAATTCGTTCATGACCTTGCGGCCGAGGTGGCGCGGGTCCTTGATCTGGCTGTAGAGCTTGCCGTCGGAGAACGTGCCCGCGCCGCCTTCACCGAACTGCACGTTGCTCTCCGGGTGCAGCACGCGCTTGCGCCACAAGCCCCAGGTGTCCTTGGTGCGCTCACGCACTTTCTTGCCGCGCTCCAGCACGATGGGTCGCAAGCCCATCTGCGCGAGCACGAGCGCCGCGAAGATGCCGCAGGGCCCGAAGCCGACGACGACCGGGCGCAGCGGCAACGGTGCGTCTACCTGAACCGGCGGATGCCACGCCATGTCCGGTGTCGCCGCAATGTGCGGGCGACCCGCGAACTTCGCGAGCAGCGCGGCTTCCTGCGCAGGATCGGCCAGCGTCACGTCGATGATGAAAACCGCCATCAGGTCGGCCTTGCGAGCGTCGAAGCTGCGCTTGAAGACGTGGACTTGTTCGATGGTGGAGGAGGGCACGCCCAGCACGCCGGCGGCGGCGGCGTGGAGCGCGGGCTCGGGCTGTTCGGCCTGCGCCAGCGTGAGCTTGATTTCAGATAGTCGGATCATGCGGATCGTGAGCCCGTATTTATCGGGCAGGACCTTGGTGATGTGGGAAGCGCGGATAATACCGCTCGTGAAGCCCGCCAGGCCGTCGCTGGTGCCGCATGGGAAACCTGGCACTGGAGGAACGTCCGGACTGCAAAGGGCAGCGTAGCAGGTAACACCTGTCCACCGTGAGGTGAGGATCAGAGCAACAGAGACGAGTCTTTGCGGGCAACCGCAAAGGGTGAAACGGGCAATCTCTACGCGCAGCAATACCAAATAGGCCAGCGTTGATGTGGCTCCGCGGAGCTGGCGGGTAGGTAGCACCGAGCCGTGGGGGCGACCCCCGGCCCAGAGGAATGACGGTCGCGTCCGGGAAACCGGGCGTCACAGAATCCGGCGTACGGCGGACTTCACACTTTTTTCGGGACGCGCGTTCAGAAGCGCTCGTCCGGCGCAAGAAAGCGCCACTGCCCCTCGGGCAACCCCGCCATCGGCAGGCGCCCGATGCGGATGCGCTTCGCGGCGACGATGCGCAGGCCCACCTGCTCCAGCATCCACGGCACGAAATCCGGCGCGATGCCCTTGAGCGCGAAGCGCAGCCGCGTCTCGTTCTGCCAGCTCACCTTGATCGGCGGCAGCGCACGGCCTTCGTACTTGAGGCCGTGGGCCAGTCGCGCGAGGCCGTTGTCGGCGATCTTGCCATCGACCTGCACGATCAGTTCCTGCTCGGTCGTGAGTGCGTCCTCGGTCAAGCGCCGAATGACGCCGCGGACCTGGCTGAACACCGTGAGGCCGCTCGCCTCATGGGGCAGGGGTAGCAGCGCGGTCTGGTTCTGGAAGTGCCGCTTGAGCACGCGCGCGGTATGTCCGTGCGGACCGCCCGCGAATTGCGTGGACGCATTCAGGGAAGCGAGAGCCTCCTCGATCGTCATGCCTTCTCGCTTGTTGAGGATCACGGTCACCGGTTCGGCAGCCGTGGCACTCGCTTTCGGATCGATCTCGATGCGCTCTTCGGAAACGCGATGCTCCGGCTTGTCGATCACCCGCCCATCCACGCGAACAAAACCGCCTTCGATGAACGCCTCGGCCTCGCGGCGCGAGCACGGCACCATCGCGGCGACGCGCTTGGCCAGGCGCTCCGGCTCAGCCATCGAGTTGCGCGAGGCCCAGCGCCTCGATGCGCTGCACGTGCGCGAGCAAAGAGCGCTTCGCGACCGGCCACATGCGCGGCGGCACGTCGTCGTAGGCGAGCTCGACCCAATCTTCCAGCGCGCCTTGCGGGCGCTTGCGCATCGCGGCGAGGACTTTCGCCTCGCGCTTCAACCGATGTGCCTTCAAGTGGGCGATGGCCTTCGGCGCGGAGCCGATGACGTGGCCGTGCGCGGGCAGGATGAAGTGGATGTCGTGCGTCTCGCACGCGGCGAGTAATTTGTCGAGCGAGTCGAGGTAGTCGTTCATGTCGCCGTCGGGCGGATCCACCACGGTGGTGCTGCCGTTGAGCACATGGTCGCCCGAGAACAGCAGGCCATCTTCCAGCAGGACCAGGCACAGGTGATTGGCCGCGTGGCCGGGCGTGTGAATCACTTTCAAGGTGTGCCGGTGACCGTCGCCTTCCACCGCCAGTTCTTCGCCATCCGCCAAGGCGCGGTCGGGCGTGAACTCGCTCGCGGCGCGCGCTGTCGGTGCGGAGGGCAGTCCGAGAATCGGTGGCTTCGTTTTGCACAGCGCCTGCAGCGGCTTCGCGCCCGGCGAATGGTCGGGATGCGAATGCGTGCAGACGATCATCCGGATGTCGCCGTTCGCTGCGCGCCAGATGCGTTCCAGGTGCTCGGGCTCGTTCGGGCCCGGGTCGATGGAGATATAGCCCGTGGAAGGATCGCCGACGAGGTAGCTGTTGGTGCCGGGTCCGGTCATCACGCCAGGGTTAGGCGCCGTGATGCGCGTGATGTTGCGCAGTAGCGGGACGCCAGAGTCGGTGCGCCAGTCGAGGTGGTGCACCGCCTGGCCGTCGGGGCTCACCAGTTCGAGTTCGCCGAAGGCCATCTCGTGTTCCATGTAGCGGGCGTCGGCGCCGTTCAGCAGGCCCGCGCGCGGGCAGCTCGTCCAGAGTGGTTGTTCGCCGGCGCAGGCCGCGAGCACCGCCCCCACCGAATCGAATGTCGCGAGCCGCTCCAGGGTGCGGATCGTCGGGAAGATCATGAAGAAGCTGCCGGCAGCGTGGCGCGAGAGCGCGTCGGCGGGGCGCACCCATACCGGCTCGAACTGCTCCGCTTCGTCGGCCACGGGCGTCTGCCCATCGGGCATGCGCGCGACCAGGAAAGGCACGTCGAAGCGACGCGGCAAGTCGCGGTCGGTGATCCAGTGCGCGAGCATGTAGACGTTGTCGGCGGCGAGCACGAGGTTGCGGTCACGCACCTGGTCGAAGAAAGGCTGGTGGCGCTCGAGCGCGGCGAGGTCGTCGGCGCTCAGAGGTCTGCCGTCGGCGTGACGCGCGAGGAGCACGCCGAGTTCCTCGAAGCTTTCGCGGATCGCGGCGATGGCTTGCGTGAGCCGAAGGTCTTCTTGCGTCGGACGCCGCGCGGCGAGGGCATGCGCCTGCGCATCGGCAGCGTCGATCGCGCCCCCGGGGAAGACATACGCGCCGGGCGCGAAGCTGGCCGTTGCCGAGCGGCGAGTCATCAGCACTTCGACGCCTTGCGGGCCGTCTCGCAGCAGGAGCACCGTTGCGGCCGGGCGCGGCGTCACGGGCTCGCGTTGGGTGTGGAGATATTGGGAAGGACGCACCATGGGGGGATTATCGGGCGCGATGCCTGGCGGCGCGCGTGGATCCCGGCTCAAGGCCGGGATGACATAGGGGGGCCGGGATGACAAAGACGGAGAGACTAGCGGCTTTTCCGGTGCGCCCTCGGATGCGCCGCGTCGTACGCCTTCGCGAGATGCTGGAAATCCAGCCGAGTGTAGACCTGCGTCGTCGTGATGTTCGCGTGGCCGAGCAGTTCCTGCACGGCGCGCAGATCGCTGCTCGACTGGAGTACGTGGCTCGCGAACGAGTGGCGCAGCATGTGCGGATGCACCGGCGTCGCCAGGCCTGCGAGGAGGCTGCGGCGCTTCAGGCGCTGCCAGATGGACTGCGCGGTGAGCCGTGTCGCATTGCGGCCGATGAAGAGCGCGGGCTGCTCGATCGTCCCAGTCGGGTCGCGTAAACCCAGCCATTCGTTCAGCGCCGCGGTCGCCTTGCTGCCCACCGGCACGGTGCGCCGCTTGCTGCCCTTGCCGAGCACGTGCGCTTCGGCAGCCTGCATGTCGATCCAGCCGCGCGCGTCCTTACCCGCCGACACATCGAGCCCCACGAGCTCGCCGACGCGCAGCCCGCAGCCGTAAAGCAATTCGACGATCGCGCGATCGCGCGCTTCGAGCCACGGGTCGGCATCGGCCTCCACGTGCTCCGCGAGCTGCACGGCATCGTCGACACCCAAAGCCTTGGGCAGCGGCTTGGGCGATTTGGGCGCGCGCACGTCCTGCACCGGGTTGCTTTCGATGAGCCCCTGCCTGCCAAGCCATGTGTAGAACCCGCGCCAGCCGGACAGAATGAGCGCGATTCCGCGCCCGCTGCGGCCGGCGCCGTGCATCTGCGCGACCCAGCGGCGGATGTGCGCGTTCTGCACCCGCGTCAATTCGACGCCGGCTTTCTTCGCGTTCTCGGTGAGCCTTTCGAGGTCGAGCGAGTACAGCTCGACGGTCCGTGCCGCGAGACGCTTCTCGACGCGAACATGTTCGAGATAACGCTCGACCAATTCCATGGCCCGGCTCCTACGCCCGCAGCTTCGACAGCGCCGCGCTAGCGAGTTCCGCGATGCGCTCCAGGAAGTCCGTCCCCATCCCGCTCTGGAAGCGCTGCGGATCCGGCGACGCCAGCACCAGCATGCCGAACGCGGGACCGGTGCCGTTGGCCGAGCCTTCGCGCAGCGGGATCAGCGAGATGGACATCGCCATCGCCGGATCCTCCAGCCACGTCACGGCCTCGAAACCGGAGTTCACGCCGCAGTACGGCTGCGTGAGGGAGGAGGCGAAGCTCTTCGCGTCGTCGCCCACGCCCTCGGCGAACACCTCGGCGCCGTAGCGGTTGTCCACGTCCCAGACCTTGATCGCCACCTGCGGCACCATGAACTGGTTCTTGATCTCGGCGGCGATCGTGGCGGGCAGTGCGCGGCCGGACTGCACCTGGAACAGGTTGCGCGCCCAGCGGTGCAGGCGGTCCGCGATGATCACGTTCTCATTGCCGTGGCGCACCATGTCCATGAGCCGATGCTCCAGCGCCTTGATCTTCTCGCGCAGCATCTCGGCCTGCCGCTCCTGCAGGCTGACGGCGCGGCTGCCGTGCGGGCTGGTGAGCTGCACCTCGGAGAGCAGCTGCGCGTGGCGCGTGAAGAAGTCGGGCGTGTTCGCCAGGTAGTTGGCGATGTCGTCCTCGGTGATGGGGTTCATTCCGTCTTTTTGCATCATGGGTTGGGTACCTCGATTTCGCCTTCGAACACGGTGACGGCGGGGCCGGTCATCAGCACGGGCGAGCCTTCGCCCGCCCATTCGATCGTGAGCGGACCGCCACGCGTTTCCACATCGACTCGCGCGTCCAGTCGTCCGAGCCGGATGCCCGCCACGACCGCGGCGCAGGCGCCCGTGCCGCAGGCGAGCGTCTCGCCCGCGCCGCGCTCCCACACTCGCAGGCGGATTTGCGAGCGGTTCACGACCTGCATGAAGCCCGCGTTCACGCGGTTCGGGAAGCGCGGGTGGTTCTCGATCTTCGGGCCCTGCGTATGCACGGGTGCTTCGTCGACGTTCCCGACTTCCTGCACGGCATGGGGATTGCCCATGGACAGGATCGCCACGGAAATGATGGTCGCATCGGCGCTCGTGCCCAGCGCGAGGTGCCACGTTTCCCACGCGCCGTCGGCCTGCGGCGACACGCCTGCGTCGTCGAACGGGATCGCGGCCGGCTCGAAGATGGGCGGACCCATGTCCACGGTGACACGCCCGTCGGCATTGAGCCGCGGCTCGATCAGGCCGGAGCGCGTGCGCACCTTCACGCTGCCCTTGTCCGTGAGGCCCTTGTCCCGCACGAAGCGCACGAAGCAGCGCGCGCCGTTGCCGCACTGCTCCACCTCGCCGCCGTCGGCGTTGTGAATGACATATTCGAAGTCGATGCCCGCGGCGGGCGAGGGACGCACGGAGAGCACCTGGTCGGCGCCGACGCCGAAGTGACGGTCGGCGAGGAAGCGGTATTGCGCAGGGGTAAGGCCCAGCAGGCCCTTCGTTTCGTCGAGCACGACGAAATCGTTGCCCGCGCCCTGCATCTTGGTGAAGCGGATTCGCATGCCGGGGATTATCGGCGCAGTCGCGGCGCGCGCGATGCGTTTATGCTGGTTGCCGCCCCACACGTTCCTCGCGGTTTCAAGGAGACAACGCCATGCGCATTCCCGACTGGACGCCCCAGCTCAAGGCCCAGCCCGACGACCTGGTTCAAGCCATCCTGCAGCGGCGCGGTGGCGCGCTGATCAACCTGGACCGCGCGCTGCTGTGGAGCGAGCCGCTCGCAGGCGGCTGGAACGTCTACCTGAAAAATGTGCGCACGCAGTTCGGCGGGAGCGCGAAGCTGCGCGAACTGGCGATCTGCACCGTGGCGCTTCTCACCGGCGCGCAGTACGAGTTCCATCATCACGCGCCGGAGTTCCTGGCCGCGGGCGGCACGCAGGCCGAACTCGACGACCTCGTGCTCTTCGCCGCCACGCCCACCGGCAACGTCACGGGCGAGCTCGGCGAGCTCGAGGCATTGGTGGTGCACTACGCCGCGCGGATGACGCTGGACGTGAAAGTCGACGAGGCGCTTTTCACGCAGGTGAAATCCCGCTTCGAAACGACGGAACTGGTCGAACTCACGGCGACCATCGCCACCTACAACATGGTGGCGCGCTTCCTGGTGGCGCTGGGCGTGACGCCGGAGGATTGAGCCTCAACTCGTCAGCCCGAACACCGCCCGCTTGCTCTCGGGCGAGATGTTCGCCAGCATCGCCGACAGCCGCTCCAGCACCTGCTGCGCATCGGCCCGCTCGGTGGGCACGAGCGTCTGCCCGATGCGCACCTGGGCCACGCACTCCACCGGTTTGTTCTTGAACGGCATCAGGCAGCGCGCCACGATGCGCGGCCCGGCGGCGGCGGCTTCTTCCGGCGTGAGCGGGCCTTCGACCAGCATGCCGAACCGCAGATCGGAAAGCCTCGCGACCGCGTCGATTTCGCGCGCGGCGGTGAGCAGCCGCCCTGCGACGAGCAGCGGAAGTTCCTCGGCGGCGCGCGCCCCGAAATCACGGCGGACCTGATCGGCGTTGACGATGTCGATCATCAGCACCGCGCTCTGGAATTTCAGGCGCCGCGAACGCACCATCATCCGCGAGAGCCGTTCCTGGAACACCTGCGCGTTGATGAGGCCGGTGGCCGGGTCGATGCGGTCGAGGCCCTGGATGCGCCGGTTGTTCTCCCTGCGCTGCTGGCTGCGCACCATGAGGATCACCAGCATCACCGGCAACTCGATCGCGATGCCCACTTGCATCCCGTACATGGTGAAGAAGTTGACCGGCACGAGCCCCCAGAGCCGCGCCAGCGGGAATGCCGCGCCGATGGTCACGGGCGCCATGCCGCCGAGCAGCCACAGCGCGTAGCGGTCACCGCGCGTCGCGGCCCAGGCGACGGCGGGAATGGCGACCATCACCGAGAACACGATGTACGGCACCATCAGGCGGTAACGGAACGATGGCTCGATGAGCATGATGCCCACGGCGACCGGCATCGACAGGAGTGCCAGCCCCCTCAGGAAGTGGTGCAGCCGGATGGAGCGCTCGGGCAGCGAAGCCGTGACGGAGAAGAACCAGAGCAGGGCGCCCACGGTCAGTACCGGGAAAATCATCGGCGCGACGTCGTTCCAGGCCGGCCAGTGCGGCCACAGGTGCAGCCCGGCGATGCCCGTCATGGCCGCCTGCGCGAGGCCCATGAGCAGGACGCCGAGTGCGTAGAACCCATAGGCCTCGTCGCGCAGGGAGATTGCGCTCAGGAACCCTACCGCGGCCGCCAATCCCGCCAGGCCGAAGTAGATGCCGAGGATCAGCGAGGTGCTCTGCTCGTGCAAGCCGAGGTAACTTTCGCTCACGAACTGCAGCGGCGCGCCGAACGAATGCGGGTTCTCGATGCGCAGCAGGTAGGTGCGCGGCTCCTCGGCGGAGACGAGCACCGGCAAGAGCGGGTGGCGGTGCGGCACGGGCCACTCCGCGACAGGGACGCGGTCCCCGGCGACCTGCGCCATCCATTTGCCGGCGCCGTCCTGCGTGTAGAGCGACACGCGGTCCACCGACGGATAGGGAATCTCCAGGTACCAGCGTTCCGCATCCGGCGCGGGCGGAATCGTGAAGCGTATCCACAGCGCATTGCTGGTGTTCAGGCGGTGGATGGCCAGATGCCGGGTGGGCGCCCACGGGATGGCCTGGTTGGCCGCCACTCCGTCGACCACCGCCGAGCCCGATGCGTCGATCCAGTAGTCGCCCCAGTCCTTCAGCTCGACGGGCTGGCGCGTGGTGTCCAGGTCGAGGACGGTGCGCCCCCAGGCGGGGCTGCCCGCTCCGATGGCCAACATCAACCAGCACAGGGCGACGGCCAGGCGGCGGGCCGCTGCGATAAATCTCATGACTTCGATCTCTTTACTGCTCTGCTCTTCGGTGCCGATTGTGCTTGGGTTTGCATCGGCTCTTCCGGCCTCGCGCCACAACGCCCGACAATACCGGCCATGAAAAGCATTCGGCTGAAAGACGGCAAGGAGCGCTCGCTGCTGCGCAGGCACCCATGGATCTTCGATTCCGCCATCGCCAAGGGCGGCGGGGACGCGGGAGAAACGGTGCGCGTCGAATCGCACGGCGGGCAGTTCCTGGCGTGGGCGGCGTTCAGTCCCGAATCGAAGATTCGCGCGCGGGCGTGGAGCTTCGACGAGTCGCAGCGCATCGATGCCGGATTCCTGGCGTCGCTGGTGGGCAAAGCGGTTCGTGCGAGAAGCCGCTTCGACATCGACAGCGACAGCATGCGGCTGGTGCACGGCGAGTCGGACGGCATTCCGGGGCTGATCGTCGACCGTTACGGCGACACGCTGGTCGTGCAGTTTCTCTTCGCCGGTGTCGAGCGCTGGAAGGACGCTTTGTGCGAAGCGCTGCTGAACGAGACCGGCCTTGCGCGCCTGTACGAACGCTCGGACGCCGGCTCCCGCGCGCTCGAAGGCCTGGAGCCGCGCACCGGCTGGCTGCGTGGCGACGGCCCGACCGAACTGACGATTCGCGAACATGGCTGGCGGCTCACGCTGGATATCGCCACCGGCCACAAGACGGGCTTCTACCTCGACCAGCGCGACAGCCGCGCGAAGTTCGCGGCTTATGCGAAGCGCCTCGCGTTTCAGCGCGTACTCAACTGTTATTGCTACACGGGCGGCTTCACGGTGGCGGCGCTGGCAGGCGGCGCGATGCACGTCACGTCGATCGATTCGTCCGGGCCGGCCCTGGAGCGGGCCGCCGCGAATGTCGCGCTCAACGGTTTCGATGCGGCGCGCGCGGATTTCATCGATGCGGACGTGAATGCGTCGCTACGGCGCTTCCTGGAGGAGGGCCGCACCTTCGACGCGATCGTGCTCGATCCGCCCAAGCTCGCGCCCACGGCCGCGCACGCGGACCGCGCCGCCCGCGCCTACAAGGACATCAACCGCCTTGCGCTCAAGCTCCTCGAGCCGGGCGGGGTGCTGTTCACGTATTCGTGCTCGGGCGGTATCAGCGCCGACCTCTTCCACAAGATCGTCGCTTCGGCGGGGGCGGATGCGGGGGTGGACGGCTATATCTGCGAGCGGCTGGGCGGCGCGCCGGACCATCCGATGACGCTGGAATTCCCGGAGGGCGAGTATCTCAAGGGGCTGGTGGTCGTGCGCAAGTAAAGCGCGAAAACAGGCTTTCAACCTCACGCCCCCGATGGCGCGGGGCAGCGGCTAAACTCCCCACCCCCACGAAGCGTTGCAGGCACCTATCATGAGTCTCATTCCCGCCACCATCCTCACCGGCTTCCTCGGTTCGGGCAAGACCACGCTGCTCAAGCGCGTGCTGCAGGAAGCGCATGGCCAGAAGATCGCCGTGATCGAAAACGAGTTCGGCGAGGAGAACATCGACAGCGACATCCTCGTCACTGATACGAAAGAGCAGATCATCCAGATGAGCAACGGCTGCATCTGCTGCACCATCCGCGAGGACCTGCGTGGCGCGTTGCGCGACCTCGCCGAGAAAAGGCGCAAGGGCGAACTGGATTTCGAGCGCGTGGTGATCGAGACCACCGGCCTCGCCGACCCGGGTCCCGTCGCGCAGACCTTCTTCATGGATGACGAGATCGCCGAGAGCTACCTGCTCGATTCGATCATCACCCTAGTGGATGCGAAGCACGCGGCCCAGCAATTGAACGACCGCCAGGAGGCTCGCCGCCAGGTGGGCTTTGCGGACCAGATCTTCATCAGCAAGACGGATCTCGTGGCCAAGGACGAGACCGACGCGCTCATCCACCGCCTGAAGCACATGAACCCGCGCGCGCCGCAAAAGCCGGTGCATTTCGGCGAAGTGGCGCTCGGCGAGGTGTTCGACCTGCGGGGCTTCAACCTGAACGCCAAGCTCGACATCGACCCGGACTTCCTGAAAGAGGAGGAAGAGCACGACCACGCGCATGGCCACGACCATGACCATGACCACGAGCATGGAGAGAACTGCGACCACCCTTCCCACGCGCACGAGTCGCACGGCCACCACCATCACCATGACGACGACGTCAAGAGCTTCGTCTTCAAGTCCGACCGCGCCTTCGACGCCGCGAAGCTCGAGGACTTCCTGGGCGCCATCGTCAATATCTACGGCCCCCGCATGCTGCGCTACAAGGGCGTGCTGTTCATGAAGGGCACCGACCGCAAGGTGATCTTCCAGGGCGTGCACCAGCTCATGGGCAGCGACCTCGGCCCCGCCTGGGCCGAAGGCGAGGCGCGTGGCAGCAAGATGGTCTTCATCGGCATTGATTTGCCGAAGGACATCCTGTTGCAGGGGCTGGAGCAGTGCCTGACCTGACCCCCCGGAAAAGGCATGGCGCTCGGGCCGTTTGCGGTTAGGCTAGCGCCTTCGTAAAAATAACAACGAGGCGGGGCGCCAGAATGATTGTCTCGATTCCGCAACTAACGGGTTCCACCCTTGGCAATGGCGCTTCCCACCGCGGCGGTGAAAACCCCAATCGGCGGGACGCGCAGGCGAACAATCAGGGTATAACTCGCTTTCATGAAGGCGTTTCATCACCACCAAGAGGACAGTCGGCGGCAGGGCATGCCCATGCCGGCGCGGCGGACGCGAGGAGACAGGAAGTGAAACCCCAAACCAAGGCCAGCAAACCGGCGGCCAAGGCAAAGCCCGCGGCAAAAGCCGTCAAGGCCGCGCCGAAGGCAAGCAAGCCGGCGGCCAAGAAAGCAGCACCCGTGAAAACGCCGGCCAAGCCAGTCGCCAAGAGCGCCGCGAAAGCGCCGGCGAAGAGCGTGGCCGCCAAGGCGCCCGCGAAAACCGCTGCAAAGGGCGCAAAGCCCGCTGCCAAGAAACCCGCTCCGCTGCCCAAGGCCTCCCCGGCCGTGAAGGCGGCGGCTTCCAGCCCCAAGCCGGCTCCCGCCAAACCCGTGGCCAAGGGCAAAACGCCCGCCGCCGCGGGGCCGGCGCCCGGCCGGGCCATGCCTCCCCGTCCCGACGCGGCCGCCCTTGGCGCCGAGCCGGCCCGGGCCACCAAACCCTCCGCGCGGCTCGCGCAGATCACGGTGCCCTCGATGGCTCAATCCGTGGCCTCCACCGCCGCCAAAGCCAGCTATACCCAGACGATGTCCCATCCCGTATTGACCCCCCCGCCCCTCGTGGCGATCAAGAAAGACCCGAAGCTCGCCAATAACTGGAAGAGCAAGCCGGTCGAAGAGTTGAGCGACGCCGAAGTCCTGGCCATGCCGGATTCGGAGTACATGAACGAGAAGCAGATGGCGTTCTTCCGCCTGAAGCTGAGCCAGCTCAAGCAGGAGATCCTCAACAGCGCCGGCGAGACCACCGAGCACCTGCGCGAGGACACCGTCATCGTTCCCGATCCGGCGGACCGCGCCACCATCGAGGAAGAGCACGCGCTCGAGTTGCGCACGCGCGACCGCGAGCGCAAGCTGCTGAAGTAGATCGAGCAGTCGATCGGGCGCATCGACGCCGGCGACTACGGGTTTTGCGACGAGACCGGCGAGCCGATCGGCGTGGGCCGCCTGCTCGCGCGTCCCACCGCGACGCTCTCGCTGGAAGCCCAGCAGCGCCGCGAGCTCAAGCAGAAGATGTTCGGGGACTGACCTCCCTTTTCCCGCTGTTTTCCCCCCAGCATTTTTTTCGCAGTTCGCATTAACGACCCGATGCCGTCCAAGGAAGAAAACGCCGGCTTGCTCTCCAAGGTCGTGAAGTTCGTCAAGAATCCGACGACGAACTGGGCCGACCTGGACCAGCAGGAAACCGACCGCGAAAGCTCGTACTCCAAGCAGATGCTCAAGGAGATGATCGAGCGCAAGCGGCGCAACGACTTCGTGCGCAAGCGCGAG
>JAZKIF010000011.1:0-5405 GCA_040385005.1 Pseudomonadota bacterium
CCGCTGCTACGCGGCGAGTTCGGGACGGGGAAGTCCCTTCCATTCGTTGGGCGTCTTGGTGCAGTGCGTTGGAGTAATTGACAACGCCACCATGCGTTGGCATCATCTCCAACATGAAGGCAACTCTGATCGCGCGAACGCGGATCGTTTATTCGACGCACTCGTTCGCCGAGTTGGTCCTTTGGCGCGTTCCAGCGCCAGTACCCGGGTCCGCTCACGAATTCAAGTACCGACTGGCGTATGTCGTCGACTCGGTCTGCGTGGTGCGCTACGACAACGAGGTCGGAAAAGGCGACCACCGCCATTTCGGCGTGACCGAGAATCTGTACAAGTTCAGCACGCCAGAGCGGTTGATGGTCGATTTCCGGAAGGACATTGCGAGGTGGAACGATGAAAACAGTGGTTCTTGAGGTTCGCCCACCCGAGGACGCCATGGCGAACTTTGTTCAGTCATGGAAGACCGGGAAGCCGGAGCGCGCGGCGCGAATCAGCTTCGCAACGCCGGAGCTGCTTTGGCAGGTACTCACGGCGAAGCGCTGGGAGCTTTTGAAGGTACTTTGCGGTGCCGGGCCGGTGTCTATCCGCGAAGCCGCTCGCCGCGTTGAGCGCGATGTAAAGGCCGTTCACTCAGACATCACGGCTCTGCTGAATGCAGGCGTTCTTGATCGTGCCGAGGGCGGCGGGATTGTCTTTCCGTTCGAAGCGGTCAAAGTCGAGTTCTTGCTCGAAGCAGCGTAGCGCTTCGGCGGAGCGGCTGCGCCTGTTTCGCATCCCTCATGTCAATCGTCGGACGCCACAAGCCAATCCCATCCGACAGGAAGCCCCACCGTGAATGACCCCGAGAAGCAGGTGCTGCGCGCGCTCGACACCTACAAGTCGGCCGTCCTGGCAAAGAACGCCGAGACGTTCATGCACCTCTACGACCCCGAGGTCAGGGTCTTCGACACCTGGGGAATTTGGTCGTACGAAGGCGCAGCAGCCTGGAGAGTGGCCGTGGAAGGTTGGTTCTCGTCGCTCGGCAACGAGAGCGTCAGAGTCATGTTCGAAGACGTGAAGATCACGAGTGAACCAGGCTTCGCCTCGATGAGCGCCTTCGCGACGTACGCTGCCTTGTCGGCCGAGGGCCAGGAGCTTCGCGCGATGCAGAATCGCATCACTTGGGTGCTCAGGTCCCGTGGTCATGTTCTGCGCGTCATCCACGAGCACACGTCCGCGCCGATCGGGTTCGAGGACACCAAGGCGATACTGGAGCGCGGCGGCAAGGCGTGAGAGCGCGGCACCGGATGCCGTCCAAACCTTCCATCTGAACCCTGAAGCCCTCCTCATGAACTTCGGCATCATCATCATCGGCGACGAGATCCTCTCGGGCAAACGGGCTGACAAGCACCTGCCCAAGGTCATCGAGTTGCTCGCTGCGCGCGGCCTGAGCCTGAGCTGGGCGCGCTACGTCGGCGACGACCCGGCGCGCATCACTGCCGACCTGAAGCATGCGTTCGAGAGCGGCGACATCGTGTTCTCGTGCGGCGGCATCGGCGCCACGCCCGACGACCACACGCGCCAGTGCGCGGCGGCCGCGCTCGGGCGGCCGCTCGCGCTGCACCCGCAGGCGCGCGACCTGATCCTCGAGCGCATGCGCGATACCGCGAAAGAGCAGGGCATCCCGTTCGAGCCCGATCGGCCCGACAACGTGCACCGGCTGAACATGGGCGTGTTCCCGGAGGGCGCGCAGATCATCCCGAACCCGTACAACAAGATCGCCGGCTTCACGGTCGGCCAGGTGCACTTCGTGCCCGGCTTTCCGGTGATGGCCTGGCCGATGATCGAGTGGGTGCTCGACCACCACTACGCCGGGTTGCACGGGCAGAGCGCAACGCACGAGAAGTCGGTGATCGTGTTCGGCGCGATGGAAGCGACGCTGACGCCGCTGATGGAGCGCATCGAGGCCGGCTTCGACGGCATCAAGGTGTTCAGCCTGCCGAGCGTCGATCACCCGCAGTACGGACGGCACATCGAGCTCGGCGTGAAGGGCGGTGCCGAACAGCTCGACGCGGCGTATCGCGTGCTGCTCGACGGGCTGGCAGCGCATGGCGCCCAATTGGGCCCCGAGTTGGTGCGGTAGCTCGACCTGCATTGGTGCGCTCGAATGCACCGAACCGGGACGCCGGCTCGCGCGCCGGCCCGCAGCCCGCGCCCCGCTTGGCGCCGGGCGTCAGGCACCTTGCGTTCGAGCGGCTGCGGGCATGCTTTCTGCTACATTCCTGTGCGCGTTTTTCGGGCCTGTCAGCGGGCCTTGTGAAGGCCGAACCAGCAGTCCCCAACCCCGATCAATCCCCGAACAAGCACATTCCACCAGGAGTTCCAGATGGCCAGCAAGACCGTTGCCGACGTGATGAAGTTGGTGAAAGAGAACGAAATCAAGTTCGTCGACTTCCGTTTCACCGACACCCGCGGCAAAGAGCAGCACGTCACCGTGCCGGTGTCGCATTTCGACGAAGACAAGTTCACCGCCGGCCACGCGTTCGACGGCTCCTCGATCGCCGGCTGGAAGGGCATCGAAGCGTCGGACATGCAGCTGATGCCCGACCCGAACACCGCCAACATCGACCCGTTCTTCGAAGAGCCGACCCTGATCCTGACCTGCGACGTGGTCGAGCCGGGTGACGGCAAGCCCTACGAGCGCGATCCGCGTTCGCTCGCCAAGCGCGCCGAGGCCTACATGAAGGCCTCCGGCCTGGGCGACACCGCATTCTTCGGCCCGGAGCCCGAGTTCTTCGTGTTCGACAGCGTGCGCTGGGGCAACGACATGTCCGGCTGCTTCGCCGAGATCGATTCGGAAGAGGCCGCCTGGAACTCCAAGAAGGTCTACGAGCACGGCAACTCCGGCTACCGCCCGACCGTCAAGGGCGGCTACTTCCCGACCCCGCCGATCGACAGCATGCAGGACATGCGCTCGGAGATGTGCCTGGTGCTCGAATCGCTCGGCATCCCGTGCGAAGTGCATCACCACGAAGTCGCGCAGGCGCAGATGGAGATCGGCACCAAGTTCAGCACGCTGCTGCAGCGCGCCGACTGGGTCCAGCTGCAGAAGTACGTGATCCAGAACGTCGCGCACAGCTACGGCAAGACCGCGACCTTCATGCCGAAGCCGCTGGTCGGCGACAACGGCTCGGGCATGCACGTGCACCAGTCGGTCTGGAAGGACGGCAAGAACCTGTTCGCCGGTGACGGCTACGCCGGCCTGAGCGAGTTCGCGCTGTTCTACATCGGCGGCATCATCAAGCACGCCCGCGCGCTGAACGCCATCACGAACCCGGGCACCAACTCGTACAAGCGCCTGGTGCCGGGCTTCGAAGCGCCGGTCAAGCTCGCGTACTCGTCGAAGAACCGCTCGGCCTCGATCCGCATCCCGCACGTGGCCAACCCCAAGGGCCGCCGCGTCGAGGCGCGTTTCCCGGATCCGCTGATGAACCCGTACCTGGGCTTCTCGGCGCTGCTGATGGCCGGCCTCGACGGCGTCGAGAACAAGATCCACCCGGGCGAAGCGGCCACGAAGGACCTGTACCACCTGCCGCCGGAAGAGGACAAGCTGATCCCCACGGTCTGCCACAGCCTGGACCAGGCGCTCGAGTACCTCGACAAGGACCGCGCGTTCCTGACCAAGGGCGGCGTGTTCACCGATGCCTACATCGACGCTTACATCGAGCTGAAGATGCAAGAGGTCACGCGCTTCCGCATGGCGACGCACCCGGTCGAGTTCGACATGTACTACACGCTGTAAAGCTTTGCCGCTGCGGCCCGTTTGAGGCATCCCTCACGGTGAAGGGACGGCGCAGGCCGTCCCTTCTGCGTTTGTGGCCGATCCGGAACAAGCTGCGACACAATCGACTCCAGCCTGCAGGCGCCGACCCGAGGCGCCGCGTTGAACGGGCCAGGAGGATCACCGAATGAAATTCATCGTTTCAGTTCTTGCCACCGTCGTTGCCACGGGGGCTGCCGTCTTCGCTACCGGCGCCGCGCAGGCCGCCGAGGGGCAGACGATGTACCGCTGCCCCGGCAACGAATACAACAACACGCTGAGCGCGAAAGAGGCCAAGGACAAGGGCTGCAAGACGATCGAGGGCGCGCCGATCACGATCATCCAGAGCGTCAAGCCGCGCCCCGGCACGGCGCCGGCGGCGAGTTCCGGCCCGGCCGGCACGCGCGTCGACCCGGCCGAGCAACGCGCCCGCGACAGCGATGCGCGCCGCATCCTCGAGGCCGAGTTGAAGCGCGAGGAAGAGCGCCTGGCCACGCTGAAGATCGAGTTCAACAATGGTGAGCCGGACCGCCAGGGCAACGAGCGCAACAACTACCAGAAGTACCTCGACCGGGTCGCCGACATGAAGGCGGCGATCGCGCGCAAGGAGGGCGATGTCGCCGCGCTGAAGCGCGAGATCGCCAAGCAGCCGCAGTGAGACAGCCGGCAGTGAAAGCGGCACCATCGTCCGCCGCCTCCGCATCGCCGGGTGCAGCGGCCTGGGCGGCCTTCGACCACCTCGCGACCCTGGTCGCGATCGTCGGTGTCGATGGCCAGTGCGTGTTCGCCAACGCCTCGTTCGAGAGCGTGCTCGGCCTGTCGCGGCGCAGCGTGCAGCGCGGTTCGGTGTTCGACTGGTTCGTCGATTCGCAGCGCCTGCGCGAGACCGTCGTCGCGGTCAGCCGCAACGACTACGCCACGAGCCGCCTCGAAGCGCTGCTGCGCCGGCCGGGCGCGTCGCACGGCGAGCCGTTGCCGGTGCACGTGATCGTGAACCAGATGGAGGCCTCGTCCCATGTGGTGGTCGAGCTGGTCGAGATCGAACAGCAGACGCGGCAAGATCGCGAGGAGCGTGCGCTCGACCAGGCGCAGGTCACGAAGGAGCTGATCCGCAACCTCGCGCACGAGATCAAGAACCCGCTCGGCGGCATTCGCGGTGCGGCACAGCTGCTCGAGATGGAGGTCGAATCACGCGAGCTGCACGAGTACACCCAGGTCATCATCAACGAGGCCGACCGGCTGCAGGCGCTGGTCGACCGGCTGCTCGCGCCGCACCGCAAGCCGCATGTGGTCAGCGACGTGAACATCCACGAGGTCTGCGAGCGGGTGCGGGCGCTGATCCAGGCCGAGTTCCCGCGCGGCCTGTGGATCGAGCGCGACTACGACATCTCGATCCCCGAGTTTCGCGGCGATCGCGAGCAGTTGATCCAGGCGGTGCTGAACATCGCCCACAACGCCGCGCAGGCGCTGGTCGAGCGCATCGCATTCGGCGATGCGCAGATCACACTGCGCACCCGCATCGCGCGCCAGGTGACGCTGGGCAAGCAGCGCTACCGTCTGGCACTGGACTTGCATATCGAGGACAACGGCCCGGGCGTGCCCGAGTCCA
>JAZKIF010000012.1:0-1735 GCA_040385005.1 Pseudomonadota bacterium
CATCGGCCACATCATGGAATACATCCAGGCCGACATCTGGGTGCGGCACCAGCGGATGCAGGGCAGCAAAGTGCACTTCGTCGGCGCCGACGACGCGCACGGCGCGCCGATCATGATCGCGGCGGAAAAGGCAGGCAAGACGCCGCAGGAATTCGTCGCGGAGATCGCGGCTGGCCGCAAGCCCTACCTCGACGGTTTCCACATCGCCTTCGACAACTGGCACAGCACCGACGCGCCCGAGAACCACGAACTCGCGGGGCAGATCTACACGGACCTCAAGGCCAACGGCCTCATCTCGAGCAAGACGATCGAGCAGTTCTTCGACCCGCAGAAGAACATGTTCCTGCCGGATCGCTTCATCAAGGGCGAATGCCCGAACTGCCACGCGAAGGACCAGTACGGCGACAACTGCGAGGTGTGCAGCAAGGTCTACAGCCCGACGGATTTGATCAACCCCTACTCGGCGCTGTCCGGCGCGACGCCGGTGCTCAGGAGCTCGGAGCACTTCTTCTTCAAGCTGTCCGATCCGCGCTGCCTCGCGTTCCTCAAGGAATGGACGAACAGCGGCGCCGTGCAGCCAGAGGTGCTGAACAAGATCAGCGAATGGCTGGTGCCCGACGAGAGCGGCAAGACGGCGATGGGCGACTGGGACATCAGCCGCGACGCGCCCTACTTCGGCATCGAGATCCCGGATGCGCCGGGCAAGTATTTCTATGTGTGGCTCGATGCGCCGGTGGGCTATCTCGCGTCGCTGAAGAACTACCTCGGGAAGATCGGTGTGGACTATGGCAAGTTCATCGCCGACCCGAACGTGGAGCAGTACCACTTCATCGGCAAGGACATCATCACTTTCCACACGCTGTTCTGGCCCGCGATGCTGCACTTCAGCGGACGCAAGGTGCCGAACAAGATCTTCGTGCACGGCTTCCTCACCGTGAACAACGGCGAGAAGATGAGCAAGAGCCGTGGCACCGGGCTCGATCCGCTGAAGTACCTCTCGCTGGACATGAACCCGGAGTGGCTGCGCTACTACATCGCGGCCAAGCTGTCGGGGCGCAACGAGGACATCGACTTCAATCCCGAGGATTTCATGGCCCGGGTGAACAGCGACCTGATCGGCAAGTACGTGAACATCGCGAGCCGCGCGGTGAAGTTCGTGCCGGGCGGGAAGCTGGTTGCGAGCGAGCTCTCCCTTGCCGCCGGGAATGAATTGGTGGAGACCGTTCGATCACTCTACGAATCGCGTGACTATGCGCGCGCCCTGCGCGAGATCATGGCGGTGGCCGACCAGGTGAACACGCAGTTCGACAGTGCCGCGCCGTGGAAACTCGTGAAGGAAGGCCGCGCCGCGGAGGCGGCCGCCGTGGGCAGCTGGTGCCTGGAGATGTTCAAGATCCTCACGGCTTGTTTGAAGCCGGTGTTGCCGACGCTGGCTGTGCAAGCTGAGGCGTTCCTGCAGTGCGCGCCGCTGGACTGGGCGAATGCGGCGAAGCCGATGGGTGCGGGGCATGCTGTCGGCGAGTACAAGCATTTGATGCAGCGGGTGGATGTGAAGCAGCTGGATGCGCTGTTCGAAGTGGCCGTCGAAGAACCCTCACCCCAGCCCTCTCCCGCAAGCGGGAGAGGGAGTGAACCGGGGGGCGAAGCGATCGCCCCCAGCATCACGGTGGAGGATTTTGCGAAGATCGACCTGCGCATCGCAAAGATCGTGAATTGCGAGGCGGTGGAAGGTTCG
>JAZKIF010000012.1:1817-23311 GCA_040385005.1 Pseudomonadota bacterium
CTGACGCTCGACGTGGGTGAAGGCAAGACGCGCAACGTCTTCTCCGGCATCGCTTCGGCCTACAAGCCGGAAGACCTCGTCGGGAAACTTACCGTGATGGTGGCGAACCTTGCACCGCGCAAGATGAAGTTCGGCGTGAGCGAGGGCATGGTGCTGGCCGCGAGCCACGCGGACGAGAAGGCGCAGCCGGGGATCTTCGTGCTCGAGCCTTTCGCCGGCGCGCAGCCCGGCATGCGGGTTCGCTGAGCGGCTCCTAGCGCTCGAGGTTGGCGCGGATGCGCCGGGTGAGCAGCCGCATGATCTCCACGGCGAAGGATGGATTTCGCAGGATCAGTTCGCGAAACCGCTCTTCGGAGATGACGGCGACCTGAGCATCCGATTTCGCGAGCGCCGTGGCGCTGCGCGGCAGGCTGTCGATCAACGCGAGTTCACCGAACACCCCGCCCTCGCTCACCAATTCGAGCACGCGCCCCTGGCGCACGAGTTCGACCGAGCCCGACAACAGCGCATACATGCGTCCGTCGGCGCCGTCGCCTTCGCGAAAGATCGATTCGCCGGCGGCGATCGCATGGGTTTCCGACGGGGCGATGAAGGCTGCGAATGGGGACACGGGAGGGCTCCTCTGGATAGCTTCCGGGCCTGAGTGACGGCGTCTCATCCCTCGTTCCTGCCCGGCGCCGGAACCCCCTCCTGGAGGTCGTGACTCATCGCGGTCGTCACAAGTGCGTCACGCGAGAACACATGCAATTCAAGCGCATTCAGGAAATGCTCGACAACATCGGGCTCGGAAATCCCCGCATCGACGGTGTGGCGAGGTCCAGCGAATCCGAGTGGTTCGTCGCGTTCGAAGAAGAGATTGCCGCCGTGGTCGAGTGGGCCGAAAGCCCCCCGCGTCTCGTTTTCTCGGCGCCGGTGGGCAGGCCGCCCGTCGATCGCCGCTTCGTGGTCTATGAATCGTTATTGAGCTTCAACGCCCTGTGGCGTGACGGGGCGGGCTGTCGCCTGGGCCTCAATGGAGGGGATGGGGAAGTCGTCGCGCTGCTGGATGTGTTCGCGGACGACCTGACGCCGGCGTCACTCGAGGAAGCCCTGTACGAATTTTCGCGGCTCGCCTTGCAATGGCGCGCCTACGTCGAGGCCGCCCCGCAGGCGCTCAGCCTGCCGCCGCCGCATCCCATGCTTCTGGCCGGCCTGCGGGCCTGAACATTCGGCAGTTCCCCAACGCGAGGTCACGATGAACTCCGGCATTCCCAGCAACATTTCCCAGAGATTCAACAAGCTCGACAGCCTCGTCGCACAACTCGACGATGATGCGCGCATACGCGGTTCGCGCGCGCCGGGCGAGGGCTTGACGACCCTTGCCGCGCGCAACGGCAAGGCGGGCGGAATCTTGCAGAGCGCCTACAACCTGGTCGCCGGGCGCGGCGAGCTTCGCAAGGCGGTCGAGCGAGCGCTGGCCGAGGTCGAGCCGCTGGCTCACGAAAGCCAGCAAGCGAAGGACGCGATTTCCGCGATCCGCACGCAGATCCGGCGAAGCGGCCACGACCTGCGCGCGGGATCGATCCGCGCGCACCTGAAGACGCTGAAGGACATCGCCGCCAACCGCCCTTACCCGAGCGTCCTGGACCTGCCGGGCGTCACGCAGGATGCCGACTGGCAGAAGGCCGTAAAGTCCTTGCGGCAGGCCGGCCGCAAGTGCACGGCGGCCGATCAACACAAGGCGGCCGAACTTTTCGGCCTGGCCATTGCACGCACTCTCGACGCCGCCGATCCGTCGGTGCGGTTTTCGTTCACCGTCTCGCCCGGCATGCAATTCAAGAAGGAGCTGATGGCGGCAATGCGGGAAAGCGGCGCGACCCTGAGCCAGGACGAGCTGGAGAGAATCGCCGAGGCAGCCTGCGCGAGCGGCTTGGCAAAGATGTCGGATCACGTCTCGCAAACCACGATGGGGGAAGTAGTAGGAAGAAACGGCCGGCGCACCGGCGCGCAACGTGTCACGCACGTCGGCGCTTTCACGATGGATGGCGTGGAATTCACCCACAAGAAACCGCTTGGCGAGGGCGGCAACGGGGTGATCGGCCTTTACTCGCACGTCGACAGGAACGGGCAGGAGCGCCAACTGGTGCTGAAGTTCGTGAAACCCCTCGATTCGGCCAAATCGGATCACGAGGCGTTCGAGGAGCTGGCCCAGGAGGCGATTGCCCACCGCAACGCCAGCGCGAAATCGCCCGACGGATTCGTGAAATTCGAACGCGCCTTTCGCATGCCGGATGGCCGCCTCGCGATCGCGATGGAACTGGCGCCGCACGGCGACGTGAACGGCCTTGTGGGAAAGCTCTACTCCGCTGCGGACACCGACTCGAAGCAGAGTCACCTGATGCGCCTGACGCTGGCCCACGACGCCTTGCGCGGCCTGGACACGTTGCAGACCAAAGTCAAGGCTTCGCACCTGGACCTGAAGGGCGCCAATTTCTATATCGGCGCCGATGGCCGCGCGCGGATGGCGGACTTCGGCCTTGCGCAGGGGAGTGACTCGCGCCACATGATCGCCGGCTTCGGGAACATGGCCTGGAACGATCCGCGGGTGCAGGAAGCATACGAGCCGATCTTCGCGAAACTGGTGGAGATCAAGGATCGATACAAGCCCAGGATCGCCGCGCTCCTGGACAAGCGCAACAAGGAATTGCCCGCGATCACGGCCAGGAAGGGTGCGACGCAGGTCGAGCAGGACGCCGCCGCGACAAGAAAGGCCGCGCGCGACAAGTTCGACGCTTTGCACGTGGCGCCGCTGCAGGCCGCCAAGGACGCGGAGGAGGCAGCAGCGACGCAGGCGGGTTTCGATTTTTCGGGGTTCAAGGCCGATGTGTGGTCCACAGGCACCGTGCTCTATGAACTCTATGGGGGCGAGCCGCCGTTCGGCAGCGGCACGGGGCAGACGGAAGAGATGCTGAAAAAGCAGGCCGAATTCCTGAAGGCCACCCCCCAGGAGCGCGAGGCATTCCTGTTCAACCGACCCGGAATGGCGACCGTGCCGCCCGAGATCAGGGCGATCATCCTCGGCATGCTGGACCCGGACCCGGCCCGGCGCATGAGTGCCGGCGATGCGCTGAAGTCGCCGGTCTTCTCAGATGCGGGCGTGGGGAGCCAGGCGACCCGCAGCGCAATCATCGCGATGGCCAAGTCGAAGGCGCCCGCGCAGGCCAGGCCCTATCTGCCCATCCCGCCGATTCGCCGGCCCGCTGCGTCTGCATAGAATGGGACGGCCTCAGTAGTACCGGCCCACTCCATGCACCGAACCTTCAACGCAGCCGTCGCGCTCGCATTCATCCTGTTGCTCCCCGGCTGCGCCGTGGTGGCTGTCACGGCAACAGCCGCCGGCCTGGCTGTCGATGCCACCGTCGGCGCCGTCAAGCTGACCGGCAAGGCCGTTGGCGCGGCAGTGGACGTCATGACGCCCAGCGCCGACAAGTGACGTCCGGACGGCGCTAGCGGTTTTCGGTCGCCTCGGGGTCGCGCTGCGTCGACGTGCGGATCACCTTCATGTCCGGCCCGGACCACACCGTGAACACCATCGAGGTGTTGGGAGGCTCCATGTATCGCCAGTCCCATGCGGTTTCGCCCTTCAACTCATACGGCACCCGTTTGGCCGGCTTGCCGAGCAGGAGCCGCACGTCCTCCAGCGCCATCCCGGGCTGCACCTTGGCGAAATTGCCGGGGTTCAACACCTGGCGCAGCGCCGTCATCTTTCCGTCGGGCCCGATGCTGATCATGTAGTTCTGATGGCCGGCGGGCTGCCGGTTGTATTCGAAGACGCGCTCGCCGCCCGGCGCGGGCCAGATGTTCTCCGGTGCGCCAAACTTCGCGCGCACGTCCGCCTCGGTGGCGACGCCTTCTTCCAGCTCGCTGATCCGCTGCGGGTCGCAAGCGCAAAGAAGGCCGGCGAGGGAAATGAGGCAGAGCAGGTTCAGGGGGCGTCTCATGGGTCGGGCGGTAAAATCGGCGGCAAAGGTCCAAGTATGTCCCTGTTCCAACGCATCTTCCGCCGGCCCGACTACAACTCGGAAGTCACCGATTTCATCTCCCATCTGAAGGCCGAGAAGCCCGACCTGGAAGCGCAGCAGCGCGCCGGGCGGGCCATCTGGTGGGACAAGCACCTGGACCGCGAACTGCAGGCCGAGTGGCGCGACGCCCGCATCGCGCAAAAGCCCTACGTCTACGCCAACGACAACAAATGACGTCGTCTGGCCAAAGGGCGCTGCCCGAAGCCGCGGCGCCTGAAGCCCAGGACATGCCCGGCATGCCGCAAGTTGTCGACCAAGTCGCGCTCGCCCGCCTCTATGGCGAACCGCTTTTCGCCATGCCGACGGACCTCTACATCCCGCCGGATGCGCTGGAGGTCTTCCTCGAAGCCTTCGAAGGTCCGCTGGACCTGCTGCTCTACCTCATCCGCAAGCAGAACTTCAACATCCTCGACATCCCCATGGCGGGTGTCACTCGCCAGTACCTGGTGTACGTCGAGGAAATCCGCACCCGCAACCTCGAGCTCGCCGCCGAATACCTGCTGATGGCGGCGATGCTGATCGAGATCAAGTCGCGCATGCTGCTGCCCCCGCGCAAGGTCGCCGAGGGCCAGGAGCCCGAAGATCCGCGCGCCGAGCTGGTTCGCCGCCTGCTGGAGTACGAGCAGATGAAGCTCGCGGCCGCGCGCCTGAACGAAGTCCCGCAAATGGGCCGCGACGTGCTGCGCGCGCAGGTCTACATCGAGCAGGCGCTGCAGCCGCGCTTTCCGGACGTGAACGTCGTGGACCTGCAGGAGGCATGGCGGGATATCGTCAAGCGCGCGAAGCTCATCCAGCACCACAAGATCACGCGCGAAGAGCTCTCCGTGCGCGAGCACATGAGCATCGTGCTGCGGGCGCTGCAGGGCCGCAAGTTCGTGGAGTTCGAGCACCTGTTCGACCCGTCGCGCGGCGTCCAGGTGCTGATCGTGACCTTCATCGCGATGCTCGAACTCGCCAAGGAAACCCTGATCGACGTGACGCAAGCCGAAGCCTACGCCCCCATCTACGTACGGCTCGCCTACCAACCTGCCTGAACCAATGAGCACCTCACTAGATTTCGACGTCCTCATCGTCGGCAGCGGCCTCGCCGGCCTGTCGGCCGCTTTACACCTCGCCCCTACCCACCGCGTGGCGGTGCTGACCAAGCGCGAATTGCGCGACGGCTCCAGCAGTTGGGCACAAGGCGGCATCGCGGCCGTGCTGGGCGAAGGCGACACGTTCGCATCGCATGTGGACGACACCCTGGTCGCAGGCGCGGGGCTGTCGCAGCTCGATGCGACGCGGTTCGTCGTCGAACACGCGCCCGAGAGCATCGCGTGGCTCAGCAAACTGGGCGTGCCGTTCTCGCAGGAAGACGGCCACCTGCACCTCACGCGCGAAGGCGGACACAGCGCACGACGCATCGTGCACGTGACCGATGCGACCGGCGCCGCCGTGCAGCAGACCATGATCGAACACGTGCGCCGCACGCCGAACATCACGGTGTTCGAGCACCACACGCTGGTGGACTTGATCACCAGCCGAAAGCTCGGTCTCGACGGCCCGCCGGCATGCGTCGGCCTTTACGCACTGGACGAAGCCACCGACGAAGTGCTCACGTACCGCGCGCCGCAGACCATTCTGGCAACCGGCGGCGCGGGCAAGGTGTACCTGTACACCACCAATCCCGACACCTCTACCGGCGACGGCATCGCGGCCGCGTGGCGCGCGGGCTGCCGCGTGACGAACATGGAGTTCATCCAGTTCCACCCGACCTGCCTGTACCACCCGAGCGTCAAGTCCTTCCTCATCTCGGAAGCCGTGCGCGGCGAGGGCGGGCGCCTGCTGCTGCCGGACGGCACGCGCTTCATGCCGCAGCACGACGAACGCGCCGAACTCGCGCCGCGCGACGTCGTCGCCCGCGCGATCGATTTCGAGATGAAGAAGCACGGCCTGGATTGCGTGTACCTCGACATCTCGCACCAGCCCGCCGCGTTCGTCAAGGAACACTTCCCGACGATCTACGCGCGCTGCCTGGAACTCGGCATCGACATCACGAAGCAACCCATTCCGGTCGTGCCCGCCGCGCACTACACCTGCGGCGGCGTGCACACCGATCTCGCCGGCCGCACGGATCTCGCGGGCCTGCATGCGATCGGCGAGTGCGCCTACACCGGCCTGCATGGCGCGAATCGACTTGCGAGCAACTCGCTGGTGGAGTGCATGGTGTTCGCCGACTCGGCCTCGCAGGACATCCGGTCGGCCAGCCCGGCCGCCCTGCCCGATGTTCCGGCGTGGGATGAGAGCCAGGTCACCGATGCGGACGAGGCCGTGGTCATCTCCCACAACTGGGACGAGTTGCGCCGCTTCATGTGGGACTACGTGGGCATCGTGCGCACGAACAAGCGCCTCGAGCGCGCGTCGCACCGCATCCGGTTGCTGCAGGAGGAGATCGAGGAGTTCTACGCGAACTTCCACGTGACGCGCGACCTGCTGGAGCTGCGCAACCTCGTGACGGTGGCGGACCTCATCGTGCGCTCCGCGCAGGCGCGGCACGAGAGCCGCGGCGGGCACTTCATCAAGGACTATCCGCAGCTCGCGGACGTCGCGAATCCGACGGTCCTCAAGCCCTGACGTCCCCGGGAAGTCGTTCGACCAATTGTCGAATCCCCTTGCCTACAATCTGCTGCGCTGCAACATGAGCGGCAGGACGTTAGCCTGGAGACCCGATGTTTCGAACCCTTCTCAAGTCCAAGATCCACCGCGTGGCGGTGACGCAATGTGAATTGCATTACGAGGGCTCCTGCGCCATCGACGAAAACCTGCTCGAGGCGGCCGACATCGCCGAGAACGAACAGGTCCACATCTGGAACATCAACAACGGCGAGCGCTTCGTCACCTACGCGATCCGGGGCCAGCGCGGATCGGGAATGATTTCGGTGAACGGCTCGGCGGCTCGGCGCGCCGCGGTCGGTGACCTGATCATCATCGCGTCGTTCGCACAAGTGCATGAGGACCAGCTTGCTGGCCACAAGCCGAAGCTCGTCTTCGTGGACGAGGCCAATCGCCGGATCGGCGCGCGCGACCACGTGCCGACGCAGCAGCTGTCCTGACCGCCGGAACCCGCGGCATGGAAACGCTTTCCGCGCGCAGCCTGCGCAGCGTGTGGCACCCCTGCACACAGATGAAGCTGCACGAGGCGCAGCCTCCGGTGGCCATCGCGAGCGCCTCGGGAGCCTGGCTCCACGGTGCCGACGGCAAACGTTACCTCGATGCCATCAGTTCGTGGTGGGTCAACCTGTTCGGCCACGGGCATCCGCACATCAAGGCGGCCCTGGCGGACCAGCTCGAGCGCCTCGACCATGTGATGCTCGCCGGCTTCACGCATGCGCCGGTGGTGGAATTGTCCGAACGCCTGTCCGCGCTCACCGGACTGGGCCACGCCTTCTACGGCAGCGACGGCGCCAGCGCCACCGAGATCGCCCTGAAGATGAGCGCGCACTACTGGCGCAACACCGGGCAACCCGGCAAGAGCCGCTTCGTTGGACTCGCCGGCGGCTACCACGGCGAGACGGTGGGCGCGCTGGCGGTGACCGACATCGGCGTCTTTCGCGATCCCTACGCGCCGCTGCTGCGGCTGGCCGCGACGGTGCCCAGTCCTGACGCGCGCAACGCGCGGGCCGGGGAAAGCCCTGCCGACGTCGCCCGCCGCGCCGCAGCGGCGCTGGAGAGGTGGCTCGCCGAACACCACCATGAGACCGCCGCGCTGATTCTCGAGCCGCTGGTCCAGTGCGCGGCCGGCATGGCGATGCACGACCCGGCATACCTGTCCATCGCGCGCATGCTGTGCGACCGTTATCAGGTGCATCTGGTCGCCGACGAGATCGCGACGGGGTTCGGCCGCACCGGCACGATGTTCGCGCACCAGCAGGCAGGCATCCGGCCTGACTTCATCTGCCTGTCGAAAGGATTGACCGGCGGCACCCTGCCCCTGTCTGCGGTGTTGACGACCGATGCCGTGTACGAAGCCTTCTACGACGACGACACGGCACGCGGCTTCCTGCATTCCCATTCCTACACCGGCAACCCGCTCGCTTGCCGCGCCGCGCTCGCGACGCTCGACATCTTCGAACAGCAGGACGTGCTCGCGCAGAACGCGGCGCTCGGACGCGCGCTGGACGAGGCACTCCTTCCGCTCACGCATCACTCGCGCGTGCGCCACGCGCGCCGGCTCGGGATGATCTGGGCTTGGGACATTGAAACCAGCCTGCCCCACTTCGCCCGCCGCTATCACCACCACGCGATGTCGCGCGGCGTGGTGCTGCGGCCGATCGGCCGCACGGTCTATGCCATGCCGCCCTACGTGCTGGACGCGGAAGCAGTCGAGTGTCTGGCGCGCGGCGCCATCGATGCGCTGGCCGCCACGCTCGCCGAGGAGACGCAGCCCGTATGAAATCGTGTTTCGTCACCGGCACCGACACGGGTGTCGGCAAGACCCTCGTCGCTGCCGCGCTGCTGCATGCGCTCGCGCGCCGCTATCCGCGCGTCGTGGGCATGAAGCCGGTGGCGGCCGGGGCGATCCGCCACGGCGACGGCTGGGCCAGCGAAGATGCGCTCGCGCTGCGCGCGGCCTCCACCGTTGCCGTCGCCTCTGAACTGGACAACCCGGTGCTGCTGCCCGATCCGTTGTCGCCGCACATCGCGGCGCGGCGCGCCGGACAGACCATAGCCATCGCGCATCTCGTGCGCTGCCATCGTGAGCTTGCCCGCAACGCCGACGCCGTGGTCGTCGAAGGCGCGGGCGGCTTCTTCGTGCCGCTCACCGATGACGAGACCGGCGCGGACCTCGCGCAGGCGCTCGCCCTGCCCGTGGTGCTGGTGGTCGGCTTGCGGCTGGGGTGCCTGAACCACGCGGCGCTGACGGCCGAAGCGATCCGCGCGCGCGGACTCGTGCTGGCCGGCTGGGTGGCCAACCGCATCGACCCCGCGATGCAGGCCCAGGACGACAACATCGCCTGGCTGCATCGCAGGCTCGCGGTGCCGCTGTTGGCAGACATCGCCTATCAAGACGCGCCCGATCCGCGCGCGATCGCCATCGACTTGCCCGCACCATGACCCTCGCATCCTCCTGGCTCGATGAATTTCCCGCGCGCATCGCGCAGCTGGACCAGGCGAGCCTGCGGCGCAAGCGCCGGGTGGTCGTGCCGGAGGGCGGCGCGCGGCTGCGCGTCGACGGCCAATCCATGCTCGGGTTCTGCAGCAACGACTACCTGGGCCTCGCGGGCCATCCGGATCTCGTGGCGGCCGCCTGCGCGGGCGCGCGCGAGTTCGGCGTGGGCGCGGGCGCGTCGCCATTGGTGAGCGGACACAGCGCGGCGAACGAAGCGTTCGAACACGAACTGGCGCACTTCACCCAGCTGCCGCGCGCCCTTTATTTCTACGCGGGCTACGCCACGAACATCGGCATCATTCCGGCGCTGGTCGGCGCGGACGACGCCTTGTTCTCCGACGCACTCAATCACGCCTGCCTGATCGACGGCGCGCGCCTGTCGCGCGCGCGCATCCATCGTTACGCGCATGGCGACCTCACGGCGCTGGCCGAAGCGCTCGCGCAGAGCCCCGCGCGGCGCAAGCTGGTCGTGAGCGATGCGGTGTTCAGCATGGACGGCGATATCGCCCACATTCCCGGCCTGCTGGCGCTGTGCGAGCGGCACGACGCGCTGCTCCTCCTGGACGACGCGCACGGTTTCGGCGTGCTGGGCCCGCAGGGTCGCGGCTGCCTCGCGCACTTCGGGCTGACCGGCGCCACGGCGTCGCGGCGCGTGCTGTATATGGCCACCCTCGGCAAGGCGGCCGGCGTGGCCGGTGCGTTTGTCGCAGGGGACGATGCCCTGGTCGAGTGGCTGCTGCAAAAGACCCGCAGCTACATCTTCGCCACGGCCGCGCCGCCCCTGCTCGCTACCGCCTTGCGCGCCAGCTTGCGGCTCATGGAGGGCGAACAGTGGCGACGCGATCACCTGGGGCGCCTCATCGCCCGGCTGCGCGAGGGACTTGGCAGCGGGGTGCGCGATACATCCTGGACGCTCGGCGAATCCACCACGGCAGTGCAGGCCCTCGTGATCGGTCCCAACGACGAAGCCCTGGCCGTGATGGAGGGCTTGCGCGCGCGTGGCCTGTGGGTGCCCGCGATCCGTCCGCCCACCGTGCCCGAAGGCACTGCGCGCCTGCGCATCGCGCTGTCGGCCGCGCACAGCGAGGCCGACGTCGATCGGCTGATAAAGGCGCTGGCCGAACTCGCGCATTCCACGGCGTCTCGACCGACGGGCCTTGCCCTTGCCTGATCCCATTCCCCGATTCCCCAGTTCCACCATGGAGTAGCCGATGTCCACTGTGTCCGAGCAACCCGTCACCCTGCACCGCGCGCCGCCGCGCGATGCCGTGCCCACCATCGCCGCCCGCTGGCGCGTGGACGCCGTGCAAGCCCTGTTCGATCTTCCCTTTCCGGACCTGCTGCATCGGGCCCAGACCGTCCACCGTGAGAACTTCGACCCGACGCTGGTGGAGCTCGCCACCCTCCTGTCGATCAAGACCGGAGGCTGTCCCGAAGACTGCGGCTACTGCCCGCAGGCGGCGCGCTACGACACCGGGGTCGAGGCCTCCAGGTTGATGGAGCCGGCCGAGGTGCTGCAGGCGGCGCAGCGCGCCAAGGACGCCGGCGCGACGCGCTTTTGCATGGGCGCGGCCTGGCGCGCGCCGAAAGACCGCGACATCGAGAAGGTCGCCGAGCTGGTGAGTACCGTGAAGTCCCTCGGCCTGGAAACCTGCGCCACGCTCGGCATGCTCGAAGACGGCCATGCCCAGGCGCTGCGCGATGCGGGCCTGGACTACTACAACCACAACCTCGACACCGCGCCCGACTTCTACGGCGACGTCATCACCACGCGCGACTATCAGGATCGCCTGGACACGCTGGAACGCGTGCGCGATGCGGGCGTGAAGGTCTGCTGCGGCGGCATCGTGGGCATGGGCGAATCGCGGCTGCAACGCGCGGGGCTGATCGCGCAGCTGGCCAATCTCGCGCCCTATCCCGAGTCCGTGCCCATCAACCACCTCGTGCGCGTCAAGGGCACCCCGCTCGCGGAGCAGGCGCCGCTGGATCCCTTCGAGTTCGTGCGCACCATCGCGGTAGCCCGGATCACGATGCCGCGGGCCCGCGTGCGGCTTTCCGCCGGGCGGCAGCAGATGGGCGACGCGGTACAGGCCTTGTGCTTCATGGCCGGCGCGAATTCGATCTTCTACGGCGACAAGCTGCTGACCACGGGCAACCCGGACACGCTCGCCGACACGGAACTGCTCACCCGGCTCGGGCTGAAGCCGGGGCAACCCGAACCACTCGTGCGCGCATGAGCGATACCGCCCTCACGCGCAAACCGGTGACGCTGCATCGCCTGCGCGAGATGCACGCCGCCGGCGAAAAGATCGCGATGCTCACCTGCTACGACGCGAGCTTCGCGCGCCTGCTCGACGCGGCCGGCGTGGACTGCCTGCTGGTCGGCGACTCCCTGGGCATGGTGCTTCAAGGCCACACGAGCACCGTGCCCGTGTCGCTGGCCGACATGGCGTATCACACGCGCTGCATCGCGCAGGGCAACCGGCGCGCGTGGCTCATCGGCGACCTGCCCTTCGGCAGCTACCAGGAGTCCCGCGAACAAGCCGCGCGCAGCGCCACGGTGCTCATGCAGGCGGGCGCGCAGATGGTGAAGCTCGAAGGCGGCGGCTGGACCGCGGACACGGTGCGCTTCATGGTCGAGCGCGGCATCCCGGTCTGCGCGCACCTGGGCCTCACGCCCCAATCGGTACACGCGCTTGGGGGCTATCGCGTGCAGGGACGCGACGACGACAGCGCGGCAGTGCTCCTGGCGCATGCGCGCGAACTCGCGCAAGCCGGCGCCGCGATGCTCGTGCTGGAACTCGTTCCTTCCGCGCTGGCTCGCCGTGTCACCGAGGCACTGGACATCCCGGTGATCGGCATCGGCGCGGGCGTGGATTGTTCGGGCCAGGTGCTCGTGCTGCACGACATGCTTGGCGTCACCGGCGGCAAGCTCCCGCGCTTCGTGCGCGACTTCATGCAAGGCAGCGGCAGCGTGTCCGAGGCCCTGGCCCGCTACGTCGCCGCCGTGAAAGACAAGTCCTTCCCCGATCCCGAATTCCACACCTACTGAAGCATGAAAATCGCCCGCACCATCGCAGAACTGCGTGACCTTCTTGCCGGCTCGAGCAAGCCCGCCTTCGTGCCCACGATGGGCAACCTGCACGACGGACACCTCGCCCTGGTGAAGCAAGCCAAAGGGCTGGGCGACGTGAGCGTAGCGAGCATCTTCGTGAACCGCCTGCAGTTCCTGCCGCACGAGGATTTCGACACCTACCCGCGCACCTGGGACGCCGACCTCGCCAAGCTGGAAGCGGTCGGCTGCGACGTGCTGTTCGCGCCGACGGAGAAGGAGCTCTATCCGCAGCCGCAGACCTACAAGGTGCACCCGCCGGCCGAACTCGCCGACATGCTGGAAGGGCACTTTCGCCCGGGCTTCTTCGTCGGCGTGAGCACGGTGGTGATGAAGCTGTTCGGCTGCGTGCAACCGCGCGTCGCCGTGTTCGGCAAGAAGGACTACCAGCAGCTCATGATCATCCGTCGCATGGTCTCGCAATTCGCGCTGCCGATCGAGATCGTCGCGGGCGAAACCTCGCGCGCGCAAGACGGCCTCGCGCTGTCGTCACGCAACGGCTACCTGTCCGCGGCCGAGCGCGACGAAGCGGTGCAGCTGTCATGCGAACTCCAGCGCATGGCCGATGCGGTGCGGGGCGGCCGGTCCGACTTCGCGGCGATCGAAGCGGCGGCCCTGGCGACGTTGGAGCGGCGCGGCTGGAAGCTGGATTACATGACGGTGCGCCGCCGCTCGGACCTGCAATCGCCGCACGAAGGGGACTCGCTGGTGGCGCTGGGCGCCGCGCGGATCGGCTCGACCCGGCTGATCGACAACCTCGAGTTCTGACTGTCGCCGAAGGGGGATGCGCTCAAGCCCACGGGACTAGACACGCAAATCTTCGCGCACCGCGGCCGGTCGCTGCTCGGCGCGCGAGGCCCGGGCACACGGCTTGGAAGTGGCGCGCGCGCTGGGCTTGCCCGCCGTCAGCTTGCGGATGATCTGGTTCTTGCGCGCCCTGGCAAGCAGCACCTCGGCTTGCAGGCGCAGCAGCTTCGCCTCGTCGCTCATCGGCGGCGACGACCGGGCCTTCACGGACGACTTCTTCTTCAAGGTCACACCGCGCAGGTCCGCGTCCAGGGCCGCGCTGATCAGGGCCTGGAAGCTCGGGGGGATGCCCATGAAGTCTTCCTCAGGGCAGACGTCATCGCCTTTCCAGGATTCGCCGAGCAGGCAACTCACCGTCGCCAGCCGCCGCTCCTCCTCGTCGAGGCTGCTGGCGCTGGCGCCGAGCACCGATTTCAGTTCCCACTCCACCGCCGACTGGGACGGCAGGCCTATATCCTCGCTCACGCGAGACTGGTGTTTAACGATCGGCATTGTTTCCCTCTTGACTCTTTTGAAAAGCGATGAATGAAGATCCCGGCTGGCCGCCGGGTCCGGTGGCGGCGGGCCGCGCGTACGAGACGGCATGAGAATTGGCCATCCGTATGCCGTGCAGCCCCGCGCGCACTATTTCCCGGGGCACGCGGTATTGCAGTGCCATGAATTCGGAGATGACCGGCGTCATCATCTGGCGCGCGCACAAGATCTGGAAGTACCTGTCGTGCAGGCGCCGGCCCATGCGGGTGAGCGCGACCTTGGCCCGATTGCGTCCCGATTCGTCGAAGGAAAATCCAAGCGACTCCGCGAGCGCGAGGGGATGGGTCTTGCGACGGGCCGCGGCCAGGCACTGCGCCCACACGATCTGCCGGCCAGGCGGCGCATCCTGGATGACGTAGTCGATCGCGTCATTCAACGCCGCGCGGTAGGCGGGTGAGTACAACACGTCAAGGGCCTTGCACTTGATCGCGTTGTACCGCGCGATGCCGAACAGGCGCATGGCCTCGTTGTCGCCGTCATCGTCCAGGAACGGATACGCCGCGAACACGACTTCGCGCGCCGTGCCATTGGGGCCTTGCGCCGGCGTGATGTTCGCCAGCGCCTGCGCAACGGCGGACGCCAGGAACTCGCGCGTCCACTGCAGGTCCAGGCTGGTCGCGCTCAGCAGTTTGCGCTGATGGCCCACGCACAGCTCCTGCAGCACGCGCTGCAGGCTCAAGCCGAACTCGCCCAGGTCGTGCGTTGCCGCATGCGGTCGTCGGTAGAGGCGCCGCTTGGCATCCATGTAGGTGACGAAGAGCGCCGGATTGTGCGAACGCAGGTGCAGGCTAATGCGCGCGACCAGGGCGCTGATCGCGCCGTGGGCCAGCGCCTGGCTCGAGTACGTCGCGCTGCGGACCAGCTCCTGCAGGTCCTTGGCATCCAGCGTATCGAGCAGGTCTCCAAACCAGAACACCTTGGCAGGATTGCTCTTTGCAAGTCGGAAATCTACTGCGGTGAGTGGCCTGGCCATGGAGTTTCCTTTCGGTCGGGATTGGACCTTAAGGCTCAGCCATCGGCCGGTCAACTTCGAGAAATTACATCCTTGAACTACCTGGCGAGCCAACCATGCACCCGCCTTCGCTCGCCGTGCAGCGAGCGGTCACTCAGGCAGCGCCGATGTTCGGCACCAGCGAGCCCGCGGGTTGCCCCGCTTTCAGGGCGGCGGTGAACGCCAGCATGCGATCGATCGGCACCCGCGCGCGCAGGCCGAGCGCGGGATCGACATGCACTTCGTTCGCGCCGGTTTCCAGCACGTGCGCAAGCCCGGCAAGGCCATTCATCGCCATCCACGGGCAATGCGCGCAGCTCTTGCAGGTCGCGCTGTTGCCGGCCGTCGGGGCTTCGATGAACACCTTGCCGGGGTTCAGCGTGCGCAGCTTGTGCATCATCCCGTTGTCGGTGGCGACGATGAACTCTTTCGCGTTCATGTCGTGCGCGGCCTTGAGGATGCCGGAGGTGGAACCCACCGCATCGGCCAGCGCCACGACATCGGCCGGCGACTCGGGATGCACAAGGACCTTGGCTTTCGGGTATTGCTTCTTCAGTGCTTCCAGCTCGAACGCCTTGAACTCGTCGTGCACGATGCACGAGCCGTTCCAGAACACCATGTCCGCGCCGGTCTCGCGCTGGATGTACCCGCCCAGGTGCTTGTCGGGCGCCCAGAGAATCTTGTGGCCCTTGTCCTTGAGCGCGCGCGCGATGTCGAGCGCGCAGCTGGAAGTGACCAGCCAGTCCGAGCGCGCCTTCACCGCCGCGCTGGTGTTCGCATAGACGACCACCGTGCGGTCCGGATGCTGGTCGCAGAACGCGGAGAATTCGTCGATCGGGCAGCCGAGGTCGAGCGAACAGGTCGCGTCGAGGTCGGGCATGAGCACGCGCTTTTCCGGGGAGAGGATCTTGGACGTCTCCCCCATGAACTTCACGCCGGAGACCACCAGCGTGGTCGCGGGATGGTCGCGGCCGAAGCGCGCCATCTCCAGCGAATCGCTCACGATGCCGCCGGTTTCCTCGGCAAGGTCCTGCAGGTCGGGGTGCACGTAGTAGTGCGACACCATCACCGCGTTTCGCTCCTTGAGCAGGCGCCTGATCTTGTCTTTCAGCGCGGCGCGTTCGTCCTGCGTCGGCTCGGCGGGCACGCGCGCCCACGCGAATTTCGTGTCGCAGGTGTCGCCGGGCAGCGGGTGTTCGTACTCGACTTCCTTGATGGGGATGACAGCGCTCATGGGTGGATCAACCTTCAGATTTCTTTCAGGCGCATCGAGAAATCGGTCGCCTTGACGTCCTTGGTCAGCGCGCCGATGGAGATGCGGTCCACGCCGGTTTCCGCCAGGGCGCGCACGCTGTCCATCGTCACGCCGCCGGAGATCTCCAGCACGGCGCGCGCATCGTTGATGCGCACGGCTTCCCGCAGCGTCGCGAGGTCCATGTTGTCCAGCAGGATCATCGTCGCGCCGGCGGCAAGGGCATCCCTCAATTGGTCCAGCGTCTCGACCTCGATCTCGACAAAAGCTGCCTGTGCCGCAACGGCCCGCGTGGCCTCGAGCACCTGCTTCACACCGCCCGCCGCGGCGATGTGGTTTTCCTTGATGAGAACGGCGTCGTACAGGCCGATGCGGTGGTTGGTGCCGCCGCCCGCGCGCACGGCGTACTTCTGCGCCATGCGCAGGCCGGGCAGCGTCTTGCGAGTGTCGACGATCTTCGCGCGCGTGCCGCGCACCGCATCGACGTACGCGGCGGTCTTCGTCGCCACCGCGCTCATCATCTGCAGGAAATTCAGCGCCGTGCGTTCCGCCGTCAACAGTCCGCGCGCCGCGCCTTCGATTTCCAGCACGACCTGGTCTTCGATGCAGCGCTGGCCTTCGCGCACGAGCCAATGAATCTCCACTTGAGGTTCGACCTGGCGCAACGCGGCTTCGACCCAGGGACCGCCGCAGATCACGGCAGCCTCGCGTGCCAGAACGCGGGCACGGGCGCGCCGTTCCGCAGGCACGAGTTGCGCGGTGAGGTCGGCTTCGCCCACGTCTTCGGCGAGCGCCCGCGCGGCGTCGGCCTGGGCAATCCGGGAAATCAGTTCGGGCGTGAATTCGATGATCGGCGGCATAGGAAGCGAGCATAGCGGCAAGAGGAAGAACCTGTGGCCGCCATGGCCGACCTTGCCGACTTCCGAAGGCGGCGTGCGCCTACCCAACACTTTCGATCCTCTGCGATCATCGTGCCATGGAGACCGAAACGACAACCGTCGAGCCACAGCGCGCCGACGTGGACAACTGGCGCGGCCCCGCAGTGCTGGAATTCGGAACATCGTGGTGCGGCTACTGCCGTGCCGCGCAACCGTTGATAGCGGCGGCTTTCAAGGATCACCAACAGGTGCGTCACACCAAGGTGGAAGACGGGAGCGGCCGACCGCTGGGCCGCTCGTACCGCGTGAAGCTCTGGCCGACGCTCGTGTTCCTGCGCGATGGCCAGGAGGTGGCGCGGCTCGTGCGTCCGCGCGATTCGCAGGCCATCAGCGAGGCCCTTGCGGCGATCGATCTACCTGCCACTGCCTGAGCGAGGCGTCAGGCGCCTTCCATCGTGGGGTCGCGCCCCATCAACTCGGCAACAGCGCGCGCCGGTGTGAGCGTGCCTTCGAGGAGCGCCACCACCGCGCTCGCGATGGGCATTTCCACCCCGAGCCGAACTGCACGCGCAACGACGGTGCGAGCGCAATAGACGCCTTCCGCCACATGCCCGAGGGATTCCACCGCGTCGCCCAGCGACCGTCCCTGCGCCAGCAAGAAACCGATGCGGCGGTTGCGGCTCAAGTCGCCGGTCGCCGTGAGCACAAGGTCGCCCAAACCCGACAGTCCCATGAACGTCTCGGCCCGCGCGCCCAGTGCGATGCCAAGCCTCGTGATCTCCGTCAGTCCCCGGGTGATCAACGCGGCGCGCGCATTCAAGCCCAGGTCCAGCCCGTCGCACAAGCCAGCGGCGATGGCCAGCACGTTCTTCACCGCCCCGCCCACTTCGACGCCGGGCAGATCGTCGTTCACGTAGACACGAACCGTGCTTCCGTGGACCGCGGCGACCAATGCATCGCGCACTTTCGGATGCGCGCTCGCGGCGACCAGCGCCGTGGGGCGCCCCTGCGCGACTTCCTGGGCGAAGCTCGGACCGCTCAAGGCGCCTCCCATCAGGCGCGGCGCAACTTGCGCGCGAATCTCGTGACCGAGCAGGCCATCGGCACCATGGAGGGACGCTTCGAAGCCTTTGCAAAGCCAGGCGACGGGCACCTCGGTATCGCGCAGCGCCACCAGCATCTCGCGCAGGCCCGCCATCGGCGTGGCGACGATGACGAGTTCATGCGCTGCCGCCAGTGCGGCCAGACCGGGCGTGCCGCCGGCTTCGATCCGGATGGCGCCGGGCAAGCGAATGCCCGGAAGGTAGCGCTCATTGATGCGGCCGGACGCGAGGGCGCCCGCCAGCGCCGCGTCACGCGCCCACAGCGTCACCTCGTTGCGCGGCGCGATGTTCACGGCCAGCGCCGTGCCCCATGCGCCGGCACCGAGGATCGCGACCTTCATGACGGCCGATCCGCGGCGGCCCTCAGGCCGTCGTGATGATCGGCGAGGGCTGGGCGGCGGCTTCCTGCTCGGCGCGCTGCTGCTCGTACATGACCTGGAAGTTGATCTCGGAGAGGTGCACGGGCGGAAAGCCGGCGCGCGTGATGATGTCGGCCACGGTGGCGCGCAGGTACGGATAGACGATCTGCGGGCAGGCGATGCCCATCACCTGGCTCAGCTGGTCCTGCGGGAGGTTGCGAATCTCGAAGATGCCGGCCTGCTTGGCTTCGACCAGGAACATGGTCTTCTCGCCGATCTTCGTGGTGACCGTGGCAGTGACGCTGATCTCGAAGACACCTTCGGCGGCCTGCAGCGCTTCGACGCCCAGCTGGATGTCGACCTGCGGCTGCTCCTGCTCGATCAGGATCGCGGGGGAATTGGGTTGCTCCAGCGAGGCTTCCTTCAGGTAGATGCGCTGGATCTGGAACACGGGGTCTTGCTGCTGCTGGTCGGCCATGGTTGTCTTTCGGGTCAATACAAAGGCCCGTCGGCAAGGCCGAGCGGGCCGGAGGTTAAGCGGGCGATTATCTCAGGACGCGCGAGGGCGTCCTCGCGCGTCAGCCGGCGTTCAGCAGCGGCACGAGCCCGCCCCGGCTGTCGAGCGCCATCAGCTCGTCGCAGCCGCCCACGTGCGTGTCGCCGATGAAGATCTGCGGCACGGTGCGCCGGCCGGTGATCTCCATCATCTTCATGCGCTCCTGGGGGTTCATGTCGACGCGGATTTCGTCGATGGTATCGACGCCCTTGGACTTGAGGATCTGCTTGGCGCGAATGCAATAGGGGCAAACGGCCGTGGTGTACATCTTGACGGACTGCATCGGAGGAAAGGCTTCAGGATTTTTCAACCGGAAGATTAGCCTCTTTCCAGGATTTCAGCCCGCCCTGGAGCACTTGGGCCTTGTCATAGCCGAGTTTTTTCGCCACCGCCAGCGCGCGATTCGAGCGTGCGCCCGTGGCGCACACGAGGATCAGCGGCACGGTCTTGTTCTTCACCACGTCGGGCAGGCGCTTCTCGAGATCGCTCACCGGGACATTGCGCGAGCCGCCCACATGACCGGCTGCGAACTCTTCGGTTTCGCTCACGTCCACCACCACCGCGCGCTCGCGGTTGATGAGCTGAACGGCCGCCGGGCTGGTGAGGCCACTCGCGGTCGCGCCTGCGATCACGGGCCAAAGGAGCATGCCGCCCGAGGCCACCGCCACGGAGATGAGCATCCAGTTGTCGAGAATGAATTTCACGTATTTCCTTGATCCGCCCGCTCGGGGCAACCCGCGATTCTAAAATGCCTGCTTTCCCCTTCTCATTTCCCTGCCCATGCACAAGCTCGTCCTGATCCGCCACGGCGAATCGACCTGGAACCTCGAAAACCGATTCACCGGCTGGACCGACGTGGATTTGACCCCCACCGGCATCGAACAGGCCAAGGCCGCGGGCCAGCTGCTGCGCACGGAGGGCTACGACTTCGACCTCTGCTACACCAGCGTGCTCAAGCGCGCCACGCGCACCCTCTGGCACGTGCTGGACGAGATGGATCGCACCTGGCTGCCGGTCGTGCACTCGTGGCGCCTCAACGAGCGCCACTACGGGGGCCTGCAGGGCCTGAACAAGGCCGAGACGGCCCGCAAGTACGGCGACCAGCAGGTGTTGATCTGGCGCCGCAGCTACGACACGCCGCCACCGCCGCTGGATGCGAACGATCCCCGCAGCGAGCGCGGCGATGTGCGCTACGCGAAGATGGCTCCGGCCGAGGTGCCGCTCACCGAGTGCCTGAAGGACACCGTCGCGCGCGTGATGCCGTTCTGGAACGAGTCCATGGCCCCTGCGATCAGGTCCGGCCGCCGCGTCGTGGTTTCCGCGCATGGAAACTCCATCCGCGCGCTGGTCAAATACCTCGACGGCATCTCCGACAGCGACATCGTCGGGCTGAACATTCCCAACGGAATCCCGCTGGTGTACGAGCTCGACGAGAACCTGAAGCCGCTGAAGAGCTACTACCTCGGCGATGCCGAAGCGGCGGCACGCGCGGCGGCCGCGGTGGCACAGCAGGGCAAGGCGTAACCCCGCTGTGGCACAGCGTAAAGACGGGGTAAAACGCGGGAGTTTTGCACGATTGGAGACAGGGGCCCGGAACCCTGGCGTAACGGTTGCGTCATAACCGGGTCGCAGGTGTATATTTTCAGCAGTAGAGGACAGGATTCACTCCCCATGAGCCAGAAACTCAAGATTGCCGGCTGGATTTCCGTAGGCGCATTGGCCGGCGCGCTGACCACGGTGTCGTTGCAGACGGTCGCGCGAGGCTCCCTGGCTCCGCTGCCCCTCGAAGAGCTGCAGCAGCTCGCCCAGGTCTTCGGCATGGTCAAGAGCGACTATGTGGAGCCGGTCGACGAGAAGAAGCTGATCCAGGACGCGATCGCGGGCATGGTCTCCAGCCTCGATCCCCATTCCCAGTATTTCGACAAGAAGTCCTTCAAGGAATTCCGCGAAGGCACCTCCGGCCGCTTCGTCGGCGTGGGCATCGAGATCTCCCAGGAAGACGGCCTGGTCAAGGTCGTCTCCCCGATCGAAGGCTCGCCCGCCTATCGCGCGGGCCTCAAGCCCAACGACCTCATCACCAAGATCGATGACTCGGTCGTCAAGGGCCTGTCGCTGTCGGACGCCGTGAAAAAGATGCGCGGCGAACCCAACACCAAGGTGATGCTCACGATCTTCCGCAAGGACGAGAACCGCAGCTTCCCGGTGACGATCACCCGCGAGGAAATCCGCACGCAATCGGTGCGCGGCAAGGTCATCGAGCCCGGCTACGGTTGGATCCGCCTGTCGCAGTTCCAGGAACGCACGGTGGATGACTTCGCAAAGAAGGTCGAGGAGATCTACAAGGCCGAGCCCAACCTCAAGGGCATGGTGCTGGACCTGCGCAACGACCCGGGCGGCCTGCTCGACGCCGCCGTCGCGATCTCCGCGGCTTTCCTGCCCGAGAACGTCACGGTGGTCTCCACCAACGGCCAGCTCGCGGAAAGCAAGTTCATCTACAAGGCCGCGCCGGAGTTCTACCAGCGCCGCGCCGGCGCGGACCCGCTGCGCCGCCTGCCCGCCGCGCTCAAGAACGTGCCGCTCGTGGTGCTCGTCAACGAAGGCTCCGCATCCGCCAGCGAGATCGTCGCCGGCGCCTTGCAGGACCATCATCGCGCCACCATCCTGGGCAGCCAGACCTTCGGCAAGGGCTCCG
>JAZKIF010000013.1:0-237 GCA_040385005.1 Pseudomonadota bacterium
CTCGGTCAGCTGCACCTGGACTTCCAGGCGCGGATGACGTGATTGGAAGTCGGCGAGGGCAGGGCCGAGCCAGAGGCGCCCGAACCCGAAGGTCGCCGCGAGGCGGATGGTGCCGCTGGGCTCGGTGCGCTTTTCCTGGAGATGAGCCTCGAGTTCGGAGAACGATTGCAGCAGCGGCGCGGCGCGTTCGCACAGCGACTCGCATTCGGCGGTGGGAACGACGCGGCGCGTCGTCCG
>JAZKIF010000013.1:247-2316 GCA_040385005.1 Pseudomonadota bacterium
CTGGAACAGCGGCAAGCCCAGGCGCGCTTCGAGCGCGGCGAGCTTCTTGGTGACCACCGAGGGCACCACTCCCGCGGCGGCTGCGGTGGCGGCAAGGCTGCCGTGCGCGCGCACGGCAAGCAGCAGTTCCAGGTCCTGGCGGTCGAGCAGGCTTTGCACTCTTGCTCCAATGGAAACAATCGATTGCCCGATTATTGCTTGAAGGCCGGCCCACCAGAAGCCAGAATCGCCGCATGCTGGAGCAATTCGAAGAGTTCACCGTGACGCGGGATGGCGTGCGCCTTCATGGCCGGGCTGGTGGCCAAGGCGAACCACTCCTGTTGCTGCACGGCCACCCCCAGACCCACGCGATGTGGCACCTCGTCGCGCCGAAGCTGGCCGAACGGTTTACCGTCGTGCTGATGGACCTGCGCGGGTATGGGGATTCCGGCCGGCCCGCGGCGGGCGAAAACAGCGCGGCGTACTCAAAACGCGAGATGGCGCTGGACGCGCTGGCATTCATGAAGGCACGGGGCTTCGACCGGTTCCAGGTGCTGGCCCACGACCGCGGGGGGCGCGTCGCGCATCGGCTCGCCGCCGATCATCCCCAAGCGGTGGAACGCCTGATGCTGCTAGACATCGCGCCCACGCTGGCGATGTACGAGAACACTTCGCTGCAGTTCGCCACGGCCTACTGGCACTGGTTCTTCCTCATCCAGCCGCCGCCGTTGCCCGAAGCTCTGATCGAATCGGACCCGGTGCGCTATGTGCGCAGCGTGATGGGCAAGCGGCATGCGGGCCTGGGCGCTTTCGCGCCCGAAGCGCTCGCCGAGTACGAGCGCTGCATCGCGCTTCCCGGCACCGCGATGGGCGTCTGCGGGGATTACCGCGCGAGCGCGGGCATCGACCTCGACCACGACCGCGCCGACGTCGCCGCGGGCCGAAAGATTTCGCAGCCGCTTCGTGTGCTGTGGGGCGAGCATGGGGTCGTCGGCAAATGCTTCGACGTCGCCGCGCTGTGGCGCGAACGCGCAAATGATTTCACCGGCCGCGCCTTCCCGTGCGGCCATTACATCGCCGAGGAGGCGCCGGCGCTGTTGCTGGACGAAGCCTCGGAATTTTTCAGGAGTTGAAGATGGGCAAGGACATTGGGAAAAAACGTATCGCCGTCGTCGCCGGAGACGGCATCGGCAAGGAAACCATGCCCGAGGGCATCCGGGTGATGGAGGCGGCGGCGAGCAAGTTCGGCATCGACCTCGCGTTCGACCACTTCGACTTCTCGAGCTGGGACTACTACGAGAAGCACGGCAAGATGATGCCGGACGACTGGAAGGACCGCATCGGCGGCCATGACGCGATCTACTTCGGCGCGGTCGGCTGGCCCGAGAAGATCGCGGACCACGTTTCGCTGTGGGGCTCGCTGCTGCTGTTCCGCCGCGAGTTCGACCAGTACGTGAACCTGCGTCCCGCGCGGCTCATGCCCGGCATCATTGCGCCGGTCGTGCGGCGCGACGGCAGCGCGCGCCAACCCGGCGAGATCGACATGTACATCGTGCGCGAGAACACCGAAGGCGAATACTCCGCCGTTGGCGGCCGCATGTATCCCGGCACGGAACGCGAGATCGTGATGCAGGAAACCATCATGTCGCGCGTGGGTGTCGACCGCGTTCTGAAATTCGCGTTCGAGCTCGCGAAGACGCGCCCGAAGAAGCACCTGACTTCCGCCACCAAGTCGAACGGCATCGCGATCACGATGCCGTACTGGGACGAGCGCGTCGTCGAGATGGCCAAGGCCTATCCTGACGTGAATGTGGACAAGTTCCACATCGACATCCTCACCGCGCATTTCGTGCAGCGGCCGGACTTCTTCGACGTGGTGGTCGCGAGCAATCTCTTTGGCGACATCCTGAGCGACCTGGGCCCCGCCTGCACCGGCACGATCGGCATCGCGCCGAGCGCTAACCTGAATCCGGACCGGAAGTTTCCGTCGCTGTTCGAGCCGGTGCACGGATCCGCCCCCGACATCGCGGGCCGCAACATCGCCAACCCGATCGGCCAGATCTGGTGCGGCGCGATGATGCTGGAGTTCC
>JAZKIF010000014.1:0-58113 GCA_040385005.1 Pseudomonadota bacterium
TGAGCGGCACGGCGATCGCCGATGCGGCGGGCCTGGGCACGATCGAGATCAAGGCGATGAAGGACCATGGCTACAGCACGGAATTCGCGGTCGGCGTGACGGCTGCTTCGGCGACGCTCGGCCCCATCATCCCGCCTTCGCTGCCGTTCGTGATTTACGGAATGATGGCGAACGTGAGCGTCGGCGCGCTGTTCCTCGCGGGCATCCTGCCCGGCGCGCTGATGGCCATCCTCATGATGCTCACCGTCGCCTACTACGCCCACAAGAACAACTGGGGCGCGGACGTCAAATTCGACTGGGCGCGCCTCATCAAGGCGCTGGCGGAAACCGCCGTGGTGATCGCGTGGCCGCTGGCGCTGTGGCTGCTGATCACCAAGGTCGGCCTGCATCCGCAGGCCACTGTTGCCGCAGGATTGGTGGTCCTCTTCGGCATGGACAAGGTCTTCAACTTCCAGGCGGTGCTGCCGATCATGACGCCGGTGCTGCTGATCGGCGGCATGACGACGGGGCTCTTCACTCCCACCGAAGGCGCGATTGCGGCTTGCGTCTGGGCGATGGTGCTGGGCCTGGCCTGGTACAAAACCTTGACGTGGAAGATGTTCGTGAAGGTCTGTCTCGACACGGTAGAGACGACGGCGACAGTGCTCTTCATCGTGGCGGCGGCGAGCATCTTCGGCTGGATGCTCACCGCCACCGGCGTAACCGCCGCGATCTCCGAATGGGTGCTCGGCTTCACGAACCAGGCATGGGTCTTCCTGCTCCTCGCCAACCTGCTGATGCTGTTCGTGGGCTGCTTCCTGGAACCCACCGCGGCGATCACGATCCTCGTGCCTATCCTGATGCCGATCGTGCAGAAGCTGGGGATCGATCCGATCCACTTCGGGTTGGTGATGGTGCTCAACCTGATGATCGGCCTGCTGCATCCGCCGATGGGCATGGTGCTCTTCGTTCTTGCGCGCGTGGCCAAGCTGTCGGTGGAGCGCACAACGATGGCGATCCTGCCGTGGCTGGTTCCGCTGCTCGGCTCGCTCATCATCATCACGTACTTTCCCTCGCTGGTTTTGTGGCTGCCGAAACAATTCTTTTAATGACTCCCTTCATCCGACTTCATCCCGCCGACGACGTCCTGATCGCACGCAGCCAGCTTGTCGGCGGCGCGCGGGCAGAGAACGTCACGATCAAGGGCCTCATCCCGCCGGGACACAAGGTCGCGACGCGCGACATCGCCACCGGCGAGCCCGTGCGGCGCTACAACCAGATCATCGGCTTCGCGACGAAACCGATCGCCGCGGGCGAGCACGTGCATACGCACAACCTGGGCGTCGGCGACAATGGCGGCGACTTCGCGCGCGACTATGCGTTCGGCGCGGACGTGAAGCCCATGGCGCCCCGCAAGGAAGCGACTTTCATGGGCATCCAGCGCGCGGACGGCCGCGTCGCGACGCGCAACTACATCGGCATCCTGTCGAGCGTGAACTGCTCCGCCACCGCCGCGCGCGCGATCGCGGATCATTTTTCCCGGCAGACGAATCCGGCGGCGTTGAAGGACTTCCCGATGGTCGACGGCGTCGTCGCGCTCACGCACGGCACGGGCTGCGGCATGGACACGGAAGGCATGGGCATGCAGATCCTGGAGCGCACGCTCGCGGGTTATGCGACGCACGCGAACTTCTGGGGGGTGCTCGTGGTGGGCCTGGGCTGCGAGGCGAACCAGATCAACGCGTGGCTCGCTCATTCGAGCTTGCGCGAAGGCGACACGCTGAAGGTGTTCAACATCCAGGATACCGGCGGCACGCGCAAGACCGTGGAGAAGGGCATTGCCCTCATCAAGGAAATGCTGCCGCGCGCGAACGATGTGAAGCGCGAGCCGTGCAGCGCCTCGCACATCACAATCGGCCTGCAGTGCGGCGGCTCGGACGGGTACTCCGGCATCAGCGCGAATCCGGCGCTGGGCGCGGCCGTGGATCTGCTCGTCGCGCACGGCGGCACCGCGATCCTTTCCGAGACGCCGGAGATCTACGGCGCCGAACACCTGCTGACGCGTCGCGCCGCGAAGCGTGAAGTCGGCGAGAAGCTGATCGAGCGCATTCATTGGTGGGAGCACTACACCAGGGTGAATGAAGGCGAGATGAACAACAACCCGTCGCCGGGCAACAAGGCGGGCGGGCTCACGACCATCCTCGAAAAGTCTCTCGGTGCGGTCGCCAAGGGGGGCACTTCGAATCTCGAAGCGGTGTACGAATACGCCGAACCGGTGAAGGCGCACGGCTTCGTCTACATGGACACGCCGGGCTACGACCCGGTCAGCGCGACGGGCCAGGTCGCCGGCGGCGCGAACATGATCTGCTTCACCACCGGACGCGGCTCGGCCTATGGCTGCGCGCCCTCGCCTTCGCTCAAGCTCGCGACCAACTCCGCGCTGTGGCAGCGGCAAGAGGAAGACATGGACATCAATTGCGGCGAGATCATCGATGGCAAGGCAAGCATCCAGGAGATGGGGCAGCGCATCTTCGAGCTCGTCCTCGCGACTGCATCCGGCGAGCCTTCGAAAAGCGAGAAGCACGGCTATGGGCAGAACGAGTTCGTGCCCTGGCAGGTCGGCGCGGTGATGTAGGGATCACTCCTTGGCGCCGCGTTCGAGCAGCAGGGCGACGATGGACTCGAATCCCTTTTTACGAGCATAGGACAAGGGCGTGCCCATCCATGATCCCTCGTTGAAATCCGCTCCACGATCCATCAGTTCCCGGACGACGTCGACATGGCCAGCGGTAACCGCACGCAGGAACAGGAAACCGAAGTGGTGGCCGGTAAGATCGACGGGTTTGCACTGGAGCAATGTCCGAACGATGGCCGTTCGTCCCTCGTCGATGGCGAGAATCAGCATGTCCGAAAGGGTTCTCGGTTCGACCTCGAACTTGAAATCCTTTCTCTGCATCAGACCGAGCGCCACTTGCTCTTGCCGGTTGTCGATGACGCACGACAGGATCAAACCCAGCGCCTTGGGGCTCGCGGAAATCGAGACGTCGAGAGGAGCCGCTTTCACGAAAGCGTCGACCATGTCCCCGTCCTGGCGTTCCGCGGCCAAGACCATGGGGGTGCGGCCTTGAGCGTCCGCGCGGTTGGGATCCGCCTTTCGCAAAAGCAGTTCTTTCGCGACATCCGCGCTTGCGCATCGCGCGGCGGTTCCGAGAAGCGTGTGGATATCCGCTTCGTCCATCGCTTGCACGGTCACTTCGACGAGGTTGTTTTCGGCGGCCCAGGCCGCGGCTCGCTTCATGTCGAATTGGTGGGACGTGATCGGGGTGAGGACGGCACCGCACTCGACCAGGACGACGGCCACCGGCGCCCGCGCCCCCATCACGGCCACCTGGATGGGTGTGGCTCCGACCAGGCTGGCTCGGTTGACGTCGGCGCCCCGCCTGGACAGGTACTTGATCATCGGCAATTGATTGGACCGCACCGCCTGGAACAGCGGGGTCTCGCCGCGGTCATCCACGGCATCGACGCCAAGCTTGCCGGTTGCCAGCAACATGCCGAACGCTTTCCTCTTGCCGCTTTTCGCGGCGACGTGCAGCAAAGTCTGGCCGCGTTCGAACTTTTCGCACACGTCTCCGCCACGCGATTTCAAATACTCAATGACGTCGAGGCAGCCATGACCCACCGCGATGGACAGCGGCGTATCCCCGGATTTGTCCTTGGTGGTCAGGTTGATGCCGCCATTTCCGATATGCACGAGATTCACCATGGCCGCATCGCGCATGGCGGCGTAGAAAATCGGCGTCTTCCCCTGGTCGTCGGCCAGCTTGATGGCCGCGTTGCGGTCCAGCCCGGGCGCGGCCATCAGCTGTTTGAACATCTCCACGGCGCCCTTTTTCATCGCGATGGCCCTGCAGAAGAGCGATTTTCCGTTGAACAATCGCATCACGTTGGCACCGCCGGTCAACAACGCGCCGCAAGCGGCCAGGTTGTTCTTTTCCACGGCAACGCAGATCGCCGTGGTGCCGTGGATCGTCTCGGTCTCGAGATTGGCCCCGCTGCGCAGCAGGAGCTCGATCGCATCGACATGCCCTGCATCCGCGGCGGAGACGAGCGCCGTCCATCCGAATTCGTTTCTCCGGTTCACGTCCGACCCGTACTTCAGCAACAGGTTCATCATTTCCAGGTCACCCCGGCTGGCGGCCAGGCCGAGGGGGATGAAACCCAGAACAGCGAGTGGTGTGTCGATGTCCTTGATCGAGCCGGTGAGCAACAGTTTCTCGACGGTTTCGGTGTCTCCGCGATGAACCCGCTGCAGGAACAAGGCCCGGGTGAATTGCTCGGCCCTCGCCGGCTCGACGTTGGCCGGAATCTCCTTGAGCCCGTCGCGGTGCCTCGGATAGGCCATGCCCGGATACCAGGAGCGCACGCATTGCGGCGTGTTGGCCTCCATGAATTGGTAGAGCTGCCCCTGGCTTTGGTCCTGTTCGGATTTCCGGTTGCACTCGCCGAAGAATTCGAGGGTCTGCTTGATGTCGAGGTAGCCAAGGGATGTGATGGCTTCCTGCTTGCCACCGATGACTATCAGCTGGAGTCCATGCTTCTTGACCAGTTCCCGGATGGTCTGCGTATCCATGAGGTGGCCGAAACCGCACCCCGCGATGAGGACACGCTTCACACCGCCTTTCACCAAATCCCGGATGAAGTCTTCGGTCGAATCGCCGAACGCAAATTCACCCGTGACGGTCGTGTGTTCCGAATCCTCCGATTCCACACCGCCGTGCATCTGGAAGATCACCGGCAGGTCCGGATCGTCCGGCAGCCGCCCCAGAATGCCGTCCATCGTGATGGCCTTCGTGCCGTTGCCTTCGACGATCAGCTCGAAGCCGCCATCCTTGGCGACCTGTTCCAGCGCCTGGATCGGGGTGTGGTCCTTCCCGGCGATGCACTGGTTCCAGTAGGCCAATTGAGGCCCGATCACCAGCAACACACGGGGCACGCGCACTGTCGAAGGTGGATGCGGATTCGCTTGCACTCTTGTCGTCGCTCCGGCTGCTTGCACTCCAGCCTGCGCGGCTGGCTGCTGCACACTGGCCATCTGCGGTGCTTGCGAATACGATCCGACGGGAGCCCTGAGGTGGAGGTTTCGATCTGCCATCCAGCTTGGTAACCGGGCCCGGCGCAACATTCCACTTTGGTAAAAAGCAAGGGTGAACATGAGCAGCACACATCAGGCAGAAGATCTTCGCCGGCACGTCGCGGCCATCATCGTGGCCGCGGGCAGCAAACCCGAGGAAGCGAATACCGTCGCGGACAACCTCGTCCTCGCCAATCTGAGCGGTCACGACTCGCACGGCGTCGGCATGGTGCCGCGCTATGTCGATGCGGTGCTCGAAGGCGGACTCAAGCCGAACTCGCACGCGAAGGTCACGCTCGACGGTGGCGCGCTGCTCGCCATCGACGGCAAGCGCGGCTACGGGCAAGTCGTCGGCGAGCAGGCGATGGCGCTCGCGATGGCCCGCGCGAAAGAACTGGGCAGCTGCGTGATGACGCTCGCGCAAGCGCATCACCTCGGGCGCATCGGGCACTTCGCGGAGATGGCGGTGGCGCACGGCCTGGTGTCGATTCATTTCGTCAACGTGTTGTCCAAGCCCACCGTCGCACCTTTCGGTGGGGCCGATGGGCGCTACGGCACCAACCCGTGCTGCATCGGCATCCCGCTCAAGGGCAAGCCACCTTTCGTGCTGGACTTCGCGACCAGCCGCGTCGCGCAAGGCAAGATGCGCGTCGCGCACAACGAAGGCCGGCAGGCCGAGCCGGGTTACCTGATCGATGAACACGGTAACCCGACGACCGATCCCGGCGTGGTGGTGGTCCCGCAATCGGGCGGCCTCTTCGGCGCGCTGATGCCGTTCGGCGAACACAAGGGCTATGGCCTCGCCGTCGCGTGTGAACTGCTGGGCGGCGCGCTCTCGGGTGGTGGCACGTGTCATCGTCCCGCCGGTGAAGGGCGCTCGGTCTACAACGGCATGTTCACCGTCCTGGTCGATCCACAGAAACTCGGCACGCGTTCGAGCTTCGAGAAGGAGGCGCTGGCTTTCGTCGACTGGTTGAAGCAAAGCCCGCCGGCGCCGGACTCGGAAGGCGTGATGCTCGCGGGAGAACCCGAGCGCAAGGCCCGCAAGGCGCGCGAAAAGGATGGCATCGTGATCGACGACACGACGTGGCGCGAGATCGTGGCTTCGGGCGCGAAGGTGGGCTGCGCCGTTTGAGGCGTGGGCCGGTCAACCGACCGGCAACGCTGGAATCGCCCGCACGACATCACCCGCCACCGGAAAAATCCGGTCTCCCGCCCGCGGCTCGATGCGGTGCATGCCGGTGAAGCTGCCGAAAGCGGGCAGCACGCCGACAGCATTGGCCGGCAGAGCGCCGCTGTCGTCGCCGAACCAGAAGCACGGCAGCCGCAGCCTCTCGAAGGCTCGGCCGCCGACGCTGATGCAGGGATGCCAATGGCCCGCCATGACATACGCACCGTCGACGGGCCGCGGATGATGGCAAAGCGCGAAAGAGCCTTCGCGCAGCGGCTCATCGACGACGGAAATTCCCAGGCTCGCCGGCGGATCGCCCGCGCGGTCGTCATGGTTGCCGCGCACCAGAGTCAATTGGATCGCCGCATGTTGCCCGCGCCATTGCGCGAGCGCATCGAGTGTCTCGCGCGCATGCGAACGACGCGAATGGAGAAAGTCGCCCAGAAAGACGATGCGTCGGGCTTGCGTATCGGCGATCGCCTTGGTCAACGCATCGAGCGTGCCGGCAGTCGTTGCCTCCGGCACCGGCACCCCCAGCTTGCGAAAGCTCACGGCCTTGCCGAAATGCGCATCGGCGATCAGCAGCGTGTGGGTTTCGGAAAGGAGTGCGGCGCCGCTCGGATGCAGAACCACGTCGGCTCCCGCGACGTGAATACGAAGCACGGCGAAAACTTCCTAGAGCATCCGCGCCAGGCTGGCTTCCAGGTGCTCCGACGGCGCGCGCTTGAAGCCCGAGCGAGCGAAGCGCTGCAGGCGGCCCACGATGAACGAGGTGAGCATGGAGGCGCGCACCTGCGCGTCCGCCGTGGGCGTGGCGGAGCCCTCGCCCTCCGACGCCGAGCGCAGGCTCTGGCGCAGCGTGGACTCGATCTTGTCGAAGAACTGGTTCATGCGCTGCTGCAGGCGCTCGTTCTCGAACACCAGCGCGTCGCCGACCATCACGCGCGTCATGCCGGGATTTTTCTCGGAGAACTGCAGCAGCATCGCGACGACTTTCGCGGCCTGCTGGCTGCCGCCCGTCTCGCGCTCGCCGATCTGGTTGACCAAGGTGAACACGCTTTGCTCGATGAATTCGATGAGGCCCTCGAACATCTGGGCCTTGCTCGCGAAGTGCCGGTACAACGCTGCTTCGCTGACATCCAGCCGTGCGGCCAGGGCCGCCGTGGTGATTCGTTCCGCGCCCGGTTGCTCCAGCATCGTGGCCCGCGCCTCGAGGATCTGGACCCGGCGCTCGCCCGGTTTCGGGCGCTTGCGCACGGGCGCTGCGGCCTCGGGGACAACGGGGGAATCGGGGCTGCTCAGTTCGGCGTCAGGCATGGTGTCTGAATGTTTGCGGTGATTCTCGCACAGCCCCAAGTAGGGGTTTTCTCCGGTGCACGGGCGCTGCTGCGCGGTGTCTGCGCCAAGTGCGCGCTTACCCCGTGAACGCGATCGACGCGCGCAATCCGCGGCCGCCGGCGCCTTCGCGCAAGTCGATGTGCGTGCGGTGCGCGCGCGCGATTTCATCGGCGATGGCGAGGCCCAGGCCGTTGCCTTCGCCTTGCGTGCCCTTCACGCGGTAGAAGCGCTCGAGCACTCGCGAGCGCTCCGATGGCGCGATGCCCGGGCCGTCGTCCTCCACTTCGAGGAACGCGCCCGCATCGCGCATGCCGCAGCGGATCGTCACCGTGCCGCCGTCGGCCGTGTACTTCACGGCGTTGTCCACGAGGTTCGCGAGCAGTTCGCGCAGCAGCCATTCGTGCCCCGTCACCTGCGCGGGCTGCGCGTCCAGGCCGAAGTCGATGTGCTTGCGCGTGGCGGCGTCGAGGTGCGTCTCCAGGATCGTCTCGCACAGCGCCTTGAGGTCCACGCGCTGCATCGGTTGCGCCTGCACGCTGCGCGCGTCGGCGCGCGAGAGCGCGAGCAACTGGTTCGCCAGCTGGGACGTGCGCCGCGTCGCGCCGCGAAGCTTGGTGACCTGCTCGGTGCGCAGGCTCACCGTGCCTTGCGATCCCTGCGCGGTCGCGGCCTGCGCCCATGCTTCCACCTGCGCCTGCAGGCCGGCGAGGGGCGTGCGCAGCTGGTGCGCCGCATCCGCGATGAATCGTCGCTGGCTGTCGGCCTGCGCATTGACGAGCCCGAAGAGGCGGTTCAGCGACAGCACGAGCGGCTTCACTTCATCCGGCGACGCGCTCTCGTCGATGGCCGTGAGATCGCGCGGGGAACGCCGCTCGACCGCTTCGCGCAATTCCAGCAGCGGGCGCAAAGCGCGCTGGACCGCCCACCGCACGGCGAACGCGGCCGCCGCGAGCAGCACGAGGTTGGGCAGGAGCACCTTGAAGAGGATGGAGCGGGCCCATTGCTGGCGCGGGTCGGAGCCGTCGGCCAGCACCACGATGACTTCGCCGAGCACCGTCTGCTGGCGCTGCTTCACGATGCGCCAGGTGACGCCGAGGTTCTCCTCGCTATGCACTTCGATCTCCGGCGTCGTCGGCGGCAGGCCTTCCAGCCAGGCATCGCCGCGCAGCACCTTGCCGTCGGCGTCGCAGATCGCATAGGCGCGGTCGCCCGCGCCCTTGAGGAATTCCTCGACGGCGGGCGCTAGCAGGAGCACCGGCGGATCACCCTTCTTCGCGCCTTCTGCGATAACCGAATCCGCCAATAGCGGAACGAGCGCCTGCAGCACCTGGTCCTGCTGCGCGGCAACGCTGTCGGCGGAGCGGTAGTCGAACCACGCGTTGACGAGCGCGAGCAGCAGCAGCGGGCCGATCAGCATCACGAGCAGGCGGCGGCGCAGCCCCGACGTCATGCCCAGCAGGTCGCCGGTGCGAGCCGGTGGGCCGGCGCGCGCGAGCCGGAACTTCACGGCCCGGCGGGCTCGTTCAGCTCGAGGCGGTAGCCGAAGCCGCGAATGGACCGCAACGCGACGCCGTACGGCTCGAGCTTGCCGCGCAGGCGCGAGATGTAGACCTCCACCGCGTTGGGCGTGATCTCCTTGTCCCAGCCGGTGAGGGCCTGCAGCAGCTTCTCCTTGCTCGCGGGCTTGGGCGCGTTGATGAGGAGGTACTCCATCACCGTCCATTCGCGCGGGCCGAGTTCGATCGGCACATGCAGGCCGGCGCGCATCGCGGTGGCACGGCGATTGGCGGTGTCCAGCTCGATCGGGCCGAACGTGAGCACGGCGGTGGTCGCGGCCTGCGAGCGGCGCAACAGCGCGCGCAGCCGCGCCAGCAGTTCCGGCAGCTCGAAAGGCTTGATCATGTAATCGTCCGCGCCGAGGTCCAGCCCCTGCACGCGATCCTGCAGCGCGTCGCGCGCGGTGAGGATCAGCACCGGCATCGCGTGGCTCGCCATCTCCGGGCGGCGCAGGCGCTTGGTGAGTTCCAGCCCGTCCATGTGCGGCAGGCCGATGTCGATGATCGCGGCGTCGAACAATTCGGTGCGCATCACTTCCTCGGCGCGTTCGCCGCTGCCCACCCAGTCCACCGCATAGCCGGCATCGGAAAGCCCCAGCTTGATGCCGCTGGCCACCATCACGTCGTCCTCGACCAGCAAGAGCCTCATGCCGTCCTTCCCCGCCGCCCCGTGCAGCGCCACGCCATTGTGTACCGGCAAGGCGGCAAATATCTCACCGTCGGCGCGCGCAGGAGTCCGCTCAGTGGGACCGGATCATGGTCCCGTAGGCCTGGTCGGTCAGGATTTCCAGCAGCATCGCGTGCGGCACGCGGCCATCGATGATGTGCACCGCATTCACGCCGGCCTTCGCGGCGTCGAGCGCGCCGCTGATCTTGGGCAGCATGCCGCCGGAGATGGTGCCGTCGGCGAAGAGCTCGTCGATCTCGCGCGACGTGAGGTCCGTGAGCAGCTTGCCGCTCTTGTCCAGCACGCCGGGTGTGTTGGTGAGCAGCACCAGCTTTTCCGCCGACAGCACGGTGGCGAGCTTGCTGGCCACCACGTCCGCGTTGATGTTGTAGCTCTCGTTCTGCTCGCCGAAGCCGATGGGGCTGATGACCGGGATGAACTGGTCGTCCTGCAGCGCCATGACCACCGATGGATCGATGGTCACGATGTCGCCGACCTGGCCCACGTCGTGTTCGATGTTCGGGTCCTTCTGGTCGATCAACTTCAGCTTGCGCGCGCGGATCAGCCCGCCGTCACGGCCGGTGAGACCCACGGCCTTGCCGCCAGCCTGGTTGATGAGGCCCACGATGTCCTGCTGCACTTCGCCGGCCAGCACCCACTCGACGACTTCCATCGTCTCCGCGTCCGTCACGCGCATCCCCTGGATGAAGGTGCCTTTCTTGCCGAGCCGGTTGAGCGCCTGTTCGATCTGCGGCCCGCCGCCGTGAACCACGACGGGGTTGATGCCGACCAGCTTGAGCAGCACGACGTCTTCGGCGAAATCGGCCTGCAGCTCGGGATCGGTCATCGCGTTGCCGCCGTACTTGATCACCATGGTCTTGCCGTGGAACCGGCGGATGTACGGCAGCGCCTGGGCCAGGATTTCGGCCTTGTCGCGCGGCGCGATGTTGGAGACGTCGGTCATGCTTTGGGGGGCTCCTGCGGGAAGCGCAAATTGTGCACGAAGCGCGGGAAGTTATCTGCGAAGCCAGCTGGGCACCTTGAACCGGATGATGCTCGTGTACGCCCATACATAGGACACCACGAACAGCGCGCTGAATGCCATCAGCCAGCCGGTGTGATTCCAGAACATCACCGCCGGCAGCACCGTGAGCAGCGCGAATCCCCACAGGTAGGGCGACGTGCGGTTGTTGCGCATGAGCATGCGCCGCGCCTCGTCGTCATGGAACACGCCCCGCACGATGCGCCGGTAGATCAGCTGGTGAAAGTGGAGCGCATCCGCCACACCCGGCGACTGCCCGCGCGCGGCCTTGCGGTAGATGGAGAACATGGTCTCCCACACCGGGTAGATGAGCAGCAGGATCGGAAACCACGGCGACACCTCGCCATGTCGCATGACGAGCTGGATGCTCGCGATGGCAATCACCGTGCCCCAGAGGTACGCGCCGCCGTCGCCCGCGAAGATCAGGCCGCGGGGGTAATTCCACATCAGGAAACCCGCGGTCGCACCGGCGAGGACCAGGACGATCGCGGCGAGTTGCCGGTCGCCCACCTGCAACGCGACGTACGCGAGCGCGAAACAGCACACCAGCGCGACGATACCCGCCAGACCGTTGTAGCCGTCGATCAGGTTGAACGCGTGAGGCAGCCCGCTGACCGCGAAAATGGCGAGTGTCACGCCCATCCAGGGATGCGCGGCCCAGACTTCATCGACGCCGTACAGCCCCATGCGGGGCACCCACAACTTCAACAGCCAGACAGCCAGGATGGCAGCGCCGACGGTCAGGAGCAGGCGATGCCGCGCGGGCAGGCGCTGGGTCAGGTCCTCGAAGGCGCCCGCCGCGACAGCGAGTGCCACCACCAGCCACAGCGCGGCCGCTGTGAGGGCGTCGATGCGGATCTGGTTGCTCAGGCTCAACTGCTGGGACACGACCATCCAGATCCAGCCGGCCGTGCAGGCCGCGAACATGCCCACCCCGCCCAGCCGCGGAACGTGCCCGCTGTGGAAGCGCTGCGGCATGGAATCGGCATAGCGGCGCGTGTGCGCGCTGCCGTAGCGGACCAGCACCGCATTCGCGACGAACGCGCAGGCGCAGCAAAGAAACAGGACGAAAAGCATGCCGCGAATTGTCGCGGTTTTTAATGCGAACTCAGCCGGGCGCGGTAGCGGTGCTGCTGGCGACGTAGCGCCACAGCACCTCCCCGGACCACAGGCGGAACAGGCTGTACAGATGCCAGAAGAATTGCTTGCCGGGCAGCCGGCTGCGGCGCATGGCCTGGTGCACGACCGACGCGTCGGCGCGCCGGATCTCGAGGCCATCCAGCCGCAGACGCAGGCAGAAATCGGTGTCCTCGCAATACATGAAGAAGCGCTCGTCGAAGCCACCGAGTTGCCGGTAAACCTGCGAGGGCACGAGCCAGAAAGCGGCGCTTACCCAATCCACCCGCCGTTGCGGTTGGCGCAGCAGGTGGCGGCGCAGCAGCGCCACGGGCGTCACGGCCTCGCGCTCGTTGTCCTGGCGCGATCCGTCGGGATTGAGCAGCGTGGGATAGGCCAGCCCCGCGTCGGGGCCCTGGGCCTGTTCCACCAGGGCTTTCCACAAGTGGGGGCCGGGCAATTCGACGTCCGGGTTCAGCACGCAGAAGAAGTCGGAATCGCAATGCTCGAAAGCGCGGTTGTGATTGGCGCCGAAACCCGCCGGCTGCGAGTTGAACACCTCCGTCACGCGGAACGGCCAGCCGCCCACCGGCGACTGCAAGGGCACGCCGTCGATGTTGTGCACCACGATGCAGTGTCCAATCCAGCCGCCATGGATGTCGCACAGGCGATGCACCAGGTGGGTGACCATCGCCCCATGCCCATGGCTCACCACCGAGACGGTGATGGGGCGCGCCGCCGGGGACTCGGCGTCGGGGGGGGCATTTACAATCGGGGCGAGCAAGTTGAGCTTTTCGCAACAGGAAAACCCATGATTCTAGTGACCGGCGGCTGCGGCTTCATCGGATCGGCATTCGTGCTCGGCTGGATGCTCGATTCCGGGGAGCCCGTCGTCAACCTCGACCTGCTGACTTATGCCGGCCATCCCGGCAATCTGCAGGCCCTTTCCGGGGACGCGCGCTACCACTTCGTCCACGGCGATATCGGCGACCAGGCGCTGGTCAAGCGCCTCATGGATGAGCACAAGCCCCGCGCGGTCGTGAACTTCGCGGCCGAGAGCCACGTCGACCGGTCGATCTCCGGCCCGATGGCGTTCGCGCAGACCAATGTCGTCGGCACCCTGAAGCTGCTGGAGTCGGTGCATGCTTTCTGGAAAGCCCTCGGGCCGGGCGAACAACGGGATTTTCGCTTCCTGCATGTGTCCACGGATGAGGTGTTCGGCACTCTCGCACCGGACGCCCCGGCGTTTTCCGAGACGCACCGCTACGAGCCCAACAGTCCGTATTCGGCCTCCAAGGCCGCATCCGACCATTTCGTGCGGGCCTGGCACCACACCTTCGGGCTGCCCACGCTCACCACGAACTGCTCCAACAACTATGGTCCGCGCCAGTTTCCGGAAAAGCTCATCCCGCTGATGATCCATAACGCGTTGCTGGGCAAGCCTTTGCCGGTCTACGGCGATGGCCTGCAGGTGCGCGACTGGCTGCATGTGGACGATCACTGCTCCGCCCTGCGCGCGGTCCTCGCGTCCGGCCGGCCGGGGGAGAGCTACAACATCGGCGGCCGCTCGGAGCGCACCAACATGGAAGTCGTCCGCGCCATTTGCACCGCGCTCGATGCGCTGCGACCCCGTGCCGGCGGCGCGCCTCATGCCCAGCTGGTCACCCATGTGACAGACCGGCCCGGCCATGACCGCCGCTACGCCATCGACGACACCAAGATCGCGGGCGAGCTGGGCTGGAAGCCCGCCGTTGGCTTCGAGGAAGGCATCCGCGGCACCGTGAACTGGTACCTGGACCACCAGGAGTGGGTCGATTCCGTGACCAGCGGCGCCTACCGGGAGTGGGTGGGGCAGCAGTACGCGGCGCTCGCCCCCACGGCATGAAGATCCTGCTGCTCGGGGCCCAGGGCCAGGTCGGCTGGCAGCTTCGCCGCAGCCTCTCGGTGGTGGGGGAAGTCACGGCTCTCGGCCGTGGTGCCGAACCGTTGTGCGGGGACTTGTCCCAATCCGACGCGTTGGCCAGGACGGTCCAAGCCGTCGCGCCTCAGGTCATCGTCAACGCCGCCGCGTACACCGCCGTGGACCGCGCCGAAACCGAGCGCGACCAGGCGTTCGCGATCAACGCCACCGCCTGCGAAGTGCTGGCGGCGCAGGCAGAGCGCCTGGGCGCCTGGCTGGTCCACTATTCCACCGACTACGTGTTCGACGGCACGGGCAAACAACCCTGGAAGGAATCGGACCCCACGCATCCGATCAACGTGTACGGCGAGAGCAAGCTCGCGGGCGAGCAGGCGATCCAGCGCGGGGCGCAGCGCCACATCATCCTGCGCACCAGCTGGGTCTTCGACACCTGGGGCCAGAATTTCCTCAAATCCATTCTTCGCGCTGGTGCGCAACGCGACAGCCTGAACGTCGTGGCCGACCAGTGGGGCGCCCCGACGCGGGCGGCGTTGATCGCGGACGTCACCGCGCACGTGATCCGGCGCCTGAAGGCGGAGAACGCCGGCATTTATCACCTTGCCGCCGCAGGTCAGACCTCGTGGCACGGCTACGCGCGGCTCGCCGTCGCCCACGCCGCGGAATGCGGCATGGCCCTCAAGACCTCCGCCGATCGCGTGAACCCGATTCCCGCATCGCAGTACCCGGTGGCCGCGGCGCGTCCCGGCAATTCCCGCCTCGACACGTCGCGCCTGCGCGGCACGTTCGATCTGCAACTGCCGCTGTGGGAAGACGGCGTGCGCAGCGTCGTCTCGGAACTCGCCGCCTTCGCCCCGAAAAACTAGAAGCTTTTCTTCCAAACCCATGCCCCCTTACATCAGTACCCGCAAGGGAATCATCCTCGCCGGCGGCGCCGGCACCCGCCTGCATCCGGCCACCATCGCCATCTCGAAGCAACTGCTCCCGGTCTACGACAAGCCGATGATCTATTACCCGCTGGCCGCCCTCATGCTGGCCGGCATCCGCGAAGTGCTGGTGATCAGCACGCCGCAGGACACGCCGCGCTTCGAGCAGCTGCTCGGCGACGGCAGCGCGTGGGGCATGAAGATCCAGTACGCGGTGCAGCCGCGCCCCGAAGGACTCGCGCAGGCTTTCATCATCGGGCGCGAGTTCCTGGGTGGCTCGCCGAGCGCGCTGGTGCTGGGCGACAACATCTTCTACGGCCACGACCTGGTCAAGCTCCTGCAGGAGGCCGACACGCAGCAAGAAGGCGCCACGGTCTTCGCCTACCACGTGAAGGACCCGGAGCGCTATGGCGTGGTGGCCTTCGACGACAACGGCAAGGCGCTGTCGATCGAGGAGAAGCCCGCCCAGCCCAAAAGCAGGTTCGCCGTCACGGGGCTGTATTTTTACGACGCCCAGGTGTGTGATATTGCAGCCCGTGTAACACCTTCGCCCCGCGGGGAACTGGAGATCACGAGCGTGAATCAAGCCTACCTCGAGCGTGGCCAGCTCAACGTCCAGACGATGGGACGCGGCTTCGCATGGCTGGACACCGGAACCCATGAAAGCATGCTGGAAGCTTCGCAATTCATTCACACGCTAGAGCAGCGTCAGGGCCTGAAGGTCGCCTGCCCCGAGGAGATTTCCTGGCGCAACGGCTGGATCGACCGCGACCGCCTGCTGGCGCTCGCCGAGCCGCTCGTCAAGAGCACGTACGGCGCGTACCTGCAGGCGATCGCGCGGGGCACCGCGTGAGCCTGAAAGCCATCGCCACCGACCTGCCGGAGGTCATGATCCTGGAGCCTCGCGTGTTCGGCGACGAGCGCGGCTTCTTCATGGAAAGTTACAACGCTGTCGCCTTCCAGGAAGTGACCGGCGTTACTCTGCCATTCGTGCAGGACAACCATTCCCGCTCGGCGCACGGGGTGCTGCGCGGGCTTCATTACCAGATCCGCGATCCGCAAGGCAAATTGGTGCGCGTCACCAGCGGCCGGGTGTTCGACGTGGCGGTGGACATGCGCCGCGCTTCGCCGCGTCTTGGCAAGTGGGTGGGGGTCGAACTCTCCGCGGAAAACAAGCGCCAGCTCTGGGTGCCGCCGGGTTTCGCGCATGGCTTCGTGGTGCTCTCCGACAACGCCGACTTCCTCTACAAGACGACCGACTACTACGCACCGGAGTTCGAACGCGCGCTGGCCTGGAACGACGCGCATGTGAACGTGCAATGGCCGCTCGCCGAGTTGCGCCAGGCGCCCGCGCTGTCGGCCAAGGACGCGGCCGCCGCGCGCTGGGACAGCGCCGAATTCTTCGACTGAGTTTTTATAGATGCAATACAGCGATGAGAAGTTTGCCGCGGGTGACGGCGCACTGTCTGCCAACACGCAGACGGTGATCGCGTTCCCGTACACCGGCGACTACCGCATCGACGTGCTGCTCGATGGCCTGTCCGAACGGTGGAATTACCCTGCCGCGCTCGGGACGCCCACGACGGTGACCTACAGCTTCATGACGGCCAAGCCGATCTACGGCGGCACGGACGATGGCGACGGCGACACCGGCTTCGAGCCTTTCACCCCGCAGCAGATGGCCGCCGTGCGCGACATCTTCGCGCGCCTGCAGACCGAGCTGAACATCCGCTTCACCGAGGTAGCGGATTCGACGTTCAGCTATGGCCAGATCCGCTTCGGCGACAACTATCAGCAATATTCGGCCGGCTACACATGGCTGCCCAACAGCACGGGCAACGCGTTGAGCGGCGACGTGTGGCTGGACGTCAGCCCCGATAGCCCGGGCACGCGAAACCCGATCCCCGGCACCTATGGCTACGCCACGCTCGTGCATGAGATCGGCCATGCACTCGGCCTGAAACATCCCGGCAACTACAACGCCAACTCAGGCGGCTCGACGGAGCCCGGCAACTACCTGGGCACGCTGGAGGACAACGTCGGCTACTCGATCATGTCGTACAACACCGTGCCGGGCGGCCAGGAGCGCGACTGGTACGGCGTTTACGACCTGCTCGCGCTCAAGAAGCTCTATGGCGCGGGCACGTGGGGCGCGGGCGATTCGAACTACAGCTACACGGACAGCGCGGGCACGATGCTCGAGGTCATCGACGACGCATCGGGCTACGACACGCTGGACCTGTCCGGCATGACGCAATCGGGCGCAACCGTCGACATGCGTCTCGGCGCGTTCAGCTCCATCGGCCGCAACTACACGGTGGCGGCCACGAACAATCTGTCGATCGATTTCACGACCGTCATCGAGAAATTCATCGGCACGAAGTTCGCCGATCACGTCACGGGCAACGATGCGAACAACGCGTTCATGCTCGGGAACGGCGCGAACACGGCGGACGGCGGCGCGGGGATCGATACGGCGCTGTACACCGGCTCGCGCAGTGGATTCGCGGTGGCGTCCAACGGTGCGAACCTGCAGGTGAGCGCGGGCAGCATCTCGGACACGCTCACCAACATCGAGCGCGTGGAATTCACGGACCGCAAGCTGGCCTTCGACATCCAGGGCAATGCGGGCATCGTCGCCAAGGTCATCGGCGCGGTGTTCGGCGACGACGTGCTCACGGCGCATCCCGACTTCGTGACCATCGGTCTCTCCTTGCTGGACAACGGCACGAGCTACCTGGGCGCGGCGCAACTGGCGCTCAATGCGCGGCTCGGTTCGGCGAGCAACGCGGATGTGGTCGACCTGCTGTACACGAACGTGGTTGGCAAGGGACCATCGCATGCGGAGCTCGCGGCATTCGTCGCGCCGCTGGACGCCGGGTCGCAGACTCAGGCGCAGCTCGCGGTGTTCGCTTCCGAGTATGTCGCGAACGCCACGAACATCGACCTGGTCGGCCTGGCGCAGCACGGGCTCGTGTACGCCTGAGGGAATGCAGCCCTAAGCGGGCGCGGGCACATACGCGAGCCCGCTCGCCGCAAGCCCCACCAGCCCGATGTTCGCCGCATTCATCTCCGTCAACGCCGCATACCCCGCCAGCCAGGCCTGCGAAACCTCGTGGTTCTGCAGCATCGCGACATAGTGCGCCGCGACCTCGGGTGAAGGCGCGGCGCCGGTGACGTTGGTGTAGAGCAGATCCACGACGGTCGCGTCCTGGGCATCGGCGCCCAGTCGCCAATACAGCGCGAACTGCACGAGATCGAGCGCCGGCATGCCGTGATCGAGCCGATCAAGCCCCACTCCGACGTACTGCATGTCGCCGATCGACGCGGGTCCGAACACCGCACCGAGAATCCGCGCGACGACGCCCGCGTTCCCCGCGAGATCGAACGCCAGGTTCATGTCCGCGAACGCGAGCCGCTCGACCGACACGAGCTTGTCGGTGCCGTCGCGGCCGGGGACGGTGTCCTGCACGATGCCCGAACCGCCGGCAACCGTGATCGAGTAGCTGCCGCGCGAACCTGTGAAGAGAGCCAGGTCCAGCCCGCCTTCGCCATCGAGAACGTCGTTGCCGCCGGCGCCTGTCAACGTGTCATTCCCGGCGCCGGCCAAGAGGGTGTTGTCCAGCGCATCGCCTGCAAGAAAATCCGCGCCGCTCGTTCCCATGATCGAGGCTTGCGGCAGTGCCGGAATGAGGTTGTCGTTCGCGCTCGTGACCCGCTGCAGCCACTCCCACGTGCCCGCGCCGAACAAGGCCGCATAGGTCGATGCGCTGTTGTCCCCCGTACCGCTGGAGAGGACGCCGGTGACGTACGGAACACCTTCCACGGTGTAGACCAGCGGCCCGCCCGAGCCACCCGGTCCGAGCGAGCCCTGCACGTCGTACACACCGTAAGAAGCGGAAGCATCGCCATAGGCGGGTTGCTCCATCATCCCCAGGCCCGCACCCAAGGGCGGCCGCGCCGGATACCCCACCACGACGGCATCGACATCACTCGCGATCTGCAAAGGCTGCAGCCGGCCCGCCTCGTCGCCGATGCGAGACCGCAGGCCGATCACGGCGAGGTCGCCTTGCGCCTCGACGTCAGTGATGAGGCCATCGCCGTCGAGGTCCCAATTCGCCGCGCGGCCGTCCAGTGTGCCGAAGTCCGTGAAGACGCCATACGGCGCGTCATAGGGTGCGGTGTCCGCAGCCGGAATCACGCTCACTTGCGTCGCCCAGCCGCCATGCCCCGCCTGGTAGACCAGGTGCAAGGCGGTAAGGACGTCGTTCGTCCCGATCACGGCGCCGGAGCCGCGCAGCGCGACACCGTCGGGAAACACCGTCGTGATGTAGCAGACGGCGCTGTACGGCAGCACCGTCCGCAGGGCCACCTCCTGCATCATCGGCGCAGCCTCAGGGCGTGAGCCACCCGTTCAGGTCGGCGATGGCGGCGGTGTCGGCCTGGCCGACCAGCGCGCGCAGGCGCACGTGCGAGGTCATGTACAGGTAGCGCGCCTGCGCGAGGTCGCGCATCGCGGTGACGCGCTGCTGCTCGGCGTTCAGGATGTCAACCAGCGTGCGGCTGCCGCCCTGGTAGGAGCGGCGGTTCGACTCGACCGTCACTTCCGCCGAGCGCACCGCCTGCTCCAGCGCCTTCACGCGCAGCACGCCTTCGGTGACGCCGCGGTACTCCTTCTCGACGCGCAGGTTCAAGTCGCGGCGCGTGGCTTCCAGGGCCTGCTCCGCGCGCTCGAGGTCGGCAACCGCCTGGCGGGTCTGCGAGCTGACGTAGCCGCCCGCGAAGATCGGCACGTTCAGCTGCACGCCGATGGAGCGGTTGTCGTAGCGCGAATTGATGCGGGTGACGTTGTCGCTGTCGCTGATCGACCACTGCGCGACCGCATCGAGCGTCGGCAGGTGGCCGGAACGCGCCTTGTCGATTTCGCGCCGCGACGCTTCGCGCTGCGCGCGCAGGGAGATGAGCTCCGGGCTGTTCGCCTCGGCGCGCTCGGTCCATTCGTCCAGGCGGCCCACCGACGTGCTGGAATTACGCAGCTTGTTCGCATCGACGGCGGCCACGCGCGCGACGGGCACGTTGACCATCACCTGCAGCTGGCGGCGCGTGTATTCGACGTTCTGCCGCGCTTCCAGCTCCTGGGCGATCGCCATATCGAGCCGGGCCTGCGCGTCATCGACGTCGGTGCGCACGCCGGAGCCGCCGGCGAACAGTTTTTTCGCCGCATCGAGCTGCGTCGTGTAAGCCTGCTTTTGCACCAGCGAGAGGGTCAACTGGTCCTGCGCGAGCAGCGCCTCGAAATACGCGCCGGCGACGCGCGTGGCGAGGTTCTGGGTTTCGCGCTCGAGCTGCGCGTTGGCATCCGCGACCTGCGCCTTGGCCTGCTGGTAGTCGGCCATCTGGAAGGGCCGATACAAAGGCTGGCGGATGGTCAGCGCGCGGCTGGTGCTGTTGTAGAACTGCTCGTCGTTGACCGGACCGCCCAGGCCCGGCGTCGTGCTGAGCAGGTTGTTCCGGTTGCGCGAAGCCTGCGCCGAAACGTTGGGCAGCAGCTGCGAGAGGGCCTGCGGCAGTCGTTCGCGCTTCGCGTCGGCGCTCGCGCGGGCCGCGCGGATCACCGCATCCTGCTGGAGTGCGGCGTCGTAAGCCTGCATCAGCGTCATGCCGCCGGACTGCGCCGGGGCCGACACGATGGCCGGCACGGGGGCCTGGGCAACCGGCTGCGCCATCGCGCCGCCGCACGCGCTCGCGACGGCGATGGTTGCGGCCGCGAGGCGGGCCTTGCGAAGCGCACGCGGCGCGGGGCCGGCAGTGATTGGCATCATCGGGTCATTCCTCCTTCATGGCCGCGGAGAGCCGCTTGGTCAGCGGATGCAGCAGGTACGCGAGCAGCGAACGCTCGCCGGTTTTCAGCACCACTTCGACCGGCATGCCGGGCTGCAGGACGCGGTTGCCGAGCCTCTTGTATCCCTCGGGTGTCACCTGGACACGGGCCAGATAGTAGGAAACATTGCTATTCGGATCTGTCAGCAAATCGCCCGAGATGGAAACCAGCTTGCCTTCGACCACGAGCTGCGGGGAGTTGGAGAAGTTGTTGAAGCGCACGTCCACCGGCAAGCCGGGGTGGATGCGGTCGACCAGGTTCGGCGGGATCTTGGTTTCCAGCAGAAGGAGCTCGTTGTCCGGCACGATGTCGGCGAGCTTCTGGCCGCCCTGCACCACGCCCCCCACGGTCTGAACGGCGAGGCCCACCACCTGGCCGGTGGCCGGCGCCTTGATGTCGGTGCGGCCCAGCTCTTCGGAGAACGCGCGGAACTTGCCTTCGTCCGACTGGACGTCGCGGCTCACGTCGCTCAACTGGGTTTCCACGTCCTTGCGGTAGGCCTGCTCCATCGAGATCTGCTTCTGGCGCAATTCGGCGATCGCGCGCTGGCCGCGCATCGTGTTGCCGAGCAGCTCGGAAACCGAAGCGCTGTTTTCGGCGGACATGCGTTCGAGTTCGAGCTGGCGATTGCGCGGCGCGTAGCCGTCTTTCACCAGGTCGCGGGTGCTGTTCAACTCCTGCGTGAGCAGCTTGGTCTGCTCGCGGCGGCTCGCCAGGATGCTCTGGTACGACTGGATCAACGCCTCTTGGCCGGCGATGCTTTCGCGAAGTCCCTGCAGGTCGGCCTGGATCGAGGACCGCCTGGAGCGGAAGAGCTGCTCCTGCGTGGTGATCTGGTTGCGGATCAGCGGGTCGGTGCTCGCGGCCTGCAGGTCGGGGTGCATCACGATGGTGTTGGCGCCGGACTGCTCCGCGAGCAGGCGGCCCTGCGTCGCGCGCAGGCCCAGGTAGTGCTGGCGGATCGATTCGAAGTTCGCCCGGGCGGTGGCTTCGTCCAGCTTGAACATCACCTGCCCTTCCTTCACGCGGTCGCCTTCGCGCACCAGCACTTCCTTGACGATGCCGCCGGTGGGGTGCTGCACGGCCTTGCGCTTGGTGTCGATCGACACCGTGCCCGTCGCCGGGACGCCTTCGTCGAGCGGCGCGAGGATCGCCCACAGCAGGAAGCCGCCGAGCCCGATGCCCAGCGCCCACAGGCCGACCCGCGCGGCGCGCGTGGATTCGTTGGCCGCCGTGAGGTCGGGGTCCTGCTGCGCGCCCATCGGGCCGCCGAAGGGGCCGGTGGGCTCATCGGGCGCGAGCTTGGAGGAGAAGTACTTGAGGAGTTGGGGTTTGGCCATGGCTACGCTCTAGGGTGAGGTGTTCGGTTGAATTCGGGAAGGCTTCAGGCGGGCTGCGGCGCGCCGAGCGCCGGGCCCTGCGGCTGGTTGCGCTGGGCGACGGCGCGCAGGGTCGCGAGGACCGATTCGCGCGGGCCGTCGCTCGTGATGCGGCCGTCCTGCAGGATGAGGATGCGGTCGGCGACCGCGACGGCGCCGGCGCGGTGGGTGATCAGGAACACCGTGGTGCCCCGCTCCTTCAGGTGCTGCACCGTCTTGACCAGCGCGACTTCGCCGGCGTCGTCCAGGTTCGCGTTCGGCTCGTCCAGCACGATGAGCACCGGGTTGCCGTAGATCGCACGCGCGAGGCCGATACGCTGGCGCTGCCCGCCGGAAAGCAGGTTGCCCGCCTCGCCGATCGGAGTGTCGTAGCCTTTCGGAAAGCGCAGGATCATCTCGTGCAGGCCGGCGCCGCGCGCGGCTTCGATCACCTTGTCGGCATCCATTTCGCCGAAGCGCGAGATGTTCTCGCCGATGGTCCCCTCGAAGAGCTCGATGTCCTGTGGCAGGTAGCCGAGGTGCGGCCCGAGCTCCATGCGGTTCCAGCCGGAGATCGGCAGGCCGTCGATCAGCACTTCGCCCGCGACGTCCGGCCAGATGCCCACCATCACGCGGGCCAGCGTGGACTTGCCGGAACCCGACGGGCCGAGGATGGCCGTGACGGTGCCGGGCTCCACGGCGAAGCTCACCTTCTTGAGGATGGGTTGCTGGCGCCCGGGAGCGCTTGCGACCACGTCGCGCAGCGTCAACTCGCCCTTGGGCGCGACGCGCGAAAGATTGGGATCGCGCTCCGGGTAGTCGCCCAGGAGTTTTTCGAGGCGGCCGAACGCGGCGCGCGTCACGATGTAGCTGCGCCAGACCTGCACGAGGCCGTCGATCGGCGCCAGCGCACGCGACATCAGCAGGTTGGCCGCGATCATCGCGCCGGGCGTCAGCTGGCCTTCGATCACGAGCATCGCGCCCGTCGCGAGCGACAGCGACTGCTGCGTGTAGCGGATGAACTTGCTCCAGGCCATCACGCGGCTGTTGATGTTCTGCGACGCATTGTTCTGCAGGAGGTACACCTTGTGCAGTTCGCGCCAGCGCTTGCGCAGGCCGTCCAGCATGCCCATCGACTCGATCACCTCCGAGTTGCGCAGCTTGCTCTGCACGAACGCGCCCACATCGCTCGAGGCCTTGGACGCAACTTCGGCGGGAGCCACCGTGTTGCGGTGGCCGAACCACGCCAGCACGCCCTGGATCACGGCGAAGATCGTCGCGACGATGCCCAGCACCGGATGCAGGAAGTACGTGACCGCGATGTAGATCGGCGCCCACGGCGCGTCGAAGAACGCGAAGATGCCCGAGCCGGTGATGAACTGGCGCAGCGTGATGAGGTCGCCGAACGCGCGCGACGGACTGGCACTGGTCTGGCTCAGGTACGACTCGAAGCTCGCGTCGAACACGCGCGTGCTCAAACGCTGGTCGAACCGCACGCCGGCGCGCACCAGGATGCGCGAACGGGTCCACTCGGAAAACGACATCACGCCCAGGAGGAACAGCGTGATCAGCGAGACCGCGAGCAGAGTGAGCTCGCTGCCGCTGTGGAGCACGCGGTCGTAGACCTGCATCATGTAGATCGTGGGCGCGAGCATCAGCAGGTTCGCGACCAGGCTGAACAGCCCCACGATCATGAATTCGCGGCGGAAGGCCCAGAGCGCGCCGGCGAGTTCGCTGCGCTTGAAGAAATCAGGTGTGTTCATCGTTGTTGTTTCCGCTGGTCAAGACACGGCGTCATTTCGCCACCACCACGGCGCCCGCCGGCGCGGCGCGCTGCTGGGCGGCCTGCTGCGCTTGGGCGGCCGCCTTGGCGATCGCGCCGAGCACCTCGTCGCGCGGGCCGAACGCCTGCACCTGCCCGTCGCGCAGGACCAGCATCTTGTCCGCTACGGCGAGCACGCTCGTGCGGTGGGTCATGATCACGAAGGTCGTGCCCTGCGACTTGAGCAGCTGGATGGTGGAGGCGAGCGCCGCGTCGCCGGCTTCGTCGAGGCTGGAGTTCGGCTCGTCGAGCACCACGAACACCGGGTCGCCGTAAATGGCGCGGGCCAGGCCCACGCGCTGGCGCTGTCCGCCCGACAGGATGGCGCCCTCGCGGCCGACCTGGCTGTCGTAGCCATCGGGCAAGGCCAGAATCAATTCGTGCAGGCCGACGGCCCTGGCCGCGGCCTCGACCTTGGCGCGGTCCACCTCGCCGAAGCGGGCGATGTTTTCCGCGAGGGTCCCGTCGAAGAGTTCGATGCCTTGCGGCAAGTAGCCCACGTGGGGCCCAAGTTCGGACTTGTCCCAAGTGTGCACGTCCACGCCGTCGAGGCGAACCTTGCCGGACGCGCTCGGCCACAAGCCCGCCAGCACGCGGGCCAGCGTCGTCTTGCCGGAAGCCGAGGGACCGACCACGACGAGTACATCGGCGGGTTGCAGCCCGAACGCAACGCCGCGCAGGATGGGAACGGCGCTGCCGGGTGCGGTGGCGACGATGCTTTCCACCTGCAGCGCGCCACGGGGCGGCGGCAGCGGCATCGACTGCGGTTTGGGCGGAATGGTTTCCAGGAGGTTGTCCAGGCGCGCCCAGGCATCGCGCACGCCCACCACGCTGCGCCACTGGGCGACCACCATGACGAGCGGTGCGAGCACGCGCGCGCCCAGCAGCGAGGAGATGATCAGCATCGCCCCGCCGCCGTTCAACTGGCCCTTGAGCAGCAGCCAGGCGGACAAGCCCAGGAGCATGGAGCTGATCATGGTCTGCAGGAATTTCGTGACCGACTGGTAGCCGCCCGCGCGGTCGGACGCGACGGCCTGCAGTTTCAGGAATTCGCGCTGCTTCTCCATCCAGCGGCGATGGATGTCGCGCTGCATGCCCATCGACTCGATCACCTGCGCGTTGCGCAAGGTGCCGTCGGCGTACTGCTGCGCCATCATGGCGGTGCGGTTCGCCTCGACCAGCGGCGGCTGCGTGGCGCGCTCGTTGAGGAAGCCGACGAAGACCTGCACCACGGCGGCGCCCAGCGCGACGCTCCCGATCACCGGGCTGATGGCGAACAGCAACGCGAGGAAGACGATGGCGACCGGCGCTTCCATCGCCGCCAGCAGAACCGGCGAGGAAAGAAAATCGCGGATCGTCCGGAAATCGTTCAGGGCCTGCTGGGTGCCGCCGGCCTGCCTGCGCAGGTTCGCGCTGAACATCGCGTTGAACACGCGGTCGCCCAGGCGGCGATCGAGGTCCATGCTCGCGGCCTGGAGCACGCGCGAACGCGACCACTCCAGCAACTCCATCACCGCGTAAGCGCCCAGCACCACGATCACCAGCATGAACAGCGTGAAGTGGTTGCGGCTGTTCACGACGCGGTCGTACACCTCGAGCATGAAGCCGGTCGGCGCTAGCACGAGCAGGCTGGCGACGAGGCTGTACCAGAAAGAGCGGACGATGTAGGGCCGAAGCACCTCCACGGCCTGGGAGAGTTCGGATGGTTTTGCGTTCGCCTTGCTCATGCCGATGCCTCCAGCTGCACGTGGGATGGGAAGGTCCCGAGATCGCGGCCCGCGAGCGTCTTCGCGTCCGCGCCGCCGTCATTCTCGTGGACGAAACTGAAAAGAAGCTGGAACACGCCGTCGGGACGCCGCGTCAGGACCACGTCGCGCAGCTTCTGTTCACGAAACATCATCTCGTCCTTGCGGGCCAGCTGAAGCTCGCAATGCATGCGGCCTCCCAGCGTGTAGAGGGAAATCAGGCCCGGCTTGATGCTGAGCGTGTGCCGGTCGAAATACACCGGGCCCTGGTCCGAGAAGCGCAGCAGCGGCAGCCGCTTGGCCTCGAACTTGGTGTGGTGGTAGGGGCTGGCGGGATGCTGGAACACCACGCGCGAGGCCAGGGAGACGGCATAGATGGCGTTGCACGTCATCTGTGAGCCCATGGAGGGGAATTTCTCGCGCAAGCCCTTGTAGGCGAGGTGGTGCAGCGTGACCCGGTTCCAGCAGCGGTGCTCCTGGACCAGCGGGGAGAGCGCGTTGCAGACCTGCGCGAAGGAGGTCTGCAGCTCCCGGAGCTTCTCGGCCTGCTCGGGCGTCGCGTTAAGGGCGACACACAGATTGGTTTTCATATAGGAGAGTGTACATGGCTCCTATATGAATTTTTCGAAATTTTACGAAGTCAGCGGTGCGCGGTGTGTTTCCCCGGAAAAATTCCTCTTAGAGCGCGGGCAACGGCCAGGACGGGTCGCCCACCGCCATGAAGAACGGATTCAGCAATGGCCGCCCGGGGCCGTACCGCAGAGGCTGCCCGGTCGCATCGACCACGCGGCCTCCTGCCTGTTCGAGCACGGCCTGCGCCGCCGCCGTGTCCCATTGGCAGGTCGGCCCGTGCCGGGGATAGACATCGGCCAGCCCCTGCGCGATCCGGCAGAACTTGAGCGAACTGCCCGCCGCGACGAAGCTGTGCTCGCCGCGCAATTGCGCGAGCCAGCCGCCCAGTGCCTCGCCGCCATGCGAGCGGCTGCCCATGACCCGCAACGGCTGCCCTTCCACGCGGGGCGAGACCTTCATCTCGGTGTCGCCGGCCGCCGTACACCGCCAGGCACCCAGACCCTCCGCGCCGAAGAACAACTCGCCCAGCGCGGGCGCTTGAACAACGCCCGCGACGACCCGCCCGCCCGTGACGAGCGCGATGTTCACCGTGAATTCATCGTTTCGCTTGAGGAATTCCTTCGTGCCGTCGAGCGGATCCACGAGGAAGAACGTGTCGCCCGCGACGCCCTGCGACTGCGATTCTTCCGACAGCACATACACGCCGGGAAACGCGCGCTCCAGGCCGGCGCGGATCGCGGCGTCGGCGCGCAGGTCGGCAGCCGTCAAGGGCGACTGGTCGTCCTTGCACCAGGACGCGATGTCGCCGCTCGCGTAGACCGCCATGATTTCGCGGCCCGCCGCCTGCGCGATCCCGCACAGGGTTTGCATGTCGCTACGGGTGAGATTCACTGCGGACGCGAATTCAAACGCGGTAGTAGCCGCGGTACCACTCGACGAATCGCCGCACCCCCTCGACGACGGGCGTCGCGGGTCGGAACCCGACCCAGTCGTGCAGCGCTTCCACGTCGGCGAAAGTCGCGGGCACGTCGCCCGGCTGCATCGGCAGGAAGTTCTTGATGGCTTCGATGCCCAGGGCCTGCTCGATCGCGCTCACGTAATCCATCAACGGCGTGGGCTGGTGATTGCCGATGTTGAACACGCGGTACGGCGCCGTGCTGGTTGCGGGATCGGGATACATCGCATCGAAGGCGGCATCGGGCGCCGCGGGCTTGTCGAGCACGCGCACGACCCCTTGCACGATGTCGTCGATGTACGTGAAGTCGCGCACCATCTTCCCGTTGTTGAAAATGTCGATCGGCTTGCCCGCCAGCATCGCGCGCGTGAAGAGGAAGAGCGCCATGTCCGGCCGGCCCCACGGGCCGTACACGGTGAAGAAGCGCAGTCCCGTCACCGGCAGGCGATACAGGTGGCTGTACGAATGCGCGATGAGCTCGTTCGCCTTCTTCGTCGCCGCGTAGAGGCTCACGGGATGGTCGACGCCCTGCCCTTCCTTGAACGGCAGGTTCGCGTTGCCGCCGTAGACGCTGGACGAACTCGCGTACACGAGGTGCTCCACGCCGTTGTGGCGGCAGCCCTCCAGCACGTTGCCGAAACCGGTGAGGTTGGAGTCGAAGTACGCATCCGGATGCGTGATCGAGTAACGCACCCCGGCTTGCGCCGCGAGATGCACGACGCGCTGGGGGCGCTCGCTCTTCCACCACGCGCGCAGCGGCTCGCGGTCGGCGATATCCAGCGCCTCGAATCGGAAACCCGGATGCGCGGCCAGGCGCTCGAGCCGCGCCTGCTTGAGCGAGACGTCGTAGTAGTCGCTCAGGTTGTCGATGCCCACCACCTCGTCGCCGCGCTCCAGCAACCGCAGCGCGGTGTGCATGCCGATGAAGCCGGCGCAGCCGGTGACGAGGATTTTCATACGCCGCCGCGCCCGATCGGGAAGTACTCGAAGCCCTGCTCGCGCATCTTGTGCGGCTCGAACAGGTTGCGCCCGTCGAACACCAGCGGCTGGCGCATCGCGGCCTTCATCGCCGCGAAATTCGGGCTGCGGAAGACTTTCCACTCGGTGAGGATCAGCAGCGCATCGGCGCCTTCGAGCGCGGCCATCGGCTCGTCGACCATCGCGAGGTCCGCGCGCTCGCCGTGGATGCGGCGGGCCTCGTGCATCGCCGACGGATCGTGCGCCACGACGCTCGCGCCACGCTCCCACAAAGCACGCAGCACTTCGGTCGAAGGCGCCTCGCGCATGTCGTCGGTGCCGGGCTTGAAGGCCAGGCCCCACATCGCGAACCGCTTGCCGCGCAGGTCGTCGCCCAGGCGCGCGAGGACCTTGCGCACGAGGACCTGCTTTTGCGCGTCGTTGGCGGCATCGACTGCTTCGAGCACGCGCAGGGACACATCGTTCTCGTGCGCCGTGTGCCGCAGCGCGCGGACGTCCTTCGGGAAGCACGAGCCGCCGTAGCCGATGCCTGCATAGAGGAAGTGATAGCCGATGCGCGGATCCGCGCCGATGCCCTTGCGCACCTGCTCGATGTCCGCGCCAAGACGTTCGGCCAGATTCGCCATCTCGTTCATGAAGGAGATGCGAGTGGCCAGCATCGCGTTGGCCGCGTATTTCGTGAGCTCTGCAGAACGGATGTCCATCAGCACCAGACGTTCGTGGTTACGCTGGAACGGCGCATAGAGCTCACGCAGCAGTTGCGTGGCGCGCTCGGAATCGGTGCCGATGACGATGCGGTCGGGCTTCATGAAGTCCTCGACCGCCGCGCCTTCCTTGAGGAATTCCGGGTTCGATGCCACCGCGAATTCGTGCGCTGCCCCGCGCGCCTGCAATGTCTTCGCTATCGTCTCGCGCACCTTGTCGGCGGTGCCGACCGGCACGGTGGACTTGTCGACGACCAGCTTGAAGCCGTCCATGTGCTCGCCGATGTTCTTCGCCGCTGCCAGCACGTGGCGCAGGTCGGCCGAACCGTCCTCGTCCGGCGGCGTGCCCACGGCGATGAACTGCACATCGCCGAAAGCAACCGCTTGCGCGACGTCTGTCGTGAACGAAAGGCGGCCCGAAGCGACGTTGCGCTGGACCATGTCCTCCAGCCCCGGCTCGTAGATCGGGATGCCGCCCGCTCGCAGCGTGGCGATCTTCGCCGCGTCGAGGTCCAGGCACAGAACCTCGTTGCCGACTTCCGCCAGGCACGCCCCCGTGACGAGGCCGACATAGCCTGTTCCTACGATTGTGAGTTTCATGTGGGATTCCCGATCATTGGATTGCGGAACGTCAAGCGCGGTGGACCAGTGTGCGCAAGGCCGCGAACACGACGACGAGCAGTGGTACGCCGACGATCGCAAGGATCGGAGGAGCGGCCAGGACGATCTCGATCAGCTCCGGATGCGTGTGACGCATGACCTTGATGGCGCCCAGGAGCAGCGCGATCACAATCACCGCGGAATAGCACAACAAGGCCGGCGTTCCATAGAAGAGGTCGCGCTTGCGCGGTTTGGGCACCAGGAAGTGCTCGCTCGCATCGAGCCAGGCCCGCGCGAGGGAGCGTTCGAGAATTTCCCCGCTCACGCCGTTGCGCTGCAAGGCGTGAACGTACTTGCCGGTCTCCGACGCGTAGGGCAAGGCTTGCAGCACGTTCTTGCGGATGACGGGCGCGGCCGCCTCGACGAATGCCTCGCCGCCGCCGGTCTGTTGCATCAGCGCTTCGCGGCGGTATTCCTGGGTGCGGAATCGCTCGAATTCGGGAATGTCGGCGCAAGGGCGGGAGGTCAGCTCGCTGTTGATGGAGGCCATGTCGTGTCGGGGTCTTGATCGGGGAGCCGGATGGCCACCGCCAGGGCGACGTCCGCGGCGCAGGCCAGCTGCTGCACGTGGTACGCGGCCTTCGCGCCGGTTGCATCGGAAAGGAGAACCGGTGATTTTATCGCCGGGGTGGCCGCCATGTAGTCCACGCCGAGGCCGGCGGCCTTGACCAGCGCTTCCTTGCGGGTCCAGATGCCGACGAACGCGCGCGCGAGTTCGTCGCCCTGCAGGTCTCGCAGCTGCGCCTTCTCATCCGCGTGGAAAGATCTTTCGGCGATGGCGGATGCGTCATCGATGCCGGCGCTCATGAGCTCGACATCCACGCCCACGGGGGATGCGGCGATGGCGATGGCGACCCATCCGCGGCGGTGCGAGAGGCTGAAGTGCAGCGGGGATTCGCCCGCGAGCCGCGGCTTGCCGAAGACACCCGTCGTGAATTCCGCCATGGCCGTATCGCGGGGCACGCCCTGCTTCATCAACAAACCGCGCAGCAAGGCATGGGCGCAGATGAACGTGTCGCGATCCCGGGGATCACGCAGGCGTTGTGCGCGACTTGCTTCGTCACGCGAGAGGATCGAGACGGGAGCTCGCTGGGGGTCGATCACCTGCACGGACACTGCGCCTGTGAGCGGGGATATCTCTGCGGACCTCAGGTTGAGATTCACGGCCGGGGCCGCGATGTCCTCCCAGGCGATCAGCCCCACCGGCTCACCGCGTAGCGCAAGCCTGGAGACCAGCAGGTGCATCGCGGCCGAATGCGTTTGCATGCTGGTCACGATCAAGGCGATCCGGTGGGTCGCTTCGAGCTAGGCAGCGGCATCGGTCCTGGCGGGAATCTTGACGCGTGCGGTCAACTCGGCGCGCATGATCTTGCCTCCCGCATTCTTGGGGAGTTCGCTCACGAACAGGATATCCCTGGGAGTCATGCCTTGCCCGAGCGCTTCCCGGCAGCGCTGTTGCAACTCGGATTTCTCGACAGGGGAGGCCAGGACGACCACGGCGACGAGCTTGCCGATGTGCTCGCCCTCGGCCACCACGGCAACCACTGCGGATTCGGTCACGCAGGGATGTGAATTGAGCACGTTCTCGATCTGGACCGGGTCGAGCTTCTTGCCGCCGAGATTGAGCACGTGATCCGTTCGCCCACCCAGCGTGACGTAGCCCGCATCGTCGATGGAGCCCATGTCGCCCGGGTAATACCACCCGTTGCGGAACATCCGGGCCGTGGCCTCGGGATCCTTGATGTAGCCACGCACCACGGTCGCCGACTTGAAACGGAGAATCCCTTTGGTTCCGGGCGGCAGCACTTTTCCGTCCTCGTCCACGACCTGCGCGTCGACCCATGGGCGCACGAGCCCCGCCGATTCGGGGCGCGCGGCCAGCGTCAGCGTAGTCGCTTGCGCCATGCCGCCCAGTTCGGTGGCGCCGTAGCCGATCTCGATCTGCGGACAGATGCGCGCAAAGATGCCTTCGCGCAGCGCCGGCGGCACGCTGGCGCCGGCTACAGTCATCACGTTCAGGCTCTCGCAAACAGCCCGGCTGTCGGGAAGGCGCCGTTCCGCGTGGGCCACCATCATCCCGGCGAGCGCCGTCGTCGTGGAAAGCCGCGTCACCCGATGCCGCGCGATCAATTCGAACAGAAGCGCCGGATTGATATCGGCCGTGACGACCAGGGTTGCGCCGCTGATCAGCGCCCTCATCGCGCCGCCGAAGCCCATGTACACGGCCATGTCCGCCACGACCAGCGCGCACTCGTTGAGGGTTTGCGAAAGACGTCCCAGCGAAAAGGCCAGCGCCGACTGGGCGTGGGTGTGCGGGATGCTCTTCGGCGTGCCCGTCGTGCCGGAGGACAAGGCGATGAGCCATATATCGTCATCGGCGTCGACAGCCACCGGGATGACGGGCGTGCCTTCGTCCGGCGAATACGGCCGGAAAAAGTCCGCGACTTGCAGGTAGGCATCCGCTGGAAGCACCGGGCTGCGCCAGTTCTCCTTCGTGTCCTGGATGACCCACCGCGCGTCATGCCGCCGCAGCAAGGCGTCGCGCGTCTCTTCCAGCTTGACGCCGCGGATGGGGGTCACGATCGCACCCAGCCGCACGATCGCCAGCGCCAGCACGATATAGGCGAACGGGTTGTACGCGGCGACAGAGACACAATCGCCGCGACGCACGCCCGCTTTGTACAGACGCATCCGCACGAGCCCGCACAGGAGCCTCAGGTTTCCATACGTGACCGATCCTCCGTCGTGGTGGATCGCTGTTCTGTCGGGCCATGCGAAGCAGTTACGCCAGATCGGGTCGGTGATGTTCATGATTGCGTGTTGGAGGGGCTGTCGGGGGATTGCGCATCGGCGGCGAACAGTTGGTCGAGCTCGTACTTCGCCAGCGTCTCAGGGAAAGTGCGCGCGTATTCCTGGACATCGTTCAATCCCGGCGGAACGCCTTCGGCTCCCAGGATGTACGCGTTGGATGCTTCGTCGCGCCATGAATTGTTCTCGCGCGGCAAGTCGGAGAGGGCGACCGGCGCCTCGCCCGTCGACACCCCGAGGAGAGTGTCCAGCACGTTCCGGGATTCGACGAGGTCACGGTAGTGCGTGACGACGACGCGCGGGCATAGTCGCGCCAGGTGCCTTCGCGCGGCACGGTGCGTACACAGGAATATCCGCGACGCTGATGGCGCCCGTTGGTAGATTTCGAGTTGTCGGCGGATGTATTCGTCGAAGGAGAGTGCTGGATCCCGTGCTCGACGGCGAAACTCCATGGCCTTGTAGTAGGAAGCGCGAAGGAATTCAGCCGGATCGCGAAGCACGACACTGAGCGACGCCCGTTCCAGGAATCCGATTTTGTGCAACTGTTCGAGCGGCACGTAATCTTGCCTGGCGGTGTTCGCGGCGACGCCGGAAATGCTCTCGATCAACGACTCGTCGGAGAAGAGCGCGGGCGCGCCACCGCACGACGCCGCGGCATCCAGGCAACCAGCGAAAGTGCGCACCAGTTGCTCGCGCCGGTCATTTCCGGTTGCAGCGTGATTCTGCCGTTTCAGCGCCGTCAACACGGTCGGCAAAACCAGGCGGATGACTTTCAACCCTTGCTCATCGCCGGCCTGCATGCGGGCGCAGGCATCGAGGATCACCGGGAGTGGTTTGAACTCCCCCGGCATCGTGCTGTTGTCAGCGAGCTTGCCCAGGTAACGGATGCCCCGCATGTTCGGAAACACGGACTTCTGGAGCGCGGTTGTCGCGGTACGCGGCGCTCCCGCATGAATGAAGAGCTGTGGAGCCATGGGACCGATTCACTTTGCCCGCTTCTTGCCGCCGGCGTGCCGCCTCCTGGCTTCGTTGGCCTTTTTCTTTTGGAGGGCTACCGCCAATTCGCTGGGTCCGTTGACGGCGGCAGGGGTCGGCTTCACGTTCTGGCTCGCGAGGACATAGGGTCCCACCGCCGCGATAAAGCGCCTGGTGTTTCCCTTGAGGTCGTGCTTGCCCGACTCTTCCTGCGCCGCGGCACACAGCTGGTCGTAGTGCGCCGGGTCCTGGAGGATCTTGCGGATCTCATCGAGCCAGGGCCGCACGACATCGTCCGCCGCGCGTTCGCCACGCTTGTCCTTCACGATTTCCGGAAGGTCGAAGATGCGCCCGGCCTTGCCCACCAATTCGGCTGAGCCACCGCTGTTGCTGGCCAGCACGGGGATTCCATTGAGGAGCGCTTCCGGAATCACGCGCGCGCCGCTTTCGTGCCAGACGGAAGGCAGCAACAGCGCGCGGGTCGGGCCATAGACGGCGCGCATGTCCTTCTGGTGGCCGATGACTTTCACGTTCGGGAAATCGGTCGCTTCATAGCCCAACGTCTTGAGTGCGTTGCCCCAGCGGCCGCGGCTTTGCACCACCAGGAACTTTGCTTCCGGCAATTCCGTCTGCGCGAGCTTGGCCAGGGGCATGAACACGTTCACGCCCTTCTCTAAACTCGGGTTGATGAAGGTGATGAACTCCGGCTTTCTCTCCGCGGCCTTGATGAGCGACGTGTCGATGAACTTGCCGATGGGGTGGCACGTCAGGCCAAGCCGCTCCTTGTACAGCTGCGCCGTCGCCTCCGTGTCCGTCACGATGACGGTGGCGTATTTGAACGTCTCGAGATGGTTGTAGCCGCCATTGACGAGATAGAACACGACCGGAATCCCGGCCTCGCGCGCCTCGCGCATCATCGTCATTTCAAGCAGCATCCCGCCCCAGAGGATGATCATGTCGGGGCGGCGCTCGCGCAGTTCGGCGCGAAAACGCTGGAGGAACAACTCCTGTTCGCCGCACGTCATTTCGGGCCGGAAAGTGGCTTTGGTGCGCACGATGATGTGTTCGACACCGAACACGACCGTGCGCAGGAATTTCTTGTCCTTGTGGTCCTCGCCGGCCTTGATCACGTGTTCGCCGCCCTGGGCCGAATCGAACACGGTCGCCTGCAATGCCACCGCGCGGAAACCGCTTGCGACCAGGCTGCCAAGGAGCGTCCTCATCGAGAGGGCCGCGCCGCTCGTGATGTCCAAAATGTTGCTGGCGCAAGCGAAAAGGATGCTGGGTTGCTTCGCCGCGGGAGCGGCTGTGTCGGGCGAATTCATGCGGTGGCCTGTGATGCAGCCCGCGGGCTGGTGGTGGCACGTATTGCGTGCCGCGGATGTGGGCGAATTTTAACGAAGCGGTGCCGCTTCGAAGAAATCACGAGCCGCCGATTGACAGCTCGTTCATAAATAAAAAAGCCGCCCCGAAGGGCGGCTTTTGAGTCAGGAGCACTTCCCTTTCGGGAAGGATGCCTGATTAGTTGATGTCGGCGCCATCGGCAGTCAGGGCCGTCACACCGGTCAGCTTGATGACCGCATCGGCGTTGGTGCCGTCGGTCGAGTGGACCAGGTAGCCGTCGGAGCCAACCACACCGAAGTAGTACTGGACAGTACCGTTCAGCGCCGTATCAGCCAAGGCCAGGAGAGCCGACAAGGTGCCCGCGTCGGTCGAGACTTGGGTGAAGTTGCTGGCGGAACCCGCAGTCGCGAAGTCCAGCTTGTCCACACCGATCTGGAAGTCAGCAGCGGTACCCAGAGCAATCACGTCCGTCACGGTGGAGGTGCCAATCGCGGCAGGAGTCACCAGGTTCGTACCCGTGAACACGAAGGTGTCCGCGGTCGTTCCGGTTCCACCAGCCATCGTGTCCACACCGGCGCCGCCGTTGATGGTGTTCGCAACATCGTTCTCGCCGATGATCACGTTCGCCAGAGCGTTACCCGTACCGTTGGCGGCCGTGCCGGTCAGCGTGAGGTTCTCGACGTTCGCAGCCAAAGTCCACGAAATGCTCGACCGCACGGTATCCGTACCTTCGCCAGCGTTCTCGTTCGTCACGTCACCGGCGTTGTCCACGATGTACGTGTCGTTGCCCGTACCGCCCGTCAGCACGTCGAGGCCCAGACCACCGTCGAGGTAGTCGGCACCGCCCGCGCCAGTCAGGTTATCCGCGCCGTCATTGCCGAACAGGAAGTCCGCACCCGCACCGCCGGTGATACCGTCGGCGAAAGCCGTACCGAAGGCATGGCCGCCACCGGCGCCGGTCGTGATGAACGTACCGAGCGAGCCGGTCGAGTTCGCCACGATGCTGTACGTGCCCAGCCAGCCGGAGAGGTCGATCCCGGTGATCGAACCTGCCGTCACTTCCACGTTCGCGTGGTCGCTGCTCGAGCCGCCGGAAACGGTGATCTCGCCAACGTTGCCCGAAGCGTAGACATTGAGGCCACCGCTGCCGCTGATGAAGCCCGACGAACCGGAAGCGAAGCTTTGCGAACCGAAGTATGCGCTGTCGCCGAGGTCGACATTGACCGAGCCGGCGTCGTCGCCTGCGTAGATGCCGATGCCGGCATCGACGGATTCACCACCGGTGTAGATGATGTCGCCGACGCTGCCGGAATAGGCGGCGGTGCCCAGGAATGCGTAGCCGTTGTCGCCGATGGTGACGGTGGAGGTGCCGACGTCGCCGCTGTACGCAGTGGTGTTGCCATAGAAGCCTGCGCCGCTTGCGCCGGTGACCGTCAGGTCGCCGATGTCGCCGCTGCTTGAGTTCCTGTACAGGGAGTCGGTTGCGCCATCTTCCAGGGTGATCGTCGCGGTGCCGATGTCGTTTTCGGCGTAGAGGCCGGTGGTGGCATAGCCGCTGGTACCGACGGCAACAGTGACGTCGCCGATGTTGCCGAAGCCTGCACCGCTGCTGCCGCTGTAGAAGTCCGAAGCAAATGCATAGGCGTTGACGCTGCTGTCGGCGCCAACGGTCACGCTCAGGTTGCCGACGTTGCCGCCGTCAGCCGAGAAGTAGCCCGATGCGTAAGAACCGGAACCTTCGGTCGAGATCGTGATGTTGCCGATGTTCGCGCCTTCGCTGCCCGAGTAGTTGGCGTAGGTGAACGCGGAGATGTAACCAGCGCCGTTGTCGCCCGTGACGTTCAACGTGATGTCGCCGATCTGGCCGCCGCCGGCGTAGGCGCCGTCTTCGTCGGCGTAGCCGCCGGCTTCAACATAGACCGCGCCGGAGGCGTCGCTGCCCACGTTGACCACGACCGTGCCGATGTCGCCGCTGTTGGTGTAGACCTCGACACCGGCGCTGATGTAGTCGCCGGAGTAACCGGAGACGGTGCCGCCGAACGCAGCGCCGGAAGCCAGCGTCACGCTCACGTTGCCGATGTCGGCAGCGGTTTCCGCAGCGTTGTAGGAGGTGTTGGCCATGACGTATCCCGTGGCGCCGGAACCAGCCGTCACGGTGACGTTGCCGATGCCGCCATCTTCGGTCTCACCGTAGATGTAGCCATAGGCGTCTTCGCCAACGTTGAGGGTCACGTCGGCGAACGAGCCGGCGCTGACGTAGTCCAGGTCCGCAGAACCTTCAGCACCGGCCGTGACGTTGATCGCCACTTCGTGTGCATCGGCGCCACCATAAACGCCATCCACGTAGAGGTCGGCGCCAGCGCCGGCCGTCAGGGTGACGAATTTCAGGGCTTCACCGGCGTCGATCGAGCCGGTGCTCAACACGCCAGCTGCGCCTGCCGCAACAGTAATGGAAGCGGCCGTGTCGCCGAGGTCGATCGCGTCGACGTCCAGCGCCTTCGTGCCGACACCGTTCAGCGTGAACGCGCCGACGCCGCCGAGGTTCAGGTCACCGAAGTCGATGGCGGTTGCCGTGCTGGCGGTGCTGCCCAGGTTGACGGTCAGTGCGCCGGTCTGGTCCTTGCCGTAGTTGAGCGTCAGGCCCACGTCCTTGATGCCCGTTTCCAGCGAGGTGATGTTCACCGTCGTGAGGTCGGACGTCGCGTTCGTGATCGTGGCGGTCGAGTTGTTGTCGGCCATCGAGATGGTCTTGATGCCGGTGCTGGTGCCCAGGTTCAGCAGGGCGGCCGCATCGAATTCGGCCTTCAGGGTTTCGACGCCCGTGAAGGTGACGGTGCCGATGGCGGTCGTTGCCTTGAAGCTGGCCGTGTCTGCACCCGTGCCGCCCTTGATGACGTCACCGTTCGACAGACCACCGCCGAGAGCGAAGGTGTTCGTGCCGGTCGTCGCCGAAGCGTCGATGGTGGCGGTGTTCTTGATGGAGCTGAACGTGAAGGTGTTCGTGCCGTCGCCGGTGATGGTCACGGTGCCTGCGGCGGTGCCGGCGGCGAGCGTGACGACGTTGGTGCCGGTCGTTGCGATCTTGACGGCTTCGACGCCGTTGCCGTTCGCGATGTCGACCGTGGCAGCCGAAGCGCCATTGAACGACAGGTTGGCCGTGTCGGTTGCACCGGCCACGGAGGCGTAGGCGACCGTCAGGTTGCCTGCGCCGGCCAGGCCGATCGTGGATGCCAGAGCCGCGTTGTTGACCGTGGAGGTCTGGCCCTTCACCGTGTTGGTGAAGTTGATGGCGGGCGAATTCTGGACCAGCAGCGCGTTGAACGTGGCGCCGACGGTGTCCTGGATGTTGATGCTTTCAACGTTCTTGACCGTGACGTTGGCGGAAGCCGTGGTGCCCGTGGCAACCAGGTTCAGGCGGTCGGAGCCTGCGCCGCCGTCGATCGAGTCGCCAGCGGTGTAGGTTGCGTCCGTGCTGCCGAACAGGCCGTTGACCAGGTCAGCAGCGTTGGTGCCGGTGACGGTGTCTTGCGTGGGGCTCAGGTCGGCTTCGATGCCTTGCACGCCGCGCGTGCCGCTGTCGATCTCGCCCTTGGCGGCGGTCACCGTGGCGGTGTCGGCGGTGATGCCGCTCAGAACCGTTTGCAGGATGCCGATGTCGGTGTTGGAGATGTCCTTGGTGACCGAGTAGTACTCGGACACGGCTGCCTTGTTGACCAGGATGGCCTTGGCGGCAACGTATTGGGCGGGGTAGGTGGCGTCGACGCCGTTCAAGGCCTGGAGGGCCTCGTACATGATCTCGCCCTTCGGGACACCGGCGTTGAACTTGTCGATGACGAAGTTCGTGGCGAATGCGTCGCCTTGCAGGCCCAGGGGCGTCAGGAAGTCGGCGGCGAATTCGGCGGCCGTCTGGAAGTTGGGGTGCAGGTCGGCGAAGGCACCGAGGTCGTCCAGCGCATTGGCGACGGTTTGCAGGTTGTGGCCCGACTGCTCGAACATCGTCGTGACGAGGCTCAGGTAGTTGGCGCCGGGCGCGGCGTTGAACATGAGAACAAGCAGTTTCTCGATCTCAGTGCGTTCGGTTGCTGTGATAGCCATGCAGAATCTCCGTAAAGGATTGATAGTGACTAGGCACACACTGCGCCTAATTCAGCCGCGAGTATAGACAATGCACTGTTGGGTCCCTTGTGATTGCAATCACACGGGAATGCACTTCCGAAGCCCGTTGTTTTATTACATCAACTCCCAACGCAGTCCAAGGTAGAAACTGCGTTGACGGCTGATAAAGGCTGTGATATTGCTTCGCTGCCACGCGGCCTCCGCGGTGGAGACGAGCGAGAGTGCGCCCGAGAGGGGCCACGCGCCCTCCGCCTGCAACGCGTGCCGCAGTGTCGTCCGGGGCACATTTCCAAGCAGCGCGTTGTAGGGTTCGCTGTCCACCTGGCGCATGGTGCTCCATTGCAAGCTTGCCTGGCCATTCGCGAATACGGGCCGCTCCGCCTGCGCCCGAATTTCGCTGCGGCGGTAGACACCCCCGGCCCGGGTGGGGTCCGTCGGGCGATCCTCGCCCCAGCGCGCCTCCATATTGACGAACGACGCGGCGCCGCTCGCCACCTTCGTGCAAAGTGCGCCGGCCACGACGCCGGTATAGAGGCCCGTGAGCGATTCGGAAGACGGATAGCGCCGGTGCTCCGACTCGAAACCCAGAGTGGGCTTGCAATTCGCACGCGGCGCCTCGCCTTTTTCCTGCGGCTCGAGCGGTCCGCCGAAGGGAGAAAACTGGCGCTGCAAGCTGGCGCGCAAGGCGTGCAGCAAGGGGGTTCCGCCGAACCGCAGGTGGCTGGTGGAGACGCGGGCGACCCACTGGGCGGGCGCCGCCGGCGCCTGCAGCCACGCGGCGGACACATCCGCCTGCTCATAGCCCGTCACGCGCTCCGCGGTGCGCCGCGCGCGGACCTCGGCCTGCACCACCCAGAGGGAATCCCCACGCGGCTTGAGTCCCTGCCATTGCAGCGAAGTGAGCACGGCGGCGCCGCTGCGCGCAAGCGAAGACGGGTCCAGCGGCAGCGTCACGTCGCCCGTGGGTTGCGTCAAGGTGATTTCGCTGTTGGACGGCGCGTTGTTCAGGTTGCTGTCCGCGCCCAGCATGCTCGAAAGGCGCACGCGCGTGTACCAGCGCTGCGCGGTTGCGTCAATTTTTTCGGGCGGCATGGCGAGCGCCGCGAGCTGCGTATTGATCGCCGTGCGCAGCGGAAGGGGAACATCGGCCCGGCCCCGCAGGCCCTCGAGCATCGCCGCCGCGGAGGCCTTGTCGCCTTGCAGGGCCAGCGCCTGGGCCAGGTCCAGTTGCGCGCCCGGAAGGTCCGGATTGGCCATCAGCGCGCGTTCCAGCGGCTCGACGGCCTCGAGCGACCGGCCCAGCGCCATGAAGACGGCACCCCGCCAAGCGTGGAAACTCGCGTCGACCAGGCACTCCTTCTGGATGGACAACTCCTGGAGCCGATCCGAAAGATCCTGTAGTTTCGCGGGCTCGGTGGGCAGCGGATACACCGGCTGGGCCGGGCACGCGGATGGCGGTGTCGGCGTGCCTTGGGCATGCAGCGCGCACGCGGGAAGGCAGAGGATCCAGGCCGTCCGGCGAATCAGTCTGGAAAACCGCGGACGCTCGAAGTACGTGACAGCCACAAGGGAACGGGCGCACGGTGGTCCGTGCTTTTTCGGTGAAAACGAACCAGGAAAGCCGGCAGCGGCCCGGTCAGGCGGCGATGTGGCCTTGGTGCTGCAGATAGCGCAGAGACTGCTGCTCCGCATCACCGCCAGCCTGCATCAAGCTGCGCAGTGTAAATACTTTGGTGCTGTGCCGCAACCCGGGAAGAAGGAAGCTGCCCAGTGATTTCAGGGCGAGGTCGCTGTGCTCGAACGGCACGCCGATCCGCTGCGCCGCCTCCGCGCCGACCAGCACCGGATAGGCGAGTTCAGCCGTCATGTCCTGCAGCCGGATGGCGACCGTGATCGTCTGTCCGAGCACGGCATGCACCCGCCGCCCGACCGGCCCGAAACTGCCGAACAGCACCGTCCCGCTTTCGACCCCCACGCCAAGACCCAGGGGCTCGAGGCCCTGCGGCGGCACGTTGGGCAACTCTTCGCTGCAGCGCAACCAGATTTCGCGCGCGGCGGACAACGCGTGGACCGGGTGGTCGTCGCAAGGCTGCGAGCCATTGAAGACCGCGATCAACGAATCGCCCACCATCTCGTCGATGGTGCCGCCATGGGACTGGACGATTTCGCTCGCCGTCACATAGAAGCGATGCAGCACGCGAGCCGCGTCTTCCGGGCTGCGCGCTTCGCAGTACGCGGCGAAATTGCGCACATCGGCCACCACCACCGTGAGGTCGCGCCGTTCGGCCTCGATCTCGCCACTGGGTTCGGCCAGCGCGATCCGCTGGGCCACGGCCGCCGGCAGGTAACTGGAGAGATTGCGGAACAGCAGGCCCCGCTCGGCCAGGCTGCGGGCGTGTTCCGCGAAGCCAAGCAGCATGCCCGACAGCGCCACGGCAAGGCTCGCATGCACCCAGCCGATCCACCAGCCCGCGGACAGCGCCGCGGCGTGGAGGACGAACCCGAACGCGCCCAGCGCCAATCCGGCGATCGGCACCCACAAGACGCGCGACCCCCTGCCCTTGCCGCCTTCGGCCTGCGGAAGACCGTGCGACCGGCTCAACGCGAGCAGGGCGAACACGGCCAGCGCCGCCCATGCCGCCTGGATCCAGTGCGCCGAACGCGGCGTCACGGGCACCCGGCCATCGAGCAGGCCGGTGAGCAACTGCACATGAACTTCCACGCCGCTCACCGCGCCGCCGAGCGCCGTGGGCACCGTGTCGCCCAGCCCGAAAGCCGACGCGCCCACCAGGGCCCAGGCGCCGCGCAACGCGTTGGGCTGCGGCAATTTGCCTTCCAGCACGTCGGCCGCGGAAACCGATGTGATCGCCGCGCGCGCCTTGTGATACGGCACGCGCAGGTTGCCGTCGGCGTCCAGCGGCGCGCTGATATCGGGCATTCCCGGCAGCGTCAGGCGCCAGGCGGGATCCCACAGTTTCTGCCCGGGCTCAACCAACACGGCATTGGGCTGCCCGCTTTCGGCGGCAAGCAGTCCGGCGAGAGCGAGCGTCGGGTAATTGCGCTGGCCCTGGCAAACGAGAGCCGGCACGCGGCGAACCGAGCCGTCGGTGTCGAGCCGGGGGGTGATGTGCCCCGCACGCATGCCGAGACCTTCGGCGTTGGCAACATAGCCGGTGGCGGGCGCGGCCGATGGCAGGCAGGCCGTTCCGTCGATCGCGCCGACGAGCCGGCCGGACCGCTGGCGGCTCTCGCCATTGAGGGCAAAAACCTGTGCCAGGACGACCGGCGAAACCGGGTCCGACGCGGTGATCGCGGCTGCGAGGTCGCTGGTGCCCGGCTTCGCCTCGGGGAAAACGACGTCATACAACTGGAGTGCGGCGCCCTGCTCCCGCAAAGCCGTCACCAGCCTGGCCTGGGTCTCGCGCGGCCAGGGCCACGGCCCGATGCGCTGAAGGCTGGCGTCGTCGATGTCGACCACGACAACGCGCTTTTCCGGCTCGGCGTCGGCGCGAAGCTGCCAAACCAGGTCCGTGGAGCGTTCGTCGAGATGGTGCAGCGCCGCCGGAGCGAGCAAGGCCGCCATCAACCAGGCGATCGCGGCAATGCCCAGGGCCGCCATGCGCATGCGCCACGGCCGGAACAGCGAGCGGCCGACACGGGAGATCATGGTCGCGACCAGAGGGTGATGCCGGAGAGCGATCCCGAGCCGATGGACTTCTGGAACAGGTAGCCGGCCGACTTGCCGTCGAGCGCCGTGGCGCCGCTGATCACCGTGCCTGAAGTGGCCCGGTCACTGAAGACGCCGTTGTTCGAAACCGATCCCGCCCCGCTGATGGTCACGCCGCCGGTCGCCGTGCTGGTGACATTGAGCTGGGTCGAGAACGTCTTCGCCGCAAAATCGATGGAGAGCGTGCCGCCCTGCACGGCGGCGGCCGTCACGACCCCGCTGCGGCTGAATTGCGCCTGCGCCTGGCCCAGCGTGAAGTTGTACGCCCCCAGTCCGGGAGCCAGCGTGTGCGTGCCTGCCTCCGTCCGATACAGGACGTACTGCGTGTTGCCCGTGATGTATTCGCGCCCGGCCCTGGCTTCGTCCCGAGTGACCGAGAAATCGCTCTCGCCCGAGGGCGACACCGCCCAGCGGCCCCATGCCAGCTGCGCCGGCGGCGCGGGGGGCGGCGGTGGGGGGGGCGGAGGAGGAGGCGGCGGCGGTCCCGGAGGCGCGGGCGTCGGCGCCGGGGGGGGAGGCGTCGGCGCGGGCGGAGGCGGAACGGGCGTTGCGGCCATGCCGTCGTCGATCACGGTCTTGACTGCGTCCTGCACCATGGCGGCCGTCGCGAGGTCCTCGCCCTCGTGGCGGGCCATTGGCGCCGCTGAAGACAGGGGAGCCGTGCGGCCATTCGAATTCGATGCCACGTTCGTGGAATCGCCATTCGATGCGAACGTCGTGGAATTGATCGGCTTGATCTCGGGGTGCGTGAGCTGCGGCTGGAACTCGACGAACAGGCGGCCCATGTCGGCGGCGAGCAGGCGGGCGGACGCGGAACCGCAAGGCCCGAGCGCCTGGGCCTGGCAACCTTCGCCGAATGGCGCCATCACGATCGCGCCCTGCGTCACGGCGGCGGTAGTGCCGCCCGTGCCGGTGCGGACCACGAAGTCCGTACCGCGCACACCAATGGCCACCAGAGGCGTATTGAGGCGGAAACGGTCCTTGGCGCCTTCGGCCGCCGCGCCGGAGATCGCGCGAGCGACGCCGTATTCGAGCTTGAAGCGCACGGTGGACTGAGCGACGTTCTTCGGGTCGTACCGGTAGTCCTCGACCCACAGACGGCTGCCCGGACGCACGCTGACGAGCGCGCCATCGACGAATCTCACGTGGATATGGCCGCCGTCCGCGGTGTCCAGGCGATCGCCCGGAAGGATCCGGCTGCCGCGCTGCACCGGCTCGGGAACGCCGCGCGCGGAAGTCTTCATCACCGGGCCGACGCTCATCGTCACTTCGCCGACCGCCCGTTCAGCCGCCGCGACGGCGTCGGCATGCGCGGCGCCGGCCGGGATTCCGGCCAGGGTGCAGGCAACGGCGGAAAAGAGCGCTTTCAGGCGTAAATCGGGGGTCATCGCATCATCCAGGACCACAAGCGGTCCAGCAGTATCGGGCAAATTTAACAACATCCGGCTCCATGCCGCTGTGAGCCCGGTCACATTTCGGAACGAGTGTCCGCCCGGCCGTTCACGCTCTTATGATGGCCCACCTTTTTTTCGCCACGCTCCGTTGCTGCCCCACCCTCCTCCATGCCGGTTCCCCTCCCCGTCCTGAGTCAGTTGCCGCTGCTGGCGGGCCTGCCGCAAGTGACGCTGGGCCATCTTGCGCAACACGCCAGCGAACGCACCTTCGCCAAGCGCGAGGTGGTGCTGCAAAAGGGCGCCGAAGGTTCTTCCCTCTGCTTCTTGCTGGAAGGACGCCTTCAAGGCGTCGATTTCACGGTCGATGGTCGGGAAGTTGGCCTTTACTTCGTCAACCCCGGCGACTATTTCGGCGATATCGCGGTGATCGATGGCGAAGTGCATCCGGTCTACGTCACGGCGGTTTCGCGCTCGCGCGTTGTTTTCGTGCCGCGCGACCTGATCCGGCCGATCCTCTTCGCGCATGCCCGGCTGGCCGAGGTTCTTTCCACGAGCCTGGCGCAGCGCCTGCGGCAGTTATCCGGCCAGCGCCGCATCCTGGGAATGGTCAATCCGATCCAGCGGGTGTGCGCACAGCTTGAACTGATGCTCATGACCGCCGCCGACGGCATCACCTGGGTGCGCAATGCCCCCACCCACCAGGAGCTGGCGATCATGATCAATGCCAGCCGCGAAACGGTGACGCGGGTGTTCCAGTTGCTCCAGAGCCGTGGCGTCGTGGAGCGCAACGGCAACGACCTGCGCGTGGACGACGCGGGGTTCCTGAAAGACGTCGCCTCCGGCAAGAAGCCGAGCGAAGGCCCGAACCTCAAGGGCTCAGTGGGCGAAACCTGAGTTCCAGTGCGTCCAGCTTCAGGAGGATGCGCTGTGCCAGCGTGCGCGGCGGAAGGCTGGCGGCGTACCGGGCGGGCGCTGTCGATTGCCGCTCCAGGCCTTCGGCTTCGTGTCCGGGAGCGAATGGCATGTGGTCCCACCAGGCCCAGCCCTGCCAGGCGTGCGGGTCGTCGGCGCACCACGCGAGCAATTGCTCCATGTAGACCCGCGCGACCGCCCCGGCATCGGTCATGCCTTCCAGCCGCCTCAGGCGGCAGCGGTAGCCGCCGCGCAGATCGCTGTAGAACAACGCGAGCGTGATCGGCACGCCGGCCTCCAGCGCGAGTTCGATGGAGCCAGTGGCGAGCCGCATCCGGCGTCCGAGAACATCGACCGGCGCCGCGGTCGGGCTGTCGCTGTAGTTGTCCGCCAGGCTGGCAAGCAGGTCGCCCCGCCGGAGCACTTCGCGGCTGTCGCGCAGCAAGCCGCGCAAGTTGTCCGTGAAGACATAGCGGCCGCCGCCGAACAAAGCCTCGCTGCCGCCGTTGATCTTTCGCATGTAGGCGCCGGTCCAGGGCTTCAGCGGCGAGCCGTCCTCGGTCGCGGCGATGGCGAACACGCGCGCGCCCGACAGCCCGAGGAACGAGCCCAGGCGGTTGTGGTGGAACGAGTGATAAGTCAGCAGCAAGCCGCCCTCGTCCAGCAAACCCAGCACGTCGCGCTCGTCGCAGCGGACCTGGTTCTCGGCCCAGTGCGCATCGAGTTGCGGATAGCCATGCAAGTCCGCCGCGAAGGTGCCCTGGTTCGCGAAGTAGCGGGCCAGCCAGACATGCGCTTGCTGGTCGCTGCATTGCGTGAAGGTCTGCAGGGCGTGCCAGATCCGCACCGAATCGTCGAGGTCCGGGGAAAAGGTTCGCCCGACCAATGCGGCGGTACGCTGGCGCCATGGCTTCGGTGTCCACCGCCAGGCGCGCTCCGCCCAGCGGAAATGCCGAAGCAGCCGCCGCCCGATCGGCGTCCACTGATCGTCGCTCATCGGGCAACCCCGTCGACCCCGGCCCACCCCGTCCAGGACCGCGGCAGCCGGACCATGCCCAGCTCGAGGTTGTCCTGCTCCATCTCGAGCGCCAGCACGTGTTCGGCCGCCGACAGCACATTCAACCCGCGCTCGCACAGTGCGTACGCCGAAACGGTGTAGTGGCCCTTGAGGATGGCGACTTCCGGGAAGCGCACCTCCACGGTCGAATTGCCGGCGGCGTCCCGCTCCAGGGTCAGGCCATCCACCCAGGTGCCCGCGCTCGTTACGGAGCGGCCATCCGCCCCGTGCACGACCACGCCCACCGTCGGGCACGGCAGCGCGGGGTCGGTGCGCAGCTTGATGCGCACGGCGAGCGTGTCCATGCTCGTGCGCAATTTCGCCTGCCGGCCGCCGTCCACGAAACTCACGTCCGTGAGCGACGCCTGCGGCGAATCGAAGCGTTGCCCCGCGGAAGCCTTCGGATCGAGTCCCGAGTCATTGCGATCCAGCCAGGTCTGGTATTCGACGATCGCATCGGCCACCGACCCGTCGTACTGGATGCGGCCCTCGTGCAGCCAGATCGCGCGCGCGCAAAGCGACTCGACCTGGAAGAGGGAGTGCGAGCAAAAGAGAATAGTGGCGCCGCGGTCGCGCAGCTGCATGATCCGCTCGAACGACTTGCGCGAGAACGCGCCGTCGCCCACGGACAGTGCCTCGTCGATGACCAGGATGTCCGGCTCCACGCTCGTCGCCATCGCGAAGGCGAGCCGGATGAACATGCCGCTGGAATAGGTGCGCACCGGCTGGTCGATGAAGTCGCCGATGCCCGCGAATTCCACGATCGCGGGCAGGCGCTTTTCGATCTCGCGCGCGTCCATTCCGAGCAGCGGTCCGTTGAAGCGCACGTTCTCGCGGCCCGTCAATTCGGCGTTGAAGCCGGCGCCCAGCTCGAGCAGCGCCGCGATCCGGCCGTTCACGACGCGGGTGCCGCGCGTCTGCGTCAGCACCCCGCACACCACCTGCAGCAGTGTCGATTTGCCGGCGCCATTGCGTCCGATCAAGCCGACCACCTCGCCCTTGCGGACCTTCAGGTTGATATCGTGCAGCGCCTCGTAGACCGGGCCTTCGGAAACGCGGCCCGTCAGCTGACGCATCAAGCGCTTGCCGGGCCGGGACTCCAGCGAATATTGCTTGGCGACGCCGTGCAGTTCGATCGCGAGTTCTTCCACCGGATGCACTTCGAGCTACCTTTCAGACGAGATCGGCGAAGCCCGGTCGGGCCCGCTCGAAGAACCAGCGCGAAAACACCAGCAGCGGAATCAGCACGACCAGCTGCGGCCAGGCCACCGTCCAATCGAAGGGACTGCCGAACCAGGCCATGCGCATCAGCTCGATCGGGGCGCTCATCGGATTCAGGTAGAGCATGGCCTTCAGCATCTTCGGCGCCGCATCGATCGGGTAGAACACGGGCGTGAGGAACATCAACCCGCTGATCACCGCCGGCACGAGGTGCTGGAGGTCGCGCAGGTAACAGCCCAGCGCCGAGAGAAGCCATGTGATGGCGAGTTGCAGCGCGAGCACCCAAGCCCACGCCAGCGGCAAGAGCAGCCAGCTCCAGCGCAGGTCACCGGTCACGCCAAGCAGCACCGCAAGGATCGCGACCTGCAGCAACGTGTGCACCGCGGACTGCATCAGCAGCGCGACACCCAGCAACTCCAGCGGAAACACCACGCGCTTCACCAGGCTCGCGTTGTCCTGGATGAGGCGCGTGGAACGCATCGCCACTTCGGTGACACTGGTGAAGACCATCAACCCGGCGAAGGTGCGCATCGCATAACCCAGTCCGCCGACTTCCGTTCCCGGCCAGCGCGCCTTGAACACACCCTGAAACACGAGCGCATAGACGGTCACGGCCAGGAGCGGCGTGAAGAGCGCCCATAGCGCACCGCCCACCGAGCCGCGGTACCGGCTGATCAACTCTTTCTTGGCCAGCGGCCATGCGAGCTCGAAGCGACCCAGCCCACCGAGGCCCGTGAGGACCTGCAGCCTGCCCAGATAACTCATTCGCGATCGCTCCGGCACGTTGTGGCAATCCGCGGGGACGCCTTCGAGAGAAACGCAGGGATGGAAGCCATGGGGAAAAGCATAACTTGGGGGGTCGCGAGCAGGGCCCGCATCCGCGGTACCGGCGGGACGCCGGAGTACGCGAGAGGCGCCCTCTGGCGCAGAGGCGCGATCATAGCAGGGGCACCTCCGCCCCGAAGGGCGCGGCTATCATCGCGCTCGTGGAGCCCGACACCCAACGACCCGAGATTGCCAGGAACGCAGCGCCCCACATCGCTTCCGATCGCCGGCCCGACGTCTGGGCATGCGTCGTCTGCCATCACCCGGATGCGGCATCCCTCGGCCGGCTGATCGCGGCGCTCGCACCGCAGGTCGCGCGCGTGCTCGTCATCGACAACTCCCCCGGCCAGCCGCCGCTCGGCCGGCACGAACTCGGACAGGCGCTCCACGTCCCGATGAATCGCAACGCCGGCACCGCCGGTGCGCTGAACGAGGCCTGGCGGCTGGCCCTCGAAGCGGGCGTGCGGTACATGATCAGCTTCGACCAGGACAGCCAGCCCGGCGCCGGCCTCGCCGCGTGCCTGCTCGCGTCCTTCGCCGTGCCCGCGACTCGGCCTTTGGCCGCGGTCGGCCCGGCGTGGACGGACGCGCGCACGGGCAAGCCGATGAGGCTGCTGCAGCCGGTGAAATTCCGGCGACGCCATGTGTCCGCGCCGGCGAACAGCCTGGTGGATGTCGATCATGTCATCACGTCCGGCTGCATGGTGAGCGCGCAGGCCTATCGCGCAGTAGGGCCCTTCGACGAAACCCTGTTCCTGGACTATGTGGACGTCGAATGGTCGTCGCGGGCCCGAGCGCGGGGGTACGCGACCGCCGTTGCCACCGGCTGCGCGATGACCCACGCGATCGGCGAGAAGATGATCCCCCTGGCCGGCCGGCAGCTGGCCGTCCACAAGCCGCAACGCAGCTACCTGCAACTGCGCAACCATCTGCTGCTCTGGCGAAACTCTGCGATCCCGCGGCTTTGGTTGCTGAGCGACTTGATCCAGACCGTCGGCAAGCTGCTCGCCCTGTTGACGCTCGCACCGGACCGTGTGGAGCGTTCGCGCTGGATATTCCGTGGTCTCGTGCACGGCCTGCGCGGGATCGGTGGGGCGGCTCAGCTCGGCAAGTAGGTGGCCAGGGTCAGTTCGTGATTGCGCGAACTCCCCCAGGCGTCGAAATTCTTCACCCGCCCAATCAGTTGGTAGGCATCGCTGTGCGTGTGCTCGGTCAGCAATTCGATCAAGGGCCAGGCGATTTCCAGCGGGGTCGCCTGAAAGCGCATGGAGCGTTGGAACGTTTCGAAATGCCTGGCAAACGCTTCGATTCCCTGGGAGATTTCCTGCGCGATCCCTTTCAGCGCGGAAGTATCGCCGCGTCCAGCATCCATCACGGGCTGGACGCCATGTGAGCCGGGTTCAAAGCCGATCACCGAGTCGTGTGGCGCGGAGAAAAACTGCTCGACGGCCACACGGTTCGCGAAAATCGTCTCGACGATCTTCGCCGACGTATTCGCCTCGTTGACGAACGCCGTCATCTTCTGCTTCGTGCTTCGTTGAATCCGCTCCGGCGTATTGGACAGGCAGAAATAGTATCCAACGACATCGAGGTCCATCAGCGGGCGCACCGCGGCTTCGAACGCCTCTTGGGTCGTCCCACTCCAGCCGACGTCGACGACCGCCACCCGGCTGCCAGGCTTGACTCCCATCTCCCGAAGGTAGCGGAAGAGCCCGCGCCGATTGCGCAGGCAAACCTTGAGAATTTCCCTGCGGTATGCAACCAGGAAGCTCCCGAGGCGGGCGTAGAGGTTCGGCCCGATCTTGACATCCGCTCCGAGGCCCAGGTCGCTCATCACCTTTTGCGACGGCGGCTGAACACCGATGCGTTCGAGTATTTCGCAAGGCGCAAGCCCGTCGGCGCCGGACAGAAGGAACGGGATATGGTTTTCAAAATTGTCTTCCCGCATGGCCGACAAAGTAAAAGCAGTGCGCGACCCCAGGAAATAGCAGCTCGCGGGGAAGTTCCCGTTGGCCTGCCCGGCGGCAATGCGTTGAAGGGCATAGCCGTCGCGCGACAGGAACAGGATCTGTTCCACGCCGTCCAGCTGCGCCTGCTTCCTGATCCATTCAAGAAAACCGAAGTTGGCCGAACCGCCGTAGACGAACCCGAGTTCCGAATAGGAACTGAGCGGCATATCGTGCGCCCAGGCGGACAGCATGCCGCGCCCGATCGACGTCATGAACGAGACCGTCTTTTCGGCAGCTGGCGCGCGCGAGTTCTTGTAGTGGAATGCCATCATGCGCTTCTCACGGGGGCGCGTCACATCCGCAAGCTCGTTGTCGCCGATATGCAAGATGGTTTCCGGCTCCAGCTGCAACTGCGTCGCAACGATGTCGAACAACTCGCCCGCGTCGCGCTTCGTCGCATTTCGGTCCGCGGAAGTGAATACGGGAATATGTTCCAGGCCATGTGGCCGCAGCGCATCGGCAAAGAAATCGCCCGGCAAATACATGTCGGAGGTGATGACGACATTCTTGCCCGCGCGCAGGAGCTCGAGAAGCAGCGCGAACATTTCAGGATTGGGTTTGAGGAGACTCAGCTCCAACGCATACTCCGCCCGCATCAGGTCACTGTTCGGGATCTTGGCTTCGGGCATGCAGCCGTAGATCTCACCGAGCGTGATTTCCTTGCGCGCGGCCGCACCCATGCGGCGAAAAGCCTCGACCTGCGCGGCGCGTCGCCGCACCGGGAAGTCGGGGATGCCGAACTGGCGCCCCATCAGCTCGAACGCATCCTCCGGCTTCATGAGCGGACGCACGAACAGCGTGTCGAAGAAATCGAACGAGACGGCGGACGCACGCGCGATGAGTGCCTCCAGCTCTTCGTTGACAAAGGAGCTCGTTCGAACTGGAGGTTGCGATTCTGGATTCGTCGTGGGCTGCATCAGATGGCAACTTCGAAGTCGGGGGACGCCGGATTCAGGTTCGGATTGTGGAAAGGGTCGAACTGGTAGAAGTCCGGATGGGTCTCGTACAACCTGCGCAACTCGCGGCGCAGGCGATCGGCCTTGGCGGGGTCGACGGCGTCGAGCCCACGACTGACCGACTCGTGATGGACCAGCGTGACGGCCTGGCAGACGACGTTGAACAACCCTTTCCTGAAGGCCCTGATGCACAGCTCGATGTCGTTGTAGCCGACGGGGAAGCTCTCATCGAATCCACCGATGGCCTTGAACTTCGCGGCCTCGATCATGAGGCACGCACCGGTGACGGCAAGCCAGTTGTATTCGAGGAGATTGCGCATGAAGTACCCGGGCATCTCCGCGTTCCCGTTGAGGAAGGCATGCGTGGGGCCGCTGGCCAGGTTCACGACGCCGGCGTGCTGGATGCCCGAGCCCTTGGGATAGACCAGTTTGGCGCCCACCGCCCCGACATGGGTCAGCTGTGCATAGCCGCCCATTCTTTCCAGCCAGTCGCCGGCGATCACTTCCGTGTCGTCGTTGAGGAATAGCAAGAGCTCGCCCGTCGCGTTTTGCGCGCCGAGATTGTTGAGCTCGGAGAAATTGAATGGCTTGTCATGCCGGATGACGCGCACGTTCTCCAGGTCGTTCAGCTCCCGCAGATAGGCCAAGGTTGCGGTTGCGACGGAGCCGTTGTCCAGGATGATGATTTCGAAGTTGCGATAGCTGCTTTTTTTCAGGATCGACTCGACGCAGCAGCGCAAGACGTTTCCTCCGTCGCGCGTCGGAATGATGATGGAGATCTTTGGCGAGCCCTGCAGGTGGTAGTTCACCCGGAAATATCCCGGAACCTGCGCGACGGCTTCAACCGATCCCTTCAGGTTCCTGCGTGACAGAGCGTCGGCCCTGACCCGTTTCGATGCCTCCAGGACGTAAGGTTTCGCCGCGATGTCGGAGGCCACCGAAGCGGGAATGATCCGCCAGTGATAGAGGACCTTCGGCACATGGCCGATGCGGCCCGTCTGCTCGGCGACGCGCAACACGAAATCCCAATCCTGGCAGCCATTGACCTCGGTGCGAAGCGGGCCGACCCGCTCCAGCAGTGTACGACGCACGCAGGAGATATGGCCCGTGAACATCGTGCTCATCATGGTGTCGGGGGACCAGTCCGGCTTGAAGTGCGGCTGGACATATTTGCCCTGCTCGTCGAGCTTGTCTTCATCGCTGTAGACGAAATCGGCTTGCTCCCGGTCCACGCAGAGCGCCAGTTCATACAGGCAATCCATCGTGAGCTCGTCGTCATGATCGGCGAATACGACGAAGTCCCCGTCTGCAACAGCAATCCCGGCGTTGGTCGCACCCGCGATACCCTGGTTGCTTTCCAGCCGCAGCAGTTTGATTTTCGGATGATCGATGCGATCCAGTACGTCGCGCGTGGCGATTGCCGGGCTGGCGTCATCGGCCAGTACCAGGCTCCAGTGTGGATACCACTGCGCCTCCACGGACGCGATCAACGCATAAAGCAGCTCGGGCGCGGTGTTGTAGACCGGCACCACGATGCTGAACGAGATCGCCGGACTCAGCGCTTCGAGCCTGGCCTCGATATCCGCGGGGCGTTGCGGTTCTATATAGGTGTATTCGCCGGCGTCCTGCGACAGGCTGTAGCGCCCCGCGGGGTCCCGCACGATGAACGCCGGCCCATGCGCACCGACTGTGGCTCCTGCCGCAGGCGCCAGCGCTCTCATCACGGGGCTTCGCCGCGCGATTCTGTAGATCGGGCCCAGCCACTTGCTCTTCGCGCGCCGCGCGATCCGCCCGGCGAATCGTATGGGCGCGCTGTATCTCCAGCTGGTCGAAGCGAATATCTCCTGGACGCGCTCTTCGCCGATACGAATCGAGTTATCTTTCTCCCTCAACTGCGCGTGCAGCTCGGAGATTGCCGTCTGGAGCCCGGAGACTGTCGCCTGGAACCCGGAGACAATCGCCTCGTACTCCGAGATCGCCTGCTCGAGGTCCTTGTTCCTTCCCGTCATGCCGGACAACTCGCGTACGCGCTCCGCAAGCCGGTTGTGAACCTGGCGGATCTCATCTTGCAGGTGACCGATCGACTGGTCGTGCAGCACGGTGAGTTGTTCCCGCGCGACTCTCGCAGTCTCCCCCACCAATTCATCCATCTGTGCGCCTGACCAGATGACTTTCCATTTCGCGAAAACCTGCTCTCTCGCCTGACGCTTCCTTGCGTCGTCACCGACGACCCCGACACCGGACGTGCCGCTGGCCCGGTAATAGGCGCTCACCTTGTCGACGTGGATGAAGTCGGTGAACTGGGACAGCTGCAAGAGGAAGTCCCAATCCTCGTAGACATCGAACGACTCATCGAAACGCACCCCTTGCGCGACCAGTGTCCGGGCAAACAGGACCGCATGGATGGGGATGAAATTCCCTCCTCGCAGTCGGCCCTTGCTGAAGGGTTCGTTGAACGGCGCGATATCCTGGCGCTGCCTGTCTTCTCCACGAAACTCGACCCCGGAGTAAGCAACCTTGCTGCCGGCCTTGCGTGTGATCGCATCCACCAGGTTGCCGATGTGATCCGGGGCGAGCCAGTCATCGTCGTCCAGGAACATCAGGTAGTCGCCGGCCGCATTGTCCAATCCTGCATTGGCCGCGTTGCTGCGCATGAGGGGACGTCCCGTGCCGACGATGCGTATCGGAAATCGCCCGCACCAATCGCCCAGTGGGCGATGCTCCTCTCCTCGCGCGTTGATGACGACAACTTCAATATTGGAGTAGGTCTGCAATGCAAGCGAATCAAGTGCGTCATCGAGAAGCGCTCGATTCATGCTGCGAATAAGGACGCTGACGAGCGGAAATTTTTCCAGCCCAACCGCAGCGATCGTGCCCCGCGGATGCGCCGACTCGAAGATGGAAAGGAAGTCGGCCCGCGCCTCCTCGGACCGTACAAGCATGTACGCTTCCGCGGACGTCACCGATGCGCCCAGGGTGGAGGTGCGGACGCAATTGATCGCGGCTATGAGACGGTCATGAGGCCGTTGCGCCAGCTGCGACGCAAAACATGCGATGGCCTGTTGCTTGCGCCCTTGCAAATCGCTGATGTCCAGCAGCAGGTTCGGCTGCATGGTGGGCGCTTCGATTTCATACAGGGCCAATCTTGTTGCATTGGCCTGGCGCCGAACCGCTTCCAGCGCGGCCATCCCCACGAATCGACTTTCCGCGACGGGCTCAAGAACGGACGGCGCATAGACCAGATCGCAGCCAAGGGTGTCGATCGCGGTCTGGATGCGTTGTACGAGAAACTCGCCGTACCCCATTTGCGCATTCGAGAACCCCCAGAATTCGGGTTGCCCGTGACCCAGCAAAAGCGCCGCCTCGCCAGCCTCCAGGCGGAGCCGCTCCCGGTTGCCCGCCGAACGCTCTTCGCCATCGGACACAACAACGACATGAAGCGCGTCGCCCGCCGTCACGTGGCGCATGATCGCTCCGCCACACCCAAACACGGCGCTTTCCGGATAGGGCGCGAGCACCAGCACTTTCGCGCCTTCTATCTTGATTGTTGCCTCGTGATGAATGGGCCGTTTTTGCATCAATTCCATAACTCCGCTCCGCAGAGCAATCTTCCAGATTCCATCTCCCGCGAATCACCCAGGCACCGGGTCAATCTTCCCGTGAACCAATTGTGGGCTCGAGGGTGATGAAGAACTCCATATCCCGATCAGCTGTTGTATGAAATGACACAACCTTGTAGGGGAACAATCCAACTTTCGACAACTCGTCAAAAATCCGTGTGAACGACTCCGGCGTGAAAACCCAGCAGTGGACGTCGATGTATGCGCCGTCCCTGATGGCCTCATAGTGGTCACGGAACCACTGTTCGCCAAAGTCCGCAACGATCTCCGGGTGTCTGAGCGGCACGTCCGCCGCCTTGATCTCCCCGGACCAAAGGTCGGCTGGGCTGGCGCCTGCGGGAACATCTGCGACGCAGCTGAAATAATCCAGGACCTGCCGAAAGGAAGGCCGCATCCGTTCTTCAAGGTACGCGTCGACGATATCGGCGAACGAGGTGAGCTCGCGTTTGCAATCGAAGACGTAGCGTTTATCGGGAATGGCGAGCGCCAGTTTTCCCCCTTCGTTGAGCATGCTTGCGATATCCAGGAGCCAGCGGATGGGATTGGGAATGTGCTCGATGACGTGCGACGCGATCACGTAATCGAACTTTGCCGATCCAACGGCTTCCAGCAACGACAGGTTCTTGCAGATGTAGGTAACGGGGACCAGCGCATCCGGATCGACGGAACTGTCTCCCGCATACTTCTGCCGTAACTCCTCCGTCGAGAGATGATCCGCGTAGTGGATTCCATTCGTATCGGGCGGAACGATTGGCTTGTAAAGAGCGCCAATCTCCAGACCGATCCCATGACCAACAGGCAAATCCCCGGTCAATTTATCAACTCGAGACATGAGGTTGGCGGCTCCGCTTCATTTGAATCTGGAATGTTAACCTCCCCACCAGCGCCCCAACTGCCCACGCCGCCCCGATGATGACCCTGATCGAAAAAGCCATGCGCTTCCAGCGGCGGCACGGAACGCGACAACTGATACGCCAGGGCCTGGCAAGGATCGTCCGCCGCGGCCGGGCCATGCTTGGCATGGCCGCCCTGCAGCCCGGCGAAGCGCCGCCCGCGCTGTCACTCGTCGACATCGGGTCGGTAGGCGCGGCGCAACTTGCCGCGAAGCAGGCGCAGGAATGCGCCGCGCTGCGCGTCTTCACCTCGCCCCGGCCCACCTTGCCGCGCGTGACCATCGTGACCGACAGCATCAACAAGGGCAGCCTGTACGGGGGCGTCGGTACCGCGGTCATCCTCGGATGCCTGCTGGCGCAGCAGCGCGGCGCGACGTTGCGCATCGTCACCCGCACGGAACGCGCGAAACCTTCGGCGCTGGCGGGCGTTCTTGCGAACTATGGCATCGAGCCCGGCCACGAAGTCGAGTTCGCCTTCGCGGCGTTCTACGACGAGCGCTACCAGATCGACATGCACGAGGGCGAGTTGTTCCTCACGACGTCCTGGTGGACAACCGCAGCGACGATGGCGAGCGTGCCGCGTGACCACATCGTCTATCTGCTCCAGGAAGACGAGCGCATGTTCTATCCGCACGGCGACGATCACCTGCGTTGCTCGCGCGTGATGCAGGATGCGCATCTGCGCTTCGCGATCAACACGCACCTGCTCTTCGACCACCTGGTTGCCAGCGGGCTGGACAACGTGGCGCGCAACGGGATCGCCTTCGAGCCGGCGTTCCCGCCCCAGGTGTTCCGGCCGCGCCACGCCGCTGTCGCGGGCAAGCGCACGCTGATGTTCTACGCCCGGCCCCACAGTGTGCGCAACCTCTTCTACTTCGGGCTGGAAGTGCTCGATGGCGCGATCGCTCGCGGCATGGTGGACCTGCAGGAATGGGACATCGTGTTCGTCGGCAAGGACATCCCGAAGATCCGCCTCGATTCGGGGCGCTATTCGCCGCGCCGCCTGGAGAACCTCTCCTGGGCCGAGTACGCGGAATTCGCGAGCACGGTCGACCTCGCCCTGTGCCTGATGTACACGCCGCACCCGAGCTACCCGCCCTTCGACCTGAGCGCGAGCGGCGCCGTGGTCGTCACGAATCGCTTCGCGAACAAGCAGGATCTCTCGGGCTATTGCCGCAACATCCTGTGCGGCGACCTCGACCTCGAAGCGATGCTCGCCACGCTGGCCCAAGGCATGGCACTCGCCGCCGACGAAGCGCGTCGCACCGCGAATTTCCGGGACCGTCACATGTCCACCGACTGGCGGGCATCGCTGGCCGAAGTCGTCCAGCGTTTCGGGAACCCGGACTGATGTTCTCGCTGGCATCGGTCCCGCCCGTCGCGCACCAGGACCCCTGGCACCTGCCGCTCGCGGAGCGGATGCGCATGCTCGCGCGCTGTCCCCGGTCCGTGGCCTATTTCTACGAGCAGGCGGACAACAGCACGTTCCGCTACCGGGTCCACAACATGGTCGAGGTGCTCAACGACGGCGATGGCGATGTGGGCGCCTCGTACTTCTTCCTCGCTGACCTCGCGCGGCTGGAGGAGATCGCGGAAATAGCGACGGTGCTCGTGATGTGCCGCACACGCTACGACCACCGCGTCAACCGCCTCGTCGCGGCCTTCCGGCGGCGCGGCAAGCGCGTGCTGTACGACATCGACGACTTCGTGTTCAACGCCGACTACGCGCACATGCTGGTCAACACGCTCGACCTCGACGCGGACAACCCGCAGGTGTGGAACGACTGGTTCGCCTACCTGAGCCGCATGGGCGCCGCGATGAAACTGTGCGATGGCGGCATCACCACCAACGAGCATCTCGCGGGCCACATGCGCGCCTTCGCGGGCGTCCCGGTGGAGATCGTGCCGAACTTCATGAACCGCGAGCAACTGGCGCTGTCCGAGCGCGTATTCGCGGCCAAGGCGCAGCAGGCGCCGGGCCAGGACGGCCTCATCCACCTGGGCTATTTCAGCGGCTCTCCTTCGCACAACCGCGACTACGCGATCGCCCTTCCGGCGCTCGAGGAATTGCTGGGGGAAGACGAGCGCCTCGGGGTCGTGGTGGTGGGCTACATCGAGGCAGGCCCGCGCCTGGAGCGCTTCGGCGCACGCGTGAAACGCTATCCGTTCCAGGACTACGTCAACCTGCAGCGCCTGGTTGGCTCGGTGGAGTTCAACCTCATGCCCCTTCAGTTCAATACTTTCACGGACTGCAAGTCGGAGCTCAAGTACTTCGAGGCGGCCGCCGCCGGCACCTTGAGCATCGCCTCGCCGAGCTATACCTATTCTGGCGCGATCCGGGAGGGCGACACCGGATACCTCGCGCGCAGCTACGAATGGGTGGACGTGATTTCACGCGCGCTCCAGAACCTGGGCGGCTACCGCGCCATGGCCGAGCGCGCACGCGCGGACGCGCTTGCGAGGTACGCGTGGCACGAGCAACGCCAGAGCATCCTGGCCGCAGTGGGGCTCGGCTAGGGCGTGGCAACGCTAGTGGACTGGATCGGGCCCTCGCTCTGCCTTTGCACGCCACGTGGGGTGGCGGTCGGCCGCTGACCGGGGGTGGGTCGTTCTCCGGAGACCGCGCGGGCGCAGATCGGGGCTTGCACTGTTCGTGTCGTCAACATAGCTGCTGGCAGGCCATGTCTCGTACGACCGCGAATGCACCTGCGCCCGACCCACCCCCAGCCATCG
>JAZKIF010000015.1:0-33201 GCA_040385005.1 Pseudomonadota bacterium
CCGGCCACCTTGAAGTCCATGTCGCCCAGGTGATCTTCGTCACCCAGGATGTCGGTCAGCACGGCAAAGCGGTTGCCTTCCTTGATCAGGCCCATGGCGATACCGGCGACGTGCGCCTTCATCGGGACGCCAGCGTCCATCAGCGACAGGCAGCCGCCGCACACCGAGGCCATCGACGACGAGCCGTTGGACTCGGTGATTTCCGAGACGACGCGCACGGTGTAGGGGAAGTCTTCCTTGCTCGGCAGGCAGGCGACCAGCGCGCGCTTGGCGAGGCGGCCGTGGCCGATTTCGCGGCGCTTGGTCGAGCCCATGCGGCCCACTTCGCCGGTCGCGAAGGGAGGCATGTTGTAGTGGAACATGAAGCGGTCTTCGTACTCGCCCATCAGCGCGTCGATGCGCTGCGCGTCGCGCTCGGTGCCGAGCGTCGTGATGACCATCGCCTGCGTCTCGCCGCGCGTGAAGAGCGCCGAGCCGTGGGTGCGCGGCAGCACGCCGGTGCGGATTTCGATGGGGCGCACGGTACGCGTGTCGCGGCCGTCGATGCGCGGCTCGCCGGCCAGGATCTGGTCACGGACGATCTTCGCTTCGATATCGAACAGGATGCCGTCGACGACACCGGCAACGAAGTCAACGCCCTCGGCCTTCAGGCCGGCGTGCGTCCAGGTCGTCACTTCACGCGTGGCGTGGGTGCGGGCCTGCTTGTTGCGCAGCTGGTAGGCGGCGCCCAGCTTTTCCTCGGCCAGTGCCTTGACCTTGGCGATGAGCACGTCGTCCTTGGGAGGAGCGCGCCAGTCCCACACCGGCTTGCCGGCTTCGCGCACGAGTTCGTGGATCGCGTTGATCGCGATGTTGCCCTGCTCGTGGCCGAACACCACGGCGCCGAGCATGATCTCTTCGGACAGCTGCTGCGCTTCCGATTCGACCATCAGCACGGCGGCTTCGGTGCCGGCGACGATGAGGTCCATCTGCGACTCTTTGCGCTGCGTCTGGCCGGGGTTGAGCACGTATTCACCGTTGATGTAGCCCACGCGCGCGGCGCCGATCGGGCCGGAGAACGGGATGCCGGAGATCGACAGCGCGGCGCTGACGCCGATCATGGCGGCGATGTCGGCATCGACTTCGGGGTTGAGCGACATGGTGTGGATGACCACGTGCACGTCGTTCAGGAAGCCTTCGGGGAACAGGGGGCGGATCGGGCGGTCGATCAGGCGCGAGGTGAGCGTCTCATGCTCGCTGGGCTTGGCTTCGCGCTTGAAGAAGCTGCCGGGGATCTTTCCGGCGGCGTAGGTCTTCTCGATGTAATCGACGGTCAGCGGGAAGAAATCCTGGCCGGCCTTGGCGGACTTGGCGGCGACCACGGTCGCCAGGACCACGGTGCCCTCGATGTCGACGACGACGGCGCCGCCGGCCTGGCGCGCGATCTCACCGGTTTCGAGCTTGACGGTGTGGCTGCCCCACGTGAACGTCTTGGTGACCTTGTTGAAAATGCTCATGGAATTCTCCTGGATGTTCGCGGCGCATCAGGCTGCGCCGGGGGCCCGGAGACAAGCGGTGTCGAACACGATGCCATTCCATCAATGGCCCGCGGGCCGCTGGTGGAATGACACAGCGCGTATTCGTCTTGCCGTCTCCGAAGTCAAAAGCGCCTGAGCTAGCGTGTTACTAACTCAGGCGCTCGTGTTTTTGTCGTCCCGGCTTACTTGCGCAGGCCCAGCTTGGCGATGAGCGCGGTGTAGCGCTCGGCGTCCTTGTCCTTCAGGTAGCTCAGCAGGCTCTTGCGGCGGTTCACCATGCGCAGGAGACCGCGGCGGCCGTGGTGGTCCTTGGCGTGGGTCTTGAAGTGCGGGGTGAGTTCGTTGATGCGGGCGGTGAGGAGTGCAACTTGCACTTCCGGGCTGCCCGTGTCGCTCGCGCCGCGAGCATTGGCCTTGACGACCTCGGCCGTTTCGATGGGGGTCATGTGAAATCTTCCTTGATTGAGTTTTGACTTGCGTTGGCTGCTGGAATGGCTGCCGACGTGCGCTCTGCGGAATGCAAAGCCTCGGGATTATACAACGCCCCCCGAAGCGACCGGTACGGCCGCCTCTCCCGAAAACTACCGTGCTTGCAGCCAGTTTGCGAGACGGCGAACGCCCTCCTCCAGCCGGGACAAATCCTTCGACGCGAAGCACCAGCGCAGCCAGCCTTTTGCCTCGGGCGCGAAGGCGTTGCCGGGGGCGAGGCCGATACCCGCCTCGGCGACAAGCTGCTTGGCGGTCACCAGCGAGTCGCCGAAACCCTCAAGCTGGAAAAATGCGTACATCCCGCCTTTGGCCGGCTGCACCTTCACTTGCGGCAACGCCTGAAGCAGCGGCACCAGCGTGTCCCTGCAGGCCTTGAGATGAGCGACCACGCGCGGAGTCACCTCTTCCGTCCGCTCCATCGCCACCACGCCTGCCCGCTGGATGAACACGCTCGTGCAGGAGGTGTTGAATTCGATCAGCTTGCCCATGTCGCGGGTCACGGCCGTGGGCATCACCAGCCAGCCGAGCCGCCAGCCGGTCATGAGGAAGCTCTTGGAGAAGCTGTGGGCGACCACGAGCCGGTCGTCCGGCGTCGCCAGGTCCAGGAAGCTCGGCGCACACCGGTTCGCCGATTCCTCGTAGTACAGCCGTTCGTACACCTCATCCGCCAGGATCCAGGTGCCGGTTTTGCGGCAGTGGTCCAGGATGGTCTGCTGCTCGGCGCGAGTCAGCGTCCAGCCCGTGGGATTGTTGGGTGCATTGACGATCAGCAGCCTGGTCGATGGCGTCACTGCATCGAGCAACGCCTGCACATCCAATGTCCATCGCCCGCCCTCGGGGCGCAGCGAAACACGCTTGAGCTTCGCGCCCATGATGAGCGGCTGGGCCGTCAGGTTGGGCCAGACCGGCGTGATGCAGACCACCTCGTCGCCCGCATCCACGAGGGCCTGCACCGCCAGCATCAAGGCATTGACGCCGCCGGAAGTGATCGCGATGCGGTCGGTGGAGACTGCCGGGTGCAGGGCGCTCGTGTAGCGGGACACGGCTTCACGCAGCTCCGGCAGGCCCAGGTTGTGGGAATAGAAAGTCTCACCCCTGGCCAGCGACTCGATCGCGGCGTCGCGGATGAACTGGGGCGTGACCTCGTCGCTCTCGCCGAACCAGAACGGCAGCACGTCGCTGCGTCCCATGCCGGCATTGGCGACTTCACGGATTCGGGATTCTTCGAGGTTCTTGACGGCTTCGCGCATACCCCTAGTATCTGTCCAGGCGAAGTACCCCCAAAATCCCTCGACGATGATACATTTTGTGACATGCCCCCGCCACCTTCAGCCCCTAACTCCCAGCCTCCGTCGCGTTCGCACGCCGAGACCGAACTCGACCTGAAAAAAGAACTGCTTCGGGTCGTGCTCGCCAACACCCTCAAGCGCAACGGCGTGCCGCCGCAGTGGATCAGCGGCGAAGTGAACGCCATGAACCTGCCCACGGGCGAGGAATGGATCGAGGTCCGGCTGTCCCTGCTCGTCGACGAGGCGCGCTTCCTTACCTACCTCACCTCGTTCCAGGCCGATTTCGAGCGGCGCCTGATCGCCATCGCGCCCGATGTGAAGCAGTGGCTTTCCCGCATCGCGTGGACACTGTCGCCCGACCCGATCTACGAGGTCGCGATGCCCTCGCCCGAGTACTGGGAGCACGTGCTCACGGACCGTGAACTCACCGCGCGGCAAAAGGGTGCGATGGACTGGGACAAGGAAACGCTCGCTCGGCACTTCTCGGACACGAATCCCGGCGACCTGGTCGTGGACTTCGACGACACGAATCCGCCTGACCGCCAGATCGAGAACCTCGCTCAACCCAAGGACGGCACGAAGCACTGAAGATGCGCGATCAGGCGATCCGCATCACCGGTCAGTCGAAGCGCGTCATCTTGCAGCTCGTCGGCATTTCGGCCTGCGACGGCGCGATCTGCTTGATCACGCGAAACCCGTAGCCCGAACCTTCCACGTCGAACTTCACGCCGGGGCTGCCCTGCTTGTCCATCACGCCCACGACAAGCGCCTGCTGGAACTGGTGGTCGGACGCGCGCATCGCGCCGCGCTGGCCGTGGAAGTTGACGCTCGCCCTCTCCAGCGCCTTCGCGACCGCGACCGCATCGGTCGAGCCCGCGCGTTCGATCGCCTGCGCGAGCGCCTCGATCATCAGCTGCATGCGCATGTGCACATAGTCGTCCGCGGGATTGGGGAAGCGCTGGCGAAACGACTGGTAGAACGCCTCGCTCTGCGCGCCGGGCACGTTGGGCAGCCAGTCCGCGACCGCCACGATGCGGCCGATACCCGCCTCGCCGATGGCGGCCGGCGCGCCGAGCGCGTTGCCGTAGAACGTGTAGAACTTGCCGTCGAAGCCGATCTCGCGCGCAGCCTTCACGAGCAGCGTCAGGTCGTTGCTGAAGTTGCCGGTGATCACCGCATCCGCGCCGCTCGCCTTGATCTTCACCGCGTACGGCGCGAAGTCCTTCACGCGCATCAGCGGATGCAGCTCGTCGCCGACGATCTGCACGTCCGGGCGCTGCACGCCGAGTTGCCGCCGCGCCTCGCGCAGCACCGACTGGCCGAAGCTGTAGTCCTGCCCGATGAGGTAGGCGCTCTTCACGGCGCGGTCGTCCTTGAGCACGTCCATCAATGCCGCCATGCGCATGTCCGCGTGCGCGTCGAAGCGGAAGTGCCAGAAGCTGCACTTCTCGTTGGTGAGCGTCGGGTCCACCGCCGAATAATTGAGGAACACGACGCGGCGCTGCGGCTCGCGTTCGTTGTGCTTGTTCACCGCGTCGATCAGCGCGGCGGCAACGGCCGATGAATTTCCCTGCACGATGAACCGCGCGCCGTCGTCGATCGCGGAGCGCAGCGTGGAGAGCGCCTCCTCGATCTGGCCCTTGCTGTCGTAGCGCTCCAGCACGAGCTTGCGGCTGCCGCCGGGGAGCTTCACGCCACCGCGCTCGTTGACGCGCTCCACCGCCCACGCGAGGTTGCGCAGCACGGCTTCCCCGCCGTTGGCGTTGCCGCCGGACAGCCCTTCGATCATCGCGATCTTGATGGGGCCGGTCGTGCCTTGCGCCCACGCGAGGGGCGAAGCAAATAGAGATGCGGCGAATGTTTTCAAGACCCTGCGGCGCGGAATTTTCACTGTGTCGTCTCTCTTGAAATGTGGGGCCGTGGCTGCAGATGTGAGCCATGCGGCGATCACGTTGAACGCCGCGAAGTGTAGAGGACACGTGGTTGCGAATACCGACGCCCTCGCCCCTTATTCATCCCATTCCAGGAGATCAACATGTCCTTCGCTCTCGTCGCTTCTCGCGCCTACCCGCCTTCCTATCGGTCGCTCGACCGTCGCTTCGCACGCTTCTTCGACGACACCACGTCGGGCCTGCAAGTGGCGCAAGACGAAAACGGCTGGACCGTCTCTCTCGACCTGCCGGGCATCGCTCGCGAAGAGCTGTCCTTCAGCATCGAAGGCGCGGTCGTTCGCATCGAAACCAAGGCCGAAGCAAAGCGCCAATTCAAAGTCGCTTACGAACTGCCCGCGGACCTCGACGCGGATGCGTCCAGCGCCGCTCTCAAAGATGGCGTCTTGACGCTCAAGCTGGTCAAAAGCGCGCCGGTGAGCAAGGCACGGACCATCGAGATCAAGTAATTGATTTTGTCATTGCGGGCCGAGCCCGGAGGGATCCTGCGGATCCGCCGCAATCCAGGCATGTCACGATGGATTGCGGGTCAAGCCCGCAATGAGAGGTCCGAGAGCGGCCACCGCGGTTTCACGTCGAAGGCGTAAACCGTGGTGGCCAGTTGCACGTCCGCCTGCAACCGCATCGCCGCCGCCATCGCGATCATCGCGCCGTTGTCGGTGCAGTAATCCATCTCCGGGTAGTGCACGCGCACACCGCGCTTCGCGCACGCCGCATCCAGTTCAGAGCGCAACAAACGATTCGCGCCCACGCCCCCCGCGACAACGATGCGCTTCAAGCCGCTGCGGTCCAGCGCGGCGAGCGATTTCTTCACCAGCACCTCGACGATCGCGGCCTGCGTCGACGCCGCGAGATCGGCCTTGCGCGCTTCGAGCGTATCGCCCAGTTTCTTCGCCTGCGTGAGCACCGCGGTCTTCAATCCCGCAAAGGAAAAGTCGAGGTCGCCGCTGTGCAGCAGCGGGCGTGGCAGCTTGAACGCACGCGGATCGCCTTGCAACGCGAGACGCGAAAGCCCCGGACCACCCGGATACGGCAAGCCCATCAGCTTGGCCGACTTGTCGAAGGCTTCCCCGGCCGCATCGTCGATCGTCTCGCCGAGCATCTCGTACCGCCCCACGCCCTCCACGCGCATCAACTGCGTGTGTCCGCCCGACACGAGCAACGCGATGAACGGAAACTCCGGCGGATCGGCACTGAGAAAAGGAGACAGCAGGTGCCCCTCGAGATGGTGCACGCCCAGCACCGGCTTACCCAGCGCCGCGCCCAGCGCGCAAGCCACCCCCGCACCGACGAGCAGCGCGCCCGCCAGTCCCGGCCCGCGCGTGTACGCGATCACGTCCAGCTCGGCCGTGCCCACGCCTGCCTCCTCGAGCACCGCTTCCGTCAAAGGAAGCACGCGGCGGATATGGTCGCGGCTGGCCAGCTCGGGCACGACGCCGCCATAGGCCTGGTGCATCACGATCTGCGTGTGCAGCGCCTGCGACAGCAGCACGGGCACGCCCGTGGCGCGCGTCTCCACCAGGGCCACGCCCGTTTCGTCGCACGACGACTCGATTCCTAAAACCTTCATGGCGAAAGTCTAATCGCCGGGGCTTTTCCCCCGCACGGCACGTTTGTTGCTGAAATGGAAGGGTGAAGTCCGGACTCAGCTATCTCCTCGCCGCCCGCCAGTGTGAAATCGACGAGCTCGAACGGCTCGCGCAGACGAGCGAGCTGGTGGGCATGATCGGCCGCTTCACGCACGCCATCCAGCGCGAGCGCGGCATCTCCAACATCTTCCTGGCCAGCCGGGGCGAGCGCTTCGGCGAGATGCGCCTGCAGCAGATGGCCGAATGCGATGCGCTCCAGCGGACGGTGGGCGACATGTTCGACCGCCTCGGCACCGAGGGCCATCGCGTGCAGAACGGTGCGCGCCTCTTCCATCGGGTGGCGGTCGTGTTGCAGGCGCTGGACGGATTGCCCGAGCTGCGGTCCCGCGTGGCGACTCAGTCGCTGACACCACGCGGCGCCACGGCCGCGTATGTGCGCCTCGTCTCCGGACTGCTCGCGGTCATCTTCGAGGCGGCCGACAGCGCCGGCGATCCGGAGATCTCGCGCGCGCTGGTCGCCATGTTCAACTTCATGCAGGGCAAGGAGTTCGCGGGCCAGGAGCGTGCGTTCGGCGCCGTGACGTTCGCCACCGGACGCATCGACGCCCCGGGCCAGCGCGAATGGCGCCACCTGATCGAGCAGCAGCAGCAATGCTTCCAGGTGTTCGCCGACTTCGCCGACCCGCAACTCGTCGCCGCCGAACACGCGAGCCACGACGACCGAACGCTCGCGCAGGTCGAGCGAATGCGCCGGATGGGTTGGGCGCTGGGCGACGGTCCCGCTGATGGGAGCGCCGTGCAAGCCTGGTACGACTGCTGCACGCAACGCATCGACGCGATGCGCGACATCGAGGAGTTGCTCGCCGGCGACCTGCGGCGTCTCTCCGAGCGGAAGATCGCGGATGCGCGCGCGGCCCTTCGCAACCAGAAAGCCGTGATGGACGGCCTGCACCGCCAGGCAGGCGCCGATGATGCGGCCGGCCTCGCGCGCTTCGGCCCCCAATTGGAGCGCTCGGTCTTCGACCTGGTGCAGGAGCAGTCGCGCCGGCTGCAATCGATGAGCGACGAGCTCGACACGGTGCGCTCCGCACTCAATGAACGCAAGGTGGTCGAACGCGCCAAGGGCCTGCTCATGGCGCACCGGCAACTGACGGAAGAAGAGGCCTACAAGAGCCTGCGCCAGATGGCGATGAACCAGAAGCGGCGGCTCGTGGACGTGGCGGAAGCCGTGCTCGCGATGGCCGACATGCTGCCCACCCCGCCGCATTGATCCGGTGCGCGCACGCAAACCGTGCGACGCGGCATACCCCAAAGACGTGCATCGACGCTCCACTCGCAAGTGGAAGAGAGCTGGCACGGTCCCTGCATAGCTTGACGCATGGGTCCAGTGCCAACGGCGGCACTTCTCAAGTTTTTTTCCGACCCCCGGACAACGGCGTCCATTCCCGAGTTGCATTCGTGCGGCCGCTGGGGTGGACGCCTTTTTGTTTTTTTCTGGCCACTGATGGAGCTCACGATGCAAGGCAATTCTTCCAGCACACCCACGCAACTCTCCCGCCGTTCCGTGATCAAGGGCGCCGCCGCTCTCGGCGGCGCGAGCCTGATCGCGGGCTTCGCGCCCAAGGCAAGCGCCCAGGGCACGACGCTTGAAACCAAAGCCGCCAAGCTCGGCTTCATCGCGCTCACGGATGCCGCGCCGCTCTTCGTCGCCGACGAGAAGGGCTTCTTCAAGAAGCACGGCATGACGGAAGTCGAGGTCGCCAAGCAATCGTCCTGGGGCGCGACGCGCGACAACCTCGTGCTCGGCTCGAAGGCGAGCGGCATCGACGGCGCGCACATCCTCACGCCCATGCCCTACCTGATCAGCACCGGCGCGACGACGGCCAATAACGTCAAGGTGCCGATGTACATCCTGGCCCGCCTGAACCTGGGCGGCCAGTGCATCTCGGTCGCGAATGAATACAAGGACATGAAGGTCGGCCTGGACAACACCGCCTTCGGCAAGGCCTTGCTCGCCAAACGCCTCAAGACCGGCAAGCCGGTGAGCGCCGCGATGACGTTCCCCGGCGGCACGCACGACATGTGGATGCGCTACTGGATGGCCGCCGGCGGCGTCGACCCGAACCGCGACATCAACACCATCGTGGTGCCGCCCGCGCAGATGGTCGCGAACATGAAGGTCGGCAGCATGGACACGTTCTGCGTCTGCGAGCCCTGGAACAAGCAGCTGATCAACCAGAAGATCGGCTATACCGCGCTCACCACGAGCGAGCTGTGGATGAACCACCCCGAAAAGGCGTTCGCGATGCGCGCCGATTACGTGGACGCCAACCCGAACTCGACGAAGGCGCTGCTCAAAGCGGTGATGGAAGCCCAGATGTGGTGCGAAGACCCCGCGCACCGCGCCGAAGTGGCCGAGATCTGCTCGCGCCGCCGCTGGATCAGCGCGCCGGTGGAAGACATCGTCGATCGCCTCAAGGGCGATTTCGACTACGGCACGGGCCGCGTCGAATCCAACAGCAAGTACCAGATGCGCTACTGGAAGGACCAGGCGAGCTACCCGTTCCAGAGCCACGACCTGTGGTTCATCACGGAGAACCAGCGCTGGGGCTACCTTCCCACCAACCTCGACACCAAGGCGCTCATCTCCAAGGTCAATCGTGAAGACCTGTGGAAGGTCGCCGCGAAGGAACTCGGCGTCTCCGCCAAGGACATCCCGGCTTCCACTTCGCGCGGCGTCGAGAAGTTCTTCGACGGCAAGGTGTTCGATCCGGCGAACCCGAAGAAGTACCTGGACAGCCTGGCGATCAAGAACCTCAAGTCCGCGGCCTGAAGGAAAACCTCATGAGTGCGATTCCCAATTCCCCCGGCGCAATCATGCCGCCCGACGTTGTCATGCCGGGCTTGACCCGGCATCCAGGAGCCCGGGCGCTCCACGATGGATCCCGGGTCAAGCCCGGGATGACAGCGTTGAAGAGCGCGGGCAAATACCTCGCGACGCACGTGCTGCCACCCGTGATCGTCATCGGCCTCCTGTTGCTCATCTGGCAACTCCTGTGCTCGCGCCCCGGCGCCGCATTGCCGCCGCCCACCAAGGTGATCCAGGACACCTGGGACCTCATCGTCCATCCGTTCTACGACCGCGGCGGCAACGACGTCGGCATCGCGTGGCAATTGCTGGCCAGCCTCAAGCGCGTGGCCTACGGCTACTCGCTCGCAGTGCTGGCGGGCGTGAGCCTCGGCGTGCTGGTCGGGCAATCGACCTGGGCGCTGCGCGGGCTCGACCCGCTGTTCCAGGTGCTGCGCACGGTGCCGCCGCTCGCGTGGCTGCCGATCTCGCTCGCGGGTTTCCGCGACGGCCATCCTTCCGCGATCTTCGTCATCTTCATCACGTCGATCTGGCCGATCATCATCAACACGTCCATCGGCATCCGCAACATCCCCGAGGACTACCGCAACGTCGCGAAGGTGATCCGGCTGAACGGAATCGAGTACTTCGCGAAGATCATGCTGCCCGCCGCGGCGCCGTTCATCTTCTCGGGGCTGCGCATCGGGGTCGGCCTGTCATGGCTCGCGATCATCGCGGCGGAGATGCTGATCGGCGGCGTGGGCATCGGCTTCTTCATCTGGGACGCCTGGAACTCCTCGCGCATCAGCGACATCATCCTCGCGCTCGTCTACGTCGGCGTCATCGGCTTCCTGCTCGATCGCATCGTCGCGTGGCTCGGCAAGAAGGTCACCCGCGGCACGTCCGCCAGCTGAAAGGCACCACCATGAGCAACAACAACGCCTATCTCTCCCTCTCCCAGGTCGACATGGTCTTCGGCGAGGGACCGACCGCGAACCCGGTGCTGAAAGGCATCGACCTGAACATCCAGCGGGGCGAGTTCATCTCGCTCATCGGCCACTCGGGCTGCGGCAAGTCGACGGTGCTGAACATCGTCGCCGGACTGCTGCGCGCGACGTCAGGCGGTGTGATCCTCGATTCGCGCGAAGTGAATGCGCCCGGGCCGGACCGCGCCGTGGTGTTCCAGAACCACTCGCTGCTGCCCTGGCTCACCGTGTACCAGAACGTCGAGATCGCGGTGGACAAGATCTTCCGCGAATCGAAGACGGCCGCCGAGCGCAAGGAATGGATCTTGCACAACTTGAACATGGTGAGCATGACCCACGCGCTGAATCGCCTGCCCTCGGAAATCTCCGGCGGCATGAAGCAGCGGGTCGGCATCGCGCGGGCCCTGGCGATGGAGCCGAAGGTGCTGCTGCTCGACGAGCCGTTCGGCGCGCTCGACGCGTTGACCCGCGCGCACCTGCAGGACGAAGTGATCCGCATCCAGTCCGAACTCGGCAACACCGTGATGATGATCACGCACGACGTCGACGAAGCCGTGCTGCTCTCCGACCGCGTGGTGATGATGACCAACGGTCCGGCCGCGACGATCGGCCAGATCATGCCGATCGACCTGCCGCGCCCGCGCAACCGCATCCAGCTCGCCGAAGACAAAACGTACAACCACTGCCGCCAGGAAATCCTGAGCTTCCTGTACGAGAAGCAGCGCAAGGTCGAGGCGATCGCCTCGGCCCGCACGGCAAGGACCGCCTCGAAACCCGAGGTCGCCTTGCGCGCCTGAACCGCCCTTTCGCAGTACTCCAACAAATTTAAAGAGGTACCCCAGATGTCCGCAGTCCTGCCGATGGATCCCACCGCCGCATCGCGAGCGCCTGCCGCCCCGCAGCGCCGCCCAGGCGGCTTCGCCTTCGGCAAGTACCGCGAGATCATCATCGCGGTGGCTTTCTTCCTGTTGTTCGACATCGGCGTGCTGGTGCTGAACTTCTACACGTCGTTCAAGATCGACCAGGACACCGTGGCCATCAACCTCGCGGGCCGCCAACGGTACGTGTCGCAGCGGATCGCGCGTACGCTCCTGGAGCTCGACGCGGCGCGCATCGCGGACCATCATTTCAAGCCCGAGACACTCACCGAGCTGCGCGCCGGCACGAAGATCTTCAACCTCTCGCACCAGGCCTTCCGCGACGGCGCGACGATTCCCGGCGGCGACGGCAAGCCGGTGTTCCTGGAAGCGGTGACCTCCCCGCGCGGCCGCCAGCTCGAGGAACAGGTCGAAGTCCTGTGGAGGCCCTACTTCGAGCGCTTGCAGCCGCTGATGACCGACGGCTTCTCGACGCAGCAACTGGCCGACGCGCTCGCCTACAGCCAGGCGACGAACATCAAGCTGCTGAACACCGCCAACGACTTCGTGACCGAGACGCAGGCGATCGGCGCCTCGCGGGCCAGCGCACTGCGCATGGTGCAGACGGCCGGCGTGCTGCTCGCGCTCGTCAACTTCGTCTTCATTCTGTTCAAGTTCCTGCGCAGGTTGAGCACATCCGACGCCGCGATCGAGACCGCCAACGAGGAGAATCGCGAAATTCTGACGGCCGTGCGCGAGGGCCTGTTCCTGCTCACGCCCGACATGAAGCTCGGCTCGCAGCTGTCGCAATCGGCGGCGAGCATGTTCGGCCGCAGGTTGAATCCGGGCGACGACTTCATCACCTTGCTCTCGTACATGGTGTCCGAGAAGGCCCTCAACGACGCGCGCGACTACGTCCAGCTCTTGTTCTCGCCGCACGTGAAGGAAGCGCTGGTGCAGGGCATCAACCCGCTGTCCGAGGTCGAGATCACGCAGCGCAACCGCCTGGGCAACGAGACTCGCCGCTTCCTGTCGTTCCACTTCAACCGGGTACAGGAAGCGGGCGGCGTGCGGCACCTGCTGGTGACGGTGCAGGACATCTCCCAGCGCATCGAGCTGGAAGCGCGCCTGAACAACGAGCGCCGGCAGTCGCAGAAGGAATTCGCGATGCTGCTCAAGGCCATCGATGCGGACCCGGCCCTGCTGCGCCAGTTCGTCGCGCGCGCCGAGGCCAGCCTGCTCGAGGTGAACGACATCATGCGCAGCACCTCGGCGCTGCACAGCGAATCTTCGATCCTGAAGCGCCTGGACGAGATCGCGCGCCGCGTGCATTCGCTGAAGGGCGATGCCGGAACGCTGGGGCTGGACACCATCGCGCACCAGGCGCACCAGTTCGAAACCGAGCTGCAGCGCATTCGCCAATCCGGCGGCGACCTCGGTGCGGCGCTTCTCGCGCTTCCGCTGCCGCTGGAAGAGCTGTTGTCCAAGATCTCCGGGCTGAAGGGCCTGACGGGTCTGCAGCGGGCCGACGCGCATGCAGGGGCGACCCCCGATGCGATCAACGCCTCGCTCGCCAAGCTCGCCCAGGAAGTCGCCGTGGACAGCGGCAAGAAGGTGCAGGCCGTGGTGCGAATGGGCAGCCAGAGCGACCTGGACGAATCCGCCGGCCACCTGCTGCGCGAGATCGCGGTGCAGTTGATGCGCAATGCAGTGGTGCACGGCGTCGAGTCCCCGATGATGCGACGCGCCGCCGGCAAGGCCGAGGAAGGCCAGGTCGAGGTGCAACTGACGCGCAGCGAAACCGAATGGGCGTTGACCGTGTAGGACGATGGCGCGGGCCTGTCCGCCCAGCGCGTGCGCCAGCGTCTGATCGACCTCAAGTGGTACACGCCCGCGCAGGCCGACAGCTTCGACGACAAGCAGATCGTCGCGCACATCTTCAAGCCGGGTTTCTCGACGGCGAGTGGCGTGTCGATGCACGCGGGACGTGGCGTCGGTCTCGACGTGGTGCAGGCGAACGTGCAGAAGCTGGGGGCGCGCATGCAGCTCAGCTCCGTCCCGGGCCAGCACACCGAATTCAAAATCAGATTCGCGGCCTGAGGTCAGACATGAGACTCATGATCGTCGACGACTCCAACATGATCCGCTCGCGCATCTCGCGGGTGGTGCAGAACGGCGGGCTGAACCACATCGCGCTGGTCGGCCTCGCGAAGAACGGCGCCGAAGCGGTGCGGATGGCCAAGACCACGAAGCCCGAAGTGGTGACGATGGACCTCACCATGCCCGAGATGGATGGCGTGGAGTGCATCACCGAGCTGCTGCGCCTCTTCCCGAAGATCAACATCCTCGTGGTGAGCGCGCTCTCGGACAAGTCGACCGCCATCGCGGCGCTGCGGCAAGGCGCGCGCGGCTTCGTCTCCAAACCCTTCACCGACGATGAACTGAAGATGGCCCTGCTCGACGTGATGGAGGCGCACTGAAATGACCGATTCCCTCCACGAAAATGAACTCAAGCTCTTCGTCGACACGGTGCGCCGCTACTTCCAGGTCGTGACGCGCCAGGAGCCGCAGATCACTTCGGCGTTCCTCGGCACGGGCGATGTGGATGGCCACGACTACAACGGCATCGTCAGCTTCTCCGGCAGCTACAACGGCCACGTCATCGTCTCGGCGCCGCAGACGCTGCTGCGCGAGTTGCTGCTGCTGCAAGGCGAGACCGACCTGTCGGAAGCCAACCTGCTCGACGCCGTCGGCGAGATCGCCAACACGCTGGGCGGAAACGCGCGCAAGACGCTGGGCGCAGGCCTGGAGATTTCCGTGCCGATGAAGTTGCGGGGCGGCTCCGGTGTGCGAGCGAGAGTGCGCAAGCACCCCTACGTCATCACCCTTCGCTGGAACCATCAGCCCGCGATGGTGTGCGTGGACATGGAGCGGCGGGCCTGACGCAGGCGCCCGCGTTCAGCTCCCCATCAGGACCTGGATGCTGTGCTGGTACGCCTCGGTCAATTCGTCGAACACCTCCAGCAATTCCTCGCTGGCCGCAGCCAGCTTCACGCGGGCCGGCGCCTGGTTCTTGCCACCGACGGCGGCACGCAACTTGTCCCAGGCAAGGGATCCGCGCTCCAGCATGGCGCGGATCTGCGGCGTGGACAGCGGCGCCTCGGCAAGCCGCGTCATGCCGGCTTCGAATTCACTGGCCGCCTGCAACAGGGCGGCGTCCACGGCTTTCGTGTCGATCGCCGATTCGTGCAGCAGCGCCAGCTTGGCGACGCGCTGCGACAGCATGCGCTGGCGTCCCGCGACATTGATCACGCCGACCTGCGCGGCGAGGCCGGAAGATTCCAGCGCCTGCACCAGGGCGTCCGATTGCGCGAGCACGGCTTCGGCCAACTCGTCCAGGGTAAGGAGTGCGCCAGGTTGCGGCTTGGCCTCCAGCCCGGCGCGGAATTCCTTCCAGCCCGCGCGCGCCGCGCCTATCAGGTCGCCGTAAGTCGCGGACGAGAGCTCGCTGTTCAAGGCAGCGAGGTTGTCGTCGCCGCGCTGCATCGATTCGCGCATCAAGAGCGCCGCGGCGGCCATCTCCGTGCGGGTGGACGCGAGCGCATAGAGCTTGACCAATCGCTGCGACAACATGCGCTGCTGCCCTGCCCGGTTGATCGACTCCGCGATGCGCGCCGAATCGATGACCTGGCGAGAAAGCTGGCCCACCCGCTGGTTGCCCTGCATCGACGCGGTGCGCAGCATCTGGAAGGCTTCTTCCTCGCTCAGGTGCTGGGCGCGCATGAGGATGCCCTTGGCCTTGTCGACCCACTTGCGCTCGTCCAGCTTGTCGCGCATCTCGGCCAGCGCGTCGCGGGATTGCCTTGCGCTCGCCTCGCGCGCCAGGGCGAGATGCACGAGCGGCCTCAGGCGTTGAGGGCCATAGCCTTGCACCACCCAGGCATGCACACCCGCATCGAGAGCGGCGCGCATCAACTCCACGCTCGCGTCCTGCGTGAAGACCAGCACGGGCACCGACTGCTGGGCCAGCAGCGCCGTGATGGATTCGAGAAGCGCGGCCTGCGGACGCGGCGCCCAGCAGACGAGCACATCGGGCGACGCACGCAGCGTCTCGCGCACCAGGTGCGCGCAGTCACCGGCGCCGCTCACGGCGAAGCCCGCGGACTGGAAATCAGCCGCGAGGTCGGGTGCGCCGGGATCGGGCGTCTGGAGAAGGAGGACAGAGGTCACGTCGAGAGGAAGAAAGCGTGCGCCAAGGATAGTCGAGCGGCGCACCTGAAGGGCTGGCACGTTCCCTGCATGGAATCGATTGCCGGGTGCGACGCCGCACCCGGGCCGTGCATCGTACCGCCGGCCCCGCGCACAACGTCGTGTGCTGACCTGTACCCCTTCAAGGGATGGACCCACTTTGGTGCCACCCTGGTCCAGACACACGATGACACTCAGCAATTTCCGCCGTTCGGGCCACGTGCCCACCTTGTTCGCCGCATTCCTGTACTTCGCGTTCTCCTGCGCGATCTGGGTGCTGAACGGCGCCATGGCCCCATTCATCCGCGAGGCCTACCACCTCACCGCCGCGCAGCAGGGCCTGATGCTCTCGGTGCCGATCATCGCAGGCGCCGTGATGCGCTTTCCGCTCGGCCTCCTCGCGCAATACATCGGCCGCAAATCGGCAACGCTGGTCGAGATGGGCCTGGTCTGCGTGGCGATGGTGTTCGGCCTCTTCTTCGTGCACGACTTCAGCGACCTGCTCGCGATGGGCGTGCTGCTGGGCATCGCGGGCGCCAGCTTCGGCGTGGCCCTCTCGCTGGGTTCCGGCTCATTCCCGCCGCAGCACAAGGGCCTCGCCATGGGCCTGGTGGGCGCGGGCAACATCGGCACGGCGGTGTCGGTGCTGATCGCGCCGCCGCTCGCGCAGTGGCTCGGATGGCAGGCGGTGTACGGCGTCGCGGCCTGCGCGATCATCGTCCCGGCCGCCGTGATGATCATCTTCGCGCGCGAGCCGGGCGACGTCGATCCCCACGCGTCGCTGCGCCAGCACGTGGCCTGCCTGTTCGAGCGCGACGGCTGGGTCTTCAGCCTGATCTATTGCGTGACCTTCGGCGGCTTCATCGGCCTCACGAGCTTCCTGCCCTCCTACTATTTCGAGCAGTTCGCCGTGAGCAAGGTGCAGGCGGGGCAATTGACCATGCTCGCGGCGGTGATGGGCGCGACCCTGCGTGTGGTCGGCGGCTGGATCTCCGACCGGTGGGGCGGGTTGAACACGCTCACGGTGGTGCTGGCGGTGGTGAGCGTTTCGCTGGTGCTGGTGGGCCTGGCCGGCGGTTCGCTCGTCGCGACGACGCTGCTTTTGATGCTTTGCTTCGCCGCGCTGGGCGCGGGCAACGGCGCCCTCTTCCAGCTCGTGCCGCTGCGCTGGCCCACGACGACCGCTGTGGCGGGTTCGATGATCGGCGAGATCGGCGCGCTGGGCGGCGGCCTCGTGCCCGCTTCCATGGGCCTGTTGAAGCAGAACCTGGGCAGCTACGCGACGGGCTTCCATCTCTTCGCGACGCTGTCGGTCATCGTGCTGGTCGTGCTGCGGTACATGCAGATCCGCTGGACGCGCACGTGGGCCGAGAAAGGTGGCCGCGCGCGGCTGAGGGCCGCATCATGATTTCAACGCGGCAGGAACAAAAGCCAGAACAGCAGCAGTGCGTTGAGCACCACGCTGGCAACGAGCGCCGCCTTCCAGGGGGCAGTGGGGTCGCGCGTGAAGTACGGCGTGGCGCCCGGGGCGGCGATCGGCCGGGACGCGCCGCGCTCGAGCGCCAAGGCGAATTCCTCGGCGGTTTCGAATCGCAAGCGCGCATCGCGCGAGACGGCGCGCAGCACCACGTGGTCCAGCCAGATCGGAATGTCGGGCCGCAGGCGGCTGGGCGGCTTGGGGTCGTTGCGAAACCGGGCGATCTGGTAGGGCTCCACGGCGCCGTAAGGCAGGTGGCCGGTGAGCCACTGGTACAGCGTCACGCCGAGTGCGAAGAGATCGCTTTGCGAGGTGGCGTGCCCGCCCTCTTCCCATTGCTCGGGGTTCATGTAGCTCGGCGTGCCCGCATGCAGGCTGCGGTGACTGTCCGATTCGAAGCCGGAAACGGCCACACCCAGGTCGAGCACGCGCCAGCGGCCATCGTCGCCGCGCAGCAGGTTGGTGGGCTTGATGTCCCGGTGCACAACTCCTTGGCGATGCAGGCGCCCTACGGCGCGTGCAACCTGCAAGGCACCCTGGACCACTTCCTCGACGCTGAACTTCTGCTTGCGGGCCAGCGCCTGCTCCAGCGTGACGCCGGCGTGCCAGTCGAACACCGCGAAGAACGCGCTGGGCGCGCGCGGCTCGCGCACCGTGACGAAGCCGTCCGCGCTGCCGCCGAACTGCTCGGCCAGTCGCAGTCCGAGCCATACCTCATGCGCGAGCATGGCGCGTTCCTCGGCGTCGCCGGCGCGCGATTCATGCAACGTCTTGATCGCGACCAGCGCGAGGCTCGCGGTGTCGCGGGCCTGGTACAGGCGGTGCAGCCCGGTATCGGCCACGAGCGCGGTGATGGTGTAGCCATCCAGCACCTCGCCGACGCGCAGGCGCGGCGGAACGGGCAGTTGCCGGCCATCGAGCAGCACGTCTTCGAGGCGCAAGTCCGCGAGTTCGCGCACGCGGATCACGAGTGCGCTGGCGTTGTCGCGGCTGCCGGCGCGCAGCGCTGCGTCGACGAGTGCTTCGCTCATGGACTGCGCGGCGACATCGGCCTCGCCTCGCACCGCCCCGCCGAATGCCGCCGCGGACAGCGCGCCGTGCACGCCGTCGGTGGTCAGCACGAACACATCACCGCGCTGGAGTTCGCCCTGGGTGTAGTCGATGCGCACATGGTCGTCGAGCCCGACGGCGCGCGTGAGGCGGCTGCGCATGTCGGCATGGTCGAACACGTGGTCGTGCGTGAGTTGCGCCAGCGCACCGTCGCGCAGCAGCCACGCGCGCGTGTCTCCAACGTGGGCCAGCGTGTAGCGATGGCCGCGCAACGCCAGTGCCGTGAGGGTCGTCATGGCCGCGCTTTCGCTGCGGCGGTTGGCCGCGGCCAGCCATGCATTCTGTGCGCCGATCACGCGATCGAGCGCGACGCTGGTGTCCCAAGTCGTGGGCGTGCCCAGGTAGTCCTGCAGCAGGCTCATGACCGTGGTCTGCGCCGCCTCGCGCCCACGTCCGCCGGCCGACACGCCATCGGCGATCGCGGCGATCAATCCACGCTCGGCTTCGTGCGCGGGCGGACGCAGCGCCGCCGCGAAGTCCTCGTTGCCTTCGCGCGCGCCGCGCACGCTGTGCCAGCCGATATCCACATCCAGGGCCATGGCCGCATCGTAGCGGGCCGTGCCCTCCTCCATCCCTCGTTTTTCACTCCAGGAGTCCACCCATGAAGAAATCCAGACTGGTCATGATCGGCAACGGCATGGCGGGCGTGCGCACCATCGAGGAACTCCTCAAGGTCGCGCCGGAGCTGTACGACATCACGGTGTTCGGCGCCGAGCCGCATCCGAACTACAACCGCATCCTGCTGTCGCCGGTGCTCGCCGGCGAGCAGACGCTCGACGAGATCGTCCTGAACTCCTGGGATTGGTACAAGGAGAACAACATCACTTTGCACGCGGGCAAGAAGGTGGTCGAAGTGGATCGCATTCGCCGCGTCGTGCGCGCCGAGGACGGCACCGAGGAACCATACGACCGCCTGCTGATGTGCACCGGCTCCAACCCCTTCATCCTGCCGGTGCCGGGCAAGGACTTGCAAGGTGTCATCGCCTACCGCGACATCGCGGACACGAACGCGATGATCGACGCGTCGACCAAATACAGGAAAGCCATCGTGATCGGCGGCGGCCTGCTGGGCCTCGAAGCCGCCAACGGCCTGATGCTGCGCGGGATGGAAGTCACCGTGGTGCACGTGATGCCATGGCTGATGGAGCGCCAGCTCGACGACGTCGCGGGCAAGCTGCTGCAGAAATCGCTCGAAGACCGCGGCCTGAAATTCATGATCGGCGCGCAGACGCAGGAGCTCGAAGGCGGCGCCGACGGCAGAGTGACCGCGATCAAGTTCAAGGACGGGACCCGGGTGGAGACAGACCTGGTGGTGATGGCAGTGGGCATCAGACCCAACACGCAGCTTGCCGAAAGCATGCGCCTGCATTGCAACCGCGGCATCGTGGTGAACGACACGATGCAGACCGTGACCGACGCGCGCATCTACTCGGTCGGCGAATGCGCGGCGCACCGGGGCATCGCATACGGCCTCGTCGCGCCGCTGTTCGAGCAGGCGAAGGTCGCCGCGAACCACCTTGCGCAGTTCGGCATCGGCCGCTACACGGGCTCGCTCACCTCGACCAAGCTGAAGGTGACGGGCATCGACCTTTTCTCCGCCGGGGAATTCATGGGCGGCGAAGGAACCGAAGAGATCGTGATGAGCGACCCCTTCGGCGGCGTCTACAAGAAGCTGGTACTCAAGGGCGACAAGCTGGTCGGCGCGTGCCTGTACGGCGACACGGTGGACGGCAGCTGGTACTTCAAGCTCCTGCGCGACGGCCGCAGCGTGACCGACATCCGCGACAAGCTGATGTTCGGCGAGTCGAGCATCGGCGACGCGGGGCACGAAGGCCACACCAAGGCGGCTTCGATGCCGGACGAAGCGGAAGTGTGCGGCTGCAACGGCGTGACCAAGGGCACGATCTGCAAGGCGATCAAGGAGAAGGGCCTCTTCACGATCGACGAAGTGAAGAAGCATACGAAAGCCAGCGCGAGCTGCGGCTCGTGCACCGGATTGGTGGAACAGATCCTGATGTTCACCGCCGGCGGCGACTACTCCGCCACGCCGAAGAAGAAGGCCGTGTGCGGCTGCACCGACCACAGCCACCAGGAAGTGCGCGAGGCGATCAAGGCCAACCACCTGCTCGGCATCGCCGACACGATGAGCTTCATGGAATGGCGCACGCCCAACGGCTGCGCGACCTGCCGCCCCGCGATCAACTACTACCTGCTCTCGACCTGGCCGAAAGAGGCGAAGGACGATCCGCAGAGCCGCTACATCAACGAGCGCAGCCACGCGAATATCCAGAAGGACGGCACCTACTCGGTCATCCCGCGCATGTGGGGCGGCGAGACGACGGCCGACGAGCTGCGCCGCATCGCCGACGTGGTCGACAAGTACAAGATCCCGACCGTCAAGGTCACCGGCGGCCAGCGCATCGATTTGCTGGGCGTGAAGAAGGAGGACCTGCAGAACGTCTGGAAAGACATCGGCATGCCTTCGGGCCATGCGTACGCGAAGGCGTTGCGCACCGTGAAGACGTGCGTCGGCTCGGAATGGTGCCGCTTCGGCACGCAGGACAGCACGCAGATGGGCAAGGCCCTGGAGCGCGCGCTGTGGCGCATGTACGCGCCGCACAAGGTGAAGCTCGCGGTGTCCGGCTGCCCGCGCAACTGCGCGGAGTCCGGCATCAAGGACGTCGGCGTGATCGGTGTCGATTCCGGCTGGGAAATCTACGTCGGCGGCAACGGCGGCATCAAGACCGAGGTCGCGCACTTCTTCGTGAAGCTCAAGACGGCCGCTGAAGTGCTCGAGTACAGCGGCGCTTTCCTGCAGCTTTATCGCGAAGAAGGCTGGTACCTGGAACGAACCGTGCATTACATCAACCGCGTGGGCCTGGACTACGTGAAGAAGAAGGTGCTCGACGACCACGAGAACCGCAAGGCGCTGTGGGAGCGGTTGCAGTTCAGCCTGGATGGCGAGCCCGATCCCTGGTTCGAGCACGACAAGGCGTCCGTGGACACACGGCAATTCATCAAGATCGCTCCGGTGGAGCAAACGGCATGAACATGAAAGACTGGACAGTGATTTGCCGCGTCGACGAGATCCCCGTGCTGGGCTCGCGGCGCGTGGCCCGCCCCCGCGGCATCGATGTCGCGGTGTTCCGCAACGACCAGGACCAGGTATTCGCGCTGCTGGACCGCTGCCCGCACAAGGGCGGACCGCTCTCGCAAGGCATCGTGTTCGGCACCAGCGTGGCCTGCCCGCTCCACAACTGGACCATCGGCCTGGATGACGGCTGCGCGAAGTCGCCGGACGAAGGCTGCACGCAGAAATTCGCCTGCAAGGTGGAAGAAGGCCAGGTGCTGCTCGACCCGGTGGAGCTGGCAACGCTCGCCACCGACATCGTGCCGCCCCAGGCCGGCCCGGGCGCGAGCACCGGAGCCGTCGGAGACGCAACGTTTGAAGTGCAGGCGCCGCACACCCCTGGATGACGCAAGAGACCCGATCCACCTGCCCGTACTGCGGGGTCGGCTGCGGCGTCATCATCGAGAGCGATGGGCAGCAGATCACCGGCGTGCGCGGCGATCCCGACCATCCCGCCAACTTCGGCAAGCTGTGCTCGAAGGGCTCGACGCTGCACCTCACGGCGTCCGCGCCCGTCACGCACCAGGTGCGGCTGCTGCACCCGATGCGGCGCGAACACCGCAAGGAGCGGCCCGCGCGCGTTTCCTGGGAACAGGGCCTGGGCTTCGCGGCGGAAACCTTTGCCCAAGTGATCCACGAACACGGTCCCGAGGCTGTTGGCTTCTACATCTCCGGCCAGTTGCTGACCGAGGACTATTACGTCTTCAACAAACTGGTCAAGGGCCTCATCGGCACGAACAATGTCGACACCAATTCGCGCCTGTGCATGAGCAGCGCGGTGGCCGGCTACAAGATGACGCTGGGGGCGGACGCGCCGCCGAACTGCTACGACGACGTGAACCATGCGGGCTGCATCTTCATCGTGGGCAGCAACACGGCTTGGGCGCATCCGATCCTCTTTCGCCGCATCGAGGAAGCGAAGGCGAAGAACCGGGCGATGAAGATCATCTTCTGCGACCCGCGCCGCACCGACACCGCCGAGATCGCCGACCTGTACCTGCCGATCCAGCCCGGCACTGACGTGATGCTCTTCCACGGCATGCTGCACATCATGTTGTGGGAAGGCTGGGTGAAGCCCGACTGGATCGCCGCGCACACGACGGGGTTCGAGGAGTTGAAGGCCACGGTGCGCGACTGCACCCCCGATGCGGTGTCGCAGGTGTGTGGGATCCGCAAGGAAGACCTGCTCGAAGCGGCTCGCATGTTCGCGACGTCGCCCGCGACGTTGAGCCTGTACTGCCAGGGACTGAACCAGTCCACGAGCGGCACGGCGAAGAACGCGGCGCTGATCAACCTGCATCTCGCGACGGCCCAGATCGGCAAACCCGGCGCCGGCCCGTTCTCGCTCACCGGCCAGCCGAATGCGATGGGCGGGCGCGAAGTCGGTGGCCTGGCCAACCTGCTGTCGGCGCATCGCGACTTGTCGAACGCGGAACACCGCGCCGAAGTCGCCGCGCTGTGGGGCGTGCCGTCCGTGCCGGAGAAACCCGGCAAGACCGCGGTGGAAATGTTCCAGGCCGCCGCCGATGGCGAGATCAAGGCGTTGTGGATCGCTTGCACCAACCCCGCGCAATCGATGCCCGACCAGGCGACGGTGCGCCGCGCATTGGAGCGCGCGGAGTTCGTCGTCGTGCAGGAGGCATTCCTCTCCACCGCCACCTGCGACTACGCCGACTTGCTGCTGCCCGCGACAACATGGGGCGAAAAGACGGGCACCGTGACGAACAGCGAGCGGCGCGTCAGCCGCGTGCGGCCCGCCGTGCCCGCGCCGGGCGGAACGCGTCACGACTGGTCGATCGCGGTGGATTTCGCCAGGCGGCTGGAGCGCAAGTTGAGGCCCGGCGCGCCAACGCTTTTTCCCTATTCACTGGTCGACGAAGCCGAAGGCGTCGAAGCGATCTGGAACGAACACCGCGAGTCCACTCGCGGCCGCGACCTGGACATTACCGGGATGAGCTACGCGAAGCTCGAGCAGGCGCCCCTGCAATGGCCGATGCGCGAAGGCGATGCGCAAGGCAAGGCGCGTTTGTACGAGGACGGTGTCTTTCCCACGCCCGACGGCAAGGCACGCTTCGCGAACGTGGCATACCGCCCGCTCGCCGAGTCGCGCGAATCGCGCTATCCGTTCTCGCTGACCACGGGACGGCTGCGCGACCAGTGGCACGGCATGAGCCGCACCGGCACCGTCGGCAGCCTGTTCGGCCACGTCGCCGAGCCCAGCGTGCAGATGAACGCGCAGGACATGGAGCGGCGCGGCCTCGCCGAGGGCGACCTCGTGCACCTCACCAGCAAGCGCGGCTCGATCGTCGTGCCCGTGCAGTCCAGCGACGAACTCGGCTTGAGCCAGGCCTTCATGGCGATGCACTGGGGCAGCGAATACCTGACCGGGCTCTCGAGCACGGGCACGCCGCTCGCCGGCGTGAATGCGATCACCACCTCCGCGTACTGCCCCACGTCGAAGCAGCCCGAGCTGAAGCACGCCGCGGTGAAGATCCTGAAAGCCGAGCTGCCCTGGTCGCTCCTCGCTGTCGCATGGCTGCCAGACGATGAAGCCTTGCACGCTCGCGAAGAGCTCAAGCGGCTGATGGCGCTGTTCCCGTTCGCATCGTGCGTTCCGTTCGGGCGCGAGCGCAGCGGTGTGCTGCTGCGCGCCGCTGCGCACGAAGCGCCGCCGGAGGCGGTGGTGGAAAGCATCGAGCGGCTGTTCGGCGTCGCGGGCGCGGACGCGTTGCGCTACGCCGATCGCAAGAAGGGCCAGAGCCGCGCAATGCGTCTCGTGCGCCACGGCAACAAGGAAGCACGCCTGGAAGGCTTCGTGCTCGCGGGCGACACCAGCGCGCAGGCGTGGATCAAGACCTTGCTGCAGGACGAGTTGCCGGCGCAGGCGTACGGGCGGTTACTGCTCGCGCCCGGTGCAAAAGCGCCCGTGGCTGTGCAATCGCGCGGCAGGCAGGTGTGCACCTGTTTCAACGTGACGGAGCCCGCGATCACGGCGTACCTTGCCGGATCGTCCGGGAACGAGGACCAGCGGCTGGCGTCGCTGCAATCGACGCTGAAATGCGGCACGAATTGCGGCTCGTGCGTGACGGAGTTGAAGCGGATGGTGCGCGCGGTGGTTCCACTGCGGCAATTCGCCTGAGGCGGTGATTCATCTAATAGCTTCAGGTCATGAAGCATCGCGGACAATCCAGCCCATGGGCATCAGCCAGTACATCAAGGAGATCGGCCGCGGCAAGCAGGGCGCGCGGTCGCTCACGCGCGAGCAGGCCGCGGACCTGTTCGGGCAGGTGCTCGACGGCACCGTCACGGACCTCGAGATCGGCGCCTTCTGCCTCTCGATGCGAATCAAGGGCGAGACGTCCGAAGAGATGGGCGGCTTCCTCGACGCGACGCATGCGCGGCTGAACAAGATCCCCGCGGCTTCAAAGCCGCTGGTTGTCCTGCCGAGCTACAACGGCGCGCGCAAGCTGCCCGTGCTCACGCCCTTGTTGGCGCTGCTGGTGGCGCGTGCCGGTCTGCCCGTCGCGATCCATGGCACGAGCACCGAAACGACTCGCGTCGAGGTCCCCAAAGTGATGCGGCAGCTGGGCCTGCATCCTCTGGATTCCATTCGCGCGGTCGAGCTCGGCGAGGCCGTCTTCGTTCCCACCGAACTGCTGTGCCCCGGCTTGAAGCGCCTGCTCGACGTGCGCCGCGTGGTGGGCCTGCGCAATTCCGCGCACAGCCTGGTGAAGCTCATGAACCCTTGCGCCGGTCCGGCCGTGGTGGTGAGCAGCTATACGCACCCCGAGTACGCCATCTCGATGGCCGCCGTTTTTGAACTGATGGGCTCCACCGCCTTGCTGCTGCGGGGCACCGAAGGCGAGGTGGTGGCCGATGCCCGCCGCATGCCGCAGATGGACGGGTTCATCGCCGGCAAGCGCGTTCCCCTGCAGGAAGGCCGCAAAGGCACGCTCACCGACCTTCCGGATTTGCCGCGCGGGATCGACGCGGAAACCACGGCTGCTTACATCCAGGATGTGCTCGAAGGACGCAAGCCGATTCCCACGTCCATGATGCTGCAGGTGGAACATATCTTGCGTCTGGCTGACGCAGCCACTACAAACAAGCCAGAGACATGAACACCGGAAAAGTCACCCTAGTCGGCGCCGGCCCCGGCGACCCCGAACTCCTCACCTTGAAGGCCGTGCGCGCCATCGAGGAAGCCACCGTTTTGCTCGTCGATGACCTGGTCAGCGAAGGCGTCGTCGCATTCGCATCGCCCAAGGCCCGCATCGTGCACGTCGGCAAGCGCGGCGGCTGCAAGAGCACGCCGCAGGCGTTCATCGAGAAGCTGATGGTGATGGCCGCGAAGGAAGGCGAGACCGTGGTGCGCCTGAAGGGCGGCGATCCGTTCATCTTCGGGCGCGGCGGCGAGGAAGTCGAGCACCTTCGCGCGGCCGGTATCGAAGTGCATGTCGTCAACGGCATCACATCGGGCCTCGCGGCGGTGACCTCACTCGGCGTGCCCCTGACGCACCGCGAGCACGCCCATGGCGTCGTGTTCGTGACTGGCCACGCGCAGCCGGGCTCCAGCGGCCCGGATTGGCGCGTGCTGGCCGCGACAGCGCGCGACGCTCGCCTCACGCTGGTGATCTACATGGGCGTGAGCGGCGCGGGTCGCATCCAGGAAGGCCTGTTGACTGCCCTGCCCGCGTCGACGCCGGTGGCCGTGGTGCAGCGGGCCAGCATGCCCGACCAAAGGCACGCGGTGACTACGCTTGGCGAATTGCAGGCGACGATCGCCCGTGAAGATCTCGCGAGCCCTTCCGTGATCGTCGTGGGGGATGTGATCAGCGGCGTGGCGGCTGCTGTCGAAAGCTCGCCGCTGCGCTCACGCGCGGCTTAGACCTTGTCATGCCGGACTCCGATCCGGCATACAGGCGCGCCTCGACGGATCCCGGGTCAAGCCCGGGATGACATCCACTCTCCGGAATTGACATGCCGTCGCGGGACGAGATCCTCACGCGCTACACTGCGCCGCACTCAAACGCGGAGCATCCACTTGTCAGTCCCCCATGACGCAGCGCAATTCGACACCGTCGTCATCGGCGCGGGCGCGGCCGGCCTCTTCTGCGCCGGCGTCGCGGGCCAGCTCGGGCTGAAGGTCCTGCTCCTCGATCATTCGGAGAAGGTTGCCGAGAAGATCCGTATCTCCGGCGGCGGCCGCTGCAACTTCACCAACCGCGATCTCGACCCGCGCGCGCCGCACAAGCATTTCCTCGGCGAGAACGCGCAGTTCTGCCGCTCGGCCCTCTCGCGCTACACGCCGCAGGATTTCATCGCGCTCACGCAAAAGCACGGCATCGCCTCGCACGAAAAGCACAAGGGACAGCTGTTCGGCGATCGCTCGTCCGAGGATTTCATTCACATGCTCCTGACCGAATGCGCCGCGGGCGGCGTGGTGCACAAGCAGCCGTGCGGCGTGAAGGCGGTGCGTGCGGTTGAGGGCGAATTCCGGTTCGAGCTCGACACGAGCGACGGCCAGGTGCAGGCTCGCAACGTCGTCGTGGCCACCGGCGGGCTGTCCATCCCCAAGATCGGCGCGACGGACTTCGGCTACCGCCTCGCGAAGCAATTCGGTCAGCGCGTGATCGAGCCGCGACCCGCGCTGGTCCCACTCACTTTCGATGGCGATGCCTGGGCGCCCTATTCGCAGCTCGCGGGCCTGTCGTTGCCGGTCGCAATCGAAACCGGCGAGAAGAAAAGCCGCATGGCGTTCCACGAAGACCTGCTCTTCACCCACCGGGGCCTGAGCGGCCCGGCCGTGCTGCAGATCTCCAGCTACTGGCGCGAAGGCCAGCCCATCCATATCGACCTCGCGCCCGACACTGACGTCGCGGCCCACCTCCTGCGCGCCAAGGCCACCTCCCGCAAGCTCATCGCGAACGAACTGGCCGGCATCGTCCCCTCCCGCCTGGCCGACGCGTGGGTCCAGCAGGATGCGGCATGGCAGCGCCCGGTGAATGAGGCGGCGGACAAGTCCCTGGCCGCCCTGGCCGACCGCCTTTCCCGCTGGACGCTCCTGCCCTCCGGCAGCGAGGGCTACCGCAAGGCCGAGGTGACGGCGGGCGGGGTGGACACCCGGGATCTGTCCTCCCAAAGCCTGGAATCCCGCCATCCCGGCCTGTATTTCATCGGGGAAGTGGTGGACGTCACGGGCTGGCTGGGCGGCTACAACTTCCAGTGGGCGTGGGCCAGCGGATTCGCCTGCGCGCAGGCCATGGCCGCGGCGCTCCCCGACCGGTTGTAGGCCCAAGGTTGCGGTGCTTCCGGGGGAGGCTATAATGTCAGGCTTTGCTGGCAAACCCCCAACGGCCTGATCACCTCAAGTTGGGGAACCCGCGGACACGGCGCCTGGGCCCGATCTCCCAGTCACCCTCTATCCGCACATTTTGGAATTCATTGGCTGATGACCACCATCCGAGTTAAAGAGAACGAACCTTTTGACGTGGCGCTGCGCCGCTTCAAGCGCACCATCGAGAAACTGGGCCTGCTCACCGAGCTGCGCGCCCGCGAGTTCTACGAAAAGCCCACCGCCGAGCGCAAGCGCAAGAAGGCAGCCGCCGTGAAGCGCCACTACAAGCGCGTTCGCAGCATGCAACTGCCGAAGAAGCTGTACTAAGCCTCTCGCAAGGGCGGACCCCCGGGTCCGCCACAAGGCCAAAAGCCCGCCTGGGGACGCTCAGCGGGCTTTCTTGTTTCTGGATCACCCCTTTCAACGCCTCACTCCCAAGGACACCGCCATGACCCTCAAGGAACGCATCACCGACGACATGAAAGCTGCCATGCGCGCAAAGGACAGCGAGCGCCTGGGCACGATCCGCCTGCTCACCGCCGCCATGAAGCAGAAGGAAGTGGATGAGCGCGTGGAGCTGGACGACATGGCGGTCATCGGCATCGTCGACAAGATGCTCAAGCAACGCAAGGACAGCATCGAGGCCTTCGAGAAGGCCAGCCGCCAGGACCTCGCCGACAAGGAGAAGTTCGAAGTGACCGTGCTGCAAGCCTATCTGCCCGCGCGGCTGTCGGCCGACGAGGTGACGGCGGAAGTGAAAGCCATCGTTGCCGAGCTGGGCGCCAAAGGCGCGGGCGACATGGGCAAGGTGATGGGCGCCGCGAAGGCCAAGCTCGCAGGCAAGGCCGCCATGGGCCAGGTGTCGGCGGCGGTGAAGGCCGCTTTGGCCGGTTAAGAGCCGGCGATCTTCATCCGGTTCACGAGGACCGATCCCACCGTCTTCGCGCCGTAGTTGTACGTGTCCGCGCCGATGGCCTGGATGCCGGTGAACATGTCCTTCATGTTCCCGGCGATCGTGATCTCCTGCACCGGGTACGCGATCTTCCCGTTCTCCACCCAGAAGCCGCTCGCGCCGCGCGAGTAGTCGCCCGTCACGTAGTTCACGCCCTGCCCCATCAGCTCGATCACGAAGAGGCCCGTGCCCAGCTTGCGCAGCATCTCGTCCAGGTCGTCGCCTGGCCTGGTAAGGCGGGAGGTGAGTGTGAGGTTGTGCGAGCCGCCCGCGTTGCCGGTGGTCTTCATCCCCAGCTTGCGCGCGGAATAGCTGCTGAGGAAATAGCCCTCGACCTTGCCCGCGTCTACCACCTTGCGAGGCTTCGTGCGCACGCCTTCCTCGTCGAAGGCCGCGCTGCCCTTGCCGCGCGGCTGGTGCGGGTCTTCGAGGACGTCGATATGGTCGGGGAACACCTTCGTGCCCAGCGAATCCAGCAGGAAGGTACTGCGGCGATAGAGCGATCCACCGCTCACCGCCTGCACGAATCCGCCCAGCAGGCCCGCGGCCAGGGGCGACTCATAAAGCACCGGGCATTCACGCGTGCTGATCTTGCGGGACTTCAGGCGCGACAGCGCGCGCTCGGCGGCGTAGCGGCCGATGACTTCGGGCGTTGCAAGCGCATCGGCGCTGCGCATGGAGCTGTACCAGGCGTCGCGCTGCATGCCATCGCCCTTGCCGGCGATCGGCGCCACGGAGACCGAATGCCGCGAGCTCGCATAACCACCGCGGAATCCGCGTGAGTGCGCGCTGAAGAAGTGGCTCTGCTGCGCCGAAACGCCCGCGCCTTCGCTGTTGGTGATGCGCTTGTCGGTCTTCATCGCCGCGGCCTCGCACAGCAAGGCAATGCGCGCCGCCTCTTCGCTGTCGATGGCCCAGGGATGGAACAGATCGAGATCGGGTTGCTGGTCCGGGCCTGCGATGTCATCCGCATCGGGCAAGCCGGCCACGGGATCTTCCGCCGTGAACCGCGCGATGTCGTAGGCCGCCTGCACCGTCCGCTCGATCGCGGCCGTGGAGAAATCCGAGGTGCTCGCGTTGCCGCGCCGATGCCCGACGTACACCGTCACACCCAGGGACTTGTCGCGGTTGCGCTCGACGTTCTCCAGCTCGCCCTTGCGCACGGAAACGCTCAATCCGCAGCCTTCGGATGCTTCGGCGCCCGCATCGGTCGCTCCGAGCTTTTTCGCGTGGGCGAGCGCGGTGTCGACCAGGTCTTCGAAGGTGGCGCGGCTGTAGGTGAAGCCGGTGTCGGGGCGGGTGGTGTCAGGACGGGCGTTTGGTTTCTTCATGTCGGGGCTATGATACTTGCCCCTCTCTTCCCAAGTGCCATGCCCCGCAAACTGAAAAAAGGCTACTTCGTGCGCGGCCAGTTCGTCGCCGAAGGCAGCGAGCTCGATCTGGAGCTCAAGGCAGAGCTCAAAGGCACGACCGAAGCCAGCCGCACCGACCTCAAGCGCGAAAGCACCGAGCTGCAAAAGCTCGGCGAATCGCTGCTCACGCTGCGCGGCGACCTGATGCAGCGCCTGGAGCTCTCCGACAAGATGCTGGATGCGATCGCCGAGGCGAAGCGCATCACGAACTTCGAAGGCAAGCGCAGGCAGATGCAGTTCATCGGCAAGCTGATGCGCGGCCTGGACGAAGAGACCTTGCAGTCCGTGCGCGACGCCGTCGAAGTGCAGCGCACCGGCTCGGCCAGCGACGCGCTTGCCCTGCACGAGGCCGAGCAATGGCGAGACCGGCTGATCTCCGACGACAACGCGCTGGAAGTATGGCTGCGGGAGCACCCGCAAACGGACACGCAGCAACTGCGCGCCCTGATCCGCCAGGCGAAGAAGGACGTGCAACCCACCGCCGAATCGATCTCCAAAGGGCTCGCGCCGCGCCACGGGCGCGCCTACCGCGATATCTTCCAGCTGGTCAAAGAGCAGCTCGGTGGCATCGACGACCGCGATTCGGAGACCGGCGCGAGCGCGTCGGATTTGGAATGAGCGATTTCGAAGCCGTGCGCATCGGCATCGTGTCGGTCAGCGACCGCGCCTCCACCGGCGTGTATGAGGACAAGGGCCTGCCCGCGCTGAAAGAGTGGCTCACGAAAGCGCTGAAGAACCCCATCACCTTCGACGCCCGCCTGATCCCCGACGAGAAAGACCGCATCAGCGCGGAATTGATTTCGCTGGTGGACGCCGGCTGCTCGCTCGTGCTCACGACCGGCGGCACCGGCCCCGCGCCGCGCGACGTGACACCCGAAGCAACGCTCGCCATCGCCGAGAAGGAAATGCCCGGCTTCGGCGAACAGATGCGGCAGATCAGCCTGCGCTTCGTGCCGACGGCGATCCTCTCGCGCCAGTGCGCCGTGATCCGCGGCAAGAGCCTCGTCATCAACCTGCCAGGGCAGCCCAAATCGATTCAGGAAACGCTGGAGGGCTTGAAGGGTCCGGCCGGCGAGCAGATCGTCGCGGGCATCTTCGCGGCCGTGCCTTATTGCGTGGACCTGATCGGCGGACCGTACCTCGAGACGCGCGACGAGGTGTGCAAGGCGTTCCGGCCTAAATCCGCGATCCGCCCACCGAAATAAGCTTCACGCCCGCTGCAAGCGCTGCTCGCGTTGCAGCTCGCGCTCCGCATAGGCCTTTTGCAGCGACTTGTGGATCGCATCCGGCTCCGCCGGCTTCACCAGATGCCCTGAGAACCCCGCCATGGCGGAGCGCTGCAGGTCTGGCGTCGCGCCGTAGCCGCTGAGCGCGATCACGGGCACTTCGCTGCTCAAAGCGCGGCCCACGTCGATGCCGCTGCCGTCGGGCAGGCCCAGGTCCGTGAGCACGACGTCGAAGACTTCATCGCGCGCCGTCTGCAGCGCTTCGGCGCAAGTCCCCGCATGGCGAACCCGGTAGCCGTAGGTCGAGAGCAGCTCGACCATGGTGTCTGCGGCATCCGCGTTGTCTTCGACCAGCAATACGCGCAGGCCGCGGCTGGACGACATGCCGATCGACTGCTCGGGCTGCGGCAACCCTGCCGGTACGTGGCGCATCGAGTCCAGCGTCAGGCTGAAAGTCGCCCCACGGCCCGGGCCCTCGCTGTGCGCCGTGAGCTCGCCGCCATGCTCGGTGGCCAGGCCGCGCGCGATGGCCAGCCCGAGCCCGAGCCCGCCCACGCGCTGCGAGAGCTCGCGGTCGGCCTGCTCGAAAGGCGTGAAGATCCGCTCCAGCGCTGCGGGCTCGATGCCGACGCCCGTGTCCACGCATTCGAGAGCGAACCTGCCCTCGCCCGAGTGCGTGCGGATCGTGATGCGCCCGCCCGGCGGCGTGAACTTGATGGCGTTGCGCAGGACGTTCCACACGACCTGCTGCATGCGCGCCTCGTCGGCCAGCACGGTGGGCTCCCGCGCGCGCAACTCCTGCGCCAACTCGAGCTTGCCCTGCGCGAGCTGCTCGGCCAGCATGTCCGATACGCGCACGACCACATGGTGCATGTCCACCGCCGACGTCTTCAGGCTCACCTTGCCCGCCGTGATGGCCGTGAGGTCCAGCAGGTCGTCGATGAGTCGCGCCTCGAGCGCCACGTTGCGGCGAATCATCGGCAGCAGATGCCGCTGGCGCTCCGGCACCGGCACCGTGCGTTCGAGCAGGTGCGTCGCCGCGACGATGGGCGTGAGCGGCGTGCGCAATTCGTGCGAGAGCACCGCCAGGAAATGATCCTTCGCCTGGTTCGCCTGCTCGGCCTGCTCCTTGGCCTGGCGCAGCGCCTCGGCGTCGCGAAACTGCGCCGTCACGTCGCGCACGATCTTGCAAAAACCGTTCAGGCGCCGCCAGTCGTCGTAGAGCGGCGTCATCGCACCTTCGGCGCGCATGTGCAGCCCGTCCTTGCGCGACATCCAGCGGTCGTCGTTCGCGCTGCCTTTGGCGACGGCATCCCGCATCTCGCCCTCGAAGACGCCCGCCTCCCGGTCCTCGGGCGTGAAGAGCATCGCGGCGGACTGCCCGAGGATCTCCTCCCCGGTGAAGCCGAAGATGTCCCGCGCCGCACTGTTCCACGAACGCACGCGCCCGGATTTGTCCAGCAGGATGACGGCATAGTCCCTCAGGCTTTCGACCACGCGCGCGTAGATCGCGTCGGCCTCGCGCAGGCGCGCCTCGGCGATATCGCGTCCCTGCCGGTCGGAGGCCTCGCGCAACGCGCGCTCCAGCACCACGGGCAGGCGGGAGAGGCGCTGCTTGCTCACGTAGTCGGTCGCGCCGCGCTTGAGCATCTCCACCGCGTTGTCCTCGCCGATCACGCCGGAGACGAAGATGAATGGCGTGCGCGGGCGCTTCTCGCGCGCGGCATCCAGCGCCTGCGCCCCCGAGAAGCCGGGCAGCTCGTAGTCGGAGAGGATCACGTCCCA
>JAZKIF010000015.1:33211-52303 GCA_040385005.1 Pseudomonadota bacterium
CCATCCGCCGTCCTCGATCGCGCGCGTAAAGCCTTCCTCGCTGGCGACGACTTCCAGCGTGGCGCGCGGATAGCTGCGCACGAGACTCTCGCGCAGGAGCTCGGCGTCGAAGCGCGAGTCCTCCAGCAGCAGGACCCTCAGGGGCCGCACGTCGGCGGCGATGGCGTCACTCATATTTCCTGTGCGCCTTGAGGCTGCCCGGCGGGGGCTCGTTCAGCACGGCCCAGAACATGCCGAGGTCCGCGATCGAGGAGACGAACTGCTTGAACTCCACAGGCTTCACCACGTACGCGTTGACACCGAGTTCATAGCTGCGCAGCACGTCGGTTTCCTCCTGGGACGAGGTGAGCATCACGACCGGGATGCTGCGAAGCTGCGGGTGCGCGCGCACCGTCTGCAGCACTTCCAGGCCATTGACCTTGGGCAATTTCAGGTCCAGCAGGATCACGGCAGGGTTGCCCTCGGCGCGGTCGCCATGTTCGCCTTCGCGGCGCAGGTAGTCCAGCGCGAGCGCGCCGTCCCGCACGATCACGACCTCGTTGGCGAGCTGGCTGCGCTCCAGCGCGAGCAGCGTGAGTTCCAGGTCCCGCGGATCGTCTTCCACGAGCAAGATCGGTTTGAGCATCAGTCCTGTTCTTTCTTGTCTTGATGGCGCTGGCTCGGCGGAACGTCCGGCAGGAGGAACCCGAAGGTCGCGCCCTCCCCGACTTCACCTTCCGCCCGCACCGAGCCGCCATGACGCTCGATGATGCGTTTCACGTTCGCGAGGCCGATGCCGGTCCCCTCGAACTCTTCGGCCTGGTGCAGCCGCTGGAACACGCCAAACAGCTTGTTCGCGTATTTCATCTGGAAGCCGACGCCGTTGTCGGCCACTTCCAGGCCGGAGCCACCGGGCTCTTTCAGCGCTCGGATGCGGATCACCGGCTGCTCGCGGCCGCGGCTGTACTTCACGGCGTTGTCCAGCAAGTTGCGCACGGCGATCTGCAGCAGGAACGGATCGGCGTGCAGCGGCGGCAAGGGTCCTTCGATCTCCCACGTGCCGCGCCCGTCGGAGGCATGGCGCTGGAATTCGCGCACCAGTTCCTCCACCATCGTCTGCGTGTCCACGGCCTTGCGCTTGAGTTCCGCCCGGCCCATGCGGGAGAAATCGAGCAACGCATCGACGAGGTGCCCCGCAAACGCCGAGGCCTCCTTCACATGCGAGAGGTAGCGCTGCGCGCGTTCGGAAAGCTGCTTGCCTTCCGAGTCCATGACGAGGTCGACGTAGCCGGCGATGTGACGCATCGGCGCGCGCAGGTCGTGCGACACGGTGTACGAAAACGCTTCGAGCTCCTTGTTCACCCTTCCGAGTTCCGTCGCCACCTCGGCCAATTCCTGCGCGCGGCGCAGCACGATGCCGATCAACGCCTGGCGCAATTCGCCGGCCGCGGCCACCTGGCCCGGCGACCACGGCGCGGAACGCCCGCGCAGCAATTGCTTCCAGCTCGCGAAACTGCGACGGGGATGGATCCGGCCGTCGCTGCTTCGGATTTCCTTGCGCGGATCGCCCGCCCACTGGATGGTCTGCACCAGCTCCGGCCGGAACCACATCACCAGGTGCCGGTGCACCTGCGAGATCGAGATGGCGAGCAGGCCCGACGGCATGCCGGGAAACTCCGCCGCGCGGCTCAGATCGTCACCCACGCGGTCGGTGTGAAAGATCGCCTCTCCGGAAGCGGCGACCCAATCCGCGAGAACGCGAATCGCGTCCATCGGCGGAACCTCGCCGACGGTCCAGATGCTGTCGTCCAGCACCACGGCGGCGCCCGCCGCGTGCGCCAGCCGCAGGAGCGAAGTGGTGTCGGTCGTGAGCCGCTGCAACGTGGCATCGCTCTCCGCGAGGTGCGACATGATGTCCAGCGTGACCTTGCGCAACTCGAGGCTCTCGGCGACTTCGGCGTTGTCTTCCTTGGCCTCGATCTGCATCGACAGCAATTGCCCGAGGTGTTCGCACGCCGCGCGCACCGGCTGCGCGAGCGGCAGCGGACCGTGGTTGTGGCAGGAGACGAGGCCCCAGAGTTTTCCGCGCACGATGATGGAGACGGACATCGACGCGAGCGTGCCCATGTTCACCATGTATTCCAGATGGATCGGCGACACGCTGCGCAGCGCCGCCCAGCTCAGGTCGATGCCGCGCGGGTCGAACCCTGGCTTCACCGCCACGAGCGCGGCCGCCTCGTAGCGCGCATCCGGGATCACGCGGATGTGGTTGGTACGGTACAGCTCGCGCGCCTGCGCGGGAATGTCCGAGCCGGGGAAGCGATGCCCTTCATAGGATTCGTAGCCTTCCTCGCACTCCTGCGCCAGCACCTCGCCATGGCCCTCCGCGTCGAAGCGATAGACAAGGCAGCGGCCGAAGCCGGTGAGGCGCTTCATCTCCGTGGCGGCCAGGGCGGTGAGCGCCTCCACGGTGGTGGCGCGCTGCAGCCGCGGCAGGAAGGTGCGCGCGAGCGAATAGATCGGCGCTTGCGCGCCGGTGCTCGGCGCGGAGGGCTCGAGCTCCAGCGCCACGTAGGCGCCGACACGATGGGCCGATACGTCATGCGCGCGCCCTTCGATCTCGACCCGGCCCGCCGCTGCGGGCGGCTCGCCCTGCACGAGCCTGGACAGGTCGAGCGAATGCAGCCGGTCCAGCGCGGAGCGCGCTGCGCCGACGCTTGCGAGATTGCCGCTGTATGCGACGAGCTGGCGCGAATCGTCGATGACCAGCATCCAGCCGTGCGGCTGGATGGCCCCCGGCACGCGGATCGGCTCGTCGGCGCAAGCCGCGAGATCAGGCAGCTGCTGTGCTTGCCGCATTCAGGACTTGCGTGAAAGTGGCGATCAACGCGTCGAAGGTGCCGATGGCCCCGTCGCATGCGGCTTGCCGGTCGACGCCCTGCGCGTCATGGTGTTCGAGGATCGCCTTGAACTCCGTCCACATGGGGCCGGTGCGCGCGCCCCAGCCGTTGAAGTACGCGGCGCCGTTGCCGCAATCCAGGCCGTGCTGCCGATACATCTCGCGCGCGATCACCTGGCCGCCGAGCGCCGAGCCTTCGAGCACATAGAGCGATCCCAGCGCCGCGGAAAAATCCCGCAAGGCAAAGCCATCGGACACCCGCGACGGCATGCGCGCCTGCGACAACGCGCAAAGGTCGCGGCGCAGCATCGCGCCCCGGCACCGGCGCGCGAACCAGGGCCGCATCGGCTCTGGCAATGCCTGCTGGAGGTTCGGCTCCCACCACGACAGAAACGCGTCGAACGCGCCGAGCATTCGGGCGTAGGTGGCGAGGTCGATGGGGGCGTCGAGGCCCAGCACGGCCTCTACTTCGGCGTGGCGGGCCGCGGTGGCCCGCCGCAATTGGTCGATCAACGATTCCTGCAATCCGGTCATCCAGTTCGCGGCGGGGCGCCGCGTCGCTTGCACGTGGCGACGGAGCCCTCGGGTCCGGCGCGACGCAGAGCATGACCGAAAATCCCGGCGCCCGATGTAGGAAGACGCCGACACCGCGTAAGCATGCTCCCACGTGCCAGTCACTATGTGTTGGATATGCCACCCAAAAGCCAATGACCCGCTGATATCATTTCAATACTCCCCGCAACGACGCGAAACATTTTGATCAGCTACATCATTCTTGCCGCCGCCGTCAGCTCCTCCGCGGCGGACACGCGATCCTGGCTCACCATCACGGGCGATGTGGGGAATTCGTCGGTGAACACCATCCAGGTCAATCCCGCACCGGTGGAGGCGCGAGGCCAGTTCAAGACCTTGCAGGTTCGTGTGAGCCGCTCCGTGCAGCGCACCAGCTGGGACGGCGTTCCCTATCGCTCCTACGAGTCGACGGTGGTGTTCGATTGTTCGCAGCGCACCGCGCGCTACGAGCGCATCGACTACTACGCGCAGCCCTTCTGGGCGGGCAAGCCGTCACGCTCCGCAAACTACATCAAGGGCGAGCCGCGCCTCATGCAGTTCCGCGACGTGGAGCCCAACCCGAACGTGCGCATCATCGCGGCCGCGTGCGCGCCGAGTATCGGCGCGGTGAACCCTTAAGGGCGCTTCATTTGCCGACCAGCTGCGTGAGCTTGTCGGCCTCGAAGCACTCCTTGATAGCCGCGTCCTCGGGCACGCAATCGCCGCGGCTCGCGACGGAGAGCTTTTCGATCGCATGCCACAAGAGCGCGATCTGGTGCTCCTGCGTCGACGCGTTGTCGATCAACCCCTTCATCGCCTGCGACAACGGGTCGTCGTTCTCGGTGATGCCGTAAGCCGAGAAGCCGAGTTGATTGGCCACCTGCTCGCGGCGCTTGTTGTCATCGGCCTGGATGATGCGCGCGGGGATGCCCACCGCCGTCGCCCCCGCCGGCACCGGCTTGGTCACCACCGCATTGGAGCCGACGTGGGCGTCGTCGCCGACGAGAAAGCCGCCGAGCACTTTCGCGCCCGCGCCGATGACGACGTTGCGACCCAGTGTCGGGTGCCGCTTCGCGCCCTTGGTGAGCGACGTGCCGCCGAGGGTCACGCCCTGGTAGATCGTGCAGCCTTCGCCGATTTCGGCCGTCTCGCCGATGACGATGCCCATGCCGTGGTCGATGAACACGCGCTCGGCGATCGTCGCGCCGGGGTGGATCTCGATGCCCGTCAGCCAGCGCGAAGCTTGCGACGTGAACCGTCCCAGCCATCGCAGGCGCCGCAGCCAGAACCAGTGCGCCAGCCGGTGCAGTACCAGCGCATGCAGGCCCGGATAACAGGTGATCACCTCCCACGTTCCGCGCGCGGCGGGATCGCGGTCGAGGATGCACTGGATATCGGAGCGCAGGCGGGTGAACATGGCTGGGCGTTATATTGTTATGCGGCCAGTCTATCGGTTTGTCTTGTCCCGCGCTTCGGACATCGCCTTGGCAACACCACGCAGGATGTGGATTTCCTCGGGGGTGAGCTGCGCGCGGTTGAACATCTGGTTCAGGCGCGGCATGAGCTTCTTCGGCGCGGCTGGATCGAGGAAGCCGATGTCCACCAACGCACGCTCCCAGTGCGCGAGCATGCCGGCGACTGCCTGCGCGTCGGCGAGTGGCGCGCGTTCTTCAACCGCGTCTGGACGAGTGGGCGGGAAACCGCCCAGCGCGCTGCGCCATTCGTAGGCGATCACCTGGATCGCCGCCGCAAGGTTGAGCGAGCCGAACTTCGGGTCCGTCGGAATCGTGAGCGCCGCGTGGCAACGGTACACGTCGTCGTTGCTCATGCCGAAGCGCTCGGAGCCGAAGAGGAATGCGACATGGTGATCCGAGCCCGCCAGCGTGGCGAGATGCTCGCGGGGCGTGAACGTCGGCGGCCCGAAATCGCGCGGGGTCATGGCCGTCGCGCACAGATGCGTGACGCCATCCAGTGCATCGTCCAGCGTCGGGGCGATGCGCGCGTTCTCCAGCACGTCCAGGGCGCCGCTGGCCCGCTGGATCGTCTCTTCGCGCGTCAGCACATCGGGCCAGCGCGGCGCGACCAGCACGAGGTCGTCGAAGCCCATCACTTTCATCGCGCGCGCGGCCGCGCCGACGTTGCCGGCGTGGCTGGTGTTGATGAGGATGAAGCGGGTCTTCATGGCGGGTAAAATGCGGCTATTGTCGCCGTCCCGCATCGCCGGGCGGTGAGTCAGATCTTAGTAAGTTGAGGACAGCGCCGAAGGTCTGTCCCCAAGCACATTTAACAATCCATGCCGTCTCCCAACCTGCACCCCATGCTCAACGTGGCCGTCAAGGCCGCCCGCGCCGCCGGCGCCATCATCAACCGCGCCGCGCTCGATGTGGAATCCGTCCGCATCTCGCAAAAGCAGGTCAACGATTTCGTGACCGAGGTCGACCACGCCGCGGAGGAAGCGATCATCGAGACCCTGATCACCGCGTACCCGAGGCACGCGATCTGGGCCGAGGAATCGGGCAAGACGCATGGCGACCAGGGTTCGGACCACATCTGGATCATCGATCCGCTGGACGGCACCACCAACTTCATCCACGGCTTCCCGGTCTACTGCGTGAGCATCGCGCTGCAGGTCAAGGGCAAGATCGAGCAAGCCGTCATCTACGACCCCACCCGCAACGACCTCTTCACCGCGACCAAGGGACGTGGCGCCTACATGAACGACCGGCGCCTGCGCGTCTCCAAGCGCATCGACCTGCGCCAGTGCCTGATCTCCACGGGCTTCCCGTTCCGGCCCGGCGACAACTTCAACAACTACCTGCGCATGATGGCCGACGTCATGCAGCGCACCGCCGGCCTGCGTCGTCCCGGCGCGGCGGCGCTGGACCTTGCCTACGTCGCGGCGGGCTACACCGATGGATTCTTCGAGACCGGCCTGTCGCCCTGGGATGTGGCCGCCGGTTCGCTGCTCGTCCAGGAAGCTGGAGGCCTCATCGGCAACTTCACCGGCGAATCCAATTTCCTGGAGCAAAAGGAATGCGTCGCCGGCAACCCGAAGATCTATAGCCAGCTCGTGGGCATCATCGGCAAATACAGCAAGTTCGCCACCGCCGGCGAGAAGGCCGAAGTGCGCCAGACCGCGACGCTGGTCGCGCCGGACATGACGCCCAGCGCCGCGCTCGCCAACCCGCCCGGCGAGGAAGACGAGGGTCACGCCCAGCGATGAGGGAGGTGTTGGCGGCCAATCCCTGGCTGGCGGCGGCCACGGCCGCTCTGCTGGCGGTCGCCTTCGCGCTCGTCGCGCATCGGATCGGCGGCGCCGTGCTGCGCCGCGCGACACGGTCTTCGGTTCTGCTTTCGCACATGGTCAACGGCTGCGAACATGCGGCGGGCGCGGTTCTTCCGCTGCTGGCGTTGCAGGCCGTGTGGCAAGCCGCGCCGGACGCCCTGCCCTACATCGCCACCGTGCGTCACGCCAACGGGCTGCTGCTCATCGGCGCGCTGACCTGGCTCGCGCTCGCCTTCATCGGCGGCGTGTCCGAGGGCATCATCGCCCGCCACCCGGTCGACGTTGCGGACAACCTGCACGCCCGCCGCATCCAGACGCAGGCCAAGGTGCTGTCGCGCAGTGCCATGGTGGTCGCCGTGATCGCCGGCGCCGCGATGGCGCTGATGACGTTCCCCGGCGCGCGCCAGGTCGGCGCGAGCCTGCTGGCTTCCGCCGGCGTGGTGGGGATCGTGGCGGGTATCGCTGCTCGCCCGGTGTTCAGCAATCTCATCGCGGGACTGCAGCTCGCGCTGGCGCAGCCGATACGGCTTGACGACGTGTTGATCGTCGAAGGCGAATGGGGCCGCGTGGAGGAAATCACGGGCACCTACGTGGTGATGAAGATCTGGGACGAGCGCCGGCTGGTGATCCCGCTGCAATGGTTCATCGAGCACCCGTTCCAGAACTGGACGAAGAACAGCGCCCAGATCCACCAGGCCGTTTATCTCTTCGTGGATTTCGCGACGCCGCTCGAGCCGCTGCGCGAAGAGCTGCAGCGCATCGTGAAGGCCGCGCCGGAGTGGGACGGCCGCACCGCGCAACTGGTGGTGGTGGACGCGACCGAGCGCGCGATGAAAATCCGGCTGCTCGTGTCTGCGGGGGCCGCGGGGCCGGCGTTCGATCTGGGATGCAAGGTGCGCGAAGGGCTGCTGGGGTTGCTGGCGCGGGAGTATCCGGGGATGCTGCCGAAAGTGCGGATGCAGGACGACCGCCGCGAGAGCCTGAATCCCCCCGCCTGACAAGTTCCGGATAATGCGGGCAACCCATCCGCCCTGCCTATTTTGAGCTCCACGCCTCCCCTCCCCATCGCCGTTGCGAACGGCCCCGTGCACACCCCCATGATGGTCCATTATCCCGGTCATCTAACGTTGACGCGGAAAAATGGGTGTCGCCATGAATTTGGCGATGTTTTGGCGGATTCAGCGTTCACTTCCCCCAGCTCAATAGGCGTGCACCCAAGCGCTCGTACGCTGATGCAGTCAATCAATGAGCGAAAAAACCGCGATGGCCACGACATGCTCCGCCAAATTGACTGGGCCGCCAGGTCTGCTGCCGACGTACTGCAGTAGTCGCGAAGTCCATGCACGCAATGCTGCCGCGTTTAACTTTCGTTCGCCACACCTTCGAGAATGATGGTGTTCGCGCCAGCGAAGAGACTCTCGACCACCGGCACAAGATGTTCGTGATGACTCAGGAATATCACCTGGGTCATCGTTGAAAGATGCCAGAGCGCCTGGAGACCTGCTCGCGAGCGTGCGTCATCGAAATTGATGAAGAGGTCGTCTGCGATGAACGGCACCGGGGAGCCTTGAACCGATTGCAGTTCAAGGGCCGCTATCCGGAGCGCAAGAAACAGCTGGTCGCGCGTGCCTTCACTCAGACCGTCGACTTCGACTGCCTGCTTGTTGGCTCGGTATGCAAGCAGAGCTGGCGGCGATGAGTCGAACTCGATGCGCAGCTTGCGGAAAGACCCGAGCGTGAGGGCTCCGAAGATGGCACTGGCTCGGTCCAGAAGTGGACCCTGCTTGCGGTCGCGGTAGCGGTCTACAGCCCATTTCAACAAAGTACTGGCAGTTGCCAGTTGCACGTACTCCTCGCCTGCGTCGGTCATATCGGCAAGAGCCTCCTGACGCTGGGCTTCGGCAATAGCGGCACTGTCGCCTCCGTTGATGGAATCCAAAGCCTGCTGCGCAGCAACCTCTTTCAAGATGAGCTCGGTCACCTTGCGGTCAGAATCGGCCAAGCTGTCTCGAACTGCCTGAATCTTGCCTGGAGCTTCGGCAGACGGATGTAGTTCCTGCTCCTCGCGAAGGTTCTCAATGCTCAGCCCGTCTGAGTCGCGTTCGACAGCAGCTTTCGCCGCCTTCACCTGCTGCTCAAGGTGACGCTTGCGGTCGCACGTCTCCACGAGCGGCACCGCCAAGATAGGGTCCTCCACGCCTGCTAGTTGCAGAATGGGCAACAACGCAGCCTTGATCTGGTCGTGCTCAATCTCTGCATCTCTGAGCTCGCCCTCAGCTCTCTCAAGTGCTTCCTTAGATGCTGTATGGCGGGCGTCTTGCGCTGAAGCCTTTTGCACACGTGCCGACAGCGCTTTCGCGACTTCCTGCGGAGCGCTCTGGAGATGCTCAGGTGCCAAAGACTGTGCGAGTGCCATGGCGGAATCAGCAAGAAGCTTGAGTTCGGCCTCCATTGCTCCAATGCGCTCGACGCGATGCGCATCGATCTTGCCCAACAACTGGTGAATGGCACGCCCGGCGTGGATGGCCGCCTCCACTTCTGCCGGCTCCGCTGCCTGCAGGTTCGCCTTAGCCAAGGCTCCCTCCCAGCGCTGCTGCCACTCAGCTACTGCCCCGCCTTTCGTGGCGGCCGCCTTCTTGGCTTGCTGCAACGCGTTGAACGCAAGGCGCTGCTGCTCTTGCAGTCCCTCCCTCGTGACCCTTGCACGGCTCGCTCTCTTGACTTCATCATCCGCCTTTGCGCATAGCTGTGCCAGCCCGACTTCATCTGCTACGCTTATGCCAGCAGCGCTCATGGCTGCGGTCAGGACGCTACGGGCCTCATCTGCCGCCTGCACCTCAGCTTCGACCTGAGCCTCCCTATCGGCGGAAGTTTCAACAGCGGCCAACACCTGCTCGCGCCGAGCAAGCCAGTCCGGCATGTCATCCAATTCAAGCCCAGGCAGTCCGGCCTGCGTGACGAGTGGAGTCCATCGCGCTTCGAAAGCCAGCAGCATTTGCTGCTTCTGAGCGGCCATACCGGCGTGGAAGTCGGCCTGCTGCTTGGCGGTCTCGTGACGGTCACGCAGCGCCTGCAAGCTTGCACCGTCTGCCTCTGAGACCATCCGCCCATCAGCGAGTTCGTCCGCCAGGCGCAGGTTGGCGTCCATCCTTGGAGCGCCCTCCATGAGCGCCACAGAGCCAGCCTTGATGGCCAACCAAACGCCGTCCCGCTCATGTCGTGCAGAGCTCACTTCACCCGGTGTCACTACCTTGTGGGCATTCTCATACTGCGCCACCTGCAGTGCGAGGGCCGCTACGATTGCCTGCGCCTCTTCTTGCCGCGTGCTTGCAAGTAGGTGCTGGCTTTGCAGCTCCTGGCGCTCTGCTCGCAAGCTAGAAATGCGTTCCATCGAGGGTAGCCTTAGCTCCCGCAGCTTGTCCGCATCCAGGTGTGGATACCCCAATCCCTGAAGCTCTCGCGCAGCCTTCGCTTTGGCTTCCGCGGCAGCCGCCCGCAAGGTACGCAATTTGGATTCGCTCGCCTTGTGAGGGAGCGCCTGCTCGAGCGCCTGTTCCAGCTCCGGGCGCTCACTGGACCCTGGGCTCGCCGCCAGCCTCACCGTCAAGTCATCTAGCTCGCTCTGCCGGCGCTCCTCTGCCTCCTGAGCCCCACGCCGTGCCTCGACGAGGGCCCCGCGCTCTGTAAGGAGAGCCTCCAATGTGCGGAAGACTTTGTCGGTCGGGACGAGTTGCCTCGCCTCCGCTTCGAACTTGCCCCATCCAAACTGGTCACTATGCGCGAGCGTCTCTCGCAACCACAGTTCCACCTCGTTCTTCCTGGACAAGATGTCGGTGGGATACCTCGAGCACTGGCCACTGAGCAACGCAAGGCGTGCGACATCTTCGGCGCTGGCCAAGGCAGATGCATCGAGCTCGATTTCCTCAAGTTCCAGCCGACGCGCATCCTTGTAGTTCCTGCGCGTTTCTACAATTGCAGCAGCTGCGTGAAGCTTGGCGATACCCGCGTCAAGAATCTCTTTGGCGTTGGTAGGGAACCCGATCGCCTCCCCCGTCTTCGAGAGCTCCTCGCTGCACCGGTCGAGATGGTCAATGTGCGCACTAATTCGCCGAGACCGCTCCCACACCGAGCGCTGTTGCTCCAGGCCCGCCCTGCTCTGGCGTTCAGCATCCAACGCTGTTTTAGCTTGGTCGAGCGCCTCGCTCGCTTGCACCCACGCCTTAGAGTGCACCTGCACGTCCTTGAGCACCCTTTGCGCTTCCGTAAGACGCTCCGCAGCCGCCGCATATTCGTTTTTCTTACCACGGGTGGCGAAAAGCGCGTTTGAGCGCTCAACCAAGGCGTCTCTCACAGTGGCGAAGCTCTCCAGGCCGGAAGTCGCCTGAAAGAGAATCTGACTGACCGAGTTGCTCGGGTCGACAATGCCTTCGCCACCTTTCACAAGGCCCGTGTGGTCGAGTGAGTGGAGGTTCTGCAGAGCATCAGCAGTGAGAGTGCCGAGCACAGGCGCAAGGTAGTTCTCGGGCAGGACTTCGTCGGCCAAAGATCTCAGGGACTTCTGCTGCTTCGTGCGCATGAATTGTAGCTGGCCCGAAGCGCTCTCCAAGACGGCCTTGAGCTTCAACTCACTTTGGTCATGGACGAACCCGAGCGGATGCTGCCTCTCCATACCAAACAGCAACTCGAGTATCGCGCGGCGGACGGTCGACTTACCCGCTTCGTTCGGTCCGATGATGACGTGAAAGTCGTGAGCATTCTTCGGAAACGACAGCGCTTTGTCGGTGAATTTCCCGTAGGCAAACAGGTTGAGGTCTTTGATGCGCATCAGGCCACCTTTGCTGTCAGCTTGGCCAACAGGTCTGGCTCAACCTGCGCCACGAGGTCGTCAAATCTGCGCTCACGGGCGAGAGAGACCAAAGGCACATCGTGCTTGATCTCGGCCGACAGTTTGTTCAAGAACGGGGCGAGCTCGGCTTCAAGGTGCTTGAGGAACTCGGGGTCAGCTTGAGCCTCCTGCAGAATTCCCTGCAAATCAACCAGTGCTTGGCGCGAGTCCGCGTCGCCATGAATTTGCTCGAACGGCGTGGTCGAAACCTTTACCTTCTCGATCCACAGCTTCTCGGGGTCAATCGCTGCCGCTTGAGCAAGCACCTGCGCCCTGAGCACCGCACTGCTGCCAAACAAGGCGCCGTGGAACGCCGTCTTTCCTTGGAGCACCACTCGCAAAGCGTGGCAAACGTTGTCCGCTTCCAGCAGCTTCGCTAGTGCTTGGCCAACGTTGTGAGCAACTTGGTCCAGGGATGCGCAATCACTCACATCGACTTTCAGCACCTCCCAGCGAAGCACGTCCAGGTAAAGGCGCTCCACGACTGATTTGCCCGCATCGTCGACCGTGACAGTGACGGCGCCTTTCCTGCCGGTCTCGCGAACGTTGCGACCTTGCAGATTGCCAGGAAAGACGATGGTTGAAGCCTCTTCCCAAATCTCGAACTGATGCACATGGCCGAGCGCCCAGTAGTCATAGCCTTTCGCATGCAGCTCGGCGCGCGTGCAAGGCGCATACGAGACATGCTCCGCATACCCTTCCAGGGCCGTGTGGAGCACTCCGATGTTGTAGAAGCCCTCGACCGGAGCCTTATAAGTAGCGGCGAAATTCTCGTCGACCGCACGCTTGGGAAAGCTCCGACCATGCAGGGCGACCTTCAGTTCATCGATCTTCTGGACCTCAGCAGACCTTGAGGAGAACCGGTGCACGTTGTCCGGCAGCTTCAGCGAGTGAGTCATCTCGCTTTCTGCGTCGTGGTTTCCGTGTAGCACGTAGGCCCGGATGCCCGCCCTTGCCAATCGGCCCATCTGAGTGGCAAAGAAAATGCCTGTGTTGAAGTCCTTCCAGGCACCGTCATACAGATCCCCAGCAATGACGATGAACGAGACCTTGTCGTCGATGGCAATCTTTACCAGTTGGCTGAGAGCTTCTCGACTGGCCCCTCGGAGCTGTTCGACGGGCGCCGACTCATAGGCGCTTAGCCCTCGCAAAGGACTGTCAAGGTGGATGTCCGCTGCATGAATGAATCGAAACCCCATTTACTCCTCCGGTATGCAGAGCATTATGGGGCGTCACACTCAGCACCGCGCCCGGTTAGAGCGCTTCGCCATTTCCGTCTTGGCCGTCCGGAAGCTGACATCGAATATCTGCTGCTCCCAAGGCTTTTTTAGCGCCCCTCTGAAGATTGTCGGCAAATCCATTCGAATGAAACTATGTGCAGCCGCACGCGTCTTTCAGGCAGTCGGCAGGTTCAGGCTGGCACCCAAATCAGAATCGCCCTGAAGCTCTCGTCCCGAGCAGGACAATTTTCCACCTAGTGTTTGTTCTCTAAAATCATCGAGCAACAGCTTCTTGGACAACTCTCAACTTACCTCATCGGCAATTGTCCGCCTGTTCCAATGATAGTGAGGGACTTCGATCCACGAGTCATCGCCACATACAAGTCTTTCGCGTCAAGCGCGTCTGCATCTAATATGACCGCATGGTCATACTCCAACCCTTTGACCAGCAACGTTGTCCCGATGAGCTTTCGGTGTTTAATAGGCCGCCCCGTATGTCTCATGTGGCGCTGGTAGAGGTTCGCAGCTTCTGAGAGAGTCGCCCCCTCACCGTCAACGTGCATCTTCAGCACATTCAAGAAGCGGTACAGCAGGTCCCGGCGATAGGCCGACGTCTCCGGATTGGCCTTCAACGTCAAAAAGAACGACTTGAGGTTGCCGCTAGTTGGGCTGTTCAGGTACGCGTTCGCTGCGTGCAAGACCAAGGGGTATTTGGTGCCTTTTCTCTGCATCGTGACCTCGCCTCGCTTGGTGCCAGCTGTCAATGCGTCGCCTACGCCCGTGAAGCACTTCTTCGAAAACTCAAGTGCAAGAAAGAAACTGGCCTGGACGGTCTTCGCTACTCCGAGCTTTCTGAGGAAAGAGTGGAGATCCTTGCCTTCAACTTCTTCAATAGAGGAAAACCGGCCCGACAAAGTCCGTGCCAGGAGGTGTGTCTTGTTCTTGGACCGCTGATCCCCACCATGGAGGGCAATTACGCTTTCGCTGTGGGCCAGCAGATCGCAGAGAGAAGAATACTGCTTTGCGGCGAGATATTCAGGCTCGGCGTAGACACGAATCACACTCGATGGCCGACCGCAATTTAGATCTATTTTTTGGCCCTGTTCGAGCCTCCTCCGCGCCTCCTTCAGCCAGGCGCCAAGCAGCGGATCTCCCGCCTTCGCCCAACGCCAAGGTGTCTCCAACTGCCCCAGACAATCGAAAGAGGGATAAACGCTCGCATCCCAATCTACAGGCTTCCCCTCGTCAAAGTCAAAAATGGCCTGCATGGGATCACCCAAAATTCGGCTGGGCAGGAACTCTGCCAGGGCGCAGACCAGCGTGTGCTGAATGTCGGAACAGTCCTGATACTCGTCTACATAGACGCCGCCATAGGTGGCCGCGACAACATGACGAATAAACTTCTTCCCCAACAAACCAGAACAGCATTCATAGAGCTTGCTCCATTGCTTGCCTGTCGGGTTTTCCGTCTTCCACCCTGAATTCTTCGGATAGGCCAAGCAAAGGCGTAGCGACCAACTTGCAATCGTGTCTATCTGGTACGTGGAGGTAGGAACACCCAGTTCAGTCATCTTGTTCTTGATTGAGTTCACACCTGCGAACGTGTGTGTCAAGATCAACTGCCTGAGGCCGGAAGCCTTGACGGCCAACGCGATGAGATGGGTCTTTCCATACCCGGCAGGGGCAACCACATAACCCTTTGTCGTGCAGTCATTAAGCCTTGCGGCAAGTTCCTCAGACATGCTCAGCCCACGCCCAAAGTCTTCCAAGCACAAGCGGGAGATTCTGCTTGGCAAATCCAGCATCTTGGTAAGCCGAACTTATCGCCTTGAACCAGAGATCGCCTCTACTGGTGTCTTTGAACCACCCAGCCTTCTTTGCCGCGATGCCGATGGAAGTTCGTAGCCTGGGACTTTCTTTCCACGTATCAATGTCTTTGTCCAAGTCCTCCTGGCACCTTGAACGTACTTGATCGTAAGCGGGAAAGCTCAACTCATCTATGGCGAGCTTGACACTGACCAACACGTAGGCCCAGGGTAGATCTTGGAAGGCGCGCTCTTCAAGTGAAAGCTTGTCGCTCCAAACGTGAACGGGGATGCCCAGTTTTAGAAGCTCGGCAACGTCCGCATCAGAAAGCTGGTCCTCAGCGTCTGAGTCAGCGAGAACCGATACGTCATAAGAGAGCGATTTAAAGGCCTTCGCAAGACCCTTCACCTTACTACCACCTCCTGCATTCAGGAGCGCTACGCCGTGAAAGGAAAACGGATCTTTCTTGTTCGCTACTTGGTAGTCGTCAAAGCCTCTCAGGAATCCAACTTCTGTAGCGCCTTCGCACACCACGACCTTCTTCGCCAGAAAGGCTTCGGTACTTGATCGAATCTTCCCCTGCACTTCGTGATCTTCAATGCCCTCTTTGGCAGCAGAAATAATCTGAACCACTCCACCTTTGCGGTGAACGATTTGGAGATCTTTCACCGTAAGCTCGCGCAGCACGATGGGCGAATGGGTCGTCAGGAAGTATTGGCCGCGTTTGTCTTCTCTAATATGCTTGATAAGCCGGGTTATCCGGTGCGGCTCGAGTCCGAACTCAACCTCATCGAATAATGTGATATGCCCTTCTTCCAGCCCCATCTTCTGGATGCCACAAAGCAACATTCGCCTTGAACCAAGACCCAGTTGACGCAACGGCATGTCGCCGTCATGTAGAGCCAGCCCGCCCACCTTCAGGTTCATGGATGTCAGATCGAGGTGGGCCCTGTAGGCGTCAATCACAGGAACACCCAGCAACTGGGCAATCTCTTGCGACTTTACAGCCGCAGCATCAAAGTTTTTGAGAGTGACTGGCCGGTCAGCGTCCAATGAGGTTCTGGCTGTTCTTGAAGCATTTGCCAAGAGTTCATTCAGGCTCTGCGTTTCGGTGAGCTTCGCCAAAGCGGTTCCCGTTGCCCACGAAAGCTGCTTCTCACTGTACGCGCCGATGAGGCCGACACTCACCTTGTTCCTGTCGGCCTGCTTGAACGGAACTCCTTCTGGACGGCGGTCGCAGACCACGCCCCACTTCGGCTCAAGATCCTTCTCTACCGCGAGCCGTACGGTTATGACGCGCTCCAGATGATCGTCTGGCTCGTCCGCGAGTTCCAACGTTGCCAGATCCCAGCCTCGGAGATAGTGCCCATACCTACTGAGCGAGCAGAACTCTTCAATCAAGTCGCCAATCGTGACTTCAATGACGATGGAGTTTTCGACCTTGCACTGATAGAAGTCTGAGTCGCTGAGAACGAGATTCCATTGAGGGTAGAAGACATATCGGATCGCCTCCAATATGGTCGACTTCGCAGAATCGCCTCTCCCTACAAAGCAAAAGATGCCGGCTGTTGGAAGGCTCCAGTCGAGCTCCTTCACACCACGAAAGTTCTTGACTGTTATCTTTCGAATTTTCACTACGCAAGGTCCTCTTGTATGAGCTTCTCCATCGACTCCAAGCCTGAATCGCTGATAAGTCAGATCCGCAGATACCCATCCTCCTCGCGAACGATGTTTGCTCTCACCAATTTCTGAATCGCTGCATCGACTCGGCCAGCGGCGTCCGTAGGCGTTTTTGCCATGCCAAGCAGCCGGCAGACGGTTCGTGCCACGTCCGGCCTTGACGTCGACCCGGCCTCGGTCAAGAGATGCCGAACAAGGGCCGCCAATTCCTCCAGCGGCACTTCGTCCACGTGCCTCTTTGACTGATGTGCGCTTCCGGCCACGCGAAACAACTTCCAATCATCTGGAGATGCACCTGCTGGCCAGTAAAAAGTCTTGTCCCCATCCTTCGTGCGAACGACATCGCGCGGAACAATCGAACGGATTCGCTCGACAATCTTCGAGCCCGTACGCTCAAGTCCCCAGGCCCTCGCAACGCGCTTGAACAAGACAGAATCCAACACCGGCCCCTCCTCGCCAATGACTTTTTGGACGCTATCTTTGAGCACTTGGATCGCGGCCGGCTCATAGAACTGGTCCGGCTTACCGCCCGGCACCACTACGGGGACATACTCCGTCAGCTCACGGTTGTTCTCGATGGTGGCGACACTCGATTCAGCAAGTCCTGCGACTCGCTCGGCTGGGGCTTCCTCGAGGACCTCCGCCTCTTCGGCTTCCCGGTCTGCAGCGCTGTCTTCTGCTTCGAGTAGCAGGGCTTCCAAGCGAGCATGGAGTTTCTCCAACTCACTCTTCGCATCGAACCACCAATCAGTCGACCAGATTCGATGCAGCTGCCAGCCAAGCTGCTCCAGAATGTGTTGCCGCAGGCGATCGCGATCGCGCGCAGTGGCTCCCGAGTGATAGCTCGCCCCATCGCATTCCACGCCAAGAAGGTACCTTCCAGGAGCACGTGGGTCCACGACCGCCATGTCGATGCGGTACCCCGAGCATCCCACCTGGTTATGCACCGTCCACCCCTTGTTGCGCAACATGTTGGCAACGGCGGATTCGAACGGGCTGTCGGGCCCGAGCCCTGTTGGCGCGTTCTGTGCAAGCAGCGCTTTTGGGCCGTTGATAGCGAACTCGAGGTAGTGCTTGAGGTCCTTCACCCCTGCGGCTCTGACCCGACCCAAATCGATCTGGTCTGGAGAAAGAGTGCTGAAGATGACGACCCCTTCTCGCGCGCGCGAAATTGCGACATTCAAGCGTCGATGGCCACCTTCCCCGTTCAGAGGGCCAAAGTTCATCGTCACCTTCCCGCTAGCGTCGGGTCCGTAGGTAATCGAGAAGTAAATGATGTCCCGCTCGTCTCCTTGCACGTTCTCTAGGTTCTTGATGAACAGCGACTCACCTTTGAGTTCCGCCAGCGCCCGATCCAGATTCGTGTTTTGCCGCCGACGAGCGTCAAGCAGGGTCTCGATCAGTACCTGCTGGGTCTGGTTGAAAGTCACGACACCCACTGACGCTACGCGCCCTGCCTTTGTGAAGTGCGCCTCAATCGCCTTCACGATTGCCTCGGCTTCCGCCCTATTGGTTCGCGAGCCACCGCGGTCGTAGACGCCTGGCACGGACTGAAAGCGAACAGCTACGTCTGATGTCACCGGAGAGGGGAATGTAATCAGCTCTGAGCCATAGTAGCGAACGTTGCTGAACGTGATCAGGCTTTCGTGTTTGCTACGATAGTGCCACTTGAGGCTGAGGCGATTCATCCCCGCGCCCAGGCACTCATCGAGAATGCTCTCCAGGTCGTCTATTTGCTCGTCCTGTCCAACCCCGTCAGGATCGTCAGTGGATTTTGAAAAGAAGCTGGTGGGAGGCAATTGCTTGGGGTCGCCGACCACCACCAGCTGTTTGCCGCGTGCGATCACGCCCACGGCGTCCCAAACCGCTATCTGTGACGCTTCATCAAACACGACCAAGTCGAACTGGGCGTGCCTCGCATCGAGATACTGCGCGACCGATAGTGGCGACATCAGTAAGCACGGCTTTAGCCTGGGAAGCAATGTAGGAAGCCCCTGCACCAGCTTGCGGACCGGCATATGCCCTCTTTGCTTCTGTAACTCGCGCCGCAGCCGCCCCATCTCGCTATCGGCCCCAACGGTTGCAGCAATCGCAGTCGGAACGCGACCGAGTAGCTGAGCGACGATGTACTCCTGCGTGAGCTTCTGGAACTTTTCGTCCGCGCCCCTGAACTCTCTGATCTTTCGCTCATGGTCTGCACTGGAGAACTCACGCAGTACCGGGTCTCGGTCGAAGGTCTTTTTTAGCCACCAGCTCTGGTAACTGAATTCAAACTGTGATTCGACCTCCAGAAGGCCTACGTTGCCTGCTTCCACGGTACTTATCAGTCCTTGCAACCCTTGGGCGATGGCGGCGTCTCGGAGCTTGCGCCACAGGCACCACGGCTTCAAGTCCTTCTTGGCCTGCGTCCACCGCTCCAGATTCGCGCGCGCTCTTTCTAGGGCACCATTTGCACTAGGCGGACCGCTTATAGGAGCAAGGGGGCGGGCTAGTTCATCAAGCCGCCGAAAATTAGCCCCAAGATGCGCATAGGCGTCGCGATAGGCCAGCAGACTTGCGCCAATCAGCCCAGCCGGCTGCAGCATTGCGCGCTGTTCGCTTACCAAAACCGTGAGCCTTTTCGTCAGCGCTTCCAATCCTTCGCTCCCAAGCGACTCAGACTCCGAAAGAAGGACAACAGCCTCCGAGAAGGACTTGGCCCAACGGTTGTGATCTTCAATCGCGCCCCAGTCGGTAGTGATGCCTGAGAAGGAGTCCTGCAAAAGAGCTTCCGCTTCAGGTTGCA
>JAZKIF010000015.1:52313-74060 GCA_040385005.1 Pseudomonadota bacterium
GTTGCATGTTGCGAAGTTGCAGGTCTTCATCATTCAAGTCAGGCAAAAAGGCGAGCACTTTCCCGACCTGCGCTTCGCTCGGCGGCTTCGTGTCCGCCCGAACCGAGCCCAGCTTGGCGCGCAAAGTGCGCCTCGCGAACCAGGACTTCGGCCACCACGAGTTCACGGCCTGAGACCATTCCGCTTTCATGTCCATTCCGTTGAGCCGTGCGAGCTGCGCCGTCCAACCCGGACCGAATTCTTCCCACAGGCCATGACGCGCCCTTCCGTGGGCGACAAGGCCGGCTATTCGCGCGCGGGTAGCTGTATCGGTCGCGTGCCGCGCCAATCCGGCAGGTACTTTACGCGCGGCAAGAAGGCGATCCGCAAGTGCATCGAGCGCACCGAGTCCCGACATGCTTTGCCCGGCCGGGGCCAGGTGCATCACCTTTGCGATGGGCTCGAGTCGGTTCTTGATCGCGGAGATGGCCTGCAAGACAGCCTCTGCCGCTGCCAGCAACTCGTCCTGCCATGTTGGAGACCAATCGACCTGACCAATTAGGCCAAGCGGATGGTCGCGCAACATCGGTAACGATGACGCGAGGGCTTGAATCTTTCGAGCGCTTTCACGCAATTCATCGAGCTCGGGGACCCCGTGTGTGTCCGGATCTGCCCAAGGCATGAGGGACGGATCGCCGCCCTCATTGGCAATACAAAGCCCGATCGCGTTGAAAGGTGTGAGGCCGTTCCGATGCGGCTTGTGCATTGCTGCCACCAAGGCGTTGAGTTGCTGGCGCAACCTGGCGAGTCGCTCCGCTTCGCGACTCCATTCGTCGGAGCTGCGTCCAGCAGGGGCCGACAGGGTTGCCCCCAACTGATGGAGTACCTCGGCTTTCTTCGCCTTTGCCGAGTGCAGTTCCAGGCAAAAGGGTCCCAAGCCGATCTTGTTGAGGCGACTGTGGACTACCTCCAGAGCTGCCATTTTCTCTGAGACGAACAGGACGCTCTTGCCCTTCGCCAGGCAGTGGGCAATCAAGTTTGTAATTGTCTGGCTCTTGCCGGTTCCCGGCGGGCCCTCGAGAACCAAATCTCGGCCGGCGTCCACCGCGCAGATTGCTTTCAACTGCGATGAGTCGGATAGCAGTGGAGCAAGAATGTCCTGAGGACGGTACGACTCGTCCAACCGTTGATGTCGTTCATCGAAAGCTTCGACCGCAAACGCTTGTCCCGGATTCTCTATCAGGTGATGGACCACCCTATTCGCTTTAAGTGCTTCAGTTCTGTCCTGCAGGTCCTTCCACATCAAGTGTTTGGTAAAGGAGAAAACTCCCAAGTAGGCTTGTTCGAGAACCTCCCAACCGGCAATCTCGCGTACCGCGATCTTGAATGACTGGAGAATTCGTGCGACATCCACGCCCTTTTCATCCAAAAGCGCCGAGTCCAGACCTGCAACGTTGAGTGAGAAGGAATTTCGCAGCAGCTGAAGCAGCGTGGGATTGACGATGGTCTCGTCATCGTGTCTTGCGAGACGGAAGCCGCTCTTCACTGACTGGCGCGTGAGGGTAACCGGCACAAGAATAAGCGGCGCAACATGCGTTGCCTCAGCCTTCTCCGCTTCCCTCCACTTCAACATGCCCAACGCCAGATAAAGTGTGTTCGCCCCGCCCTCCTCCAAGCCCGTACGCGCGGCGCTGAAAAGCGCGAGAAGGCTGCCATCCAACGATTCCTGGGACAGCCTCGCAATAACTTCGCGATTGGCAAGGCACTGCATCGCCATGTCATCTAGCGGCGAACGCCCCGTACGGCCCGCGTGGACAGCCGCAGAGCGGGGGTCAGAACCTTCCATCAAGGCTGGCAGCGCCCTAATACGGAATTCCTGTCCGGCCGCAAGGCTGTCTTCGAGAGCCCCCAAGTCGGGTGCCGCCAGTTCCAGAGTCGTCTTGGTCTGCTTGAAGTTCAGCAGGCGATTGCGCAGGGTCAAGTCCAGGAGCTTGCCCTTCCACTTGGCAAGACGACCCTCCGGAGTGTCCTCGGTTGCGATTTCGAAAGCGACCAGCACGGAAGGGTCCAGCGACGGGAGGTCGGGCGTGGGCTCGATATCTGCCGGCGCATCCGCTTCATGCACGTCAGCGGCGCGCACAAGGGGGGCTCGGGAAGGCAATGGTTTAACTTGCTCCCCCCGCGCCATATGAATGTCGACCGCATAGAGGAAGCTTTCCTCCTCTTCCAAGTGCTTGCTGCCCTGCTCCATTGCAATGCGAAGTGAAGGACGCACTGTGCGATGCTGCGCCACACCGGTGGTCTCGAACACGAGAAACTCACCGGTGGCCACACGCTTACGCACAGCCTGAACATCGTCCGTCAGCGCATACGGAAAGGATGCCGGATGCAGCCATACGCCAACCCAGGCATGGCCCTCCTTCATCAGAATGACCGATCTGAGCCCTGCCTGTTCCAGGCACGAAGAGAAAAGCATCGCCAGATCAAGGCATGTCGCGACCCTGCTTTCGAAGATTCGGTCAGCGGTGCGAATTTTCTGACCGTCATTCCCGAACGATGCAGGCGGTTCGGCGTACTGCAGATTTTCCGCTGCGACAGTGCTGTAGAGCGCCGAGACTTGCTTCCAGACCACGTCGCGACTCTTGGATTGATATCCGCTCATGGAAAGCTCGGGATGCTTTCCGCGCAGTAATGTGGACGCCTTCCCGAGGAGCACATCAACAGCCGGATTGTTGGGCATCGAAAACGCGGCTAGCAATTGGGGCAATGACCGCGTCCCGCCCCATTGGTCATATGCCAACACGTCGATGGTTTGGCTAACCTGGGCCAACTCCAGTGACCCTTGCATGACCGTCACTGATACGGTTGCCGTCTCGGACTCTTGCAATCCGACAAGGTAGGAGTGGTCAGGGTGCAAGTCCAACGGCGAGATCGTGCGCGTCTCGCCCTGTGCAAGCTTGTCGAATCGGAAGCGCGCACCCTGGGCAAAAGAGGGGTTGCAGCGAACGAGCGCTTCGACATCTTTCAGCTCCATCCCAGCCCGATTGGTAATGCGAACTGATCGCACTACAGGCACTGAATTCTGGATGGACGCGTAGCCTATGGTCCTATCCAAATCGAGTTCAATGAAAACCTCGGATCGAGCCGATTCGACACCAGCCTCCGAGTCGCCGGACTCAGCCTGACCTTCTCCCTGCATCGCGATCTCCTGTGACCACTCAGGTGGTGGCGCAATGGATTGTGCACTTGCACTGGAAAGAGAGCTACAGATCCTCGCCGCAGCCTTCAGGTGTCCAAAATAGCGTCGTGGAAATCGTTCTCGTGTACAAGAACAATCCGCACGCCTTTCTTCCTCAGCGCAACGGCCTTCTCCACCTTACGGCCATAGCAGGCATACGCCCAACACGGGTTTCCGTCCGCGCCGATTACGAGGAAATTCAACTTCGCGGTCACGCCGTCTTGCGGCTCACCGCCCAGATCCGTCACAAGCTTCTCGAAGTCGACTCGCGTGTATTTTGACGACGAGCCGGTGAAGCAAAACGTCGAGCCTTTGAACTTCACTTCCGGCGCAACCGCGCACAGCGCACTCACCGGCTTACCAGCTTCCTCGAAGAGGATCGGTCGCACGATGGTCCGTTCGTCGAGTACCGCGAGGAACTCCGAGAAGAAATCCAGAAGCAACCGTTGCTCCTCGGCATCGATCTCGCCGTCGGCGAGCACCTTTGTAGTCAGCGCAGCTATCTCGTCATAAGGCCAACACTTTTTGAGTTGCTCGTGCTCTGCCAGCCACTCGCTGAGTCCACGCATCTCCTGCACAGTAATCTCCCGGTCAGCGGCAATACCACCAACCACCGCATGCAGGCGCTGCAAGTCCGCTGTGACCATGTCGAAGAATTCGGTGCTCCGCAGCCGCTCGCATAACCACGTTAAGTCTGCGCGCTCCTCCGGATCAAGCGCACCATCATCTACTGCAGCAGCAATTGCCTTGGTGAGCTCGTTGTAGGGGTGCCGATCAGCAACGTCTTGGTGGTCCGATAGCCACATACGAAGCATGGAGACTTCGCCGGGCGTGACACGGCCGTCGATTGCCACTCCTTCGAGCAGGCCCAGAAGAGAGTTGATGGATTTCTCCAGTCGGCTCTTCCCGGTGAAGTGAAAATACGATTGCACATCAGGATTCATGGAAGTCCTCAAAGGCACGAGTAGACACCCCGAACTCTACCGTTATCAGCCGCAAGAATCGAGCTACTTTTTCACTCAGGGACTGCTCGATTGGTCCACTCCCTAGAGCGGGTGACAGTGATTCTTGTAGGCGAGGGTCGCCGACGCTGGTCCATTTCTCGTCTCGCGCGGGACGGTCATCCGTCAGCGTCCCTGTTCCATGCGGCCACCACACTGACGTAGCTGCGCTCTGCGACACGCGGACCCGCACCTCGTGGTCGATCAAAGGCTTCGGCCGCAGCGGAGCTTCGCACCACCAGGCTTGCGCATTCCAATGGAATGTTTGCGGCCCTTGCGGCGTTTCTCCACCCGACCCAAAGCGGTGCTCGTCCAGTAAAACCGTGCAGGACCCAGGACAGCTGGGACGTCTACTCACGTACGAGAGGCTGGTTTTCTCGAAAAGCTCCGCTCTTTATCATCTCTCGTCCCAATTCAATTTTTAAATCGCCTCGACCGCGTCGAGATGGGCGAGATCGCTACCCAGCCAGTCGTGTCTGCGGACCCGCACCGACAACAGGTACTCATCCCGTAGCTGGCCGTCCGCAGCACTGCGGCATTGCGAGTAACCTGACACGATTACCAGAAGAACGGTTGGAAGGGGCTTCGCCCGGCTCGCCTCGCATGCCGCGCAAAGTTGCAGGGCCCCGGCCGGACAGAACATCCGGGAGCGTTGAGGCGCCTGCTACGCCGGAAGGCGTGTGCGATCAGTGTCACCGAGAGCGGCGACCTGCAGGCCGTCTAGCGGGACTCAAGCACCGCGGCCGCCTGCTTCAGTCCTAATGTCCTGAGCGCAGCAATCGCCGGGAGGTATTTGGCGCGCGGCCGAGCCTTGCCAGATTCCCACTTATAGATGGACAGCGCGGACGCCCCGACAAGCTTGCCCACGGCTTCAGCCGACAGCCGTAACCTTGCGCGGTGCGACGCCAACCCTTTAGCGCTAAAGCGATGGCCACTTACTAGGTCCGAATTCACCCCGGGGCGCTCTGCATTCCCACTGACCGCGGAAGCACGTTTGATCTGCGCCTGAAGCGCCGCGACCTCGCGCTTGAGCGCAGCAATGTCTGACCTGAACTTGGTTGAGGAAGCTTTCAGTGCCTGAGTCTCGGCCTTGACTTCCTTACGCGCGACGCGTGCGATTTCAGCTTTTAGGATCGAAGCAATGTTTGGCATGGTGCATCTATTGTGCCGGACGGTCAGACATGGCAGTCAACGATCGTCACACGCGCGCTCTTGGGGAGTGCCATTGCAGTCGCCCAGAACACGGAAATCCGGACAGGGGCCGCCCCTGTCCCAGGTCCCACGTCCATGGTGAGCCAACACCCATTCACCACAAGTCCCCCAACTGAGTCGGCGCCGGAGCATTGGCTGCCTTGACAGGCCATCGCGTCGTCCAGCTCGAGCATTCTCCGCGTTGCCGCCCAATCGATCTTGCCCGCCGTTGCGCTGGTCGCTAACCGTCCGGACTTGAGCATGAGAAACCCAGTCCAGTCACCACCCACCTCCCAAAAATCGCACATAGTGTGTTGGCGCGGTAGCGCCAGCGTATCGAGGGTGTCCTGGGCATCCTCGGCCAGCCCCACATACTCGCAATCGGGAAGTGAATTAGTCTCAAATGGAGCTAGCGCGCCTTCCACGTCTTTGCCGACAACCAACACAGGGAAGTGACTCATAGTGAGACCCTACGGTTCAACCTGCACGAAGTTGGCCGGCTCACAGTTTGCCTGCCTTCATGTCCTCGAGCACACGCTGGGCTGCTTCTCGCGCCACAAGCGCGCGAGTAGGGCCGAACGACGTTTTGAGTTCTGGATGCTTTTTCATCAAGAGCGAGTACCGACGAACGTCGCTAGCTCGATCCCCGATTCCAAGTTCATGCGCAACGTGCACAGCGCTGCGACCATGAACCATTTCCGACCAGGGATAGCCCCGACTGGGCGCCCTTATTCCCGAGCAGCAATCGAAGTTACGCGCCAGATAGAACCGACCGCCGTTATCTATCTTTCCTTCCGGATGCTCCAATCTTTCCTTGCGTCGCAGCAGGCGCATGGCTGCGTCGTGGACGGTTGCATCGGCGACCGCGAGAAGCGTTTTTTTAGAGGCCTTGGATAGTTGGTCGAAGTTCATTTCGGGACAGCCGGTTAGTTAGGGAATTTCATTCTCTCCTTGCTCACGAGAAAAAGGTGGCAGGCGGCGCGCATTGATCGCTCTCATTTCGCGACCACTGCTGCGATCTCCGCATTCATCCTGAATGTCGGGGCACGTGACCCCGCCGCATCACACCGGACGTGCCTTCGATGTGCGACTTTCCGGGCCTTTCGGCTCGTTCGCCGCGAGGTCGGTGCCCGGCACTCCGATTGCGCTTGCTGGCAGCTGTAGCGATTGCACTTGCGCAACGAGCTCTACGACGCGCACCTTGCCCTCATACTCACGGGTCTTTGCAGAATCCAGTTCACCAGCGAGCTTTGTCGCCCGCTCCTTCAACTGCTGCACCTCCGCCTGTAACGCGGATTCGCGACTCTCAGCTTGCGAGGCGCGCCGGGTTTCCCCCGCGAGCGCCGCCTCTGCCTTCGCACGCATCTCACGAGCTTCATTGCGCTCCAGACCGACAGCATCAAGCTGTGACCTGAGCGCCCGAATTCCTTCCTGTGCAGCTTGGTCGCGCCGCTCACTTTCGGTGCCGACCTCTTCAGCGCGCCTGGCCAGAGCTTTGCACTCGGATTGCACTACCGTAAGATCGCGACCCAGATTGACGCCTCGCTCCTGGGCGGCACCCAAGTCGACCTTGAGGTCGGCGACTTCGGTTTTCCTGGCGGAGCGCTCGCCGCGAGCTTCATCGCGTTCACGCGCGCGTTCCTCGATTTCCTGGACGAGCGAATCCACCCGTCCCTCCAGGTGAACGGCCTCGTCCACGGCGACTGCCAACTCCTCGGAAATCCGGTCAATCTGCGCCTTCAGCGGCGCCTCGACCTTGGCAATCGCGCCGTTCACCCACGAGAGCAACGCATTGCCGATCGCCGGTGGCAACTGTGGGGACGGTTGATCAACATCACGGGGCCGACAATCGACTCGCCATTTCTCCAGGTGCTTCTGAATCGTGGTGAGCGAGCCGATGGAAGCATGCTCTCCCCTTTGCGCGACAAGTTCCTTCCGGATCGCCTTTGAGCCAGGGTCCGGATTGCCCGCCGCGTGAAGGGCATTGGCAATTTCTACAACGTCTTTGTAGTTCAGCGAAGTTTTCATGTTCAGAGTCTCGAGTTACGGTTACGGTTACGGTTACGGTGAGGTTGCGGTTACGCCAGCGCGACGCAGAAGTTGCCGCCACCAGGGCCTTGCCGCATCACGCGCGCTTTGGAATCGACGGTAGTCGTGCGCCGCCTCTGCACGCTCGATCTGGAGTTGCCGTCGGGCAAGCTGCACGCTTCCCAACGACTTCTCCAGAAATTCCGCTGCCTGCGTCATGGTCGAGCGTTTGGACTCCAGTTCATCCAATGCCGCGGCGTGGTCGCGGTGCAGCTCTCGCGACATCTGGTCAGTCAGATAGTTGATGCGGCCGGCAACCTCGCCGGCGGCGCGGACACCGTCGTCTCGGATCTCATCGCGCCCTGCAGCCACAAGGCCAGTGACTGTCTTGGCCACATCAGCGACCTGCTGCAGGGATTCCATGGTGTTCAACCGCACCATCTCAAGAAGAGCGAGCTGACTCGCCGTCTGCACCGCGACATGCTCCAAGCGCTCTTCCAGCGCCGCTGCGGAGTGCAGCATCACTGACAGGCGGTGAGTCGCGAGGTCGCGCCAGTCACTTGGCCGCGCGGACTCGACGATCTGCTGCAGTTTCATTGATCCGGCGTCCATGGCGGTTACGCGGCTTCCACAGCGATGGCCGCGGCGAGCGGGCTGGCAGCCCACACGACGTCGAGATTTTCGACGGCAAACTCCGCCGCCTCGATCACGGCCTCGCGCTCAGCGAGAGCATCAAGAGCCGCTTCATCACCGGTCGAACGGGCAGCTCGCTTCAGCGCCCGGAAGTCTCTGGAGTCGGCGGCGACGGAGTACACCGTCTCGTCACGCCCCTCGAGGGTCTTGTTCTTCAGCGTCTCGAAGACCTGGTGCTCCAGCACGGCGACTTCGGACACGTAAACCCCGATCTTGCGCAGCGCATAAACAGGCGCCAAACGCGACTTCAGCTTCTCGGGCGACGTGCCTGGTGCGATCCGATTGGGCAACACCAGGATGCGCTGCGCCGGAACCGCAAGTTCGCGCAGCAACTTCACCGATTTCAGGGCACCGTCCATACTGTGTTCGTTTGCCATGACCGGCACAACCCAAAAATCAAAGGCGTTGACCGTCCGCTTGTACCTTGCCAGGACGTGCTGCAGGGCTGTGCCAGCAGACGCCCCGATGTCGACGACCATGCTTTGATCAACCGTCTTCTTGTGCAGCACAACCAGATCTTCAAAGTCCGAAAGGCCAACCTGGAAGTCGGGTGTGCCGTCGCCCGAATTGACGTCCTCCACCGCGGCGCGCCATGCTCGCAAGTTTGGCACGAGCAATTGCTTCACGAGCATGGACTTCCCACTTCCACCGGCCATGTTCGACACGGCGACACTGATTACATTCAGATCATTCATCAAGGTTTCCTTCAAGGGTTGTGAAACTGGCTCAGGATTGACGCCATTGGCGTACGGGCCTGCGGCTTACCTGGTCGGTGAGCTCGGAGAGAAAGTGCGCCTCATCGACGGCACCGGCGCCGTCTCTGGTATGCCGAAGCGTTCGCGCCGGCGCCTCGGGCAGAGTCACAGCCGCCACACGATTCGACTTTCGCGCCGGCACAGGCACACGAGCTTGCGCAACCTGAGCATCGAGAATGGCCAGGGGGTTGATCAGCCGCGCTCGTGATGACAGCAGGCTTGCGCGTCGGTGCACCCAGCGATAGATCTCAGTAGGCGTCGTCGTCACGCCCACGGCCTTCAATGCTTCGGCAATGGACACATAGGAGGCGCCCTTCGCGAGTTCGCCGATGATGAGATCGACGTGAGGAGAGTGTTTGCTCGTGGTTGCCATAGTCTCGGTGGTGCTCGCGGGTTGCCTGCCTGGTGCTGGTTTCATTCGTTGCTGAAATCATGTTATTTGCTCTGGGCAAAAAATGTGACGGATTCGGCGCCTTAGTGCTCGCAAAGATCCGCCACACGGCATCGCACCCGGGCCTACCCGGGGCTCATGCAGTGATCAGTGGAGATGCGTGCCGCTTGGTTGTCGGGAATCTTGCGCCGCGTGCCGCCAACTGCCTAATCGGGAACAGGCTTTTTTGCCACACTTGAATTGCGCTCGTTTGGCCCCACGCGCAAGGGAGCGCGATCCGCTTTGGTGTCATCCCAATGGACTGATCGCAACGCGCGCGTCGGCCGCTGCCCTCATGCCCGCTGTGTCTGCACAATTCGGCGACGAGGGCGCTAGAGTCTCTCGGCAATCGGGCATTTGGGAAGGGCCACGGTTCGCGTGGACGACGCGAGTGATGTTGCGCTTGAACTGAAGGTACAGCGCGTAGAGCGGATCCCGGACTTCATGGTGGGTTTGATCGCCATCGCCGCAGTCTGGTTGTGCCGCAAGAACTGCCGCTGAACGCAATTCCCCGGGACTGCCCGTACGCCGCGCCCAATGCGAAGTTGCTGCATTGCCCTCATCGCTTCGATAACTTGTCTCCCCGGTCTGCTGATTACCGCCGCTGGAGCTCCTGCCGCTTTTCGGCGCCGCCGCCTCCGAGGCGGCTCCGCCATTCATAACAGCGTGTGGGTCACGCGCCGGAATCTCGACGTTGGTCGAAGCTTTGATCTGATCACGGATGCCTTTGGTCCAACGCGTCACCGTGCTTTTTGGCACTCCCATCTGCTCGACGATTTGGCCGATGCTTAGTCCAAGCCTGGCTAGATCGCAAGCCCGTTGCTCAACGCCCGCCGAATGGTTGCTAACCCTGTTTGCGGCAGCGTACTGGCCGCCTGCGGCTTGATGTTGCCTCCGCCTCACGGCAAACGCCTTCGGCGACAAGCCGCGAATCTTGGCCAACCCCAACTTTCCGCGATTTGCACTATCGCGACTACCTGAGAGCGTCCGCAACGGCAAGGCACTCGGCAAGACGTTCAATGCTGTGGCCAACCGATCCTTCCAAGTAGTCTCGAAGAACTTGTACAGGCCGCGCTTTTTGTCCGAAAGCGCATTGGGATGGGCAGCCCGCTGCAGCACGCTGAAAGCAGCATTCAAGGCCTGATGCGCCGTATACGAAGGAACGTACCGGTGCACCCATCTCTGGACCTGCTTTGCGGCGTCTGGGCGGCCGCAGGCCACCGTCATCGCGGCAACGCACGCCGCAGCGAGCCAAGAAACGTTGTTTCGCATCCCTTCGGGTATGACGCCGGCATTGAAAGTCTGATCGATGGCATGCTCCAGATGGCGAAGCCTTCGGCTTGCCAAGTCGAACACTGATTGCTCGACCGGCGACCAACCGGTCGCCAGCCAATGCACTGGCGCCTGCTCAAGCCCTTTGCGACTTCCACTCACTCTCGGACGGGCAGCGTCAAGGACGAGCCTAGCCTCGCGTTGGCGCTGCCACTTTGCATAGAGCTTCGTCCTTTTGCGTGCTTCTGCACACTGATCGCGCGTCAAGGGAAGAATCTTCGCGGCCAGGTAATCGAACGGGTAACGCTTGCAGGTACTCACGTCCGCGCCCCCGTTGACCCAGACGATGGCAGCCTCAGGGTGGCGACCCTGGGTCGGTTTGTGGTTGTACGTACCAGGCAGGCGAAGCACCCGGCACACATCGGCGGCCATGACGTCCGCGCCCCACGGTGCCAGAATTTTCAGAAGCTCACGGAGCACGGCTTTCCAGCGTGACTGCGCTTTGGCCGGCAGTGGTTCGGACAGCAACCACTTGGCGTGCAGCCCGTGGCCACTAAAAACCATGTACGAAGGGAGCGGGAATTCTCTTGCTTCAAGCGCACGCGTGACTGCCACCAGCACCTGCTTGATGTCGAAGCGCCCAAGCTTCTTTTCAACGTCGATGTCGACGGCGACGACGCCTAGAGAACACAAATTCTTCGAAACCCGGCGCCCGCCATAGAAAACTTGCTGGGAGATATAGCAATCGGCATGGAGGTTCTCCGCAACAAGTGCCTCCACTGCTGCGCCTGCTTCACGCACAGGAACCGCATGCTCCCGCCACACGCCCGAAGCTTCTGTTGCGATGATCACCATCGCTCGGGTGCGCGGATCGTGGACTGAATGCAGCGCCTCAACCTCCGCGCGCGCCATCGCTGCCTTGCGAACTACTGCAGGTCGCAGGGTGGCGTTGGGATAGCTCGAGATTGGCACAGTCCGGTCCAGATATCTGCGTCTTATTTTCCGAACGATTTCGCCTCTGTGCGAAATGAGCGGTCGATTCGACGCACTTCATTTCGGCGATTTCGCGAAGTTGAGATGGCCGTTGCATGCAACACAGCCCCCCGCTCATATCGGCAGGCGCCCCCCCGCAGGGCAGTGATCCAGCAATGCTGCGACAGTAAGACGACAATGCGACGGGTCGCACTTGCAAAATGCGCTCGCACCGTCTCGAACCCGGATTTGCACACTGCTCTGGGATTGTGGTGCTTCGAACCGTCATACCGAAATGACGCGGGCAAGCCACTAGCCTCGAGTCCAACCGGTTGGACTCTCCATTTGCCTAGCTGCAACTAGGTGTTCTTGTCCCGTTACGTCGGACTGACAGGGTGTGTGTATATGAGGGACGCGGTGCTTGGCTACTCGTCCAGCCACTCCAGGTCGCTGGCGCGGAAGTCCTGCACCGGAATCCGCGTGTACAAATGGGCACGGCAGATTACACCTTCGCTCGGCGGCGCCTGGTCAATGTATTCCCAGACCTTGCGAGCGGCAGCAGGTGCATCACCGAATCAACGACCAAGCCTTTTGCATGTCCTTCGGTTCCAGGCGTTGGAACTCGCCCTGCCAGTGCGCCAGCACTTCTTCCTCGTTGCGCGCATAGCACGCGAGCACGGCGATCTCGCGCGCCGTGTCGGTCCATACATCGGCCCAGGCGCGCGATCGCGGTCGCCCTGCTCCGATGCGTTGTCCAACCGGTTGGACTTTTTCCCGTCCAAGCGGTTGGATTTTCCGCTCCGACTCCCGCAATCGCGAATAGCCCTGCATTGACGCGCAACCATACCCATCGCACGTTCCATATCGCATGAATCTCGGCGAGCGGCGTTGACGAGCAGCTGACCCAGGCGCAGATCTGGATGCTGGAGCCAAACGCGGCGCAGCTCTGCCAAGAGTTCGTCGATTCGATCGAGGTTTCGCATGCTCACGGCCGACGGTTACCCAACCCCGGGGAGCTGCTGCAGCTTCTTCGAAAAGCAAGCGAGCTCATCGACAGTGCCACCGCAACGATGCCGAAGCCTTACCTCCTTTTCACCGGCGACGCAGGCAGCAGAGGCGGCGGCGTGGACGACTTCAAAGGCAGTTTCGACTCGATCGAAGAGGCAATGTCCTCGGCCACTGATTGGTGGGACTCATGGGCTCATATCGTAGAGCGCGCGACCATGAAGATCCTGCTCGATGGAGACGTCAGGCACAACGGCAAAGGCGAGACGATCGTCAAATGGGAAGTCGCTTCATCCACGGAGCCCCAACGATGACGAAACCTACGACTACGAAAAGGCGCGGGCACCCGAGCCTCGATGGAACTCCTGGGGAGTCGAAGATTCTGCGCGTGCGCGTTACTGAGCGGCAGCTGGCCGCGTACAAGTCCATGACCGATGGGCCTGCGCAGCTGCGGGGGTGGCTCAAGCGGCAGGCGAGGAAGGCAGAGCCCAAGGCACCGCGTCGTCAGAGGTCGCCGAAGGGGCAGCTTTTGTTGGAGCTTCCGGGGTAGCCGCGATACACTGTGTTGATGCGCGCCGAGGACGGCGAGCAAGAAGGCCCCGTTGTCGGGGCCTTCGCTTTTTGCGGTTGTCCAACCGGTTGGACTCGTGGGCAATCGTTAACAAGGGATACCGAGCGTGTATCCGAAAAAGTCCAACCGGTTGGACGGGCGGGGAACCGCTAATTGCTGATACAGCGCATGTATCTGGAAAAGCCCAACCGGTTGGACTTTTTGGAGGTGGTCGATGGCTAGCGTTAATTTGGACGACGACGAGCGCCGCGTTCTCGCGGCTTGCTGCACTGCCGCCGGTGGTGACTTAGAGCGCGTGCGGCGCTGGTACCAAGAGGAGCATCTGCGTGAGTTCGATGGCAAGACGGCCGAGGAGCTGGTTGCCGGTGGTCGTGTAGATGATGTGCTGCGGCTCATCGAATCTTACGAGGCGGGGCCTGCTGGATAAACCAGAGTCCAACCGGTTGGACTTGTGTCACGACCAGCGGACGCTCCTTGCCGGCGCGGCTGATGGCCGGGGTGGACTGCGCCGGAATAGCCACGACGTCGTCGCATACAGTGCACACCCCGACCAGGATGTTTTTTGCGATTCCAGAACCGTTGCTGAAAGGCACATCCCTGCGTTCGAATGTCGTCTGCACAACGCCAGCGCACCGATCGCAGATTGCTTTGCTCTTGTCGCCTTCAAGAAACAATTTCATGATGCGCGCTGGGCGGACCTTGGAAAGTCCAACCGGTTGGACTAATCGGTCCGCCGCTTGAGTGGAAAAAGGTCGGGGTCGCATTTGGCCCATTCCTGACCACGGACTGTCGCACGTGCCACCTGGTCGAAGATCGTTGTAAATGCCATCGTACACAAGGCCCACCTTGCGTGTGTGGCCGGAGTTCGATCCAGTGCCGGAACTCCGATTGCAACGCAACCAGCTGGCTTGTACGCAACGGTTTGGACGCGTACCCACGGCTCGTCTCCCTCCTCGAGGTAGCACATGACGACCCGGCGATCGGCGCCCGAGATGCTTGGAACTGGCACGCCGGCGAGCTCGCATAGTTCAGCAATTGTCACTGACCCTGCTGGATCAATATGATCGACCACTTCGAGATCGGGACCGAAAACTGGGTAGCCCATGGCGGCCTCCAGAAAAAGTCCAACCGGTTGGACTCGTGAAGATGGTGCGGACGCCGGGAATCGAACCTCGGATCTCTCGCTTATAAGGCAAGGGCTCTGACCTTTGCGCTACGCCCGCGATTGCGGCAGGCGTGTCACTGCCTGTCGCTACGCCAGCGAAGGTATGTGAGAGCTCAAAAATGTACGCACGGCCGCAGTATGCCACTGTCCCCGCATCCACACAATCCGATCCTCGTCACCTCCCCTGCCCCCTCGAAAAACCTCCTAGATGGGGCCCCCGTGAAGCCCGGCCGGGGATTTTCCGGGCGCGGTTCGGTCACGAAGAGATTGAGGACATGGTGAGATGGTGACACTCTGCGCGTGATGCGCCCCTTGATCGTGGCCTGCCTCCGATCGCCGGCATTCCGACCGCAAGCACAATGTTTGAGGTCGGCGGCGGCCCTCCTCATTCCATGATTCACGGCAGCGATCGAGCTAAAGACTGCGGACAAGGAAGAAGAAGAAGAAGAAGAAGAAAGAGGAAGAAGGAAAGGAGGAAGACCACGCGACCGGGTTCAGGCGGCCAGCCTCTGGTCCCGGCTTCCTCGGAGACTTGCCTACCGGCACGCTTAGCCTTCAGTTTTGGCGCTGGAGGCGAGCAGCTGTTCGAGCCCAGCGTTCAAAGTCTTGTAGTGAGAGGCGTCTTGTTCGGTGGTCAGCTTCATCGAATCCTGGCGACCGTTCCGCGGCATCTCCTCGCGGCGGGCACTGATTAAAAACCAGTCCACGGGGCCGCGCACGATCTGGACCACGGTACCTTTGCGGCCAAACCGGTAGCCGGTCTTTTCGGCCGTGACCTTGAATACAGCGCCTTCGCGTTTGTCTTGCGGGATCTGGATGGATTCAAGCTTCTTCTCGCAGCGCTCGGCCCACATGATGATTTGCGCCACTGTCGTCAGCACGTGGTTGGTCGCCTTGCCGTTGGCCGAGCGCAGTCCCACCTCGATTGCTTCGGCGTCTTCGAGGCTGATCTTGATTGGTTCGTTCATGATTTTCCCTCGTTGGATCACAGGACGGTGGTCGTGGCTTCGGCCAAAGCCGCGTCGATTTCGGCCACTCGCGCCAGAAGCTTAGCGCGCTCGGTCCACAAGGTCGAGTTTTCGGCGAGAGTGCTTACCCCGCCCACAATTTCGACGTTCAGGCCATTCCGGCCAGGCTCATTGAGGTAAATCTTCGCCATCCGCATCGGGACGTCGTGGACCACAAGCACAGTTCCGTCGGCGATTACCGTCGTCCAGTTCTTCGTCGAGCCGCCGGACTTCACTGCGCCGCTTTCAAGGCGCACACCATCACCAAGTCGTGCACCGCTGTCACGGCCTGTAGCTTCGGCAATAACACGACCCAATCGAACGATTGGGTCCTGGCATTCTTTGAGTTCATCGGCAACCGTAACCCGCACAGAAACCAGAACTTCGCTATCGGCGTAGCCGTAACGCTCGAGAACCAGCCTGCGTGCGGCCGTTTCGTCGCGAGCATCAAAAACCCACCGTTCATCCTTGAACCGTGCACCGAGCTGGCTTTTCGCTTGCGCGTTGAACGACGGGTTGAAGGGAGCCTTGACGAGGATAGACGTGTCGGTCTTGGTGATCGAGAATGGAGTCGGAGCAGATTGGGTTGTCATGATGATTTGTGGCTGAGGCGTGAGTGTGTTGAAGAATTTCTATTTTCTCCGTGGCCGTTAGAAAAAGGTGGCGCGCAGCGCGCTTTGACCCAGTTCATTTTCGCGATCTTGCGGCGCGACGTCCGCGTGCATCGCCATCAGTCTTTCGCGGGTACAGAGCTTTCGCGCGAAGACTGCGAAAAATCTGCCGTTGTCATTGCAGGCTACAGTGCGGCCGTTGCATGCAACGCAGACTGCTCGCTCGGAATCTCAACCGCGCCATCTCGAAGGTCAGGTTCATAGGCGCGCATCGCGTCAGGTAATTCGCGCTGCGCGTGCGTGAGTTGCCTGCTGTCGCGCCCTCAGCTCACCCAGGCTAGATGGCAGTGGTTGTAATCGATGCGACGTGCCAAGCGGCGCGCTTCGGGCACGAATATGACTTGTTTACGTTGGCGTCAATCCAACCGGTTGGAATGGGTCAGCGCTTCGATGTCTTGGCCTTCATCTTCTTGGCTGCCGCCTGGGCCGTGAGCTTGTGCTCCTTGACTTCGCCCAGTGACATTGTGTTCGCGTGCTTGAAGCCGGGGCGCACTGCATCCTTCGCCGTGACGGTGGTGGGCGCCACCGAATACCCCGCGCGCGAAGCTCGCTTGGATCCGTAAAAGCCCTTCGTCTCGGCGGCGATGTGGCCCAAAGACTGGCTCTTCTGATCATCGGTCAGCACCTCGGAGGCCTTGCAGTCGCTGGCGTAGGCGTTGCGCAGCGAGTAGGCCGAGACGCGGTGTTTGTGGCGCGGGTAAAGCCGCTTCACTGCCCGGGCGATGGCCTTCGAGAATGGGCTCTTTGCGTCCTCCGGGCACGGGTCATCAAAACTCGCCTTCAGAGACCCGTGGGCGTCCATCGCCAGGCGGTGCATCTCGCGAATCGCCGGCGACGTATTCGGTCCAATTTCCCAGGTCAGTTCTCTCCACTCCTGCCCCGAAATGTCGCTGAACTTAGCGCCGGCCAAGCGGATTTTCAGGAACTTCGACGTTGCGGTGAAGGACAGGCCCTCGGTCATTTCAGCGGGTCGGCTGCCGGTGACGGCAGCCGCGAGGAATGGCAACTGCCAGCGGCTGCCCGCCATGTCGCTGTAGACCTCCATGATCCAATTGTCCGTCAAGCCGGCCAGCGATCCACGCTTGCTCACACGCTTGCGCTTTTCTTCGATCGGCGATTCGTGCGGCGCCAGCTCAAGGATTTCCCGGGCGAACTTCAGGCGGCGGACCGTGTTGGACCAGATCTGGAAGTTCGGGTGCCACGGGTCGCGCGCGCCGCCTTCTTGCATGCGCTCCTGCGAGGCCAGGAGTGCGTCTACCTGCTTCAGCGCCCACCAGTTCAATGCGCTGGAGTGCATGTTCCAAGTGGCAGCCGACTCCACCGGCCGTCCATCCATGAGGTGCATTGCGGCGATCCACGTCTCGCCGGGCGTGTCGCGCAGGAGCCGTTCAACCGCGCCTTGGTACATCGCCACCGTCTCAAAGTTCGGGCCCGGCTCAGGCAGGACTGCGGCCGGATTCTTGGCCAACATTTCCGCGCGCCTCTTCGCCTTGAACACTGCCGCTGGATGTGCCGCCAGGTGCTGGCGCCGGCTCTTCGCCACCGCCCTTGCACGGGTGATCTCCGCGAACAGCTCACGTCTTTCTGCGGCCTCCTCCACGAGCAGTCCTCGGCTCTGTGCCGCTGCCTTCTTGCCCCCGCCGTGCCCTGCCTGCTGCGCTCTCATAGTTGTGCTCCTCTACCCTTGATGCTCCGCCGCCTTGATCGGCACCCTGCGCTTCCGCTCCGGGTGCCCGCATCGTGTTCACCTTGCGGTTGACACGCTGCGAGTCGGCCGCCTACGCCGGCCTCCAGGACGCCGTTGCTTCGCATCGACTACCGGGTTGATTCACAAACAATTGTGCCCCAAACCTTACGGTTCGTGGCCCACTTATTTGCGAACCAACCCACATTATTGGCCTTTTATTAGAGCATTTTGTTTGACGGCCAATAATGAAACAAGTATCGATTGCGATTGCTTCGCAGTCACCCAGTCCGCATCAATGCCGCCAGCCTCCCTCGCCCTTTGAGGCCTCCTCCTCCTTCCAAACTCGCTATGCGTGGGCAGTGCCCTCGTGCCGTCAGTTTCAACACCGCGCTCCGGTCGGTGGCACCCTTCGATGTGGACCGCGGTGTCGTCGTTACTAACCGTTGTCAACGCGACGGCAACAATTCGGCAACGCGACGGCACTGGGACGGCAGTACCTGGCACTTTCCGCAGCGCTTCGAGCCCTTGCTGACTTCGCTGCACGACACAGCGCGGGTAGTGGCGAGGCAATGTGACGACAATGGCACGCCCCCATCACATAGTCGCTAGTTTCGGCAACAGTCGAACCGAAACTTCGCTCGGTCATATGTCTTTCGGGACTCCGCCTCAGACCCTTGAGAGATTCGGTGTAGGACCGCTCTTCAAGTGGCGAGAGAAAGAGAGTTACGGCCGGAGAAGATAGGTGACGAGGTTGCCGCACATTTGCACGCAAGCAGTCCTGATCCGCGTGAATCCAGTGCGAGGCATCAACTGGTTCTGCGCCGAAGCAACGAGGATGTCGAAATGAATCGAGTCAATCCTCGCCAAATCGCCCACGGCTCTGAATGGTCCGGAGAGAATAGTCCTTCATTTGAAGCGCTTTCGCCCACGCCATTTGATAACGGCGGTTGGGGCGCGAATTATTCGTACCGATTCAAGAGCCAAAAACTACCGAAAGCACCTATATGAAGCTGCAATTCTTTCTTGACTGGGGTGGAGATTTCCTTTGGCCCTTTGACGACGAAGCCGAGCGAGCTTTCGGTTGTCCGACTGACGTATCGCTGCTGCCGATCTCAAGCCGCACCTTAGGCTTGATCTCAAAGTTGACCAAGAGGATCGTCGCGGTGGCTGAATCCCACGACATAGACGACGAAGTGCCCCAAGCGCTGGTCAGCGATCTGCGGGCTCTGCTGCAAACGGAGTTGTGCAACGCCGGGATATCGATTGCCCCGCCCTTCGAGTTCGCAGACTTGGATGCCGAGCAGTTCAAGGAGCACGAGACTGCACCTTCCTCGCACTTGGCGATTTGACTGAGCAGGTGGCAGCAGTATCGGGCGCCCAAGCACCCGACAGCGCTTGGCAATTCCTGCGTAGCGCTAGTCGGTACCCCACATGCTACCCCCTTAAAGGGTAGACGTGATTGGACGCGGATGGACTCATTTGCCGAAAACCTACAGGGTTTGGGAATGTGCTGCACCGCACCTTTCGACCTTAACCTGGAGCGTCCTGTTTACTTCGCGGTGGGCATCGCGAATTCGGCGCCCTTGGCGATCGTGGCCAGCCATCGCTGCATGATGCTCTTTTGCTTCGTGTAGAAGCGCACGCCTTCCTCGCCGTACGCATTCATGTCGCCGAAGTCGTGACCACCGCGAGCCATGAAAAACAGGGCATCGGCCGGAGGAAGACGAGTATGCACAGGAGATGATTGCAACTGAAAAGCTGGATGACGTCTTGCTGCGAGCCGACGTCATCGTGCTCACCGCCCCGCTCACCCCGCAAACGCGCAGCATCTTCGATAGTGACAGGCTCGCTCGCTGCCGCAGAACGGCACTGCTGATCAACGTATCAAGGGGCGGGCTGATCGATACGCAAGCCCTTGTGATGTCGCTTGCCTCAGGTCATATCGCAGGCGCGGCGCTCGATGTAGCGGAGCCAGAACCGATTCCGCAAGAGCATTCACTGTGGAAGGCACCGAACCTCATCATCACGCCCCATGTTGCAGCCGCCGGCAGTGAATCTCAAGTTGCCGCATTCGCCGTTGCGAATATTCAGGCGTTCGTTGCCGGCCAACCGCTGCAGGCCAGGTACACGGCGTAGCCTTCAAATCACTTCACCGGCGAGGTTCGCGTGCGCCGCATGCTGGCCGTGTGCGCGGCGGGCGGCGTCTCTCAACCCGAAGTCGGTGCGTAGCCAGGTGATCACCACGACCTCGCGGGCTACGAGGTGCCCGTGCACGCGGACATCCCGCACCAGGACGTGATCTTCCTGGACGAGACGGATGCGATGTCCTCACCGATGAAGGCCAAGGGCGTGGACGAGCTGGGCATCTGCGGCGTGACGGCCGCTGTCGGGAATGCGATCTACAACGCGGCCGGTGTGCGCGTGCGCGATTACCCGGTCACGCTGGACAAGCTGATCTCGAAGCTGCCGCAGATGGCCTAGGGCGTGTCAACGCCGCTTGGCCGCCTTGCGGCCCTTCGCTTCCAGCGCGGCAAGCTCTTTCGCACCCAACACATACGCCGGGTTGTCCAGCAGCCGCTGGACGGCCAGGTCGATGAGCGCCCGCGCCCGCGCGGGTTGCGAGCTGCGGCTGCCGAAATACACGAACAGGCTGGAGTCGTCCGCGACATATTGCGTGAGCACGGGTACGAGCCGCCCCGCACGAAGGTGGGCGGCGGCGGTGATCCCCGTCATCGAGCCCAACACGTGCCCCGCGAGCACCGCCTCGGTCTCCACGTCTTCCACGCTCGTGCAAAACGCTGGCACCACGTCGTGCCGCACCGTGCTGCCGCCTGTCTTCACCTGCCACCCGACGAGCTGGCCCGTGATTGGATGGCGGAACACGGAACAGCGATGCGACGTCAGGTCGTCCAGCGTGTCCGGCGCGCCGTGGCGCGCGATGTATTCCGGCGCGGCGCAGATGATCATCTGCAACGCGAACAGGCGCCGCGCGATCACGCCGTCTTCCGCCGACGTGCCCACGCGAAAGCCGACATCAACCCGGTCCTCCACCCAGTTGCCGATGCGGTCGTCGAGCTGCACGTCCGGCTGCACCTCCGGATAGGTCTTGCAGTATTCGTCGAGCAGGGGCCACAGTACCGGCAGGAACGTGGAGCGCGGCCCGACGATGCGCAGCGGCCCGGCGATCTCATCCTTGGCACGCCGCACGATCTGCAACGCGCGCTGCATGCCCGACAGCGCAGGCAGCGCGGCTTCGAGAAACTGGCGTCCCTCGTCAGTGAGCGCCATGTTGCGCGTGGTGCGATGGAAGAGCCGCACGCCCAGGTGCTGCTCGAGCTGCGCAAGCGCCTGGCTGGCTGCCTGCGGCGTCATGCCCTGCGCGGCGGCGGCCTTACGAAGACTCCCCAGCTCGGCCGTCTTGGCGAAGGTGGCGATGGAGCGCAGTTCATTGATCGGCATGGGGTGGATTATCAATCGCACCTTGCCAAACCTTCAAGGTTTGCGGGGCTAGTCCGAGACGCCCCCGCCGCCTAAAGTCCACCATCCCCCGAAGGAGAACGAACCATGAGTTTCCAAACCAACAAGTCCGCTGCCGTCATGCTGTCCCTCGCCCTCTCCGGTGGTGCGCTGGCGCAGGCCGATGGTGGATTGAAGATCACGCGCAACGGCTCGGTGCCCGCCGTGCGCGGCGCAGCCGAGAACTTCAGCGGCAACGTGCGCGTGGAGATGCCGTTTCGCGGTGACGAGCCGGCACGCGTTTCGGGTGGGCTCGTTACGTTCGAAGCGAAAGCGCGCACGGCGTGGCATACACACCCGCTGGGCCAGACGCTGATCGTGACCGAAGGCGTCGGCCTCGTGCAGCGCGCAGGCGGCCCGATCCACGAGATCCGTCGCGGTGACATCGTCTGGATCCCGCCGGGCGAGAAGCACTGGCACGGCGCTTCGGCCACGAGTTCCATGAGCCACTACGCCATCGCCGAGCAGCTGAACGGCAAGGCCGTAGACTGGCTGGAGAAGGTGGCGGACGCGGCGCCGGCTGCAGCGGCGCCACCTGCGACGCCAACTATTGCGCAGAAGAATTT
>JAZKIF010000015.1:74070-123089 GCA_040385005.1 Pseudomonadota bacterium
CCCAAGCTCGCCCAACTCACCGACGACGTGCTGTTCGGCGATGTCTGGGCGCGCCCCGGCCTGTCGAGCCGCGACCGAAGCCTGGTAACAGTCAGCGCGTTGATCGCGATGAACCGCCCCGATCAGTTGCGCGGCCACCTGCAGCGCGCCCGGGACAACGGCGTGACCGAAGCCGAGCTGGTCGAGGCGATCACGCATCTTGCCTTCTATGCGGGATGGCCGAGCGCCGTCACGGCGATCGCGGTGGCGAAAGAAGTCTTCCAGAAGAAGTGATCGACATGAGCCGCCGCATCTTTTTCGCTTCCCTACTCGCGTCACTGCTCACTTACGTCGCGGGCTGCTCCACTTACCCGACGAACGGGGGCGGAACCAAGCTCGCCCCGCTGGTGATCCAGGACCAGGGCAGCTTCGCCGTCGGAGGCACCGTCAAGAAAGCGCCGGGCACTTTCGACCCCGTCGCTCAAGGCGCGTACACGCCGACGCCGAATCCGCAGGGCCATGCCTATGTCTTCTATCAAGTGCCGGCGAATACGCACCGCCTGCCGCTCGTGTTCTGGCACGGTCACGGCCAATCCGCCAAGACCTGGGAGTCGACGCCCGACGGCCGCGAAGGATTCCAGAACATCTTCCTGCGCGAGCGCTATTCGGTCTACCTGCTGGACCAGCCGCGGCGCGGCCGCGCCGGCAAGAGCACCGCGCCGGTGGAGATTCCGGCCACGCCCGACGAGCAGATGTGGTTCGGCGTATTCCGCCTCGGCGTCTGGCCCGACTTCTTCCCCGGCGTCTCGTTCGCGAAGGACCCGGGCGCGCTGGAGCAGTTCTTCCGCCAGGCGGTGCCCAACAGCGGCCCTTACGACGTCGAGGCGAACACCAGCGCCGTGTCCGCGCTCTTCATGAAGATCGGGCCGGGCACGCTCGTCACCCATTCGCAGAGCGGGACGCTGGGTTGGCGCACCGCGATGAAGAGCCCGAATGTGCGGGCCGTTGTGTCGTTCGAGCCGGGCGGCGACTTCGTGTTCCCCGAAGGCGAAGCGCCCTCATTGCCGTTCGCCGGCCGCGCCTTCACGCCGCCGACGGTCCCGCTCGCCGACTTCCGACAGCTCACGCGCATCCCCATCCTCGTCTACTACGGCGACAACATTCCCGACCAGCCGAGCGCCAACCCGGGCCAGGAACAGTGGCGCGTCTTCCGTGAAGTCGCCCGCCGCTGGCGCGACACGGTCAACCGGCATGGCGGCGACGTGACGCTCGTGGAGCTGCCGTCGATCGGCATCCGCGGCAACACGCACTTCCCGATGTCGGACACGAACAACGCCGACGTGGCAGAGCACATGGCGGACTGGCTGCACGTCAAAGGGCTGGACCGGTGACGGCGCAACCCTCTATTCAAGCAACCCACGCGACTCACGCAAGCCGCGGGGTGGTGCTCGCAATCATCGTCGCGAGCTACCTCATGATCGTGATCGACATCTCCATCGTGATCACGGGCTTGCCGAGGATCCAGGAAGGCCTGGGCTTCTCGCACGCGGGCCTGTCGTGGGTGCAAAACGCGTACACGCTGGCGTTCGGCGGGGTCCTCCTGCTCGGCGCGCGCGCGGGTGACATCCTCGGCCGGCGCCGCATGTTCATCGCGGGGCTTGCGCTCTTCACGCTCGCGTCGATGGCCATCGGCGCGGCGCAGTCTCCGGCATGGCTCCTCACCTCGCGCGCCATCCAGGGTCTCGGCGCGGCGATCCTCGCACCATCGACGCTCGCGCTCATCTCCACGAATTTCCCCGAAGGACCGGAACGCACGCGCGCCCTCTCCTACTATGCGGCCGCCGCGGGTGTGGGCGCGAGCATCGGTCTGGTGCTCGGCGGCCTCGTCGCGGACCTGGTGTCGTGGCGCGCGGGGTTCTTCATCAACCTGCCGATCGGCATCGCGCTCATGCTCGGCGCGCGGCGCTACATCACGGAGACGCCGAAGCGGCCGGGGCAATTCGACCTGACTGGCGCGATCACGTCCACCGTCGGCATGACCGTGCTCGTGTACGGCATCGTGCGGTCCGCGGAAGAAGGATGGAACGACACCGTCTCCATCGCTTCGTTCAGCGCAGGCTTGGTGCTGCTGGGCCTGTTCTTCCTGAACGAGTCGCGCGCCGCGCAGCCCATCCTGCCGCTGCGCCTCTTTGCGAGCCGCGAGCGCAGCGCTGCCTACGCGGCGCGCATGCTGTTCCTGGGCGGGATGATCGGCTTCTGGTTCTTCACCACGCAATACTTGCAAGGCGTGATGGGCTTGCGGCCCCTCGATGCGGGCCTTGCTTTCCTGCCGACGACCATTCCCAATTTTGCCTCGGCCATGATGGTGCCGCGCCTCACGCGCAAGTATGGCAATGCGCGCGTGCTGGCGACCGGGCTGGCGATGGGCGTGATCGGCATGGCGTGGCTGGGGCAGGTCGGTGCGCACACGCCGTACCTCACCGGCATTGCGTTACCCATGGTCCTCGTCGGCATCGGGCAAGGCGGCGTGCTCGGTCCCTTGACGGTCTCAGCCGTCGCGGGCGTCAAGGGCGAGGACGCAGGCGCCGCATCGGGCCTCGTGAACGTGGCGCACCAGCTCGGCGGCTCGCTCGGGCTGGGGATCCTGGTGGTGGTGTTCGCGGTGGCGGGTTCGGGTGCGACTCAAGGGGCGCAAGAGTTGACGGCGCGAGTCGCCGCGACCTTCAACGCCAGCGCCGTGATGCTCGCGCTGTCGCTGGCTCTCGTCATGGCCTTCATCGTACGGCCGAAGTCCGTTGCAGTTCTCGCTTGAGCACCTTGCCGTTTGCCGTCATGGGCAATACATCCAGCACCACGATCGCGGCGGGCTGTTTATAAGGCGCGAGCCGCTGCGCGAGGTGCGCGCGCAGCGCGGCCTCGTCGAGCGTCGCTCCCGTCGCCAGTTGCACATACGCGACGATGTCCTCGTTGCCGTCACCGGCCGGGCGCCCGACAACGGCAGACCGCTCAATGCCCACGAATCCGTTCAGCGCCGCCTCGATCTCCGCGGGGTACACGTTGAACCCCGAGCGGATGATCATTTCCTTCAACCGGCCGACGACGAACAGGGCGCCGTCCGCACTCATCTCGCCGATATCGCCGGTCATGTACCAGCCGTCGCGCATGACCGCATCCGTCGCCGCCGCGTCGCGGAAATAACCCGGCATCAGGCCCACACCGCGCAGCCGTATCTCGCCGCGCTGACCTGACGGCACCTCCTGCCCCGTGGCGGGATCGACGATGCGCACTTCCGCGCCCTCGACCGCGTAGCCGCACGAGGTGTCTTCGCGCCATTCGTCCCGCCGCGTCACGTAGAGCGAGCCCGCGTACTCCGACAGGCCATACCCATGGTTCAGCGGCAGGCGGAACGCGGCCTCCACGCGCTTCTTGAGCGGCATGTCCAGCGGAGCGGCGCCGGCATACACATACCGTAGTTGCGGCGCGTCGGGACGTGCGATGCCGCGGCTTTCCATGTGGCCGAGTAGCCGCGCGAAGAGCGCCGGCGGCCCCTGCAACTGCGTGACGCCGCGGTGCGCCAAGTCGTCCAGCGCCACCGCCGGATCGAACGCGGCGCGCATCAACAGCGTCGCGCCCGCGTGCAGCGATGCGACCAGAACCGTGCCGAGGCCGAAGATGTGCGTCATCGGCAGGTAGGCGTAGGAGCGGTCGTCTTCGCCCAGCAGACGCGACTCCGCCGAGACGCGACCGAAGTGCGTCACGCCTTCGTGCGTCATCATCACGCCCTTCGGATCGCCGCTCGTTCCCGAGGTGAAAATGATCGCCGCGACGCGCTCGGCCAGCGGGCCTGATTCAGCAATGGCCTCGCCGCGCACCGGGCTGCGCGAGAGGCTCGGTACGCGCGATGGCGCAGCGTCGAACCGGCCTGCGTGCGCCGCCGCATGCTTCGACACACCGCTCGTGAAGTAGCAGACACGTGCATCGGCCTTCGCGGCGAAACCATCGACCTCGCCCGGCGCCATGCGTGCGTTCACGCCGCAGGACCACGCGCCGATACGGCTGCACGCCAGGATCAGCGCGATGTGCTCGGGGCAGTTCTCCGCGACGGCCATGACACGGTCGCCGGCGCGCACGCCGTCCGCGCCCAGCTCTCGTTCCAGTGCGCGCGCGATACCGTTCAGCTGCGCATAAGTCATCGTCGCCGCGCCGTCAGACGCGGCGGGCAGGTGCAGGAACACGCGATCCGGGCTGCGCGTCAGCCAGCGATCGAACAGCTCATGGATGCGCGCGCTGCCCATGCGTCACATGCCGGGGTAGTTCGGCCCGCCGCCGCCTTCGGGCGTGACCCACACGATGTTCTGCGTCGGGTCCTTGATGTCGCAGGTCTTGCAGTGCACGCAGTTCTGCGCGTTGATCTGCAGGCGGTCGCTGTCATCCGCGCTCTTCACGAATTCATAGACGCCTGCCGGGCAATAGCGCGCCTCCGGCCCCGCGTACTTCGCCAGGTTCACCTGCACGGGCACCGCGCCGCCCTTGAGCGTGAGGTGCGCCGGCTGGTCCTCCGCATGATTGGTTCCGGAGATGAAGACGGACGACAGGCGGTCAAACGTCAGCTTGCCATCCGGCTTGGGATACACGATCGGCTTGCACTCGGCGGCCGGCTTGAGGGCGACGTGGTCGGGCTTCATGCGGCGCAGCGTCCACGGCACGCGGCCCGCGAACAACTTCTGCTCGATACCGTTCATCACCGTGGCGGCTACGAGGCCCTTCTTGAACCACGCTTTGAAGTTGCGCGAGCGGTGCAACTCGTCATGTAGCCAGGACTTCTCGAAAGCTGCTGGATACGCCGCCAGCACATCGCGGCTGCGTCCCGCCGCCACGGCGGCATACGCGGCGTCGGCCGCGAGCATCCCGCTCTTGATCGCGGCGTGGCTGCCCTTGATGCGCGCAGCGTTCAGGTACCCCGCGTCGTCGCCGACCATGGCGCCGCCGGGGAACACCTGGCGAGGCAGCGAGAGCAATCCGCCGGCGGTGATTGCGCGCGCGCCATACGAGATGCGCTTGCCGCCTTCGAGGTACCAGCGGATGTTGCGATGCGTCTTCCACCGCTGCATTTCCTCGAACGGGCTCAGGTACGGGTTGGCGTAGTCCAGCCCGGTGATAAAGCCGAGCGAGACCTGGTTGCTCTCCATGTGGTACAGGAACGCGCCGCCGTACGTGTCGTTCTCTAGCGGCCAGCCCGCGGTGTGCAGCACCAGGCCGGGTTCATGGCGCTTCGGGTCGATCTCCCACAACTCCTTGATGCCGAGGCCATAGGTCTGCGGATCGCGGCCGGCATCCAGCTTGAAGTGCTGGATCAGTTGCTTGCCCAGGTGGCCACGCGCGCCCTCCGCGAAGACGGTGTACTTCGCATGCAGTTCCATGCCGAGCTGGAAGTTCTCCGTGGGCTCGCCGTCCTTGCCGATCCCCATGTTGCCGGTCGCGACTCCTTTCACCGCGCCGGCTTCGTCATACAGAATCTCCGCCGCAGGAAATCCGGGGAAGATCTCCACGCCCGATTCCTCGGCCTGCTGCGCGAGCCAGCGCACCACGTTGCCCAGGCTCACGATGTAGTTGCCGTGGTTGCGGAAGATGCCGGGCAGCGCGAAGTCGGGCACGCGAAACGACCCGTTGCGCGACAGGAACACCATCGCGTCCTGCGTCACGGGCTGGTTGAGCGGCGCGCCCTTCTCTTTCCAGTTGGGGATGAGCTCGCTCAACGCGCGCGGGTCCATCACCGCGCCGGAGAGGATGTGGGCGCCGGGCTCGGAGCCTTTTTCCAGCACCACGACCGACAGTTCGCCGCCGTGGCGCGCGGCCAGTTGCTTCAGCCGGATCGCGGTGGCGAGGCCGGCGGGTCCGCCGCCCACGACCACCACGTCGTATTCCATCGCCTCGCGGGGGCCGTGGGCGGAGAGCAGTTCTTCGGGCGTCATCCAGTCGTCTCGTTCCGCAGCAAGAGTTTCTGGGCGAGGAGCACCACCGGCAGGTCCACCATCTTTCCGTCGAGGCTGAACGTCTCGCCGTTGCGCTCCTGCGCCTGCGCGACGACACGCCGCGCCCAATCGAGCTCCCGCGCGCTGGGCGCGAGCACCTCCTCCACCGCCGCAATCTGCGCGGGATGGATGCACAGCTTAGCGCGCGATGCGGCGACGAGCGCGAAGCGCACCGGCGCGAGTTCGGCTCCATCGGCGCCGAACCGCATGCCCATGTCGAGCTGGAAGTCGAGGTGGCCGAATGCGAGCCGCACGCCTTGGGGCGCCGTGATGCGTGGGGTTTCTGCAGTGGCGTTCGCAGGGGAGTTCATCCCGCGATCGTGCAGCAGGCGACACTTCGCGACAATGCGGAAGATTGGAACCCAGCCTACGGCAAAACCGGAGGGTGCTGTAATCGGCCATGGACTACGACCTGCTCGACCTGCGGCTCTTTCATGCCGTCGCCCAGCAATCCAACATCACGCGCGCCGCGCAGGCGCAGCACCTCTCGCTCGCGGCCGCGAGCGGGCGCATCAAGGCGCTCGAGACGCATGCGGGCGTGCCCCTGCTCTACCGCGAGGCGCGCGGCGTTCGGCTCACGCCGGCAGGCGAGGCGTTCCTGCATCACGCGCGCGCGATCCTTCGGCAAAACGAGCAGCTGCGCGCCGACCTGCACGACTACGGCCGGGGCCTGCGCGGCCACGTGCGCATCCACGCGAACACCACCGCCGTCACCGACATCCTTCCGGAAGTGCTGCCGGGATTCCTGCGCGCCAACCCGAACGTCAACGTGGAGCTGAAAGAGCGGCAGAACCCCGACATCGCGCTGGGCGTGCTGGACGGCAGCGCGGACGTCGGCATCGTCTCGATGCGCATGGACATGCCGGGCGTGCGGGCGATCCACTTCGCCACGGACCGCCTCGTGCTGCTGGTGCCGCGCGGCCACAAGTTCGCGCGGCGCAAGACGATCCCCTTCGCCGAGACGCTGGACGAGTCGCACATCGGCATGCACCCCGAGAGCACGCTGAGCGATTTCCTGGGCAAGGTGACCGCAGGGCTCGGCAGGCAATTGCGCCTGCGCGTGGAGCTCTCCAGCTTCGACGCGGTCTGCCGGATGATCGGCGCCGGGGTGGGCATCGGCGTCGTGCCCGAGATCAGCGCCCGGCGCAACCTGCCGGTGCTGCCCATCGTGCAGGTGGAGCTGGCCGAGCCGTGGCGCGTGCGCGAGCGGTTCGTGCTGGTGCGCGAGGGCGAGAATATTCCCGCCTATGCGCAGGCGTTGATCGATGCGCTGGTCGCGTTCTACGCGGGAGCGGGCAGTACAAACCCGGCATTGGACTAGTATGTCGAAGGCGCACTATTGGAACCAGGAGACATGGTCGTGAACATCTCTGCCTCTGCCGCCGCGAAGCCGCGCATCTGCACCGTCAGCCAGGGCGCGTTCGGCCGCCTCATGCGCAAGGTGGCCACCCAGTTCGAGGGCGACGCCCACATCCGGATCATCGAACAAGGTTACGACGACGCGATCCGCAGCGCCGTGGAAGCATCGTCGCGCGGCGACGTGGATGTGTTCGTGTGCGGCGGCCCGATCCGCGAATACCTGAGCCAGCACACGCAGGTGCCGGTGGTCGAGATCGAAGTGACGGCGTCCGACGTGTTCCGCGCCATGCTGGAAGCCTCCGCCACGTCGCAACGGATCGCCTATTGCGGCTATGGCAACAGCGACATCCCGTTGCGCTCCATGCATGAGTTGCTGAACGTAGAGGTCGAGGAGTTCAACTACGACTCGCCCCGCAACGCACGCGGCTGCGTCGCCCAGATCGTCAGCAAGAACTACCCGATCGTCGTCTGCCCGAGCATTCCCAGCGTGTTCGCCGGCGAGCTGGGCCTCAAAGCCGTGCTGCTGTACTCCGAACAGTCGATCCGCGAAGCGATCCGCAAGGCAATCGCGCAGGCCGCCCGCAGCCGCAGCGACGCGGCGCGCCGTCGCTCCTTGCGGACCGTGTTCGAGCATCTCTCCGATTGCATGGTCATTGTCGGTGCGGACGGCTCGATCCATTCGGCCAACGAGCCGTTCGCGAAGCTGCTCGAGTCGTCGTCGCACCGCCGGCCCGAACAGTTCCTGGGGAAAATCCTGCAGCGGCTCTCCCTGCAGCCGGAACATCCGGAACGCGTCTCCATCAAGGGCGCGGGTGGAGAGGTGAAGTCCTTCGAAGTCGTCGCCGTCCCGTTTCCGCGCGACGACCAGGAGGCGTGCGACACGATCCTGCTGCTGCGCGAGGGGCCAGCGCGCCAGGTGCTTCCGCTGGTGGTGACGCATTCCCCCGACGTGTCGAACGGCGCGGGCACATCCGCGCTGGACAGCGTGCTGGGCACGTCTGCGGCCATCCGATCAGCCAAGCAATTGGCTGAGCAGTACTCGCGCTCCGGCGCCACCGTGCTGCTCACCGGCGAGAGCGGCTGCGGCAAGGAAGTGTTCGCCCAGGCGATCCACAAACTGCGTTGCCATAAGGGTGAACCCTTCGTCGGCATCAATTGCTCCGCCCTGCCCCACGAGTTGCTGGAGAGCGAACTCTTCGGCTTCGAGGAAGGCGCCTTCAGCGGCGCGCGGCGCGGCGGCAAGCCCGGCCTGTTTGAGATCGCGGGGGCAGGCACTCTGTTCCTGGACGAGATCGGCGAGATGCCGGCCGCCCTCCAGGCCAAGCTGCTCCGCGTCCTGCAGGAGAAGGTGTTCACGCGACTCGGGGGCCACCATGCGGTCCGGCTGCAGGCCCGCGTCATCGCGGCGTCGAACCGCGATCTCGAAGGCGCCGTCGCGGCCCGGCAGTTCCGGGAGGATCTGTTCTATCGCCTGAACGTCTTGCGCATCCGGTTGCCCGCGCTGCGCGAAAGGCCGGGTGATGTCGAGCCCATCCTGCGTTCTGCGCTGCAGCCGTTGCACGCCCATGTTTCGGCAAGAGACTTCGACACGCTCCTCGCGCAACTCACGGATTGGCTCTCCGGCTACGGCTGGCCGGGCAACGTGCGGGAGCTCATCAATTTCGCGGCGCGGTTGGCGAACCATGTCGAATACCACCAAGGCAACATTCCGGGCACGGCGGATTTCCCGCTGCTGTTTCCCGAGGTGACCGCAGCGCCCGGCCGCCGCACGGGCAGCCTCGCGACCGTGCGCCGAAGCGCGGATGCCGAGCACGTCGAGCAAGTCCTCGCCGCGTGCGAGGGCGACATGCAACGAGCCGCGCAAGTGCTTGGAGTGAGCCGCACGACGCTGTGGCGCAGGCTGAAGGGCCGGTCAGCGCCGGCTTGACCGCAGATTCGCGGCGCTTTCGTTTCATGCCTGAAACACCGTTTCAAAAATGAAATCGCAGCGACCCGCAGTCCGAGCAAGATTGCAATGAAATCAACGACTTAGCGCTCAGCGCACGCGGTCGTTCGCGGTGGCATGGCCATTGCAAAACAAGACTTCCTACGAAGGAAGTCAATGCAACCACTCGCTTCAACTGAAAAATCCAGCTCACAGCCCGATGCGGCGCCGCGCCTGCAGGTCGGCATCGACATCGGTGGCACCTTCACCGATTTCGCGCTCCTGGCCCAGCCGGGCGATCGTCTCCTGATCGGCAAGCGCCTCACCACGCCGTCGAACCCCGCCGTGGGACTGCTGCAAGGCCTGCAGGACCTGCTCAAAGAACACAGCCTGCAGCCGCGCGACGTCGAATTCGTCGTGCATGCCACGACGCTCGTGACCAACACGGTCCTCGAGCGCAACGGGGCAAAGGTCGGGTTGCTCGCGACCGAAGGCTTCAGGGACATCCTGGAGAGCGGCACGGAGCATCGGTTCGACATCTACGACCTCATGATCCGCCTGCCCGAACCACTGGTGCCCCGGCGGCTGCGGCTGCCCATCGAGGAACGCGTCGCCGTGGATGGCGCCGTGCTTAGAAAGCTTTCGAAGGAATCCGTCGTGCGGGCGGCCGAGATCTTCAAGACGGAAGGAGTCGAGGCGATCGCCGTGAGCCTGCTCCATTCCTACGCGAACCCGGCCCACGAACAGGAAATCGCTGGCTTGCTGGAAGACTTGCTGCCCGGTGTGCCGGTCACGCTGTCGTCGCAATTGCTGCCCGAAATCCGCGAGTACGAACGCACGCTGACCACCGTCATCAACGCCTACGTGCAGCCGCGCGTGCGCGACTACTTGCAGAAACTCAAGGACGCGCTCGCCGAACTCGGCGTCGCGACGCCGCTGTACGTGATGCACTCCGCCGGCGGCCTGATGTCGGCGAGCCAGGCCAGCCGCAAACCGATCTGGATCAACGAATCCGGCCCGGCAGCGGGCGCGCTTTGCGCGGCGCACTTCGGCCGCCAATGCGGACTGCAGGAGCTCATCTCCTTCGACATGGGCGGCACCACGGCCAAGACCTGCCTGATCCGCGAAGGCCAGCCCGCCGTCGCCACCGACGTCGAGATCGGCCGGCAGGAACGCTTCAAGAAGGGCAGCGGCTTTCCGATGAAAGTCCCGTCGGTCGACCTGATCGAGATCGGGGCTGGAGGCGGCAGCATCGCGCACGTCGACAACATGAAGCTGCTGAAGGTCGGGCCCGCGAGCGCGGGCTCCGAACCGGGACCGGTCTGCTACGCACGCGGCGGCGTCGAGCCCACGGTGACCGATGCCGACCTGGTGCTCGGCTTCCTCGATGCCGACCACTTCCTCGGCGGCGCAATGAAGCTTGACCTGCCCGGCGCGCAGGAGGCGATCCGCAACCGCATCGCGCAGCCGCTGAACATGGAAACGCTCGATGCGGCCTGGGGCATCCACGAACTCGTCAACGAGAACATGGCGACTGCAAGCCGCATCCACATCGTCGAGAAAGGCGCGGACCCGCGCAACTTCGCGATGGTCGCGTTCGGCGGTGCGGGCCCGGTGCATGCCTACGCGGTCGCGCAGCGGCTGGGCGCCTCGCAACTGATCTTCCCCGTCGCGGCGGGCGCGGCCTCCGCGTTGGGGCTGTTGCTGGCGCCGCCCGCCACCGACCTCGTGCAGAGTTTCGTCGGCACGCTCGGCACCTGTTCCTGGTCGCAGCTCACGCAAGCGTTCCAGGACATGGAAGACCGCGGGCTCACGCAACTGAGCGGCTTCGGCATCGCCCGTCCGCACGTGCTGCGCAGCCTGGACCTGCGCTGCGCCGGCCAGGGCTCGGAGATCACCGTGCCGGTTCGCTACGGCGAGTTGGATGCGAGTTGCCTGCCCGAAATCAAGCAGGCGTTCGCGAAGAAGTACGAAGTGCTGTACGGACGCAGGCCGCCTTCGGACCGCATCGAAGTGCTGAACGCGCGGCTGCGCGTGATGGGCGAAGAGCGGGAGCTCGGCGCCTCTTCCACGGCCGGCCAGGCCACGCAATCCCAGAGCGCCGCGTCACCGCCGCGACGCGTTTACTTCGGGCCCAAGAGCGGGTTCCTCGACTTCCAGGTCGTGCGGCGCAACCTGCTGTCGGCCGGCATGGGCGGCGTGGGGCCGACCCTGATCCAGGAGCGGGAGTCCACCCTCGTCGTGCCGCCGGCGAAGCGTTGGCGCGTGGACGCGCAGGGCAATGTCGTCGTCGAATTGAGAGGGGAAAAAGCATGAACACCACCTGGGATCCGATCTCGCTGGAGATCCACTGGGGCCGATTGCGCGCGATCGTCGATGAAGCCGGCGCGGCCCTGATACGCACCGCGTTCTCACCCATCGTGCGCGAGGGAAAGGACTTCGCGATCCTCGTGATGGACGCGAAGGGCCGGGCCATCGTGCAAACGACGCAGAGCGTGCCCGCGTTCATCGGGACGATGCCGCGCACCATGGCGGCCTTCCTCAAGAAGTACCCGATGGAGACCTGGCACCCCGGTGACGTCGTCGCGACCAACGACCCGTGGGATGGCGCCGGACACCTGCCCGACCTGAACCTCGCGATGCCGGTGTTTCGCAATGGACGGGTCATCGCCTTCGTCGGCGTGATCGCGCACCTGACCGACGTGGGAGGACGCGGCTTCTCCGCCGACGCGGGTGAACTCTTCGAAGAAGGACTGCAGATCCCGGTTTCGCGCCTGCAGCGCGATGGCGAGATCAACCAGGACCTGATGGACATCATCGGCCGCAACTCGCGCGTGCCCGTGCAGGTGCTGGGCGACATCGAAGCGATGATCTCCGTGGGCGAGAGCGCCGCCACGCGGCTGCTGAGCCTGCTCGACGAATCGGGGCTGGCGGACATCGACAGCCTCGCCAGCGAGATCCATGGACGCTCCGAAGCCGCGATGCGCGAGGCGATCCGCAAGATCCCGGAAGGGGTCTACGAAGACGAGGTGCCTCTCGACGGGCTCGACGCGCCGCTGGTGATGAAGATGAAGATCACGGTCGCCAATGGCGCCATCCGGGTGAGCTTCGACGGCAGTTCGCCGCAGGTGCGAGGCGGCATCAATTCGACGATGGGGTTCACGTACTCGTACACGGTGCACGCGTTGAAGTCGGTGCTGGACCCTTCCGTGCCGAATAACGACGGCACCAACCGGCCGTTCCTCATCGAAGCACCGGAAGGTTCGATCTTCAATTGCACGCGACCCGCCGCCGTCGCGGCGCGCAGCCAGGTGGGCCACTTCATCTGCTGCGCGATCCATGGCGCGCTCTCGAAGGTGTTGCCCGGGCATGTGATCGCCGATAGCAGCGGCCCGCGGCCGATGATCACCTTCACCGGCCAGCACGACGACGGCCGCCACTTCGTGAACACCATCCTGCTGCATGGCGGCATGGGCGCAACGCCGCAAAGCGACGGCATCGCGTGCATCGCCTTTCCTACCAACACCGCCGCGATTCCGGTGGAGATCATCGAGGCCACGACACCGTTGCGTGTGGAGGAAAAACAGTTCCTGCCGGCTTCCGGCGGAACGGGGAAGTACCGCGGCGGCCTGGGCCAGCGCATCGCACTACGCGTCATCGGCAAGTACCCGATGCGCATGCTGATGATCGGCTCGCGCCACCGCTTCGGCCCGCGTGGCATGTTCGGCGGCGAAGCGGGCGCCAAGCTGCGCGCTTCCCTGAACGGCGAGCCGCTCACCAACACGAACGGCGTCACCCTGCTGCAACCCGGCGACCTCGTCGTGCTGGAAGCGCCGGGCGGCGGCGGCTACGGCAACGCGGCCGAAAGGCCGGAGGCGCTTGCCCGGGCCGACCGCGCCAACGGAATCGGAATCGAATTCAAGGAGACGACATGACGAAATTGCAGGACATCGCAGCCGTGATACGCAGCAAGAACGCGGGACCGACCCGCTTGACGCTGGACATCATGTTCAACAACGAAGCCGACTACCAACGGGTCGTGAAGGGCACGGCCCTCACCGCAGCGAAGGTGGCAAAACTCTACGGACGCAAGGAAGCCGACGTGAAGATGATCTGCTACCCGCCAAGCAACGCCATCAAGTTCGTGCTGCCACGGCCCGTCGCGGGCGACCCCGGCGAACGCGACCTGCTGGGCGCGCAACAACACACATTCCTTCTGGAGGTCGAAGTATGACGAGCAGCCAACGATTGATCGACGCATTCGCCGCGGCGGGCGGCAAGCGAACCTTCAAGGCGCTCGGCGCCTCGGGGCAGATCGGCTACGGGATTCCCACCAAATCGCTCGACGCGGGCATCGCGCGCGAGCCCGACCTGATCGGCTGCGACGGCGGCTCGATCGACCACGGACCCTACTACCTGGGCAGCGGGAACATGGCGACGGCGGTCTCCGCGACGAAGCGGGACATCCGCAAGATGATCCACGGTGCGCGCAAGCTGGATGTACCGCTGGTGATCGGTTCCGCGGGCTCGGCGGGTGCGCAGCCGCATCTCGACCGCGTGCTGGGTCTGGTCCGCGAGATCGCGCGGGAAGATGATTTGAAGTTCTCCCTGGGCACGCTGCGCGCGGACATTCCCAAGGACGTCGTGAAGAAGGGGCTTGCCGCCGGCGCCGTGGAGGGCTTCGAAGGCATGGTGCCACTGACGAACGAGGCCGTGGATTCGGCCGTGCACATCGTCGCGCAAATGGGGATGAGTTCGTTCCGCCGCGCGTTCGAAGCCGGCGTCGACGTGCTGATCGCCGGGCGTGCGTGCGACACCGCGATCTTCTCCACGCTGCCGGTGATGCTCGGCTTCCCCGAAGGCTTGTCCATCCACATGGCGAAGATCATCGAGTGCGCGTCGCTCTGCTGCCTGCCCGGCGGACGCGACCCGATCCTCGCGACGCTCGATCAGGACGGCTTCATGCTGGAAAGCATGGCGGACTTCCGCCGGGCCACGCCGACCTCGGTCGCCGCGCACAGCCTGTACGAGCAGAGCGACCCGTTCACCATCTATGAGCCGGCGGGCCATGCCGACCTGCAGCACGCGAAGTACACCGCGGTGAACGACCGCGTCACGCGGGTCTCGGGCGCCAAGTGGATTCCCGCGGAATATCCCACCATCAAGCTCGAAGGCGCGACGAAGGTCGGCTATCACTGCGCCGTGCTGTGCGCGTCGGCCGACCCGCGCTTCATCGCGAATCACGAGGACATCTTGACGAAGGTGGCCCAGACGGTGAAGGAGCTCACCTGCGAATTCACGCCGCAGGACTACACCCTGAATTGGCGCGTCTACGGCGTGAACGGCGTGCACGGCCTGGCCGCGAACGTCGAAGGCGTGCGCGAGATCTTCATGCTGATCGAATGCACGGCGCCGACCGACGAGCGCGCAGGCGAAGTGGCGCGCTCGATGAAGCAGTACCTCATGCATTTCGGCTACCCGGGCCGTCTCTCCACCGGCGGCAACCTCGCCTTCCCCTTCACCCCGCCGGAAGCCTCGCTCGGAGAAGTGTTCCGCTTCAACGTCTATCACCTGATGCGCCACGCGGACATCGAGTCCCTGTTTCCGCTCGAGATCGAGCGCCTCTAGCCTGGTCGACCTACTATTACAACGAGGAGCACAAAAGTGTCTTTCATCCAATTGATATCGCATTTCGCGAAGCCGGTGGTTGCAACAGTGGTGGCACTGGCGAGCGCGGGCCTGCACGCGCAGGACGCGGCCTATCCGAACAAGCCGATCCGCGTGATCGTTCCCGTTCCGGCGGGGGCCGCGGCCGACATCGCGATCCGCCGCGTCGCGGAAAGCATGGGCGCGTCGCTGGGGCAGCCGCTCGTCATGGACAACCGTCCCGGCGCGGGCGGCGGGCTCGGCACGATCGCGGGCGCGAAGTCGCCGGCCGATGGGTACACGCTGGTCGTCACGACCATGAACACGATGGCGTTCAACCCGTCGCTGTACAAGAACGCCGGCTATGACCCGCTGAAGGATCTCGTGGGCATCTCGCGCATCATCACGGTGCCGAACGTCCTGGTGGTGTCGCGCGCCTTGGGTGTCACGACAATGCCCGAGCTCGTCGCGCTGGCGCGCAAGCGCGCCGCCGAGAACAAGCCGCTGCTCTACGCCTCCGGCGGCAACGGAACGTCCCCCCACATCTCCGGTGCCCAGTGGCGCTCCGAGGTCAAGACGGAGATGAGCCACGTGCCGTACAAGGGCGGCCCGGCCAGCGTGATCGACCTGGTCGCCGGCCGCGTGGACTTCACCTTCGCCAACATCCAGCTAGTCGTTCCGCACATCAACGCCGGCACGCTGGTGCCCATCGCATTGACGAGCGCCAAGCGTTCTCCGCAGTTGCCGAACGTGCCCACGGTCGCCGAGGTAGGCATGCCTGCCCTGGAGATGTCCACATGGATCGGCCTCGCCGTGCCCGCGGGCACGCCCGCGCCCATCATCGAGAAGCTGCACGCGGCGGTGGTGAAGGCGGCGCGCTCCCCTGAAGTGAAGGCCGCGCAGGAAAAGGACGGCAACGTCGTCGAGACCGACGCCAGCTCGGCCGAATTCCAGAAGACCATCGCGGAGGACATCCGCAAATGGTCCGGCGTGATCAAGTCGGCCGGCATCACTGTCGAGTAAGCGCGCGCAAAGCCGGGCTGCGTGCCCGGCAGCCTGGCCTGACTGGCAAGCTGCGGTTGCGGATGCTTCAAGCGTTGGCGGGCTAGTGCGTTCGCGCCTGCGCGCCTAAAGTCAAGGCCATGAAAACCTTGACACTCAACAACGGCGTCCAGATGCCCGCCGCCGGCTATGGCGTCTTCCAGATCCCTGATCCGGCGGAATGCGAACGCTGCGTGATCGACGCGATCCACACCGGGTACCGCCTCATCGACACCGCGGCGTCCTACATGAACGAATCGGCGGTCGGTCGGGGTCTCGCGAAGGCGGGCGTGCCGCGCCATGAACTCTTCGTCACGACCAAGCTGTGGGTCCAGGACACCGGAGTGGAGCAAACGCGCAAAGCCATCGACGACTCGCTGCGCCGCCTGCGACTCGACTATGTCGACCTGTACCTCATCCACCAGCCCTACGGCGACGTGCACGGCTCCTGGCATGCGATGGAAGAAGCGTTGAAGGCGGGCAAGGTCCGCGCCATCGGCGTGAGCAATTTCGAGCCCGACCGGTTGATGGACATCAAGGCGTTCAACACCATCGCGCCCGCGGTCAATCAGATCGAGATCAATCCTTTCCATCAGCAGGAGGCGAGCGTGGCCTTCATGCGCGAGAACGGCGTACAGGCCGAGGCATGGGCGCCATTTGCGGAGGGCCGCAACAACCTCTTCACCAACGACGTGCTGGTGGACATCGCGCGCAAGCACGGCAAGTCAGTGGGCCAGGTGGTGCTGCGTTGGGTGGTGCAGCGCGGCGTCGTCGCGCTCGCGAAGTCGGTGCGCAAGGAGCGCATGCAAGAAAACCTGAACGTGTTCGATTTCGAGCTGGACGCTTCGGACATGGAGCGGATCACCACGTTCGACACCGAGAAGAGCAGCTTCTTCTCGCACCGCGATCCGGCGATCGTGAAGTGGATGAGCGAGCGGCGGCTCGAACTCTGATCCGGCGCCCTACTCCGGTTCGATCCCCGCGCTCTTCATCACCCGCGCCCAGCGCGCGATCTCCGCGCGCTGGAACTGCGCGAACTCCTCGCGGCTGCTGGGAATCGGCGCCCACGCGTTCTCGCCGAAGAACTTCGCGGCTTCCGGCGTCTTCATGATCGCCACCAGCATGCCGTTCAGCTTGTCCGCGATGGCGGGCGGCGTGCCCTTGATCGCGAAGGCCGCGAGCCAGCCGCTGAGCTCGTAGCCCGCGATGCCCTGCTCCGCGATCGTTGGGATGTTGTCGAACGCAGGCATGCGGTTGCGAGTGGAAACGCCCAGCGCGCGCAGCTTGCCGCCGCGCACCAGCGGCATCACCGCGGGCGCATCGCCGAACACCATGTCGATCTGCCCGCCCACCACGTCGGTCATCACCATCGGCAGCGCCTTGTAGGGGACGTGCAGGATGTCCACGCCCGCGAGCTCCTTGAACATCTCGCCGCCGGCGCGCGACGACGAATTGCCGCTGCCAAACGTGAGCTTGCCGGGACGCTGCTTCGCGAGCGCGACCAGTTCCTGCACGTTGTGCGCCGGCGACGAGGGCGCCACGGCAAGCACCATGCTGCCGATCACCAGCCCGGTGAGCGGGACGAAGTCCGCCACCGGGTCGTACGGCAGCTTCTTGAAGAGGCTCGGATTGGCCGCATGGGTGGTGCTGCTGGTGATCACCACCGTGTAGCCGTCCGCCGGCTGGGTCAGTGCGTACTGCAGGCCGATGAAGCCGTTGGCGCCGACGCGGTTGTCCACGATCACCGGCTGCTTCGTCATATCGGTGATGTGCTTCGCAACGAACCTCGCGGCCTGGTCCGTCGTGCTGCCCGCCGCGAACGGGACGACGAAGCGCAGCGGCTTGTCCGGAAAATTCTGCACGGCCGGCTGCGCCGCCGCCCCCAAAGCGAGCGCCGCCAACACGCCGCCCGACACCCAACGCTTCAGCCCGAATTGAAATTTCATCGTTCGTCTCCTGCGTGCATCGTGCGCCGCGCGGATCGGCCGATCAACACAGCGCCGCGAATCGTTCCGTGCTTTGGTGCGGCCGCTGGTTGCCGTGCACATGCGCCCTCCGTTCGAAGTACGGAACGCATGCGCACGCGGCGTTGACCCCGGGCCGCGCCGGCCCACAACATCGAAGCTTCGAACACCATGAGGAGCGTCATGCAACCGCTTGAGGGCATCAAGGTTATCGACCTCACCAAGCTGATCGCCGGCCCGCTGTGCACGCAGTACCTTGCGGACCTGGGCGCGCAAGTGGTCAAGCTGGAGGACCGCGAACGCGGCGACGACCTGCGCGGCATGCCCCCCTTCATCGGCACCGACGGCGCGATGTTCTTCGCGATGAACCGCAACAAGCGCAGCGTCGCCGTCGATCTAAAGACACCGGACGGGCTCGCACTCGCACTCGACTTGCTGGAGACCGCCGACGTGTTCGTGGAAAGCTTCGGCGCCGGCGTGGCCGAGCGCCTGGGGTTGGGGCAAGCGGAGTTGCGCAAGCGCTTTCCGCGCCTCGTGTATTGCAGCGTCTCGGGGTTCGGGCGCACGGGACCGCTCGCGACCCGCGCGGGCACCGAGCTCATGATGCAGGCCTTCTCCGGGATGATGCTCACGACCGGCGAGGAAGGGGGCGGTCCGCTGCGCATCGGCTTCTCGCCGGTGGACCAGACCACCGGCATCCACGCCGCGACCGGCATCCTCGCGGCGCTGCGCGTGCGCGACAAGACCGGGCAAGGCTCTTACGTCGAGGCCTCGCTCTTCGAGACGGCCACCGCGTTCATGGGATGGCATGCGCAGTCCTACTGGATCACCGGCGAGGTGCCCTCGCGTCCCGGTTCCGGGCACGAATCGCTGTGCCCTTACCAGGCCTTCCTCGCGACCGACGGCCACCTCCTGATCGCGGTGGGCAGCGACCTGCAGTGGCGCAAGCTCTGCGATGCGATTGGCCTTCCCGACTACAGCGAAGACCCGCGCTACCGCACGAACGCCGCGCGCGTGGCCAACCGCACCGACACCGTGGCGCTGGTGCAGGGCCGCATCGGAACGGGCGACCTCGCGCACTGGATGGCGGTGCTGGCTGCGGCCGGCATTCCCGCCTCGCCGATCAACACCATCGCGACCGCCATCGCGGACCCGCAAGCCGACGCGCGCGGCATGGTGATGAACTACGAGCACCCGGTGGGCGGCGCGATGAAGGCCGTCGCCTACCCGGTCTCCATCGAAGGCCTGCCGCGCGAGGTGCACAGGCCGCCCCCGTTGCACGGCCAGCACACCGACGAGGTCCTGCGCGAAGCCGGCTGCGACGACGCCCAGATCGCGCGGCTGCGCGCGAGCGGTGTCGTCGGACCAGCGCCGCGCGGCTGACTCTTCCTTCGACTCATTTCAACCATCCACAGGAGCACCCGCCCATGCGCGCACTCGTCGTCCGCCAATGGACCGAAGATTTCAACGACGTCAAGGTCGAAGACGGATGGCCGTCGCCCGAGCTGCAGCCCGGCACGGTGAGGATACGCACGCAGGCCGTCGGGATGAGCTTCACGATGTCGCTGCGGGTCGCGGGCAAGTACCAGGTCAAGCCGCCGCTGCCCCACGCCCCGGGCACTGACGTGTGCGGCGTGGTCACCGAGGTGGCCGAGGGCGTGACCGCGATCGCCGTCGGCGACCGCGTGGCGGCGTGGGTGGACTACGGCGCCTTCGCCGAAGAGTGCATCGCCCCGGCTCACCGCACGTACAAGCTGCCGCCGGAGATCCCGTTCTTCCAGGCCGTGACGTTCCCCACGTCTTGGTCGACCGCCTACATCCTTCTGGCGTGGCCGGAATGGGTGAACCTGCAGCCGGGCGAAACCATTCTGATCCACGGCGCAGCGGGCGCCGTGGGCATCGCTGCCATGGACATCGCCAAGATCCTCGGCGCCACCGTGATCGCCACCTGCGGCTCGAACCTGAAGGCGGAAGTCTGCCGCGCGCACGGCGCCGACCATGTCATCAACTATCGCGAAGAGGACTTCCTCCAGCGCGTGCGCGAGATCACCGGCGGCGTGGGCGCCAACGTGATCATCGATCCGGTGGGCGGCGACGTCTTCCACCAGTCGCTCAAGTGCCTCGCGCCCGAAGGCCGCATCGCGCCCATCGGTTTCGCGAGCGGCAGCGTGCCCCAGATCCCTGCGAACTTCCTCCTGATGAAGAACGCGAAGGTGCTGTCGCTCAACGCCGGGTACTACGTCGGCCAGTGGGGCCTGGACCCCGCGCGCCACAGGGATGTGAGCAAGCAATACGAGCCGCGCATGCGCCACTCGATGGAGCAGCTGTTCCGCTGGACCGTGCAGGGCCGCATGAAGCCCGAGATCAGCCATGTGTTCGGGCTGGATCAGTGCCACGAAGCGCTGGCGGCGGTGTCCGGCCGCGACTCCATCGGCAAGGTCGCCGTGGTCCTGGGCGAAGAGGCGCGCCGACTCGGCCGCTGATCTCCTTGGGATACGAAGCTTCGGGCAAAATCAAGCCGGTGATCCAACGCGGCAACACCTGGCTGGTCCTCTCCATCACCCTCTCCGTGCAGGCCATGGCGTCGATGGCCACGCTGGCCGTCCCCGCCATTGCACCAGCCATGGCCGAGGCGCTCGGCGTTTCGCCTTCGCTCATCGGCGTATACGTGCCCATCGTCTATCTCGGCGCGATCACCTCCAGCCTCATCTCCGGGCCGCTCGTGCTGCGCTGGGGCGCGATCCGCATCAGCCAGATCGGCCTCGTCATTTGCGCATGCGGCATGGCGCTCCAGGCGCTGTCGCACTCGGTGCCGGCCTCCGCGTTGGGCGCGTTGCTCGCGGGCCTGGGGTATGGCCCTATCACGCCGGCCGCCTCCGACCTGCTCGCAAAATCCACGCCGCCCCACCAGCGCGCATTCATCTTTTCGCTCAAGCAGACCGGTGTGCCCGTGGGCGGCATGCTGGCCGGTTTCATGCTGCCGGCGATCGTCGTCGCGGGCGGGACGTCGGCCGCGTTCTGGGCCGTGGCCGCGGGCTGCATGGCATTCGCATTCATCGCGCAGCCGCTTCGGCAATCGCTCGACAGCGACCGCCGCAGCGACACCACGATCAACGTGGCGCACCTGGCCGGACCGGTGCAGGTCGTGTGGCGTGACACGGCGCTTGCCCGCCTGAGCCTGTTCGCGCTGGTCTTCTGCATCGTCCAAACCAGCATGACGAGTTACCTCGTTACGTACCTGCACCTCTCGCTCGGCTACACGCTGCTCGCGGCAGGAGCGGCGCTCTCGATCGCGCAGATGGGCGCCATCGTTGGCCGACTGGCCTGGGGCTGGATCGCGGACCGCTGGCTCGATGCGCGCCGGATGCTTGCGATTCTTGCGCTGGTGATGGCGCTGTGCGCACTGTTGCTGGCACTCTTGCAGGCGGACGCACCCCGCGCGTTGCAGCTCGCGCTGATGGTCACCTTCGGCGCGTCCGCGATCGGATGGAACGGCGTGTATATCGCCGAAGTGGCGCGGCTCGCGCCGCCCGGCATGGCGAGCACGGCCACCGGCGGCTCGATGGCGATCGCGTTCATCGGCGTGCTGGTGGGACCGCTGCTCTTCGGCGCGCTCGCCTCGGTGGCCGACAGCCTGCGCGTGGCTTTCATGGCGCTGGCCGTGCCCGCCGCCATCTGCGCCTGGCAGCTCGCGCGCCGGCCGGCGACAGCGGGCGCGTGAGGGACGATCGGATCGTTGATCTGGTCGACACCCGGCTCGCTGGCAATCGACTGAAGTAGCGTCCCTGCTACTCCAGCCAGCGTGTGAACACGCCCAGCGGTTCGCGCTTCGGGCGGTAGCCGTTGACGATCGCATCGCGGTCGGCGTACCCGAGCGCCATGCCCGACACGATCATCTCGCCTGCCGCGCCCAGGTGGGGCAGGATGATCGGCCAGTAGGGGTTCCACGCCACCTGCGGGCAGGTGTGCAGGCCTTCCGCGCGCGCCGCGATCATCACATTCTGGATCATCGTCGCCGTGTCCACCAACGCCCCTTGCGCGAGTCCCCTCTCGACGGTGAAAAACAGGCCGACCGGCGCATCAAAGAAGCGGAAGTTGCGCTGGTGCTGCGCATGCATCTTGTCCTTCTCGCCCCTGCCGATGCCGAGCACGCCATACAGGCCGATGCCGGTCGCGCGCCGTCGTTCGATATAGGGCGAGCGCCATTCCGGCGCGTAATACGGGTACTCCTCCTTGTAGAGCACGGCCAGGGCGGGATCGTGGTGCATCGCGTCGTGGGCGTCGCAGACCTTGCGCACGAGTTCGTCGCGGCTCGCACCGCGCACGACGTAGACCTTCCATGGCTGGTTGTTGGAGCCCGAAGGCGCGTGCGCACTGGCGATGAGGATGCGCTCGATCACGGCGCGGTCCACCGGCGTGGGCAGGAACGCGCGACAGGAAAAACGCGTTTCGATGGCGGTGTAGACGCTCTGCGCGTCTTCCACCACCGCGCTCACCGGGGAGGCGGCCGCGGGGCTGGCGACGGCGTTCACAGCACCCCCGCCTCATGCAGCGCCGCGATCCGCGCGGCATCCATACCGAGCCAGTCGCGGTAGATGCTCTCGTTGTGCTGGCCGAGCTTCGGCGCCGCGGAGCCGTGCCCGTATTCGGCGCGGTGGAAGCGGATCGGGATGCCCATCGTCTTCAGCCCCGGGATCACGCCGAGGTCCGGATGCATGACCTTCGAGATCTCACCGCGCTCCTCGAGCACGGGCTCGTCGAGCGCATCCGCCGGCGTGAGCACACGCGCGACGGGTATGCCCGCCTTCATCAACCCGGATTCGACTTCCTCCACGGTCCGCTCACCGCACCATGCGTTGACGATCCGCGTCATCTCCTCATCGCGCTGCGAGCGCGCGGACAAGGTCGCGTAGCGCGGGTCCGTCGCCATCTCGGGCCGGCCCATGATCTTGAAGAACGCATGGGCGAAGGGATCGCGCGCGCCGGCCCCAATCGAGATGTAGCCATCGCTGCAGCGGAAAATGCCGAAGGGCGACGCCCTCACCAGCGTGTTGCCGGTGCGGGTGGGCTTTCCCAGCTGTTCCATCGCCCGCCAGTCTTCGACCGCGAGCAAGGCGGAGAGACAGCCGAGCATCGACACGTCCACATGCTCGCCCTCGCCCGACGAATGCCGCCGGTGCAGCGCGGCGTTGATGCCCATGACGGCGAAGAGCGGCGCGATCGTGTCGGCGATCGGCATGCCCAGGCGCACGGGAGGCTCGCCCTCAAGGCCACTCGCCATCATGAGGCCGCTCATGGCCTGGATCACCGTGTCGAGCGCCTTTCGCCCACCCATCGCCCCGGCGCCGAAGCCGCTGAGCGAGCAATAGACGATGCGCGGATTGATGGCGCGGGTCGCCTCATAGCCGATGCCCAGCCGGTCAGCCGTGCCGCTCGCGTAGTTCTCGACCACGACGTCCGCGCGCGCGGCCATGTCGCGGTAGATCGCCATCGCCTCGGGGGCCTTCAGGTTGAGCGTGATGCTGTGCTTGCCGCGCGAACGGTTGAGGATCGGCAGCGACATGGCGTCGGGGTGCTCGCGCCACATCGTGAGTTTTCCGTCGGGATCGATGAACGGTGCGTAGCCGCGGACCGAATCGCCCTTGGCCTCCTCGATCTTGATCACGGTCGCCCCGAGCCCTGCCAGGAAATAAGTGACGAGGGGGCCGGAGAGCTGCGTGGTGAAGTCCAGCACGACGATGCCTTCGAGCGGCCCGCGGTTTGTGACGGCGAAACCCATGCTCAACCCTTCTTCGCCAGCAGCGCGAGGCGTTTGAGCGTGGCGTCGTAGCGCGGCACGTCGGCCGCGAACTGCTTGTGGTCGGAGATGTCGACGAACATCTGCTGCTTGTTGCAGAACTCCTTGAACTCGGGCGTGCGCGCGATGCGCACGAACTCGTCGGAGAGCCGCTGCACGATGGGCGCGGGCGTGCCCGCGCGCGCGACGACGCCGATCCAGCCGGTCATCTCGAAGTTGGGCACGCCCGCTTCGATGGCCGTGGGCACCTCGGGCAGGAAATCCCAGCGCGAGCGGTTGGTGACCGCGAGCGGACGCAGCTTGCCCGCCCTGATCAGCGGGACGATACCGCCTGAGCCCTGGCACGTGAAATCGACTTGGCCGCCGGCGACGTCCGTCACGGCGGGCGTGTTGCCCTTGTACGGGATATGTTTCGAGACGGTCTGCGTCAGGTCGTTGAGCAGCACCATGCACAGGTGCGCGGCGCTGCCGTTGCCACCGGACGAGAAAGTGATCTCGTCGGGTTTCGCCCTCATCGCACGCACGAGGTCCGAGAGTGTCTTGTACGGCGAGTTGGCGGGCACGACGATGCCCAGCGGGGAATTGCAGAGCAGCGAGATCGGCGCGAAGTCGGTGACGGGGTCGTACGACACCGGCGCTTCGGACAGCCACTTCGTGAGATACAGCGGGATGCCGGTGAAGAGCAGCGTGTAGCCGTCCGGCGCGGACTTCGCGACGTACTCGGTGCCGATGACGGCGCCGGCGCCGGCGCGGTTGTCCACGATGATGGATACGTTGAGCGCACGGCCCATCGCCTCGGCCATGAAGCGGGCCGTCACGTCGATGGTCGTGCCCGCCGAAGCCGGAACGACGAAGCGGATCGGCCTGGCCGGGTATTGCTGCGGGAACACGGGGCGCGCGACAGCGATCGCGGAAAGTGCGAGAGCCTGCAGCAGGGGTCTTCTGGAAATCACGGGGCTTGTCTCCTGTTTGTGCCTGCATTGGACAAATTCAAAGGCCCGCGCGGAAGCCATCGCAGCCTATGTGCGATATAAGTGAAGCCTATGGGCAAGACAGCAGCCGGCGGCGAACGCCCGGGCAAGGTGGACCTCACGATGGTCGCGACGCTCAAGGCCCTGTTCGATACGGGCCGGGTATCGCGGGCCGCCGATGCGCTGGGCGTGACGCAGCGCTCGGTCAGCCAGAACCTCAGGCGCCTGCGCGACTACTTCGGCGACGAGCTTTTCGTGCGCACCGGCAATTCACTGCACCCGACGCCCCGCGCGATCGCGCTTGCGCCCGCCGTCGCACGCCTGATGCGCGACATAGACCTCATCTCGCGAGCACCCGGCGCGTTCGACCCGGCCACCGCCAACCGCGAATTCATCATCTGCATGTCGGAGATCGGGGAGTTCATCCTGCTGCCGCGCCTCGCGGCCGCGTTCGCGCGCGAAGCGCCGATGTGCGCGATCCGCGGGCTGCGCGTGGCGCAGCCGCAGTTGACGCAGGCGCTGGAGAAAGGCGACGTGGACCTCGCCGCGGGCACGCTCATTGGCGCCGACAGCTCGCTGCGCCAGCAGCGCCTGGCCGAGACCCCCATCGTGTGCATGGCGTCGTCGAACGGGCGTTGGGCGCGTGTGCCGCTCAGCCGCGAGGACTACGCGGAAGGTCGCCATGTCGCGGTGCAGCGCATCACCGACAGCATCGACCCGGTCGGCGAGCACCTGCGCATCGCGGGCATCCACCGCAACGTGGCGCTCTCGGTTTCGAACGACTTTGTCGCGGCGCGCGCGGTGGCGGAGGCCGACCTGATCTGCACGGCGTCGCGGCATGTGGGCGTGCAGCTCGCCGCGCTGTTCCCGATCCAGATACAGCCGCTCCCGTTCGAGGCCGGCAAGCTCGTCACGCGCATGCTCTGGCACGAACGCTTCCAGCAGGACCCGGGGCATGTGTGGCTGCGCTCCATGGTGGAGAAGACTTATCGGCAGGCACTGGGCTAGCGCGCCGAAGTCTCTACCCCACCCAGCTCACCACTTCATCGATAGCGGCCCGCGTGGTACGGAACCCATTGGCCGCATGCGCCGTGTCTTCGTAGCCGAAGGAGATGCCGCAGACGATGCGGCGGTCCTCGCCGATGTCCAGGTGCTTGCGCAGGATGTCCGGCCATGACGCGAGCGCCGCCTGCGCGATGCTCGCGATGCCGGCCGCCGAAGCGGCGAGCATGAAGTTCGCGACCCATGCGCCGCAATCCATCACGCCATGCGTGCCCAGCGCCTCGTCGCTCGAGATGATGGCCAGGTGCGGCGCGCCGAAGAGCCTGAAGTTCTCGCGCGATTGCTGCGCGGAGGCTTGCCTGTCCCCCTTCTCGATGCCGGCGGCGCGATACAGCTCCCACCCGCACTCGCGCCTGCGCGCCTGGTACACGCCCCGGTATTCGCGCGGCCATTCCAGCTCGGGCGCAGCGGCGACGCCGGCGAGCGCGCGCGCGAAGAGGTCGCTGCGCAATGCCTCGAGCGGCGCACCGCTCACGATGTGCGCTTTCCAGGGCTGCGCATTGCACCACGAGGCGGTGCGCTGCGCGGTGGCGAGCACCTGCTCGATCGCGGTGCGCGGCACCGGCGTGGCCAGGAAGCCGCGGCAGCTGTGGCGGCGCCGCAGGAGTTCGTCGAATCGCTGCAGGTCGGCGGACGGAATCGTGGAAGGATCTTGTGTCATAGGAACCGCGCATCCGCGCCGTGTCGGCCCACGGGTGGCGCCTGGAACAGCGCCACCTTCGAATCGTGGGCCCGCTTGGGAATCTCCCCGGGGACCACCAGGTCGCCCAGGCATGGGTCGGTGACCGCCGCGACGTCGCCGCGATCCACGAAATAACGAGTGGCCACCAAGGTCGCGCCGTCATGCACCTGCGCGGCCTCGATGCGGCCCGATCGCAGCCACGCCAGCGCGCCGGCGATGTCCATGCGGCGCACTCGTGCCTGGATTTGGGCGGCGGCTTGCGCATCCTGCGCGCGCACATCGGCCATCAGCCAGTGCTTGTCCTCGCACTGGATCGCGACGAGGACGGAAGTTTTTCCGGACGCGCCCCAACCGTACGGATCGTTCGTACCCTCGCGAATCGGCGGACGGCCCAGGCGCTCGCACAACGCAAGCTGGCACTCGGCCATGCGAAAGAGCGGCTCGTACAACGCGAGGTCAATCGTCGCACCCGGCCCGCCGCACACATCGCGACGGAACAGCGCCATCGCGATGCCGAACGCACCCATGAGACCCGTGCTGGTGTCCGCGACGCTCACGCCCAGGTTCATCGCCACCTCATCGGGTCGGCCCGACAGCGAGACCATGCCGCTCATCGCCTCCGCGATGCGGCCGAAACCGGGTCGCGAGGAATGTGGGCCGGTGCGCCCGAACCCTGAGATGCCGAGCTTCACCAAGCGCGGGTTGCGCGCCTTCAATGTGGCTTCGTCCAGGCCGAGCCGGTCCAACACGCCGGGCCGGTAGTTCTCCACCAGCACGTCGGCCTGCTCTATGAGCGAGAGGAAGGTTTGCTTGTCGGCCTCTTGCTTGAGGTCGAGCGTGACGCATTGCTTGCCCCGCACGGAGACGCCGAACCACACCGACACATCGCTCACCTTCACGCCCATCTGGCGCATGGGGTCGCCCTCGCCGGGCTGCTCGACCTTGATGACTTGCGCGCCCAGTTCGGCGAGAAGACTGCCGGCGAAGGGGCCGGCCAGCACGATGCCTGCTTCGAGCACGCGCAGGCCTTCGAAGGGGCGGCGAGCTTTGGTCGGGACTGCGTTCGCGCCCGACGACGTGGGAGAAAGCGGTGTCGAAGATTTCTCCATGCGTGGCGATGCGGTCGCACCTTTCGCATCGAGCGCCCACAACACGCCCTGCGCGAGCAACGCATCCGCTTCATTCGCCGCAATGCCGAGCGCGGCAAGCGCCGCGCGCGATCCCACGCCCGGCGCCGGCCCAGCGTGGGTCACGCGCCCGGGCAGCGTGTCGATTTTGGGCAAAGGCGCGGGCATGGCGAGCATTCCGCCCGCGCCGTCGGCGATGCGCACGATGTCCCCGCGCGCGGCCACTTGCTCGTCTTCAAGCAAGTCCTTGGCGTCGCAGATCGGCCCGACCACCACACCCGCTTCATTCGCGAGGCGCAGCACCTCGTGGCCATCGGTGCGCGCCATCCACGCGGCGATCACCGCATCGAGCGCATCCATGTTCGCGCGACGATCCACCGACGTGCCGAACCGCGGGTCCGCGCACAGCGCATCGCCGCCCACGAGCCGCATGAGACGCTCCGCCACCGAGGGCGTGGCCGCCGACACGGTGACCAGCCGGCCGTCGCGCGTGCGATACACGTTGGCGATGGTCCAGTTCATCGGGAAGCGGTTGCCGTTGCGCGGCTCGGCCCGGCCCTGCACGCGCGCGACCGCGAGTTGCCATTCATTCATGCGCAGCAGCGTTTCGTGCAGGCCGAGGTCCACGCGTTGCGGAACACCATTCGACAACCGCGCGGCACGCAGCTCGGCCAGCGCGAGCATCGCGGCCATCAAGCCGCTCGTGGCATCAGCCAGCGGAATCTCCGGCTGCACGGGCGGGCCGTCGGCCCAGCCGCTCAACGCCACGATTCCGCTCGCGCACGCGGCGAATTCGGGGCGGGTGCTGCCGTTCCATGCGTCAGGCCCGTCGCTGCCCGGCGTGAAGAGCCGCGTCACCTGCGCGCGTGTTGCGACGCACGAGGCGATGCGCCGGATCTCGCGGCCCACCTGCGAGTCGTCGACAAAGATGATGTCCGCATCGCGCACGGCGGCTTCGAGCAGCGCCTGCGCTCCTGTAGCGTTGAGGTCCACGGCCAGCGACGACTTGTTGCGGCCGATGATGGGCCACCACACGTCGCGCACGGCTTCGCTTCCGAGCTTGCGCATCGCCGAGCCGCCCGGCGGTTCGATCACGATCACCTGCGCGCCGAAGTCACCGAGCAGCGCCGCCGCGAACGCGGCCGAGGGCGAGCCGGCCGCCTCGATCACGCGGATGGCGAGACGCGGCGTTTCGTCGCCAGCGCATGGCTTCTCGTTCATGGCACGTCCGTCAGGTCTTCGCCCGACGCGATGCGTTTCGAGCCCGGCGGATGCGGCGGATGCACCGGCGCGCCGTCGATCGGCACGGTGCGCGCGAGGAACTCGATCGCCGCCTCGCCGAAGATGTCGTTGCGGTCACCCGCCACCATGTGGCCGGCCTGCTGCACGCTCACCAGTTCGGCATGCGGGCACATCGCCAGGAACTCGCGTGCGCCTTCTTCGCTCACGACGTCCGAGCTGCCACCGCGCACGAGGAGCGTGGGCAGGGTCAGGCGCTTCGCACAGGCGGAGAGGCGCTCGTACCGCTTGCTCATGTCGCGGTTGCTCTCCAGGTAGCGCGGATCCCAATGCCAGCGGTAGCGACCGTCCTCGCCGAGCCGCACGTTCTTGGCGAGGCCCTCCAGGCTGCGCGGACGCGACCGGTGCGGACGGTAGCTGCTGATCGCCTGCGCGACTTCTTCGAGCGACGCGAACCCCTCGGGCTTTTGCCGCATGAAGGCCTGGATCTTCGCGACGCCATCGGGCTCGGTGCGCGGCACGATGTCCACCAGGATCAGCGCGCTCGCATCGACATGGTCCTCGCCGACCGCGACGAGGCTCGTGCCGCCACCCATCGACGCGCCGACCAGCACCGGCCGGCCACTGCCCAACGCAGCGAGGACGCATTCGATGTCGCGCACCATCAGGTCTTGCGTGTACCGGCCTTCGGGCGACCAATCGGAGTCGCCGTGGCCGCGCGCATCCAGCGCCACGGCGTGATACCCCGCTTCGCCCAGGTGCTTGCCGGTGCCGCCCCAAGCGTGCCGCGTCTGGCCGCCGCCGTGCAGCAGCAGGACGAGCGGCCCGTTGGCCGGGCCCCAGGAGTCGCCCGAGATCCGCAGGCCGTCGGCGCCCGTCCAGAAGTGCATGGGATCGGGCGTGCCGGGAAGACGTTGTCCGGAACTCATCCGCGCCTCCTAGACCACGCCGCGCGAGCGCATGCCGCGGATCTGGTCCATCGAATAGCCGATCTCCTGCAACACCTCCTCGGTGTGCTCACCCGACGTGGGCGGGCGACGCTCCAGAGTCGGCGGCGTGCGCGACATGGTGAGCGGCGAGGCGACGATCGGCACCGCCTCTTCGAGCCCCGGGTACTTCACCCAGTGGAAAGGCTCGGAGGCGCGGATCGATTCATCGTCCAGCACCTGCCGCGGCGACTGCACCGGCCCGGCCGGGATCCGCGCGCCTTCGAGCTGCGCCAGCGACTCTTCACGCGTACGCTCAGCGCACCAGGCGGCCATGTATTCGCTGAGCAGGTGACCGTGCTCGCCGCGCTTCTTGTCGTCGAGGAAACGCGGGTCATCCACGAGTTCGGGCATGCCGACCAGCCGCGACCAGCGCTTGAACATCGCGGGGCCGATCACCTGCACGATGATCCAGCCATCCTTCACGCGAAAGATGTCCGAGGGGCCGTAATTGGGGCTGCGGTTCACCGTAGCCTTACGGTCCAGGCGCAGGACCGCTTCCTCGATCAAGCTGCCGCTCGCGAGGTTGAGGCCGGTCTGCAGCAGCGAGGCGTTCACCTCCTGCCCCTTGCCGCTCGTCTTGCGTTCGTACAGCGCCATCACCGTGCCCATCGCGCATGACAGCGCGGTGGCGAAATCCACCATCGGCACCATCGCCTTCATCGGATGGTCCGGCAGGCCCGTCATGTGGACTGCGCCGCTGATGGCCTGGCCGACACCGTCGAATCCCACGCGGTCCCGCACCGACGGGTGCGAGCCGAACGCCGACGACGCGGTGAGGATGATGTCCGGCTTGATGGCGCGCAGCGTCTCGTAGTCCAGGCCCAGGCTCGCCACGCTGCGCGGCGGCATGTTCACGATCACCACGTCGGCCTCGAGCACCAGGCGCCGCACGATCTCCTTGCCCTCTTCGCTGTCGATGTCCAGCGTGAGCGAGCGCTTGTTGCGGTTGACCTGCAGGAAGAAAGCGCCCTCGCCCTGGTCGGTCACCGGCATGATGTACCGGTCTTCGCTGCCGCCCACGCGGTCGACGCGGATGACGTCGGCGCCGAAGTCGGCCAGCAGCGCGGCGCAGAACGGCCCCGCGATGAACCGCCCGAAATCGAGCACCTTGATTCCCTCTAATACCTTCATTCGTTGTCCTCTCTATGTTCTTGTACGTCTACGCCTGGCCGTCGAAATCGGCCAGCAGCGCTTCCAGTTGGGGGGCGGCGGCCTTGAGCACGGGCGCGATGCGCTTGCGCTCGGCCGCCAGGTCCGGCTGCACTTCGGCCTTGCCGCAGCTGAGGCCCATCACAACCTGCTCGCGACCGATGCGCACCGGCAGCGCCACGCCATAGGCGCCGCGCTGGAAGCCGCCGAGCACGCCGCAGGTGCCGGTGGTCTGCAGCTCCGTGAAGCTGTCTCGGATCGAGCGCTCGAGCGCGGCGCCCTGGCTGCCGGCGCTTTTCCTCAGGTCCGCGATCACGCGCTTTTGCCGCGCCGGGGGCAGCGCCCACAGGTACGCGCGGCCGATCGACGTGCTGGCCATCGGCAGCACCGAGCCGACACCCAGGCGCAGCGTCGCGACGCGGCTGCCCGCCTTGTAGGCGATGTAGAGCATGTCGTGGCCGTCCGCCACGGCGAGCGCGACCGATACACCGAGCCGGTCCGCGAGGCCCTGCAGGAACGGGTTGGCGGTCTGCAGCAGTTCGCTGCTCGCGATGAATGAATGCCCCACGGCGAGCGGTCCCGCCGCCAGCTCGAATGCGCGCGAACCCGCGACATGCCGCAGGTAGCCGAGCTGCAATAACGTGCTCGTGAACCGCGAAACCGATGCCTTGGACAAGCCGGTGCGGCGCACCAGTTCGGAGTTGGACAGCGGCGCGCGGTCGGAGCGGAAGGCGCGCAGCACCTGCATGCCGTGAGCGACGGTAAGTACCGAGGCGGGTTGCGTGGCGAGTTCAGAGGTAGTCATTCCTCGTCCCCTTCCTGCTGGATAGCCGTCGCGAGCGCGAGCATCTTCGGGCCGAGTTCGCGCTCGACGCGCTGGCGCGTCATCTGCGAGCTGGCGCCCACGCACGCGAGCGCGAGCGGCGCCTGGCCCTCGGAGACGAGCGGCGCGGCGACGATGCCCAGCGCGTGGTCCCACTCGCCGAGCGAGCTGCAGAAACCCATCTGGTAGACCTGCGCGATCGCCTCGCTGGAGCGCCGGCGCAGCCGCGGCCATTCGCGCGGCATGCGGCGCTCCACGTTCTCCATGAGGTAGTAGCGCTCCAGCTCCGGCAATGCGGCGAGCAGCGCCCATCCCATCGGCGAAGAAGCCATGCCGACGCGCGCGCCGACGTGCACGTTGAGCGACACCAGCGCCTGCGGGCTGCTGCAGCTCTCCAGCACGATCAGGTCGAGCCGGTCGCGGGCGCTCAGGCTCACGTGCACCTTGTGCTCGTTCGCGAAGGCCTGCATGTGCACGCGCGCGGCGCGCTGCACGTCGGAGTTCGCGATCGCACCGTAGCCGAGCGCGAGCACGGACACCGCGAGCCGGTACTTGCGCTCGCCGGACTCGTAATGCAGGTAGCCCAGTTGCACCAACGATTGCGCGATGCGGGTCACGGTGGAGGGCGGCAGCATCGTGCGCGCCGCGAGTTCGCGGTTGCCTAATAGCCGGTCGCGCGGCGTGAAGACACCCAGCAACGCGAGGGCCCGCGCAAAAGGCGCGACCATCGGACGGCCTGGCGCGGCGCCGCCCGTCTCGGCCTCGCCATGCCGCCTTTCCGCCGGCGCACCGGCGGGCTCGGCCGCGAGCGCGGAGACGAGCTGGACGGCGTGGCGGGTCTTGGCCATGCGTGTCAGGCCCGTGCGGCGGCAGCGCGGATGTCGTCCAGCGCGGCGGGGTTGTCCAGCGAGGACAGGTCGCCCGCCGGCATGTCGCAGTAAACGCTGCGGATCACGCGGCGCATGATCTTGGAGCTGCGCGTCTTGGGCAATTGCCCCACGAGGTGCACCGCGCTCGGGCGGAACGGACGGCCCAGCCGCTTGTCCACGTGCTGCATCACGAGCTGCGAGATCGCGGCCGCGTCGGGCATCTCGCCGGGCATGCCGACGACGAACACCACGAGCTTCTGGCCCTTCTCGGCATCGTTGACGCCGATCGCCGCGGCCTCCGCGACCTGCGGCAGCTCGAGCACGATCTCCTCGACTTCCGCCGGCCCGAGGCGCTTACCCGCGACCTTGATGGTGTCGTCGGAGCGGCCCATCATGAAGAAGCAGCCGTCCTCGCGGCGCAGCGCCAGATCGCCGTGCACCCAGATGCCGGGGATGGTGTGCCAGTAGGTGTCGAGGTAGCGTTCGCGGTCCTGCCAGAACGATTGCGTCATGCCCAGGAACGGGCGGCGCACCACCAGTTCGCCCATGGTGCCGGTGATGGATTGGCCCGACGGGTCGGCCACATCCACTTCCACCCCGGGCGAGGTCGAGTTGAAGCCGCTGGGCGGGATCGGCCGCACGACCACACTGGAGAGTAGCGCGCCCGACACTTCCGTGCCGCCGGTGTAGTTGATGAGCGGCTGCGTGCCGCGCCCGAAGTTCTTCTGGAACCACGTGAAGTGCTCGGGGTCGATCCCCTCGCCCGCCGTGATGAGCAGACGCACCGTGGAGACGTCGCCCTGCATCGCGACGTCCTCGTGGCTCGCCATGCCGCGGATGAGCGTGGGCGCGGAGCCGAAGTGCGTGACCTTGTGGCGCTCGACCAGGCGCGACATGCGCGACCAGTCCGGAAAGTCCGGCGCGCCGTCGTAGCAGACCAGGGTGGCGCCGCGCAGCAGCGCGCACGAGAGGACGAGCGTGCCCGCGATCCAGCCCATGTCGGCGGGCCAGCAGAACACGTCGCCAGGCCGCACGTCGAAGTGCACCACCGCGTCGTGCGCGATCTTCACCGGGAAGCTGCCGTGCGTGTGGACCACGCCCTTGGGCTTGCCCGTGGTGCCCGAGGTGTAGATCACCATGAACGGATCGTCGGGACCGAGCATCACCGGTGCGACGGACTTGCCCTTGGCAGCGCGTGCGAGTTCGTGCCAGTCGAGGTCGCGGCTGTCCGCGAGCTTCTCGTCGGCAGTGCGCTTCCAGATGACGTGCTGCACCGTGGGCAGGCGCGTCCACGCCTCGCGCACGGCGCCTTCGACGTTCACGCGCTTCGTGCGGCGCGAGAAGCCCGTGGAGGCGACGATGCAGCAAGCCTCGGCGGCGGACAAGCGCGCGACAATCGCATCCACGCCGAAGCCGCTGAAGAGCGGCACCACGATCGCGCCGAGCGCGGCGATGGCCAGCAGCGAGATCGATGCCTCGACACCGTTTTCCATGAGGAGCCCTACACGCTCGCCGCGGGTCACACCCACGCCTTGCAACGCCGCCGCGAATTCGCGCACCTGCGTGTCCAGCTCGGCATAGGTCACCGTGTTCACCGTGCCGTCTTCCCGCTCACCAACTACTGCGGGAAGCGACGCGGTCTCGGGGCGCTTGCTCCAGGCGAGCACCGTGTTCACCCAGTTCAGGCGTGCGCCCGGAAACCACTTCGGGAATTCCTTGCCTGCGCTTTCATCCAGGTAGGCGCGGGGCGGCTCCTCCCACGCGATCCGGCAGAACTTCGTCGCCACATCCCAGTAGCGAGGCGGCTCGCGGTTGGAGAGCGCGAGCATCTCGTCATAGTTCTTCACGCCGAGCGCGCGCAGCAGCTGCACGACGCCGGAGGATTCCAGCTCGGCGGGGCCGGGCTGCCAGGTGTTCGATTCGGTATCGCTCATGTCAATGATCTTTCGGCTCAGGCCCGTTCAAATACAGCAGCGATGCCCTGGCCGCCGCCGATGCACATCGTCTCCAGCCCGTAGCGGCCCTTGCGGCGCTGCAGCTCGTGCAGCAGCGTGGTCATGATGCGCGCGCCGGTCGCACCGACCGGGTGGCCGAGCGAGATGCCCGAGCCGTTCACGTTGATCCGGTCTTCGAGCTCGTCCGTCGAGCTGCCCCAGCCCTTGACGCAGGCAAGCGCCTGGCAGGCGAAGGCTTCGTTCAACTCGACCAGGTCCATCTGGCTGAACTTCAATCCCGAGCGGGCGAGCACTTTCTCCACCGCCGGGACCGGGCCGATGCCCATGTGCGAAGGCTCGCAGCCCGCGGCCGCCCAGCCCACCAGCCAGCCGATGGGTTCGAGCTTCAGCTCCTTCAACTTGTCTTCCGAGACGACCAGGCACGCCGCGGCCGCATCGTTCTGCTGGCATGCATTGCCTGCCGTGACGGTGCCCTCCTTCATCACGGGTTTGAGCTTGGCCAGGCTCTCCAGCGTGGTCTCGGCGCGGATGCCTTCGTCGCGATTGACGACGAGGGCCCCGCCCTTTTTCTGCGGCACGTTCACGGCGATCACTTCGTCATTGAAACGGCCGTCGCTCCAGGCGGCAGCGGCGCGGCGCTGACTGCGCAGCGCGAACGCGTCGGCGGCTTCGCGCGTGATGCCGTAGTCGCGAGCGAGGTTCTCGGCCGTCTCGATCATCCCGCTGATGCGCCCGAAGCGCGATTCGGGCTGCGAGCGCTCGCGCCCACGTTCCAGGCGGTCGTGCATCGTGACCGAGCCCGCGCGGCTGCCCCAGCGCATGCCGGTGGTGTAGTACTCCACGTTGCTCATGCTCTCGACGCCACCGGCCATCACGACATCGGCGGCGCCGGTCTGCACCATCATCGCAGCCGTCGCGATCGCCTGCAGGCCGCCGCCGCAGCGGCGATCCAGCTGCATGCCCGCGACCTGGATCGGGAAGCCCGCCTGCAACGCGATCCAGCGGCCGGTGCACGGCGTCTCGCCGTTCATGTAGCTCTGCGCGAAGACGACGTCGTCCAGGCGCGCGGGGTCGATGCCGGTGCGTTCAACGATCGCCCGGGCCACGGTCGCGCCCAACTCCTCGACGGGCACGCCCTTCAATGCGCCGCCGAACGCGCCGATGGGCGTTCGCAGCGGGGAAACGATGGCTGCTCTTCTCATATTCATGTCCTTGGGGTTCAGTTCAGCCGTAGCGCCCGCCGGTGACGTGCAGCACTTCACCGGTGATGAAGCCCGCCCGCTCGCTGGCGAGGAAGGCCACGGCATTGGCGACATCGTCGGGATGCCCGACGCGCTTGATGGGCTGCGCCGCGACGGCGCGCTCCTTGATCGTTTCGTAGGTCGGCAGCGCCTGCACCATCTCGGTTTCCATGAAGCCGGGCGCGATGCAGTTGACGGTGACGCCGTAGCGGCCCTCCTCGATCGCGAGCGCCTTGGCCATGCCGATGAGGCCGGCTTTCGCGGCGGAGTAGTTGGCCTGCGTCGCGTTGCCCAGATGGGCGCGCGAGCTGATGTTGATCACGCGGCCCCAGCCCTGCTGGATGAAGTGCGGCATCACGGCCTTGGTCGCGAGGAACGCGCCCTTGAGCATCACGTTCATCACCAGGTCCCAGTCGTCCTCGGTCATCTTGACCAGGTACTTGTCGCGCGGCAGGCCCGCGTTGTTCACGATGACGTGGACGCCGCCGAACGTCGCGACGGTTTCATCCACCAGCCGCTGCACGTCCGCAGCCTTCGTGATGTCGCCGACCACGCAATGCACGGCGAAGCCCTGCTCCCGCAGCGCCTGCGCGGTGGCTTGCGCCTGCTCCTGCTGGATGTCGGTCACGACGACCTTCGCGCCTTCTTCAGCGAGCCGCTTCACCATGGCCGCGCCGAGGCCGCGCGCCGAGCCGGTGACGATCGCCACCTTGTCCTTCAATCCGAGATCCATGGGGTTCCTTGTCGTGTATTCAAGTCAATGCGTCGATGCATCAATGCGTGAAATCGACGCGCGTGTTGTTGAGCACGACGGCGCCGCGTTCCAGCGCGGTGGTGCGCAGCGACACCACCTTCCCGTCGAGCCACATTTCGGTGCGAAGCGTGTCGCCCGGGAGCGCGGGTGCGGTGAAGCGCGCGCGCATGCCGGCGAATCGCCTGTCGTCATAGCCCAGCAGCGTCTTGAGCACCGCGTGCGCAGCGATGCCCATCGTCGCCATGCCGTGCAGGATGGGCCGTTCGAAGCCTGCGGCACGCGCAACGGCGGGGTCCGCATGAAGGGGGTTCATGTCGCCGCTCAACCGGTAGATGAGCGCGGCTTGCGCCAACGTTGGCAGGTCGCACAAGGCATCGGGAGCCCTCGGCGGAATGGGATGCGGCGCGGCGGGTGCGCCGTCGCTGCCGCCTTCGCCGAAGCCGCCGTTGCCACGCATGAGCGTGAGCTGTGTGATGGTCGCGAGCAGCGCGCCGCTCGCGGCATCGCGCACTTCGCGCTCCTGCTGCATCAGTGAACCTTTGCCGGCGCCCTTGTCCCAGATCGCGGTGACGCGGCTCGTGGCGGTCACCTGGCCGGACGGGGGCAGCGGCGCATGCAGCACGAATTCCTGCTCGGCGTGCACCAGACGCTTCCAGTCGATGCCCGTATCTGCCTCGCGCGCCCAGAAGCCCGGGTAGGCGAGCACGTTCGCGAAGGTGGGAAACGCGCGCAGCGTCGTGCCTTCCACGCCTTCATAGACGTAGCGCAACTGACCTTCGGACAGCGGATCCGCTCCAAGCCCGATGCCCAGCGCATAGAACTGCGAATCGCGCGCGGTGAAGGCATGCGTGATGGTGGGGAACGGGCGCGCCAGCAGGCGGCGCGGATCGAAAAGAGTGGACATCTAGGCTTGGACGATGCACGAGGCAGGCGCGCAAGGTCAACTCGCTTCCGAGGATTATTCCGTACTTTGGAATTGGCCGTGGGCATGGCTGCCCCGCGAACACGGGTATGGGCACTGCCCAACCCATCGCCGAAGTACGGAACAACACGCGCCGGTGCATTGACCCGCCCATCGCCGCCAAGCAGCATGGCCGCCTACCCCGAAGCACGCTACGCCCCTCCCATGATCCGAGATCAAGAAACACTCAACGTCCTCACAGACAACATTTCGCGCTTCGTGCGCGAGCGCCTCATCCCCAACGAGGAGGTCGTCGCCGAGACCGACGAGATTCCCGCGGACATCGTCGCCGACATGAAGGCGATGGGCCTCTTCGGCCTCACCATCCCCGAAGCATTCGGCGGGCTGGAACTGACGATGGAGGAGGAAGTGCTGTGCATGCTCGAGCTCGGCAAGGCATCGCCGGCCTTCCGCTCGCTCATCGGCACGACGGTGGGCATCGGCTCGCAGGGCATCCTCTTCGACGGCACGCAGGCGCAGAAAGAGAAGTACCTGCCGCGCCTGGCCACCGGCGAATTGATCGCGTCGTTCGCCCTCACCGAACCCGGTTCCGGCTCCGACGCCGCGTCGTTGCGCACCAGCGCGATCAGGGATGGCGACCACTACGTCGTCAACGGCACCAAGCGCTTCATCACCAACGCGCCGCAGGCCGGCATCTTCACGCTGATGGCGCGTACCAATCCGGAAGACAAGGGCGCGTCGGGCATTTCCGCTTTCATCGTTGATGCGAACACGCGGGGCATCAGCTTTGGCAAGCGCGACAAGAAGATGGGGCAGAAAGGCGCGCACACCTGCGACGTCATCTTCGACAACGCGCGTATCCCGGTGGAGAACCTCATCGGTGGCGTCGAGGGCCGCGGCTTCAAGACGGCGATGAAAGTACTGGACAAGGGTCGCATCCACATCGCATCGATCTGCGTCGCCGTCGCCGAACGCATGCTCGCCGACGCGCTGCGCTATGCCGTGGACCGCAAGCAATTCGGCCAGCCGATCGCGGAGTTCCAGCTGGTGCAGGCGATGCTCGCCGACAGCAAGGCGGAGATCTATGCCGCGCGCTGCATGGTGCTGGATGCCGCGCGACGGCGCGACGCCAAGCTGCCGGTCAGCACCGAAGCCTCGTGCGCCAAGATGTTCGCCTCCGAAATGTGCGGCCGCGTCGCGGACCGCGCCGTGCAGATCTTCGGCGGCGCGGGCTATGTGAGCGACTACGGCATCGAGCGCTTCTACCGCGACGTGCGCCTGTTCCGCATCTACGAAGGCACCACCCAGATCCAGCAGATCGTGATCGCGCGCAACATGGTGCGCGAGCTCGGCTGATCCATCCTCCAGGAGACAAGAATGAAATCACCGATCAGCCGGGCCAGCCTCGCACTGGCGCTATTCGCGGCGGCAGGCGCAACGCTCGCGGCCGACCCGTACCCCAGCAAGCCCATCCGTTTCGTCGTCAACTCCGCCGCGGGCGCGTTGATGGACGTCACGGCCCGCGCCGTGGCGCAGCAGATGTCCGAGAAGCTGGGCCAGCCCATCATCGTGGAAGACAAGCCCGGCGCCGATGGGCAGTTGGGCATCCGCTACGTCAAGGGCCAGCCGGCCGACGGCTACACCATCCTCGTCACGGCCAACACCATCGCGCAGTTGCCGGCAGTGAAATCGGACCCGGGATACGACCTGGTGAAAGACTTCACCGGTGTCGGCATCATGAACATCGCACCGCTCGTGTTGGTGGCGCCCGCCAGCCAGCCGGAGAAATCGCTGGCCGAATTCATCGCCACCGCGAAGGCGAAGCCGAACGCGTTGTCGACCGCCTCCGCGGGCGTCGGCACCAGCACACACATGGCCGCCGCACTCTTCATGCACCAGGCGGGGGTGAAGATGCTGCACGTGCCGTACAAGGGCAATGCCGCCGCGCTGCCCGATCTCGTCGGTGGACGCGTGAACATGCTCTTCGACGGCCTAAATTCCGCGGGCCCGCAGATCAAGGACGGCAGGCTCAAGGCCTATGGCATCTCATCGCCCAAGCGCTCGCCCACGTACCCCGACATCCCCACACTCGCGGAGCAAGGCTTGCCGAACTACAGCTTCCATGTGTACATGGGGCTCGTCGCCCCGGCGGGCACGCCCAAAGCGGTGGTTCAGCGCCTGTCGGAAGCCCTGCAGTACGCACAATCCACCGAGTCCGTGCGCGACCGCTTCCGCCGCGACGGCGCGCAGCCGGGCACCATGTCGCCCGAGGAGTTCACCGAATTCCTGAAGCAAGACATGCAGCGCACCGTGAAAGTGGCGACCGACCTCGGAATTCCCAAAGAGTAACGGGCGCCGGATTCCTCGCGGCTTGCGCGACAGGTCATAGCCGGTGACTCCCGAAGCCTGACTTCAACCTCACCCTAAATGTCGATGCAACCGATTGAGCGCTCCTGACGAGCTGGCCGTCGCACGGCTCAAAAGAACCGGGGTACGGAACACGCGTGCGGCGCGCATAGACGCGAAAGTTGCGCGGCCGCACCATCGAGCGATACGCGCTCTGGTCGTGGGGCAATGGAAGCACAGGCAAATGATCGCGAGGGGAGCCCAACTTGAGCACAGCTGAACTGCACGTTGGCGTAAGCGAAGGCGTCGCGCGCATCGTCGTTGCCAACGCCGCCAGGCGCAATGCGCTGACAGTGGCGCTCAAGCACCAATTGATCGACGCCTTCAACGCACTGGACATCGACCCGCGGGTACGCTGCATCGTCCTGGCCGGCGAAGGCACTGCGTCGTTCATCTCGGGGGCCGACATGTCCGAATTCGAATCCCTGCGCGGCGATGCGGCGGGCGAGGCGGCGTACGTGAAGACTTCCGCGGCCGCGATTGCCGCGCCGGCGAATGCGGCCCGGCCGGTCATCGCCAGCATTCGCGGCGCATGCGCGGGTGGCGGCCTTCAGCTCGCAGTCGCATGCGACGTGCGCATCGCCGCGAGCGACGCGTACTTCATCATGCCGGCGGCGCGCCTTGGGGCCGCCTATCCGTTCGAAGCGATTTCCCTGTTCGTCTCACTTCTCGGCCGCGGCCGCACCGCGGACCTCTTCATGAGCGGGCGGCGAGTCATGGCGCAGGAGGCCCTCGACCTGGGCCTGGTCAACCAAGTGGTGCCGCCGGGGGAACTTGACGAAGCAGTCACGCGTTACGCGAGCGACATCGCTGCCAACGCTCCGTTGACGTTGCGGCTCATCAAGGAGTCGCTCAGGGCACTGTCGGGCACTGTGGGCGCCCCCGGATCCGTCACACGCCTGTTCGCCGATTGCTCGGCAAGCGAGGACCTGGTCGAGGGCCGCAAGGCCTTCATGGAAAAGCGCAAACCCGTCTTCAAGGGCCGCTGACAGTCCCTTGGGGCTATCGTGCTTCGCGACGTCGCGCCGCGGAATGCGCGAACGCCGCAGTACGGAACGCGCATGTCAACGCGTTGATTGTGCAGCCTCGCCGACGGATGCTCACCCCAAGGATTTCGCCCGTTTCGGGCAATAGTTCCAAGGACACGAACATGACAGAAATACCGCTCACAGCAAGCACTCCGGCACACGCTCGCAACCGCGGCCCGCTGGAAGGGATCACGGTCCTGGACTTCACGACGCACCTCTCCGGGCCGCTTGCGACCTACCTTCTGGCCAGCATGGGCGCAACGGTCATCAAGGTCGAAGAGACCAAGGGCGACGCAGTGCGGGGCTATGCGCCCTTCGTCAACCCGGACGGCGCGCTGACCATGTGGAAGGAGCACGCCGATGCCATGTCCTTGCCGATCCTCAATCGTGCACGCGGCAAGCAGAGCATCACGCTGAACCTGAAAGCTCCGGAATCCAAGGCGATCTACCGCGAACTGGTCAGCCGCGCCGATGTGGTGGTGGAAAACTACGCCAGCGGCACCGCGGACCGCTTGGGCATCGGCTACGAAGCGACGCGTGCGATCAATTCGCGCATCGTCTATTGCTCGATCAACGGCTTCGGTGCGGGCGCCATGGAGGGCAGGAAGGCGCTGGATGCGGTGATCCAGGCGCTGAGCGGGATGATGATGGCCAGCGGCCTGGAAGGCGATGCGCCGATTCGCGTCGGCATGCCGATCGCGGACGGCATCGCGCCATTGTTCGCGGTCATGGGCATCAATGCGGCGCTGTACCGCCGCGAGCGAACCGGCCGCGGCGAGTATGTGGACGTATCGATGCTGGGTGCGCTCTCGGGACTCCTGGCCATCGAAAACTGGCAGGCCACCGAACAGATCGGCGCGCCCACGCGCACCGGCAACTTCAACGCGAAGGCGACGCCGTTCGGCGTGTACTCATGCCGGGACGGACATATCGCGATCGGAGCGGGCGCGCGAGATCATTTCGCGCATGCGCTGTTCCGCATCATGGGCAAGCCCGAGCTCGCGCAGGATGCACGCTACGCGACCATTTCCGAACGTTCCCGCCGCGACGCCGAAGTAAACGCGCTGGTCGAAGCGTGGAGTTCGCAGCGCAGCCTCGACGACGTCGAACGCGACTTGCTGGCCGCCGGCATTCCGGCCGCGCGCGTGCGCTCTCCGAGCGAAGCGCTGATGGACCCGCTGGTCAATGAACGCCGCGAAATCATCAATGCGCTGCACCCCGATATCGGCGAATTGCCCGGGCTCAAGACAACCGGGCTTCCTTTGCGGTTCCACGATTGCGACTACGGCCCGGGTCCCGCGGCGCCGCGCCTGGGCCAACACAACGAAGCCGTCTATTGCGATTTGCTTGGAATGAATGCGCAGCAATTCACCGCTCTGAAGTCAGCGGGCGTGATCTGAATTTCCGCACGAAGCCAGCCCTTTTCGACAACAGGCCAACATGAAATTGGAATTTCACAACCCCTGCGGCAGGACGGAAGTCACCGCCGCACACGCCCCCAGGCTAGCCAGCCTGGCCAACAAGCGCATCGGATTCTTGTCGAACGGCGACTGGCAATCCTTCCGCTCGCTCCCCCTGCTCATGTCCCATCTTGCCGCGGACATTCCGGGCGTCGAGATCCTTCCGCTCGAGACCTTTCCCGAGGGAACCGACTTTATTGCCGAAGACGCGACGATCGAGGCGATCAGGAAGAGCGGAGTCGATGCGATCATCATCGGCAACGCGGCGTGCGGCGCCTGTTCCACTGCCTGCGGGGTTGCCGCCGGCAGGCTGGAGGCATTGGGCATTCCTACCGTCACCATCACGCGGGAGGAATTCGCCGGTGTTGTCCGCAATGCCGTTTCGGGATTGGGACTTCCCGCAGATCTGTCCATCGTGACGTTTCCCCTTGAACTCTTCACGCCCGGCTCGGACCTCTCACCCCTCACCGCGCGCCGCCAGGAGATCTACGACGGCCTCATCTCCTGGAGCCCGCAGGTCAGCGACGATGCGGAAGGGGCGATGCTCGCCGTTGACGGGCGTGACTACGAAGACGCCATGGTCAGGGCCAATAGCCTGTTCCTCATCAATCGTTGGGGTGACGGGTTGCCGCTATGGCCCGCGACGCGAGCGCGCGTGGACTGGATTCTTCGCGGCACCGATCTCGCGCGCGACCAGCTGCTCGGAAAGTTTCCGCCGCGCGGCGGACTCGCCACCGTCGAGGCTTGCGCAGTGGCCCTGGCGATGGCGGGAGGCCGTCCGGAATACCTGCCGGTCCTGATCGCCGCAGTTGAAGCCTTGCTGGATCCCAAGGCGAATTGCGAGCAAATGCAGGCGACGTCGGCCGCGACCTTTCCGGTCATCATCGTCAACGGTCCGCTCGCCAGGCACATACGACTGAATTCAGGATTCGGCTGCCTCGGGCCGGACCCGCAACACCCCGCGGGCGCTGCAATCGGGCGTGCTTTGCGCCAGCTCCAGCAGAACCTTGGAGGGGCGCTGCCGGGGACGGGCACCATGGCGCCGTGGGGGGCCATGCGGTTGACCAACGCGGTGTTCGCCGAGGACGAGGACGGCCTGCCGGAAGGATGGCTGCCCCACGGCACGGAGCGCCACGGATTCAAGCCCGGCACCAATTCAATTTCGTTCTTCTGGGCAACCGGCGCGTCGAACATCTTGCGGCGCGGCGCGAAGAGGGAAACGCTTGAAGAAGACGTGGAACAGGGGCTGCGCCGCATGGCGGGTTATCTCGCGGCGCCCAATGTCCACTATGTGATCGGCTATGGCGAAGGCACTCCCGGAGCGGTGCTGCTGACCAAGGTTGTTGCGACTTACCTGGCGAAGGCCGGATGGACGCAGCAGCGAACCCGGGCGTTTCTCTGGGAGCATTCGAAGATCGCCCAGGACACGCTGCGGCGCAACGGCAGCATTCCCTGGTTCGCGCATGCGGGCGACCGGCTGGGCCGCGAGAGCGCCGCGCTGGATCCATGGCCGATCGCGTCCAAGCCCGACAACATCATCCTGGCCGTCGCGGGCGGGGGCCACCCGACCCATGCATTCTGGCTGCAGGCCATCGCGCGGCATGTCATCGGCCGCGAGATCACGGCTCCGCGAGCGTTGGATGACCTGCTGAACGAGGCCAACAAGGACCTCGGGTGCGGCGCAGACGCCTGCATGATCTGAGGGCGGCGGAAATGAATTCGAAATCCACGCTTCATGCGGCCGTGCTGATCCTCGGCTCCGGCCCAGCCGGTTACAGCGCGGCGATCTACGCGGCGCGGGCCAATCTGCAACCGGTACTCGTCGCCGGCCTGGCACACGGCGGGCAGCTGATGACCACGACGGAAGTCGACAACTGGCCGGCGGATGTGGACGGCGTGCTGGGGCCCGACCTGATGCAGCGGTTCCAGCGGCACGCGGAGCGGTTCAACACGCGCATCGTGTCCGACCACATCAACGAACTCGATCTATCGGCCAGGCCGTTCAAGCTCAAGGGAGACGCCGGGCACTACACGTGCGATGCGCTCATCCTTGCAACCGGTGCGACCGCGAAATACCTTGGCCTGCCGTCCGAGGAGAAGTTCCTTGGCCGGGGCGTCAGCGGTTGCGCGACCTGCGACGGGTTCTTCTATCGCGAGCAAACCGTGTGCGTGGTGGGTGGCGGCAACACCGCCGTCGAGGAAGCGCTCTATCTTTCCAACATCGCTTCGAAAGTTCACCTCGTCCATCGACGGGACACCTTCCGCGCCGAGCCGATCCTCGTCGACAAGCTGATGGAACAAGTCGCCAAAGGCAAGGTCGAGCTGCATCTATGGCAGGTGCTCGACGAGGTACTGGGCGACGAATCGGGCGTCACGGGCATTCGGATGAAGAACGCGATGGACGGAACCGCGAAGGAGCTTGCATTGCGAGGATGCTTCATCGCGATCGGTCACCGGCCCAACACCGACATCGCCGATGGGCAGCTCCAGATGCGCGATGGCTACATCGTGACGCGCGGAGGTTTCGACGGCTTCGCGACGATGACGAGCATCCCCGGCGTGTTCGCCGCAGGGGATGTTCAGGACCATGTCTATCGGCAGGCAATCACCAGTGCAGGCACGGGCTGCATGGCGGCGCTCGATGCGCAACGGTTCCTCAACCAGGAACCTGTCTTCGACATCCCTGCGGAGTCCGAATTCGAAATGCCCGCAACTCCACTCACCATGTCCAGCGTCCAAGGAGCTCAACCATGATTCGCGCAATCTGCCTGGTCTTCATCCTGGGCATGTGCCAGGTGCCGGTATGGGCACAACAGTGCCCGGGTCCGCTTCGCATCGTTGTCGGATTGAGCGCCGGTGGGGCGATGGACGCGGTGGCACGGATGCTTGCACAGACGTACACGCAGAAGTTCGGGCAAACGATGATCGTCGAGAACAAGGTCGGCGCGACTGGCAACATCGCCGCCCAGTACGTTTCCAAGGCGCAACCTGACGGCTGTACCCTGATCATTCGGGGCAACGAGCACAACGTCAATCCGCTGATCTTTCCCAGTGCCGGATACGAGGCGAAAAACTTTGACCCCGTAGCGCGCGTCGTCAGCGGCCCGGCGCTCTTGCTGGTCAATGCCAGTCTGCCTTTCAACACCGTTGCCGAACTGGTGGCCTATGCGAAGGCCAATCCCGGCAAGCTGTCGTATGGCACGTCCGGCAACGGCTCGGCCAATCACGTCGCGATGGAACTGTTCCTCAAGGCGGCACGAATCCAGATGGTTCACGTGCCGTACAAGGGTTCATCGGCGGCCCTCGTGGACCTCGTCAGCGGCTCGGTGCCGGTGGCTGTCGGCTCGGTTTCCGCGGCGCTCCCTTTCATCAATTCCGGAAAGCTGCGGGCGCTGGCGGTCACGGGTCCCACGCGCTGGCCAAGCCTACCCAATGTGCCCACCATGAATGAGGCGGGCCACCCCGCAGCCGGGATGGTGTATTGGATGGGAATCCTAGCGCCTGCCGGAACGCCTTTGGCCGTGCGCAAGAAGTTCAACCAGAGTTTCCGCGTCATCCTGGGTGAAGCATCCATCCGCGAGCGACTTCACGTCGACGGCTGGAACGCAATCAGCGAAAGCGTTGACGACTTCGGCCGCTTCCTGCAGCACGATGAGCGCATCAGCCGCAAGCTGATGAACGACCTTCAAGTCAAGATCGAATGACATGCCGGGCTCGCCGATGCGAAGTATTGGAGTGACCACCATCAAGGAAAAACAGAAATGAAAATGACGACCTGGCCGGCGATCTGCGGCGCGCTGTTCATGCTTGGGGCGCAAGCTATGGCGGCCGATGCCTTTCCCTCGAAGCCGATTCGCATCGTGGTGAACCAGGCGCCCGGTGCATTGCTGGACACGACGACGCGCCTCGTCGCGCAGAAGATGGCCGAAACATTGGGGCAGCCTGTGATCGTAGAGAACCGGACGGGCGCGGACGGCCTTCTCGGGATCCGGTATGTCAAAGGCGCGGCCGCCGATGGCTACACCATCCTTGCCTGCTCCAGCACGCTGGCGCAGGCGCCCGCCTTGAAGCTCGACCCCGGGTACGACCTGGCTCGGGACTTCACCGGCGTAGGCCCCATGAACCAGGCTCCCCTCATCATGGTCGGCGCACCCGCGCAGGCCGACAAGAGCCTGGCGGAATTCATCGCACACGCCAAAGCAAAGCCCGAAGCGATGTCCTTCGCCTCCGGCGGCGTGGGCACCAGCACGTGGATGTCGGCAGCGCTGTTTCTCCACCAAGCGGGTATCAAGCTGCTGCACATTCCCTACAAGGGAAGTGGCGCCGCCATGCCTGATGTAATTGCGGGCCGCGTCAACATCATGTTCGATGCGGGCAGCAGTGCCATCCCCCACGTGAGAGAGGGCCGCCTGCGCGCCTTCGGCGTTTCTTCGACTTCCCGAGTGGGCGCATTCCCGGAAATCCCGACGCTCGCCGAGCAAGGCGTCCCCGGCTACGCCTACTCCGTCTACCTGGGCCTGGTCGCGCCTGCGGGCACGCCGAAGGACGTGCTCCTGAAGTTGTCCACCGCCCTGCGCGCTGCTACTTCGAGCGAAGCGGTACGCGAACGCTTTCTGCAGCAAGGCAGCGAGCCGTTCACGCTCAGCCCCGATGAATTCACTGCCTTCATGAAGAAGGACGCGCAGCGCGTCGAGAAGCTGGTCTCGGACCTCGGGATCGCCAAGCAATGATGCGCTCATACTGGATCCGCAAGGAAGGCGACGCCCCGATCCCGTCAGTGATCACCTGCGTATCGCGGGCATTCATCGCAATGTTGCCCTGTCGGTCTCCAATGACTTCGTGGCAGCGCGCGCCGTCGCGGAAGCCGACCTGATCTGCACGGCATCGCGGCATGTGGGGCAGCGACTCGCGGCACTGTTTCCCATCCAGGTGCAGCCGCTGCCGTTCGAAGCCGGCAAGCTCGTCACGCGCATGTTGTGGCATGAACGATTGCAGAAGGACCCGAGCCATGTGTGGATGCGCAATCTGGTCGAGAAGACGTACCGGCAGGCTCTGGGGTAGTGCGGCTGCCATTGCGGCTTTGCCCGCAACCCAAGGAATGACGGACGGCGGCTGTACCATTGGCCGGCCATGACGACATTCAACCGGCTCCACCTCATCCGGCAGGTGGACCTGTTCACTCTGCGGCTCTTCCTCTCCGCTGTGGAAGAGCAGCAGATCGGCCGCGCCGCCGCCCGCGAGAACATCGCCGCGTCGGCCGCGACCAAGCGCATCCAGGACCTGGAGGAGATCGCCGGCCTCAAGCTGCTGGAGCGCACGCCGCGCGGCGTGGTGCCCAGTCCCGCAGGCCAAGTGCTGGTGCGCTACATCCGCACGATCTTCGGCAACCTCGACGACATGCGCGCGGAGATTTCCGCCTTCACCGAGGGCGTGCGCGGCACGGTGTCCATCGCCTCCGCGCGGTCGATCATCGTGCCCTTCCTCGCGCGCGAACTCGGCGATTACGTGCGCGACTTCCCGCTCGTGGAGCTGGAAATCCGCGAGGTGGAGAACACCGAAATCGTGCAGTCCGTTGCACAGGGCGACGCGGACATCGGCGTCTTCGCGGCGTCGCGCGATCTCGACCTGAGCGGCGTCGAGGTCGTACCCTACCGCAAGGACCGGCTGGTGGTCGTCGTGCCCCGGGGACATGCATTGAACGGCAGGCCCAGCGTGACCTTCGAGGACCTGCTGCCGGAAAACATGATCGCCGCTTCGGTGATGCTGGGCGCCTTCCGCGCCGCCGCAAAACGCCTCGGCCACGAATACACGCCCAAGTACACCGTGAAGAGCACGGGCGTGGCCATCAGCCTGGTGCAGGCGGGCCTCGGCGTCACCGTGCAGCCCGAATGCCTGGTGGGCGTGGACCTGGCCGACAGCGTCTCGGTCGTGGACCTCGCCGAGCCCTGGGCGAACCGCACCGTGCACCTCGCCACAGCCGCCGGGCGAACGCCCTCGCCGGCCGCGCGCGCGCTGGTAAAGCAACTGCTGGATCGTCCTTCGACGTCCTGAAGGTCTTGTCATGCCGGACTCGTTCCGGCATCCATGCAGCGCAACGATGGATTGCGGGTCAAGCCCGCAATGACAGCCGGTTGCGCCGCACCATTCGCGGCCAGCGAATCGCCGCTTCGCAAATGCCAACTTGGCTGCGCGCGCACCAGCGCCTACGCTTGGACCTGAATAAACCGGAGCAAGCAATGGCTGCAAATTTCCTGGACGAGTCGCAAACGCTGTGGCTCGACACCGTCAACCGCTTCATGGACAACGAAGTCACCGTGGAGTACGTGCGCAAGTGCGACACAAATCGGGAGTATCCCTACGAAGCCTACGAAAAGATCGCCAAGCAGGGCTGGCTGGGCGTGCTGATCCCCGAGGAAGACGGCGGCTCCGGCGGCGACATCTTCGACTACTCGCTCATGGCCGAGGGCTTGGGCAAGTACGGCTTCGACTTCGCGTGCTCGGTGCTGGTGCCCACGTTCACTGCCATGAACATCACGAAGTTCGGCACGTCCGAGCAGAAGAAGAAGTACGTGCAGCCGTTCATCGACGGCAAGATCCGCT
>JAZKIF010000015.1:123099-152972 GCA_040385005.1 Pseudomonadota bacterium
ATCCGCTTCTCCGTGTCGATCTCCGAGCCTGACGCGGGGTCGGATGCCGCCAACACCAAGACGCGTGCGCGCCGCGACGACAACGGCGACTGGATCGTGAGCGGCCAGAAGATGTGGTGCAGCGGCGCCGCGGCGCGCAACACGGTCATCGCGATGCTGGTGCGCACCGACGCGGACAACAAGCACGGCGGCCTGTCGGTGCTGCTGATCCCCAACGACACGCCGGGCCTGATCATCAACAAGCTGCCCACGCTGTCGCGCCATGCCACCGGCACCACGGAGATCTTCCTCGATGAAGTGCGCGTGCCAGGTGACGCGTTGCTCGGCGAAGTGGGCCAGGGCTGGAAGATCATCACGGAGCACCTGGAGCTCGAGCGCTGCGCCGTGTCGCACGCCTACGTCGGCAACGCGCAGCAGGCCGTGACCCGCGCCGTGCAGTACGCGCACGAACGCATCCAGTTCAAGCAGCCGATCTGGGACTTCCAGGTGATCCGCCACATGCTGGCCGATTGCCAGACGCAGGTCGACGCCGCGCGCCTCCTGTGCTACCGCGCCGCGCAGATGGCGGCCAGGCACGAGCCGTGCGCCCGCGAAGTGTCGATGGCCAAGCTGTACGGCTCCGAAACGCTCAAGACCTGCGCGCTGACCGGCATGCAGGTACTCGGCGGCTTCGCCAACCTGCCCGAAGCGGACATGGAGCGCTACCTGCGCGAAAGCATCCAGTCGACCATCGGCGGCGGCACATCGCAGATCCAGAAAACCATCATCGCCAAGTCCATGCGGCTGGCCTAAGGAGAGACGAGACATGGCGAAGATCAACAACAAGATCGACCAGACCTACGACGAGCTGGAAATCGGCCAGGTGTTCCGCTCCGGCGGGCGCACCATCACCGAGACGGACGTCGTCAACTTCTGCGCGATCACGGGCAACTGGATCGAGATCCACTCGAACGCGCACTACGCGTCCAAGACGCGCTTCGGAAAACGCGTGGTGCAGGGCTCGCTCACCTATTCCATCGTCACCGGCCTCATTCAGTTCGGCCTGGGCATCCAGGCGAACTACGGCATCGACAACATGCGCTTTCGCAGCCCCGTGTTCATCGGCGACACGGTGTACGCCGTGTGCGAGGTGATCGGCAAGAAGGAGAAGGACGAGAAGTACGGCGTCATCAAGTTCCTGATGAAGGCCGTGAACCAGAACGGCGAGCTGCTGCAGCAAGGCGAGTGGAGCCTGCTGATGCTGCGCAAGCGCGAGGACCTGGACGCGCTCATCGACTCGTCCCTGCCCGAAATCAAGGCCGCCTGAGGGCTCGCGGATGACACCCAAGCCACTGGCCGCCATCGTGGGCATGGGCGATGCCTATGCGTCGGTGCGTGACCGCAAGGACCCGCTGCAACTCGCAGCGGAAGCCACGTACAAGGCGCTGGCCGACGCCGGCATCCGCAAGGACCAGGTCGACGCCGTCTTCACCGGCCGCTCGCCCTGGGCCGACAAGCGCTCGCAGTGGAGCAACATCTTCATCTCGCACATGCAGATGCCGGTGACACTGACGAGCGAGCTCACGATGCACGGCGCGGGCCTGAACGCGACTGTCGCCGTCGCGTCGCAGATGATCGCCGCGGGCCGCGCCAACTACGTGCTGTGCATGCAGAGCGACGCGACCGAGCTCTTCGTCGACGCGGTCGCGATGGGCGCGGAGGCCGATGCCGATCCGCAGTTCGAAGTGCCGTACGGGCCCACGATCCCCTCGCTCTACGCGCAGGCGGCCTGCCGCTACTTCCACGAGTTCGGCATCACGGAGACCGACCTCGCGGACGTCGCCATCGCCAACCAGCGCTGGGCCGTGCACCATCCGCACGCGGCGAAAGCGCGGTTTGGCGAGATCGACCGCGAGAAGGTTCTTGCATCGCCTTACGTCTCCACGCCGCTGCGCCGCTGGATGTGCTCCACCTGGGGCGGCGGCACGGGCGGCGCGCTCATCGTGACTTCCGTCGAACGTGCGAAAGCCGCGAAAAATCCCATCTACGTGATGGGCTATGGCTCGGCGACCACGCACGAGTACCTGGGCGACCGCATGAACATGAACGCGTGCCGGTACCCGGGCCTCGGCGCGTTCCCCAACCTCACGCACACCGCGACCGCCGAGGCCGCGCGCCAGGCTTATGCGATGTCGGGGCTCGGCCCGCGCGACATCGACATGACGCAGATCTCCGTCAACTTCGCGCACATGGGCCCGATCGTGATGGAAGACCTCGGGTTCGTGAAGAAGGGCGAAGGCATCTCGCTCTACCGCGACGGCCGCACCGGCATCGACGGCGACCTGCCCACCGACACGAACGGCGGCTGGCTCTCCTTCGGCCAGCCCGGCATCTCCTGCAACATGGACAGCTTCGTCGAAGCGATCCGCCAGTTGCGCGGCCAGGCGCTCGGCGCCGCGCCGGCGAAGCGCCCGAAGACCGTGCTCGTGCAGGGCGCGGGCGGAATGATCGCCGCGGGCAGCGTCACCCTCCTCGCGTCCGCGACATGACGGCGCCAACGCATTCAGGACCCCGCAATGACTGAAATGACGCCCACCGGCTGGCCCCAGCCCTACCGCCTGCCCGACGCGCAACCCTACTGGAAAGCGCTCTCGGGCAATCACCTCACCTACCAGCGTTGCACGACGTGCGAGCAGGCCGTGTGGCCCGCGCATTCGTATTGCCCGCACTGCGCTACGCGCACGCTCGAGTGGCGGACCTCGAGCGGTCGCGGCACCGTCTATTCGTTCAGCACCGTGATGCGCGGCCCCACGCCGGTGTGGCAGGCCATCGTGCCGTACACCGTCGGATTCGTGCAGCTCGAGGAGGGCTACTTCCTTTTCACGCAGATCGACGCACCCGCCGAAAGCATCGCCATCGGCCAGCCCGTGCAGGTGCAGTTCGTGCAGCGCGGCGCGCAGAAGCTGCCGGTGTTCATCCCGGCGTCCTAAAGCATTCCATAAACAGACCAGGAGACTTCCATGCAACCCATCCACCTGAACAAAGAACGGCGTGCGCTGCTGCGTGTCGCGGGCGCGATGTCCGCGGCGGCCTGCGCGTTCGCGCTGCTGCCCGCGAGCGCATCGGCGCAGGAGTGGCCGACCAAGCCTGTGCGCATCGTGATCGCCACGGCTGCGGGCTCCTCCGGCGACACGGTGGCGCGCCTGCTCGCGCCCAAGCTCGAAGCGCTGTGGAAGCATCCGGTGATCGTCGAGAACAAGCCCGGCGCCGGCGGCGCGCTGGGCACCGGGTACGCTATCAACGCGGGTGACGGCCACACGCTGCTGCTCGGCACGCAAAGCTCGCTGCTGCCCAAGTTCACCACGAAGAACCTCTCGTACGATCCGCAGGTAGACCTGATCCCCGTGTACAAGGTCATCAACTACCAGCTGGTCATCGCTGCGAACGCGCCGACCGCGCAAAAGGCGAAGACGCTCGCCGAACTCGTGGCCCTCAGCAAGTCCATGCCCAACGGCGTCTTCTTCGGCGGCTCCGGGCAGACCTCCATCTTCAACCTGACGATGGGCCTCTTGAACAAGCAACTCGGAATCAAGTACGCGCCGGTCGACTTCAACAACATCGGCGCGATGAACCTCGCGGTGCTGCGCGACGACGCGCAGTTCCTGGTGAACACGCCCAGCTCGATCAAGGGGTACATCGACAACGGCCAATTGAAGCCGCTGGCGGCGATCAACGCCGAGCGCTACCCCAACTTCCCCGACGTGCCGACGCTGGCCGAAGCCACGGGCTACAAGGGCTACATACCGCTGCTGTGGGCCGGCATCTTCGCGCCCAAGGGCACGCCCACGCCCGTCGTCGACAAGATCGGCCGCGATTTCGCCACCCTGCTGGCCGACGCGGAAACGAAGAAGGCGATCGAGACGCGCCTGACGGGCAGCGTCGTGCGCTCCTCGCCGGCCACGTTCACAAAGGAAGTGAACGACGAGATGGCGGTGTGGAAGGATCTCTTTTCCACCATGAACTTCAAGCCGGAGTAAGCGCCATGGCCGGACCGCTGGAGGGTGTGCGCATCCTGGACCTGACGTCCAACTTCATGGGCCCGTACGCGTCGCTGCTGCTGGCCGACATGGGCGCGGACGTCTGCAAGATCGAGGGCCCGGAAGGCGACACCACCCGCGGCGTGGGCCCTTGCCGCAACGCGGGCATGAGCGTCATCTTCCTGCACCTGAACCGCAACAAGCGCAGCATGGTGCTGGACCTGAAGAAGCCCAGCGGCATCGCAGCGCTGCGGCGCATGCTCGCGTCGGCCGACGTGCTGCTGCACAGCCTGCGGCCCAAGACGATGGCCAAGCTGGGACTCTCCTACGAGGAAGTGCGCGAGTTGAATCCGCGCATCGTCTATTGCGGCGCGTTCGGCTTCGGCCAGGACGGCCCGTACGCGGACCGGCCCGCCTACGACGACCTGATCCAGGCGGCAGTCGGCATGCCGGTGCTGCAAAGCCGCAAGTCGGGACCGCCCACCTATGTCGCCACCGCCATCGCGGACCGCGTGGTGGGGATGGCTGCGAGTACGGCCGTCTCGATGGCGCTCTATCGCCGCGAGAAGACCGGCGTGGGCCAGAGCGTGTCGGTGCCGATGTTCGAGACTTTCGCGCACTTCGTGATGGGCGACCACCTGTACGGCAAGACGTTCGATCCGCCGATCGGCGACTGGGGCTACGCCCGCATGATGAACACCGAACGCCGCCCCTACCAGACGCTGGACGGGTATGTCGGCGCGGCCGTGTACACCGACGGCCACTGGCACCGCTTCTTCGAGATCGCGGGCCACCCCGAGATGTCGAAGGATCCGCGCTACGGCACCATCCACGGCCGCACGGAGAACATCGGGCAACTCTACGAATTCCTCTCGAGTGCCTTCGCGACCAGGACCACCGCCGAATGGGTGCGGCTGCTCACGCAAGCCGACATCCCCATCATCGCGATGAACACGCCCGACACGCTGCTGGAAGATCCGCACATGAAGGCCGTTGGCTTCTTCGGCATGCAGGAACATCCGAGCGAAGGACGCATCCGCACGCTCGGCATTCCGCAGACCTGGAGCGAGAGCGCGCCCGAGCTGCGCTACCCTGCGCCGCGCCTCGGTGAACACACGGCGCAGTTGATGCGCGAATATGGATTCACCGACGGCGAAGTGGATGAGACCGTGCGAACTGGTGGCGCGCGCGCCGCAGCAATCAAATAGTAAGGCTATGCAAAACGAATTGCCCCTGGCAGGCGTGGTGGTCGTGGAGTTGAGCGACAGCGCATCGGCGCCGTTCGGCGGCCAGGTGATCGCCGCGCTCGGAGCGGAAGTCTGGAAGATTGAGCGGCCCGGCCCCGGCGATTCCGCACGTTCCTGGGGACCGAGCCAGTGGAAAGGCAGCGGCGCGGCGTTCCACGCGCTCAACCGTGGCAAGCGCGCGATCTGCCTGGATATCAAGAACCCCGTGCAGCTCGACACGCTGCACCAGTTGATCAACGAACACGCCGACGTGTTCCTGCACAACTTGCGTCCGGGTTCCGCTGCACAGTACGGGCTCGACCCCGAAAGCCTGCGCGCCGCAAAGCCCGAACTAATCTGCTGCGAAGTCGGCGCGTTCGGCCACCTCGGCCCGATGAACAAGGACCCGGGCTACGACCCGCTGCTGCAGGCCTTCTCCGGCATCATGAGCTTGACCGGCGAAGAAGGCCAGGCACCTGTGCGCGCGGGCGTCTCCATCGTCGATTTCGGTACCGGCATGTGGGCCGTGATCGGCATCCTCTCGGCCCTGTATCGAAGGCAGGTGCGCAAGACCGGCGCGACGGTCAACAGCTCGTTGCTCGAGACCGCCATTGCCTGGATGACCGTCGGCTTCGCGAACTACGCCGCCGACGGCGACAAGGGCGCACGCCACGGTTCGGGAATCGCCTTCATCGTGCCGCACCGCGCGTACACGGCGGCCGACGGCCACCTGGTCGTGAGCTGCGCGAACGATCGCCTGTTCGGCAAATTGTGCGAAGCACTCGGCAAACCCGAGTGGGCCACGGACCCGCAGTTCGCGACCAATGCCGCACGGCTGAAGAACCGAGTGGAGATCGACGGTTTAATCGGCGAGCGCCTGTCGCACGAAACGCGCGCGCACTGGAAGAACCACCTGCAGCAGTTCGGAATCGCCTCCGCGCCGATCCAGACCGTGGACGAGATCCACGCGCACGAACAGACGCGCGCGCTCGGCATCCTCGGCAAGCCCTCGGAAGACGAGATCCCCCTCGTCGGCCTGCCGCTGTCGTTCGACGGCGTGCGCCCGCCACCCTTTCACGGCGCGCACGCCATCGGCGAGGACAACGGCAAGCTGGATGCGCTCCTTCGCACGACGAGGAAGCAGCGATGACCGAAACCACGACCGTGAGCACGACGCATGTACAAGTGAGCCGTCGCGGCGCGGTAGGCGTCATCGAACTCTCGCGCCCGGACAAGTTCAACTCCATGAGTCGCGCCGCGCTCACGGCCATGCAGGAAGCGATGGACACGTTCGAGCAGCCGGATTCCGGCGTGCGCGTCGTTCTCGTCCAGGCACAGGGCAAGCACTTTTGCACCGGCGCGGACCTGGAGGAATTCAAGGCCATGCGCGGCGACACGGCCACGCTCGAAGATTTTCTGCATCATGTCCACCGCACGCTCGGCCGCCTGGAAACCAGCGCCCTGCCCGTCGTCGCCGCGGCGCAGGGCCTCGCGCTCGCGGGTGGCCTCGAGATGCTTCTCGTGTGCGACATCGTCTTTGCAGCGAGCGACGCGCGCTTCGGTGACCAGCACGTGCAGTACGGCCTCGTGCCGGCGTGGGGCGCGAGCCAGCGCCTGCCGCGGCAGATCGGCTTGCGGCGCAGCCTGGACCTCATGTACTCGGGCCGCTGGATCGACGCACAGACCGCGCTGCAATGGGGCCTCGTGAACTATATCGCCGAGGACGGCAAGCTGCTGGATGCGGCCATGGAATATTGCGACGCGCTCGCCGCCCGCAGCCGACCCGGCGTCGCCGCGATGAAATCGCTGGCGCGCGAGGGACTGGAAGGCTCGCTCGATGCCGGCCTGGAGATGGAATTGAACCGCGTGCTGGAAGCGATGGCCGGACCCGATCCCGCGGAAGGGCTTGCCGCCTTCGAGGCGCGCCGCACGCCGGTTTTCAAGGGATGACGTGATGGAAGCACAGATGCTGAGCAACCTCGCCGGCAAGGTGGCGCTCGTCACCGGATCGACCGGCGGCATCGGCCGCGGCGCCGCGCTGCGCCTGGCCGCGCTGGGCGCGACGGTGGTCGTCACGGGACGAACGCCGCACAAGGGCGAAGCGGTCGTCGCACAGATCCGCGACGGCGGTGGCAAGTCCATCTTCATCGCCGGAGATGTGCTGTCCAAGCCCCACATGGACGCGCTGTGCGCGCGCGTTGCCGAGGCCTGCGGCGGCCTCGATATCGTCGTGGCCAACGCCGGCGGCAACGACGACGAGGCCCGCTCGCCGCAAGTGCGCGGACCCTTCGGCGATCTCGACCTGGCGCGCGTCACCGCACTCATTGGCGATGCCACCACCGCGAAGTTGTTGCCCGTGCAATCCGCGCTGCCCTACATGCTGAAACGCGGCGGCGGCAGCGTCGTCTTCGTCACCTCTGAAGGCGGCCGCGTGCCGACCTCGGGGCAGACGGCCGTCGCGACTTTCTCCGGCGGGCTCATCATGGCCACGAAGGTGCTCGCGAAGGAACTCGCGCGCGAGAACGTGCGCGTGAACTGCGTCGCCGTCACTGTCGTGCGCGACACGCCGTCGTGGCAGGCGATGCAGGGCGCGGGCGCGATGTCCGCGCACCACAAGCAGCAGTACGAGAAGATCGAGGCGATGAGCCCGCTCGGCCTCGCGTCGCCGCAAGACATCGGCGCTGTCATTGCGTTCCTGGCATCGAGCGATTCGCGCTATGTCACCGGGGCTACGCTGAGCGCGACGGGTGGGTTGACTTTCTCCTGAGAGCGGCCTCCTGGTTGTCATTGCGGGCGTGACCCGCAATCCATCCGATCAGGCGATCGCCCCCGCCGCATGCAGCGCCGCCAACTCGCCCTTCGCGAATCCCCAATCGCCCAGCACTTCATCCGTGTGCTCGCCCGCCAGCGCAGGCGGCCGCTGGATCGCGCCCTGGGTGCGGCTGAAGCGCGGAGCCGGCGCGGGCTGCACGACGCCATCGACCTCGACGAACGTGCCGCGAGCGCGCAGGTGCGGATGCGCCGGCGCCTCCGCCATCGACAGAACCGGCGCGAAGCAGACTTCAGCGCCGTCTGCCAACGCGCACCATTCGTCGCGCGTCTTCGTCTTGAAAGCGGCAGCGAACTTCTCGCGCATGAGCGGCCAGCATTCCTTCTCATGCTGGCCGGCGAAGTCGCTCTCGCGCAGGCCCAGCAGCTCGAGCGTCTTGCGATAAAAGCGCGTTTCGTTCGAGCCGATCGCGAGGTAGCGGCCGTCCTTCGACTCGTACACGCCGTACCACGGCGCGCCGGAATCGAGACGGTTGTCACCGCGCTTGTCGGTCCAGAGGCCGCCCGCCCGCATCGCGTAGGTCAGCGCCATCAGCGAAGCCGAGCCATCGACCATCGCGGCGTCCACTACCTGGCCCTGCCCCGACGTGCGCGCCTCCAGGATCGCGGACACCACGCCCAGCGCGAGGTACAGCGAGCCGCCGCCGAAATCGCCTACGAGGTTGAGCGGAACGGTGGGCGGGCCGCCGCGCTCGCCGATGGAGTGCAATGCGCCGGTGAGCGCGATGTAGTTGATGTCGTGGCCCGGCGCCTGTGCGAGCGGGCCTTCCTGGCCCCAGCCCGTCATGCGGCCGTACACGAGGCGCGGGTTCACTGCTTGGCACTGAGCGGGGCCGAGGCCCATCCGCTCGGTAACGCCGGGTCGAAATCCTTCGAGCAGCGCATCGGCGCCCGCGACCAGCTTCAGCACGGCCGCGACCGCTTCGGGTTTCTTCAGGTCGAATGCCGCGTTGCGCCGTCCGCGGTTGAGCAGCATGAAGCGCGGGTCCATCGCCACGCCGCCGTCGTAGCCCGGCGGCCGGTCGATGCGGATGATGTCCGCGCCCAGGTCCGACAGCAGCATCGAACAGAAAGGCACGGGGCCCACGCCGCCGAGCTCCACGATCTTCACGCCCACGAGGGGACCTTGCGCCTTGTTCGTCATCCATGTCTCCGTTTGCCAGCTTGCAGGATAGTGGCGACGCACCGCGCAGCCAAGCGGTCATGCGCGAAGTTTCGCTTCGCGGAAGGCGAAGGGATGCTTCCGATTTCACCATTTGCACGCACCCCACCGGCGCGGCTAGAGTCGGACCGCACGCATGAAGAACATCACCGAACTCTCCCGCCTCATCCGCCCCGGCGACACGGTGATGTGGGGCCAGTCGCATGCGGAGCCGGTGGCGTTGATGCGCGCGCTGGTCGAACAGCGCCAGGGCATCGGCCGCATCCGCCTGTTCCTGGGCATCGGCCTCGCGGATGTGCTGCAGCCGGCGCATGCGGACAGCTTCGACTTCCTCGCGTATTCGGGAGCGGGCGCGAATCGCAAGCTCGCACAGGCGGGCGTGCTCGACATACTGCCGGTCCACTACTCGCAATTGCCCGCGTTGATTCGTAGCGGCGCCTTGCGCATCGACGTGATGATGTTGCAGGTCTCCCCGCCCGACGCGATGGGCCGGTACACCCTGGGCATGGCGCGCGAGTACCTCGCAGAGGCCGTGCGCGGCGCGCGCGTCATCATCGCGGAGGTCCATCCCGACGTGCCCTGGACTTACGGCGGCCCGTACCTGCGCGACACCGACTTCGCCATGCTCGTCGAAGGCGACGCACCGTTCGAGCCGCGGACGGCCGTCGCGCCAAGCCCGGTCGAACAAGCCATCGGCCGCCATGTCGCGAGCCTGGTGGAAGACGGTGCTACCCTGCAGACCGGCGTCGGTGCGATCCCCGATGCGGCGCTCGCGCAATTGACCGACCGGCGCGAGCTCGGCGTGCACACCGGCAGCATCGGCGACGGCTTCGCGGCGCTGTGCGAATCGGGCGTCATCACCAACAGCTGCAAGAGCATCGACGCGGGCATCACCGTCGGCGGCGTCCTCATGGGGTCGAAGCGCGTGCGCGACTTCGCGCACCGCAACGCCGCACTCGAGCTGCGTGGCACCGAATACACGCACGATGCACGCGTGCTCGCGAGCATCGATCGCTTCGTCGCCATCAATTCCGCGGTGGAAGTCGACCTCACCGGCCAGGTCAACAGCGAGGTCGCCGCGGGCACTTACATCGGCGCGGTGGGTGGCGTCGTGGACTTCCTGCGTGCCGCGCAGAACAGCCGTGGCGGCGTGCCGGTCATCGCGTTGCCGTCCACCGCGAAGGCGCACAGCCGGGTCGTGTCATCGTTGTCCGGCCCTGTAACCGTTTCGCGAAGTGACGGATGCGTCATCGTCACGGAGCATGGCATCGCGGATTTGCGGGGGCTGTCGATTGCGCAGCGCATCCCGAAGATGATCGCGATCGCGCATCCTGAGCACCGGGAACAGCTCGAGCGAGCCAGGGCTGGGCTCGCTCGATAGAACTCAAGCGATCGAACGTTTCGACGTTAACCCGCCATCCATCGTGAAGATCACACCACTTGTATAGTTGGACCGCGGTGACGCGAGATAGACAAACAGGTCCGCCACTTCCTCCACCGTCGCAGGCCGCTCCAGCGGCAAGGTGGAGAAGAACTCCGCATAGCGCGACGCATCGCCAAGCTCACGCTCCGCTCGCTTTCGCAGCACCTTGTTGATGCGCTCGGTGGACACCGGCCCCGGGTTCACGCCGACGACACGGATGCCGTCGTGCATGCTGCGGCCGCCCAGGGCGCGCGTGAACGCCATCAGCGCGGCGTTGCCCGTCGTTCCGGCGATGTAGTTGAAATCAAAGTTCTCGCCGCCGTTGCCGATGTTGTTGAGGATGACGCCCGCTCCACGCTGCTTCATCGCGGGATACATGGCGCGCGTGAGGTTGATGTAGCCGAAGACCTTGAGCTCCCAGCCCTGGCGCCACGCGGCCTCGTCGATGTCCCAGAGCGTGCCGCCTGGGATGCTGCCGGCGTTGTTGACGAGCACGTCGACGTCGCCGGCGAAACGCATGACGGCATCCACCGCGCCTTGCGCCGTGAGGTCCGCGGCGAGAGTGTGCACATCGACTCCGTGAGCGCCGCGTAGGTCCGACGCGAGGCTCTCCAGCTTGTCACCAGAACGCGCGACGAGGTACAGCGCGCAGCCTTCGGCGGCGAATGCACGGGCCAGCGCTTCGCCGATGCCTTGCGACGCGCCAGTGACGAGAACCTTCTTCGACTTCAGTGCGAGATCCATGGCGCTGCCCCTTGATTCGTGCGACGAGCGATTAGGCGCGCGGATCCCTCCTGCATTCAACCGGCGCCCTGGGAATGTTCCGTACCACGGAAGGCCGCAGTGCAGCCGATGGCGCGAATATGCAAAACCGTTGTACGGAACGGGCGGCCGCGCGTCGTTGACACCACGACGCCCCGCAAGCAAGCTGCAAGGCTGTCCACCAGGAGATGACGTGAACCACCAGGAACTCCAGGGCTGCCCTCCACTCGAGCAGGCGGTCGTGCGTTTCATCCAGGACCTCCGGCCCGAGAACCTCGGCCCCGCGGTACGCGCCGGCGTGAGTACGCTCATGCGCGACCAGCTCGCCGTCCAGCTCGGCAGTTCGCGGCTGCCCTGGTCCCGGCAAGTGCTCACCTTCGCGCAGGGTCGTGCCCTTCCCGGTCGCAGCACCGTTCTCGGAAGCCAGTTGAAGATGAACGCGCAGGACGCCGCGTTCGTGAACGCGATCTACGGCCACGGTTTCGAATACGACGATGCACACCGCGCAAGCGCGAGCCATCCGGGCTGCTGCGTGGTGCCGGTCGCCTTGGCTGTCGGCGAGGAGCTGGGCTCGACCCTCGATGAGGTCATCACCGGCATCGTCGCGGGCTACGAGATCTACACACGCATCGGCACGCTCGCCGGTCCCGACCTGCTCAAGCGCGGCTTCCATCCGCACGCGGTGCTCTCGTCGTTCGGCGCGGCGGCCGTGGTCGCGAGCATGCGCAAGTTCGACGCGGAGACCACGCTGCATGCGCTGGCCATCGCGCTCAGCCATGCATCGGGCACGGGCGAATTCACATCGACCGGCGGCTCGGTCAAACGCGTGCATTCCGGCATCGGCGTGCGCAGCGGCATGGCCGCGGCGGACCTGGCGCAAGCCGGCATCACCGGGCCGCGCGCGTCCCTCAGCGGCAACAAGGGCTTCTACCAGACGTTTCTGCAAAGGCCCGCGGGCATCGAGCCCGAGAAGCGCTTCGCCGCGGTGCCGCGATTCGAGATCGAGCAGGTCTGGCTCAAGCCTTACTGCTGCTGCGGCTGCATCCACGCATACCTGGACGCGGTGCGCCCCTTCGCGGGTCAGGTCGGCGGCATCGAGAAGGTCGTCGCGCGCATTCAGCGCTCCGCGAACGTCGTGGTCGGCACCGTCAATGTCAATGCATGGCAGCCGAAGAACATCGAGCACGTGCAGTTCAGCCTACCGATCCAGATGGCGTTCACACTGCTGGGCCTAGGCAACGGCTACCAGGTGCACCTCGATTACCTCGAAGGCAAGCTCGACATGGCGGCCGTGATCGCGACGGCCGCGCGCATCACGCTCGTCGAGGACACGATGCTGGATGCGAAGTATCCCGGCAAGTTCGTCGCGGACATCACGGTGGAACTGCGCGACGGAACGAGCAGGCACTCGTTCGTCGAGGATCCGATCGGCACGCCCGATAACCCGATGCCGCAGGCCGAGCAGGACGCTAAGTTCATGGAGCTCACGCGCGGCTTGCTCGGCGCGGTACGCGCGGATGCATTGTTGGGCACGCTCAAGCGCCTCGATGGCCGTGTCACAGCGGCGGAGCTCGCCCAGATGTGCACCGCCTGAACCCAATCGCCTACAAGGAATTTACCGTGCCCACCATCATCGATCAGCTCGCCGGGTTCTCGACCGCCACCCGATTCTCCGAACTGCCACCCGCCGTCATCGACGAGTGCAAGCGCATCGTCCTCGACTCGCTCGGCGTCGCAATCGCCGCCATCGACGAGCCCAAGGGCCGCATCGGCATCGACTACGGCCGCATGACGGGCGGCACAGGCGGCGACGCGACCATCATCGGCACGGGCGACAAGGTGAACGTCTTCGGCGCGGCCTTCGCGAACGCCGAACTCATCAACGCGCTCGACATGGACGCCGTGCTGCCACCGGGCCACGTGACGCCGTACGTGCTGCCGGGCGCGCTCGCCGTCGGCGAGGCGCGCGGCTCGTCCGGCCAGGCCTTGATCGAGGCCATCGCGGTGTCGCACGAGATGTCGTACCGCCTCGGCAAGGCGATGGATTATTTGCGCGACACCAAGGACGGCAAGGTGTCTCCGCCGCCGGTGTATGGCTACAGCAGTACCGTCTTCGGCGCCACTGCGGCGATCGGCATGCTCAAGGGCCAGTCGCGCGATGTGATGGCGCATTCGCTGGGCATCGCCGGGTGCATCGCGCCCGTCAACTCGCAAGTCGCATGGTTCCAGCACGCGCCGAGCTCGACGATCAAGTATTTGCTCGGCGGCTTCCTCACGCAATCCGCGATGACCGCCGCCCACATGGGCGAGCTCGGGCACCGCGGCGACGTGCAGGTGCTGGACGACCGCGAGTTCGGCTTCCCGCGGTTCATCGGCACGCGCCGCTGGGAGCCCGATGGCATCACCTCCGGCCTGGGCGCCGAGTGGCGCTTCCCCGCCGAGCAGTCGTACAAGCCCTATCCGCACTGCCGCGTGATGCATGCCCTCATCGATTGCGTGACCGAGATCGTGCGGAAGAACGACCTGAAGCCCGCCGAGATCGACGGCATCAAGATCTTCGTCGAGGGCTTCATCGAGCAGCCGGTGTGGCTCAACCGCGAGATCACGCATGTGCACGACGCGCAATTCAGCATCGCGCACGGCATCGCGCTGGCCGCTCACGTGCCGCCGCCGGGCAAGGCCTGGCAGGATCCGGCGCTGGTGTTCGGCCCGTCCGTGATGGGCCTCATGGACAAGGTGACGCACGAGGTGCATCCGGACTACGTGAAGCTGCTCACAAGCAATGCCGCGAGCCGTCCCGCGAAGATCGAAGTGCAGGCGCGCGGGCAGACGTTCCTGGGCGAGAAGCGCTATCCGAAAGGCAGCCCCTCGCCGGATCCCACGAGCCGTTGCACGACGGAGGAGCTGGTGGAGAAGTTCAGCCACAACGCGCAGGGCGTGATCTCGGCCCGCGCGATCGATGGCATCGTGGGGATGGTGCTGCGGCTGGAGACGCTCGATAGCGTTGCGCCGCTGATGCGGCTGACAGGGCGGGAGACGGCTTAACTGCCCTTCGCCGCGAAGTTCATCACCCCCGCCGCCAGCGACGGCGAGACCGTGCGGTAGCGGTGCTGCATCCATCGCTCCATCGCCAGTCCGTCCTTCAGCGGAATCTCCAGTGCACGGCGCGCCATGTACTTCATCGCGGCCAGTGCGTGCGCGTCGGCGCTAGCGATCTCGATCGCCAATTGATTCGTCGCCGACTCCAGTTCCGCCGCAGGCACGGCCAGCGCGGCGAGGCCAAGGTCCACGGCTTCGCGGCCCGTCATGCGGCGGCCCGTCACCAGGTAGTACATCGCACGCGGCAGGCCGAGCAGACGCGGCAGGCGCTGCGAGCTGCCGCCGCTGGGCAGCAGGTTGCGGCGCATGTGCTCGTCGCCCATTTGCGCGTCTTCGCTCGCGACAATGATGTCGCAGGCCAGCGCGAGTTCGAACCCGCCCGCGAGCGCGAAGCCGTTGATCGATGCGATGACGATCTGGTCCGCGGCCTCCAGCCCTTCGTAGGTGGCCTGCATCAAGTCCTGGTGGCGCTGGTGGGCTGCCGGATTGGAGAGCACGCCGCTCGCCAGCCACTTGAGGTCATTCCCCGCGCAGAAGGCGCGGCCCGTGCCGCCGATCACGATCACGCGGATGTCGCGCTCCGGTTCGGCCGCTCCGCGGACAGCCGCATTGAATGCCGCGAGCGTGTCGCCGTCGAACGCGTTCATGCGCTCGGGCCGGTTGAGCGTGATGCGGCGAACGTGCGCCGCGCTGTCGTCGATAAGCACAGTCTCAGTCATGGCAATTCCTTCACACGAGCGATCGCCGAGACCGCGCTCGGCCAGCCCACATAGAACGCGAGGTGCGTGATCATCTCGACCAGCTCCTCCTTCGTCACGCCGTTCGTGATGGCGCGGGGGAAGTGCGATTCCATCTGTTCCGTCTTGCCGGTCGCGACCAGCGCGGCGCAGGTGATGAGGCTGCGGTCGCGCTTGGAGAGTTCCGGCCGCTCCCAGACGTCGCCGAAGAGCACGTCATCCGTGAGCTCGGCGAACTTGGGCGCGATGTCGCCCAGCAATCGCTGCGCGGGCGTGTCGGGTTTCGTCATTGTCAGCTCCTGCCCAGCGGGGGCGCCGGCGGCATTGCGGAAAAATGGTATTGGCGGATTTTCCATCGTCCGGCGTCCTCCACCAACAGCATCGTCGTGCGCAACGCCGATGTGGTGTGCTGGTCGCCGTCGAGGATGAACGAGAAGTCGACCGCGCCCTGCGCGAGGAACGAGCCGGGCGCAAGCGGCACGATGTGCTGGTCGCGCAGCTTCATCGTCGCCGAGAGGATCACACCCTCGTACGACGCGAAGTAGCTGCGAATCTGCGCTGATCCGACCGAATGCGCGGGCCTGCCGCCGAAGAAGAGCGCGTCATCCGTGTAGAGCGCCGTCAGCGCGTCCACGTCCCAGCGCTGTCCCGCGTCGTTCCACGCGGCCTCCACCTGGGCAAGGGCTTCGCGGCTCAAAGGCTCTTCACCAGCTCGGGCACGGCTTCGAACAGGTCCGCGACCAGTCCATAGTCGGCGATGCTGAAGATCGGTGCCTCCTCGTCCTTGTTGATCGCGACGATCACCTTGGAGTCCTTCATGCCCGCCAGGTGCTGGATCGCGCCGGAGATGCCGCAGGCGATGTAGAGCTGCGGCGCGACGATCTTGCCGGTCTGGCCGACCTGGAAATCGTTGGGCGCATAGCCCGCATCCACCGCCGCGCGGCTCGCGCCAATCGCGGCGCCGAGCTTGTCCGCGAGCGGCGTCAGCACCGCGTCGAACTTCTCGCTCGAACCCAGGGCGCGCCCGCCCGAGACGATGATCTTGGCGGCCGTGAGTTCGGGCCGGTCGTTCTTCGCGATCTCCGCGCTCTTGAAACTGCTCTTGCCGCTGTCGGCGACGCAGTCGACGGCTTCCACGGCAGCGCTGCCGCCAGTGGTGGCTGCTGGGTCGAACGCGGTGGTGCGGACCGTGAGCACCTTCACCGCGTCGCCGCTGCGCACGGTCGCGATCGCATTGCCCGCGTAGATCGGGCGCTCGAACGTGTCCGCATCGATCACTTTCGTGATGTCGCTCACCTGCGCCACGTCGAGCTTCGCGGCGACGCGCGGCGCGACGTTCTTGCCGGCTGCAGTCGCGGGAAACAGGATGTGGGTGTACGTGCCGGGTGACTTGTGCACCAGCGCGATCACTTGCGCCGCGACGTTCTCGGCCAGCGCGTGCGCGAACTGTTCGCCTTGCGCGTGGAGCACTTTGGAGACGCCCGCAACCTGCGCACCGGCCTCAGCCGCTACAGAGGAATTCAAACCTGCGACCAGCAGATGCACGTCGCCGCCGCATTGCGTGGCGGCGGCCACGGTGTTGAGGGTCGCGCTACGGATGTGCGCGTGGTCGTGTTCGGCAATGACAAGGACGGCCATTTTCAGATCACCTTCGCTTCGTTCTTGAGTTTCGCGACCAGGGTCGCGACGTCCGGCACCTTGATGCCGGCGCTGCGACTGGCGGGCTCGGTCACCTTCAGCGTCGTGAGGCGCGGCGTCACGTCCACGCCCAGGTCCTCTGGCTTCACGCTCTCCAGCGGCTTCTTCTTGGACTTCATGATGCTGGGCAGCGTCACGTAGCGCGGCTCGTTCAGGCGCAGGTCGGTGGTGACGACGGCGGGCAGCTCGATCGCGATCGTCTCCAGGCCGCCATCGACTTCGCGCGTGACGTTCGCGCTGTCGCCCGCGATCTCGACTTTCGATGCGAACGTGGCTTGCGGCAGGTCGGCGAGCGCGGCGAGCATCTGGCCCGTCTGGTTCGCGTCGTCGTCGATCGCCTGCTTGCCCAGGATCACGAGACCCGGCCGCTCCTTGTCGAACAAGGCTTTCAGCAGCTTGGCCACGGCCAGGGGCTGCAGCTCGACGTCGGTCAGCACATGGATCGCGCGGTCGGCGCCGATGGCCATCGCGGTGCGCAGCGTTTCCTGGCAGGCGGCAACGCCGCACGAGACGGCGATCACTTCGGTGGCCGCGCCCTTTTCCTTCAGCCGTACGGCTTCCTCGACGGCGATCTCGTCGAAGGGGTTCATGCTCATCTTCACGTTGGCGAGGTCCACGCCGCTGCCGTCCGACTTGACGCGGATCTTCACGTTGTAGTCCACCACCCGCTTGACGGGGACGAGAATTTTCATGGAGAGTTCCTTGGGGTTCGATGCATCAATCCTCGCGCTTGATCTTCGCGAGCTCGAAAATCTTCGGCCATTGCACGGCGTCCTTGCGGATCTGCTGCGCGAAGGCCTCGGGCGTGCCGCCTGGCGTCACGCGCAGGCCGGCCTGTTCCATCGCGTCCTTGATCGCCGGCTCTTTCAGGGCCGTGTTCAGCGCGGCGTTGGCGCGCAGGACGATCTCGCGCGGCGTTCCTGCGGGCATCAGAATGCCCATCCACGCTTCCAGGTCCACGCTGGGGTAGCCGAGCTCCTTTAGCGTGGGCACGTTCGGGTAGAGCGGCGAGCGCGCGTCGCCAACGACGCCCAGCGCGAGCAGCGTGCCGCCCTTGGTCTGGGGCAGCGCGACGCCCGTGGGCATCATCATGAAGTGCACGCGGTTGGACACCAGGTCCACCATCGCGGGCGACGAGCCTTTGTAGATCACCGACGTCATGTCGATGCCTGTCGCGTGCGCGAGCAAGGCCGTGTTCAGGTGGCCCAGCGCGCCGACCGCGGGGTTCGCGTAATTGAGCGCGCCCGGCTTGGACTTCGCCAGTGCGACGAACTGGTCCAGCGTCTTCACGCCCAGCGCGGGCGGCACCACCGCGACTGTCGCGGCATAGCCGATGAGCGAGACTGGCGCGAAGTCCTTAGCCGGATCGAACGCCACTTTCTTCAGCACCGCGCTCGAGGTCAGCGTGGACGAGACGAGCAGCCAAGTGTAGCCGTCGGCCGGACTCTTCGCGGCGTTGACGATGCCGATGCCCATGTCGGCGCCCGGCTTGTTGTCGATCACGACCGGCTGGCCCAGCTCCTGCGCGAGGCGCGGCGCGAGCTGCCGCGCCGTGAGGTCCGTGGCGCTGCCCGCAGGCACCGGAACGACGATGCGGATGGGTTTCGCGGGCCACGCGTCGGCCGCATGCGCGGCGATTCCGGAGAGGAGCGCAGCGGCGGATGCGATGCATCCCAGCGCACCGCGCACGGTCATGGCGAAACGATTCACCTCTGTTTTCAGATTCATTGGATGCTTCACTTCTTCGCGGCGGTCAGCGCCACGAGACGGCGCCACTTTTCCAGTTCGGCCGGTGCGGCTGCGCGGAAAGCAGCGGCGTTCTGCACGTCCACCTCGAAGCCCTGCGCGAAGCAGAAGTCCTTGAACTCCTGCGTCGATGCCAGGCGCACCAGCGTGTCGGAGAGCTTGGTCGTGATCGCTTGCGGCGTTCCGCGCGGCGCAAGCGCCCAGATCGGCGAGGAGTTCTCGTAGCCCGGATAGCCGGATTCCGCGATTGTCGGCACATCGGGAAGGTTCATCGAGCGCGTTGTGGTCGTCACGGCGATGGCGCGCAGGCGACCCGCCTTGATGAGCGGCAATTGCGTCGCGAGTCCACCGAAGCTGATGTCGACCTGGCCGGCCGCCGCGTCGATGGCGGCCTGGCCCGGTGCCTTGTACGGAATGTGGTTGAGCTTGATGCCGGCCATACTGGAGAGGAGTTCCGCCGCCATCTGCGACGTTGTGCCGGTGCCGGCCGAGCCATAGGAAATGGTGCCGGGCTTCTGCTTCGCGGCATTGACCACGTCGTGCACGGTCTTGAAGGGCGAGTTCGGGCCGGTCACCAGCACCAGAGCGGATGTCGCGAGGCGCGCGATGGGCTCGAAGTCCTTCACGGCGTCGTACGGCGTCGGCTCGATCCACTGGTTGCTGTAGTGCGATGCGTAGGTGAAGAGCAGCGTGTAGCCGTCCGGCGCGGCCTTGGCGACGAAGTCGGTGCCGATGACGCCGCCGGCGCCCAGCTTGTTCTCCACGATGACGGGCGTGTTCCACGCCTTGAGCAGTCCCGCCGACATGTGGCGCGCAGTCGCGTCCGTGCCCGTACCGGGTCCGGTTGGAACGATGATGCGGATCGGCCTGGCCGGGTACTCCTGTGCGAACGCGGAGCGCAGCGGCAATGCGGCAAGCGCCGGCAGCGCGATGAGGTGGCGTCGAGAAATCATGATTTTTCCTTACTGGAACGTGCCCGCGGCTGCGAGCGAGTCAATGCGTGAGTCGGGAAGCCAGCCGCTGAGGGCAGCGGCGGCGTTGGTGGAATTCATTTCGGCCGGCGGCTGCGGCTTGTCCGCGGGCGTGCGCGAGAAGCGCGGCGCTGGCGCCGGCTGCATCACGCCGGCGACGTCGATGTAGGTCCCGCGCGCTTTTAGATGAGGGTGGTTGTACGCATCATCCAGGTCGAGTACGGGCGCGAAGCACGCATCCGTGCCTTCGAGCATCTGCGTCCACTCGGCTTGCGTGCGTGTCTTGAACTTCTCCGCGAATACGCGCTTGACTTCGGGCCAGCGGCTCGCATCCATTTGCCGGCGCAGCCACGGCTCGGTGAGTTCGAGCCGCTCCAGCAGCTGCAGGTAGAACTTCTGCTCGATCGGGCCGATGGAGATGTGCTTGCCGTCCGCGCATTCATACACGCCATAAAACGGCGCGCCGGAGTCGAGCAGATTGGTCCCGCGTTCGCTGTTCATCATGCCGGCAGCACGCAATCCGATGAGTTGCGTCATGAGCGAAGCGACACCGTCGACGATGGCCGCATCGACCACTTGGCCCTTGCCCGACGTGCGCGCCTCTACGATCCCGGCGAGGATGCCCATCGCGAGCAGCATGGAGCCGCCCGCGTAGTCGCCGATCACGTTCAGAGGGATCACCGGTGGGCCGCCCTGCGTGCCGATCGCGTTCAGCACGCCGGTGATGGCGATGTAATTCACGTCATGGCCCGCCGCTTGCGCGAGCGGCCCGTCCTGCCCCCAGCCGGTGACGCGGCCGTAGACCAGCTTCGGGTTGCGGCGCAGGCAATCGTCCGGGCCCAGGCCCATCCGCTCCGTGACGCCGGGGCGGAACCCCTCGATCAGCGCATCGGCTTTCTCGACGAGATCCATCACCAGCGCGACGCCGGCGGGATCCTTCAGGTCCACGCGGATCGACTTGCGATTGCGCAGGCCCAGGTCGAACTCGATCGGCCGCGGCGCACCGAGGCCTGAGGGCACGATGCGGTCGACGCGGATCACCGTGGCGCCGAGGTCCGCGAGCAGCATCGCGCCCAGCGGTCCGGGGCCGATACCGGCCAGCTCGACGATGCGCACACCCGCCAACGGTCCCATCTAGATGACTCCCCTGGCGTGCAATGCGGCGATCTCGTCCTTGCCGAGCTTGAGGATGTCGCCATACACCTGCTCGTTCGATGCGCCGAGTTCCGCCGCCGGCTGGTCGAACTGCGAATGCGTCTTGGAGAACTGGATCGGCAGGCCCATGCCCACCGCGCCGATGTCGCCGTGCGTCGGGTGCTGCAGGTTCATCACCGCGCCGCTCTCGTGCAGGTGCGGATCGTGCAGGACTTCGTCGGGCTTGCGCACACGCGCGCACGGCACGTTGCGCCTTTCCAGCAGCTCGTGCACGAGTTCCTGCGACGTCTGCGTGCGCGTCCACTCCTGCACGATGGCATTGAGCGCGTCGGCGTTCTTCATGCGCGGGCCGCGGCTGGAAAAACGCGGGTCGGCCATCAGCTCGGGCCGGCCGATCGCATCGAGCAGGCCCTTCATCCAGTCGGGCTGGAACGCGGCGATGGCGGCGTGGCCGTCCTTCGTCTCGTACACGCCGAACGGCACGAGGCGGTCCTGGAAGTTGCCCGAACGCAGCGGATAGCCCGCCTTTCCGAACACGTCGAAATGCTCTTCCGCCACCCACGAGGCCAGGCAGTCCAGCATCGACACCTTCACTTGCTGGCCTTCGCCGGTGCGACCGCGGTAGATGAGGGCGGCGAGGATGCCGTTGACGGCGTACAGCGGCGCGACCATGTCGGCGATCGGCAGGCCCACGCGCGTCGGCGGGCCGTCGGCGAAACCGGTCGTCTCCATGATGCCGCTCAGCGCCTGGACGATGATGTCCATTCCCTTCAGACCCGGATACGGGCTTGGTTCGCCCAGCGCCTTGATGGAGGCGTAGATGATCTTCGGGTTGACCGCGCGGATGCTCTCGTAGTCGACCTTGAGCTTGGCGGCGGTGCCCTCGCTCATGTTCTCGAGCACCACGTCGCACTCTTTCGCCAGGCGCAGCAGGAGCGCATGGCCCTCCGGCTTCTTCAGGTCCAGTGTGATGCTCTTCTTGTTGCGCGCGCGATTCAGCACCGTGAGCGACACCTCGCCCTTCGCCTGCGCGCCGAAATTGATGCCGTCCCCGCCCACGAAGGGCGGGTTGGTGCGGGCGATGTCGCCGCCGCCAGGGGCCTCGATGCGGATCACTTCCGCGCCCATGCCTCCCAACAGCAGGGAACCATAGGGCCCCGCGAGCGCGACGGTGAGGTCGAGCACGCGGATACCTTCCAGGGGGCGATCGCTTCGGCTGAGCATTGGATGTGTCTCCGATCAGTAGGATTTGGGCAGGCCCAGCACCTTGTTCGAGATGAAGTTGCAGACCATTTCCTGCGAAACGGGCGCGACGCGCAAGAGGTGAACCTCGCGCCACAGGCGCTCGATGTGATACTCCTTCGCGTACGAGTAGCCGCCGTGCGTGCGCATGGCCTGGTCGCACGCGGCGAACCCCGCGTCCGCGCCGAGGAACTTGGCGGTGTTGGCTTCGACGCCGCACGACTGGTGATTGTCGAACAGCACCGCTGCCTTCATCATCATCGCGTTCGCCGCTTCCAGGCGCATCCAGCACTCGGCCAGCGGATGAGCCACGGCCTGGTTCTTCCCGATGGGGCGGTCGAACACCACACGCTCGTTCGCGTACTTGGAGGCCATCTCGATGGCGGCGCGGCCAATGCCGATCGCCTCCGCCGCGACGACCACGCGTTCGGGGTTCAGGCCATCGAGCAGGTAGCTGAAGCCCTTGCCCACTTCGCCGATCACGTCTTCTTCGGCGACTTCGAGGCCGTCGATGAAGACTTCGTTCGAATCGACGGCAGCGCGCCCGAGCTTGTCGATCACGCGCACGTCGCAGTGCTTCCGGTCCATGTCCGCGAAGAAGAGCGTCATGCCATCCAGCGGACGCTTCTCGTCACGGGGCGAGGTGCGCGCCAGCACCAGGTACTTGACGGCGTTCTGCGCGTTCGTGCTCCAGACCTTCTGGCCGTTGATGACCCAGCGGTCGCCCTTTTTCTCGGCGTGGGTGCGGATGCGCGAAGTGTCGACGCCGGCCGTCGGCTCGGTGACGCCGAATGCCATCAGCATCTCGCCGCGCGCGAGCGACGGCATGTACTTCTTCTTCATCGCATCGGAGCCGTGACGCAGCATCGGCGCGGGCGGGAACACGTAGAAGTGCACCGCGGAGGCGCCGCTCATCCCGGCGCCCGACGCGGCGATCTCCTGCAGCATGACGGCGGCTTCCGTCACGCCCAGGCCCATGCCGCCGTATTCCTCGGGGAACATGATGCCCATCCAGCCCGCCTTGGCGAAGGCGTTGACGAATTCCCAGGGGTACTTGGCGTCCTTGTCGCACTCGCGCCAGTAGGACATCGGGAACTTGTTCGCGAGCGTGCGCGCCGCTTGGCGAACTTCGTCGAGGACCGCTTCACGGTCCTTCTGCGCGACGTAGTGGTCCTGGAGTTCAGCCATTGCTCTTCTCCTCTTGCTTCGGGCGCAGCATCATCAGGCCGTTGCGCACGCACAGGCACACCACCTCGTCGCGCTGGTTGATGCCCTCGTGGCGGAAGGTGACGATGCCGGTGTCCGGGCGGCTCTTGGACTGGCGCGCGTTCACGATCGTCGTGCGAACGTGGATCGTGTCGCCGTGAAAGACCGGCTTGGGGAACTTGATCTCCTCGAAGCCCAGGTTGCCCAGCGTCGTGCCGATGGTGGTCTCGATCACGGTGATGCCGTTCACCAGCGCCAGCAGGAACATGCTGTTCACGAGGCGCTGGCCGTACGGCGTCGTCTTGCAGTACTCGGCGTCGATGTGCAGCGGCGCGCAGTTGTAGGTCATCGTGGAGAAGAGCACGTTGTCCGTCTCGGTGACAGTCCTGCGGATCGCGTGTTCGATCACGAGGCCCTCGCGGCAATCCTCGAAATAAAGTCCGGCCATGGTCGTTTCCTTGTCTGTGGTGGTGGGGCGCAGCTGGGCGGGAACGCTCAGCTGGAGAAACTTTCGGCGAGCGCGATGATTTCCTTCGCGGTCTTCACGTGGGCGATGTCGATGTGCTCGCCGTCGTAGATGCACGAGGCGCGGCCTTCGGCTTGCGCCTTGTCCAGCGCCGCGACCATCCCCTTGTAGAAGGCGACCTGCTCGGGCGTGGGGCTGTAGACCTGGTTGGCCGTTGCGACGTTCGAGGGATGCAGCAGCAGCTCGCCCGTCATGCCGAGCGCGCGGTCCAGCTCGGCCGCCTTCTTCAGGCCTTCGAGGTCGTGCACCTGCTGCCACACGCCGCCGATCGGCAGCTTGCCGGCGGCGCGCGCGGCCATCACGGCGCGGGACTTCAGGTACAGCGTCTCGCGGCCCTCGGGCGACCACACGGTGCCCAGCGCGCGGGCCACGTCGGCGTTCTTCGCCGTCGCGCCGACGATGGCGGGCACGCGGTCGCGAAGTGCGATCTGGTAGCACAGCTCGGCGGCGCGCGCCGTCTCGAGCAGGGGGATCACCTTCGTGGAGCCGATGGGCGCGCGGTTGCGGTACTCGGCTTCGGACAGCATCGCCGACACGGTGTCGATGTCTTCCGGGCCGATCGGCTTGGAGATCATGATGCCCTCGACGTGCGGGCCGACGACGGCCAGGATGTCGTCGAAGTCGTACAGGTGCGGGCTGCGGTTGATGCGCACGTAGACGCGCTGCTTCTGCTCCGTGAGCCACGCGAGCTTGGACTTGACGATGGTGCGCGCCTCGGCCTTCATGTCGGGCGGCACGCTGTCCTCCAGGTCGAGGATCAGCGCGTCGGCCTTGGCGGCCACGACCTTTTCGATCCAGGTGGGCTTGTTGCCCGGAACGAACAGGAATGAACGGATGGGTTTGATCGGAGCGGTACTCATGCTTGCCTTCTTTCCAGGGGTCTGTTACCTTACAATGGTTAGATGATAGCCTTACGCGTGTTAGATAAGATACTAGGGTAAATACCTAGACGCAAGGGGCGTGGCGCTTCCGCGCGGTTAGCATCGGACGGTTTCCTCCACCAACACACTGGATACGGACATGGCGAGAAAGCAGGCGAATTCGACGATCGACACGCGGGAGAAGCTGCTGCGGCTGGCGGCGCGCTCGTTCGGCACGCAGGGCTACTCGGCGACGACGATGCGCGACATCGCGGACCAGGCCGGCATCGAGGCGGCCAGCATTTATTACCACTTCAGCTCCAAGGAAGACCTTGTCGAAGCCGTCATGTCGCATGGCGGAGAGAGCATCGTGGAGGAACTGAAGGCGCATCTCGACGAGCTGCCGCGCACCGCGAGCGCCGACACGCGCCTGCGCGCCGCCGTCATTGGCCTCTTGAAAGCGGAGATCAAGTACGGCGACTACGCGCTCGCCCATGCGCGCCTGCTCGCGCAACTGCCTGACAAGGTGCGGGAGCGCCAGGTCAAGCGGCGCGAGCAACACCAGAAGCTCTGGACCACCCTCATCGAAGACCTGCGCGACGAAGGGTTCCTGCGGCCCGACATCGACATCGCGCTGGCGCGCGTCTTCATCCTGAGTTGCGTGAACTCGGTGCAGACCTGGTTCAACCCGCGCAAGAGTTCGCTGGAGGAAGTGGGCAACCAGCTGTGCACGATCTTCTTCGAGGGCGTGAAGCCCGCGGCCGCGCGCAAGACCCCGGCACGCACCGCGGAGGTCGCTGCGCGCTGAACGCGCGTGGATGGCGGAAGGGAGTGGGAGTCGAACCCACGAAAGGCTGCAGGCAGCCTCAACCGGGTTTGAAGTCCGGCCGCTCCACCGGGAACGATTCCCTTCCATGGAACATTGCCGTCTACGGGCGCCCGAGGCGTTTGCAGATGGCGTCGATGGCGCGGCTTGCGTCGGCCATGGTGTCGGCGATCTGGCCGCCGTAACCATTGCGCACCGCGCCGATGGCAAAGACATTTTTCGTACTGCTCTCGAGGGCTTCGTCCACGCGCACGGCGCCGTCTTGCAATTCGATGCTTGCAGGTATGGCCGCGAGATTGGGCTCGAGCCCTACGTAGGCGAAGAATCCCTTGCAGGCGAGGCGCTGATGCGTGCCCGTCGTTGTGTCACGCAACTTCGCGGCTTCGAGCGCCTTGCCACCCTCGAGCGCCTCCACCACCGTGCGGAGGTGCACTTTGATGCGCGGATCCTTGCGGACGGCTTCTACGAAATCGCTGCGTGCAGCGAACGCCTCCCCTCGGTGCACGAGATGGACCGTGGGGCAGAACTCCGCGAGCACAAGCGACTCCTGCAGCGCTGAATCGCCGCCGCCCACGACGAGTACGGTCTCGTCGCGGAACATCGGGGCATCGCAGTCCGCACAGTGCGAGACGCCGCGACCCTCGAACTCCTGCTCGCCGGGAACACCGAGAGAGCGCAACTTCGCGCCGGTGGCGATGATGACCGTGCGCGCCGCATGAGCGCCCGCTGCGGTGGAAACTTGCAGCGAGCCATCCGGCCCCGCCTCGCAGCCCGTCACCGCCTCGAACAAGGTGGTGGCGCCGAGATCCGACACGCGCGTCATCGCATCGGCGGCCAGGTCGCTACCCGCCGCGGACAGGCCCTCGATGGGCGGCGAGAGATGGTTCACGTTCACCACCAACCCGCCGAACATCATCTCCTCGGCGATGGCGACGGAGAGCCCGCGCTTCGCGGCTTCCTCCGCAGCCGCGAGGCCGGCCATGCCGGCTCCGACCACGAACACGTCCACTACATCGGTCACATCACTCAACATGTCTCCTTCATCGCTTCGGTCACACCGAAAGCAGTTGCTTCACCAGACCCGGCACCGCATCGCGCGCCTTAACGCGCTGGTCCTCGTCGGTGTCGTCGCCCTTGCGGCTGGGGATCACGGCGAGCTGGATGTCCGGCATGCGCCGGGCGCGCGCGCCCGCGAGCGCCGCCTTCTCGAACGTGTTCCAAACAATGGTCACGGTATGGATGCCCTTTTGCTCGAGCGCTGCGGCGTCAGACACACTGCCCGACGTGCAGGAGCCTCATAACCCGATGCCGACGACGGCCAGGTTGCATTGAGCGGCCTCGTCGATCAGCGATTGCGGCGACGGCGCGGAACCCCAGGGCTTCACGAAGCGCTTCACGATGGCGCCATAGGCCTCGCGCAACTGCTTCTCCAATTCGTCGGTGAACACGGCGTCGTAGTTGTCGTCGACCAGCGCAATGGTGGAACCCTTCAGCGAGTGCACGCTGCTGGCCGCGAGCTGCATGTCGCTCGCGTCCTGCCAAACGGGGATCATGATTTCCATGGGTCGTCTCCTTTAATGGTTGGGGTGGGTCGTGCGCCGCCGGCTCAGCCAGGCAGTCGCGCTGACGGAAAGTCGGCCGCGCGCTTGTTTCGCACGGCGTCCAGGCCCTCTCGCGCATCGGCGCCGAGGAAGCCGAGCATCTCGAGCGCCAGCGAGTTGTCGAAGATCGGGCCCGCCATGCGCATCCAGTTGTTCAGCGATTTCTTGGTGGCCTTGATGGCCGTCTGGCTGCCTCGCGCGAGCGTGTTCGCGATGGCCAGCGCTTTTGTCATCAACTCGGCGCGCGGCACGCAGAAGGTCACGAGCCCGAGGCGCTCGGCCTCGGGACCATCGACGAAGTCGGCCGTCATCAGGTAGTACTTCGCCTTCGCCATGCCGCACAGCAACGGCCACACGATGGTGGCGTGGTCACCCGCGCCGACGCCCAGCTTCACGTGGCCGTCGGTGAAGCGCGCCTCCTTCGCCATCACGCTGACGTCCGCGAGCAGTGCGACGGCCAGTCCCGCGCCGACGGCCGTGCCGTTGATCGCGGAGATGATCGGCTTCTCGCAGGCGAGCATGTTGTAGACGATCTCGCTCGCCTCCTTCATCACGACGGCGACGGCCTCGTGATTCCCGACCATCTCCTCCACCCACGCGAGATCGCCGCCCGCGGAGAATGCGCGGTCGCCGGCGCCGGTGACGATGATCACTTTCACCATCGGGTCGTCCTGCACCACGGCCCAGATCTTCGTGAGCTCCCAGTGCAGCCGCGCATTGGTGGCGTTCATCACCTCGGGACGGTTCAGCGTGATGACGAGCACGCCGTCCGGCTTGCGGTCGAAGAGGAGGAACTGGAAGTCGCTGTAATTCATGGCAATCGTCTTTGAAATGAAGGTGTCGGCGGCCCGCGTGTCAGGCTGCGGCCCCAAGGTAGGCGTCGCGCAGCGCAGGGCTCTCGCGCAGTTCGGCGGCCGTGCCGTCCATCACGCAGTGCCCCGACTCGATCACATAGCCGCGGTGCGCGACGCGCAAGGCCATGTTGGCGTTCTGCTCGACCAGCAGGATGGTGGTGCCCGACGCATTGAGTTGCGCGATGGTGCGGAAGATCGCGGCGACCACCAGCGGCGCGACACCGAAGGAAGGCTCGTCCAGCAAGAGCAGGCGCGGGCGGCTCATCAAGCCCCGCGCGATGACGAGTTGCTGCTGCTCGCCGCCGCTCAGCGTGTTTGCCGCTTGCGCGCGGCGTTGCGCGAGTACCGGGAAGAGCTTCATCAGCCGCTCCATCTCCTCGCGCACATCCATCCTGGCGCGGCGGACGTAACCGCCCATCAGGAGGTTCTCTTCCACCGACAGCGTGGGCAGCAAGCCCCGCCCTTCGGGCACGAGGGCCATGCCCGCCTGCACGCGTTCATGCACGGGCATCGTTGTGATGTCGCCGCCGTCGAATGTGATGCGGCCCGCGCGCGGCTTCACGAGGCCGGCGATGGACTTGACCAGCGTGGACTTGCCCGCGCCGTTGGGGCCGATCAGGCACACCGTCTCGCCAGCGCGCACTTCGATATTCACGCCGGAGATCACATCGGCGATGCCGTAACCGCAGCGCAGGTCTTCCACCCGTAGCAGGGCGTTGGGTGTCGTCGTCATGCGGCCTCCTCTTCCGGGCTGCCGAGATAGGCTTCGAGCACGAGCGGGTCCGCCTGCACCTGCGCCGGCGTTCCGTGCGCGAGGAGCTTGCCGAAGTTGAGCACCCACACGTGTTCGGCCACCGACATCACCAGTTCCATGTCGTGCTCCACCACCACGATGTGGCAGTCGAGCGCGGACGAGAGTTTCAGCAGCAGGTCCCGCAGCCGTGTCTTCTCCACCGTGTTGAGGCCGGCGGCCGGTTCGTCGAGCATCAGCACGCCGGGCTGCGAGCTGATCGCGCGCGCGATCTCCACCATGCGGCTGTCCCACAGCGACAGCTGCGACGGCAGCCGGTCCTGCACAGCGGAAGCGAGCCCGACCCGATCCATTGCGGCGCGCGCCCGGTCGCGGCTGGCCGCCGACTCCCACCACGGCGCGGAGTAGCGGCCCGCCGCGCGGTCTTCGCTGCCCGTGGCCGAACGCGCGGCCAGCGTCACGTTCTGCCGCGCCGTCAGGTGTCCAAACAGGCGCACACCCTGGAAGGTGCGCGAGACGCCACGCCGGAAGATCTGGTCCTGGCGCATGCCGGACACATCCTCGCCATGCGCGAAGATGCGCCCGCGCGTCGGCTGCACGACACCGGTGAACACGTTGAACAGCGTAGTCTTGCCTGCGCCGTTCGGGCCGATCAACGCATCGATGCCGCGACCGGCACCGAATGCAATCGATACGTCGGAGAGCGCCGTGACGCCGCCGAACTGGACGGTGACGCCATCGACGGCGATGCTGTGCTTGGTTGCCGAAGTCATGGCGCCTCCCGTTTCGTCCGCGGCAGCCTGAAGACCGAGCCGAGGCGACAGCCCATGCGCGAGATCGCCGCAATACTTTCATGCGTCAATAAGCCGCCGGGCCGAACGATAAGGAGCAGCAACGTCGCCGCGGCGGTGAAGAGCAACCGGTACTGGCCGAGCTCGCGGACCAGTTCCGGCAGCGAAGCCAGCAGCACCGTACCCGCGATCGCGCCCCAGAAGCGATCCAGCCCGCCGAACACGATCGGCAGTTGCAGCGTGAGAAGCAGCACGAAGCCGAAATCGTCCGGTCGCATGAAGAGAACGTAGTGCGAATACAGCCCGCCCGACAAACCACCCAGCGCGCCGCCGATCGCGAACACCGTGAGCTTGGTCGCGACCAGCGGAACGCCCATCTGCGGCACGATGAA
>JAZKIF010000015.1:152982-175284 GCA_040385005.1 Pseudomonadota bacterium
CCAGCCCCTGGAGGAGCTGGAGGCTGCCGTCCGGGTACGGCAGGCCCGCCGCGTAGTGGGGGACCCGGGCCCACAAGCCGATGGTGGGGACGCCAACCCCGCCCAGGCGCTCCCCGAGAGCGGCCAGGATGCCCGCCGCAACGCCCAGCGTGGTGTGCGAAGGAATACCGACGAAGCCGAGCGTGCCGCCGACCGATTGCGAGTTGTTCAGGATGATGCGCAGCGACTCCGCGAAGCTCAGGCTGAAGATCGCGTAGGCGAAGCCGCTGAGCTTCACGCGCGTGGCGAGCGAGTCGATGACGAGCGCGCCCACCGCCGCAAGCGCGGCACCCGCGGCAAGTGCCACCGCGAACGGCATGCCATGGTCGCGCGTGAGGATGGCGCTGGTATACGCGCCGATCGCCATGTAGCCGGCGATGCCGACGTCCAGCTGCTTCATCGACAGCGGCAAGTAGTGCCCCAGGGCCGCGATGGCCATGATGCACTGGATGGTGAGGAAGGCCTCGAATGCTGAGGAACCCATGTCAGACCCGCTGCGCCACGCGGCGCCCCAGCAAACCTTGCGGCCGCACCATCAGGATGACGATCATCATCGAATACGCGAAGAGGTCGCGGTACGAAGAGTCCAGGTAGCCCACCGCGAATGCCTCCACGAAACCGAGGAGAAAGCCGCCGACCACCGCCCCCGGAATGCTGCCCATGCCCGCGAAGAGCACGATGGCCAGCGCCTTGAATTGCAGCGGGTCCGCGAAGTGCGGATCGATCGCCGTGATCGACAGACCGAGCAGCACGCCCGTCGCGCCCGCGAGCGTCGAGGCGAGCGCGAGCGTCATCGCCGACGTGACGTTGACGCGCACGCCCAGCAGGGACGCGGCGACCTCCGAGTCCGCGATGGCGCGGATGCTGCGGCCCATCCACGTGCGCTGCACGATGAACGTGAGCGCGAGCACCAGCACGATCGCCATGACGACGATCAGCAGTTGCCCCCAGGTGAAATACGGCGACGCTCCCGCGAACTGGAAACGGATCACCGCCGACGTGGCGGCCTGCGGATAGGAGATCGGTTGCCCGGCTTGCACCGTGAGGCGGATGATCTCCTCGATGATCACGGCCACCGACGCCGACGTCACCATCGGGATCAAATGGTTCTGGCCGCGCACCGGGCGGATGGCGATGTACTCGATGACGATGCCCAGCACCGCGCCGGACACCGTGCCGGCCGCCAGCGCGAGCGTCACGCTGCCGGTGGCCGCGAGGACCAGGTAGCCGATGTACGCGCACGCGGCCAGCACTGCCGCATGGCTCAGGTACACCACGCGCAGCACGCCGAAGATCAGCGTGAAGCCCACGGCGACCAGCGCGTACGTGCTGCCTATGGTCAGCGCGTTGATGAGGATCTGGAAGAGAAAGCCCACGATGTCCTACTGGCTACTGGCTCGCGACCCGCTCCCACTTGCCGGCGCGGTACACCAGCACGATGGGCGCGCCGACCATGAAGCCATCCGGCGACATGGACATCTTGCCGCCCAGGCCCTGCCAGTCCTTCGTGGCGGCCAGCGCCTCGATGAACTTCTGGCGGTCGGCCACGCGGCTGGCCGCGTCGCCCTTCAGATTGCCGCGCTCGACCGCGTCCTTCGCGACCATCAGCAGGTCATACGGCAGGATGCCGACGATAGAGGGCGGCCGTCCGCCCGACTTCGCCTGGAAGGTCTTCACGAACTCCTTCACGCGCGGGTCGTCCGAGGTGCCCGGATCCGACTGCGAATAGCGGTACACGTTCTCCAAGACGTCCGGCGGCAGCGCGGCGGTCACCGCGTTCCACGCCGACTGCGTCAGCAGCACGTTGGAGCGCATCTGCGACTTGCGGAACTCTTTCAGCAGGCCGACGGCCGCGCGTTCCATCGACGAGATCACGATGAGGTCGGGGTTGGCGCCGGTGGCGCGCGTCATCGCGGGACCGAAGTCCACGTCGGTGCTGCTCACCGCCACCATCTCGCCGGGCACCTTCGCGGCGGCCAGCGTCTTGTTGGAGATCTCGGCGTAGTCGTTGGAAGCCGAGTCCGCTTTCTCGACGAACACGACCGACTTCGTCGGCTTGACCTTGGCGATGACGGCATTCACGGCCAGCGGCGTCGTCACGTTGGACGGCGTGAGCATGCTGAACGTCCAGGGCCGGCTGCCGGTGGTGAGCCCCGCGCCCGAGGCGGCCGGCGCGATCGAAGGACACTTCATCGAGTTGGCGACGGGGAACGCGACGCGCGCTTCATTGGTCAGCGCCGGGCCGAGGACAATCAGCGCTTCATCGCATGCCTGCCGTACGAGCGTGGCCACCTGGCCCGGGTTGCTTTGCGTGTCGAGGATGTTGAGCTGCACGGGCCGACCCTTGATGCCGCCCTTGCGGTTGATCTCCTCCAGCGCGATCTCGAAGCCGAGCTTGAGCTCCTGGCTGTAGCCCGCGTTCGAGCCAGTGAGCGGCATCATGGTGGTGAACTTCCAGGCGTCCTGCGCGGCGGCCGGGAGAACTTGCAGCGCGCCGAGGAGCGCTGCCGCGGTGAACAGGCGTGATTTCATGACTTTGTCTCCAGGTGCTCAGGAAGCGAGCAGTTGCTTGACGATCTCGGGCACGGCGGCCCTGGCCTTGGCCCGTTGTTCCTCGGAGGCGTCCGTTCCGCGCCGGTGCGGCGTGATGACGAACTTGGCCCCGGGCACGCCCTGCACGCGCGCGTGCGTCCGGGCCGCCTTCTCGAACGTGTCCCACACGATGGTCACCGTGTGGATCCCTTTTTTCTCAAGCGCTGCGGCGTCAAGCACACTGCCCGACGTGCACGCGCCTCATAACGCGATGCCGACGACCGCGACCCGGCACTGGGCCGCCTCCTCGATCAATGTCTTCGGCGAGGGCGCGGAGCCCCACGGCTTGACGAGCCGCTTGACCAGCGCGCCGTAGGTCTGCTCCAGCACATTCGCCACCTCGTCGGTGAACTCCGCGTCGTAGTTGTCGTCCACCAGAGCGACGCTCACGCCTTTCAGGCCCTGCAGGTCGCTGGCCGCGAGTTGCGTCTCGGTGCTCTCCTGCCAGACGGGGATCATGATTTCCATGGCTGTCTCCTTCAATTGGGTTTTCCGGCGCGGATCGGGCGCGTCACCGCATAGCCGCCATAGGCGCCCCACCCCGGCAGCACCGTCGCGAAATAGGTGCGCCCGCCCGCGACCACGATGTGGATGTCCTCGGGCCGGTCGGTGACGGGAATCCGCGCGCCCGGAGAGCCGTTCAGGTAGCGCGCCTGCGAGCGGCCCTGCTCCACCAGCGCCTTGCGCATGCCCTCGTGGAAGATTCCGCAGGCCTTCACGTCGGCGTCGGTGCGCCGCGCGTTCTCCCACAGGTAGTCGCGCACGTCCTTCTTGGACCAGCCGTGCTTCGCGAACTCCTCCGCCTGGCGCGGGTTGATGACCACCAGTGTCTGACCCCCGGTGTGGATGTTGTTGTTGCCCAGGCCGCAGAGCGCATCGGCGATCACGTACAGCATCTCGGCGGGCGTGCCCTGGCACACCACGCTGTGCGGCGGCTCGCACGAGAAGACCGTGACGGCGTCGCTGCCGGGCGCACAGCCACGCTCGACGTGCAGCGGCTCCCACGGGTTGTCTTCCTCTTCCTCGGCGATGCAGAACGTGTACTCGCCCGGATGCGACATGGTCGACATGTCGGTCGCCCAAGGCACCGCGCCGCCGATGTTCCAGATCGCGAGGCGCACCGCACGACCGACCGCCGCATTGGGACGATAGCCGTTGCCGAAGACGCCGTCGCGCGAGTTGAAGCCGAGCTTGCGCGCGATCGGGCCGTTGACGATGGTGAGCGGCACGCACATGTGCGTGGTCTGGATGACGCCCGTCAGGTTGTGCTCGGTGGCCATCAGCGCTTCGATCGACGCGAGCACGATAGGGAAGTACTCCGGCTTGCAGCCGCCCATCACCGCATTCACCGCGAGCTTCTCGACGGTGGCCTGGCCATTCTTGGGCCCGATCACGCCGAGGCTCTCGTCACGGTCGCGTCCGCTCGCCGCCATCATCGACTCCACCAGGCCGCGCGTGGGCAACACGATCGGCAGGCCGTCGGTCCAGCCGCGCTCGAAGAACGACTCGACCGCCTGCTCGTAGTTGTCGGTATGGAAGGATTGCGCTGTGTCCATCGGTCGCCCCTAACAATTGGTAGACATTATCCTAACGGATGGTAGGTGATAAGTCCAGCGCGCGGGCGGTGGTGGTTTCCCGCATGGCGCGCAGGTTGTCGCCGCGCCGCTGTGTGGCGCCCAGCCGATCGAGGTGTTCGAGAATTTCGATGGCCAGGCCGCGGCCGGTTCCGATCGCATCGCGGTACTGCGCCGCGCTGAAGTGCGCACCGGGCACGCTCTCCGCGACCTGCGATGCCTTCTCGCGCAGCATCGCCAAGGTGGCGGGGAGCGCGAAGCGCTCTGCCGTGAGTTTCGACAACTCGCCGTGCGCAGCCTTGCGGTGCACGAGGTCACGCACCTGCTGCAGCGGTGCTCCGGTCATCGCGGCCAGCTCGCGCACCGATGGGATCGTCGCGCCCTGCCCCTGGAGCAGCGGCCGCAACCGTTGCCACAGCTGCAGGTCGCGCGGGTTGTCGGTGGAGTCGTGGGCGCTGGCGCCGATGCGCGATCCCTTGAGCTGCAGGCCCGCGCCGGCGGCGAAATGCTTGACGACGCCGGTGAACACGTCCCGGTCAATAGCACGTGCGACTTCCGCGTGCAACGCCACGATCTCCATGCCGTCAGCGTTCTTGCGCTCGGCATGGAAGCGTTGCACTCGCGCCGCCACGGCGTCTCGCAGGCGCGCCACCTCGGCGCCGGAGAACGCGATATGGCCACTGGCCTCCACCACCACCACCGAGCCTTGCGGGACTATCGCGAGAACGGCGGCGAACGACAGGTTGAACACATGCGCCACCCACTCGAGCTTCACGCCGGTCGTTGCGATGGACAGCAGTGCCTCGAGGTCTTCCCGCACCTCGGTGCCGGACAGCGCCTCGATCACGGCGGTGCGTTGCGCCCGGCGCAAATTCGTGGGGAATGGATCGATCACGACGCCACCACCCAGAGTGCGCGTGGCGGATTGGTCGCGCAGGATCAGGCGATCGCCATGCGCCGCATGCACCGGGCGCGCGAGCCGAAGCTGCGCCACCTGCTCCTGCCCCGGCGCGATGGACGCGCCACGGCGCAGCGACACGCGTGCGGGAATGTCGGCGGCACCGATGTGCAGGTGCACTGGCGTCCAGTGCATGAGCGGGCCAGCCTCCGAAGGCAGCACCTTGATGCGGACATCGAGGCAGTCGGAGCCGGGGGCGGCGTCGGGCGCGACCAGCCAGTCGCCGCGCGACACATTGCCCTGCTCCACGTTCGCGAGGTTGATGGCGCAACGCTCCCCGGGCAACGCGCGCTCCACCGCCGCGCCATGACGCTGCAACTTGCGCACGCGCGCCTGGGTGCCTGCCGGCGCGATCACCAAAGAATCGCCGGCGCGGATACCACCCGCGATCACCGTGCCCGTCACCACCGTGCCGCTGCCGGCCACAGTGAACACGCGGTCCACGACGAAGCGCGTGAGCCTGGCGGCGTCTTGAATTCGGGGCTTGGCCAAGGCGGCAATCCCGCGCAGGTGCCCGCGCAATGCATCCATGCCGTCGCCCGTCACGGCCGACACCGCGAACACGGGCGAGCCTTCCAGCGCCGTACCTTCGAGCAGCTCGAGAGCGTCTTGCGCCACCGCCGCGATGCGCGCGGCATCCACCCTGTCCTTCTTGGTGATGACCACCGCTCCCTGTGCGACGCCGAGCAAATCCACGATGCGCAAATGCTCCCTCGTCTGCGGCATCACGCCGTCGTCGGCTGCGACCACGAGCAGCACGTGCCCCACTGCATAGACGCCACTCAACATGTTGCGCACGAAGCGCTCGTGCCCCGGAACGTCGACAAAGCCAATGACCTCGCCGCCCTCCAGCATGCAATGCGCGAAGCCGATGTCGATGGAGATGCCGCGCGTCTTCTCCTCCGGCAGCCGGTCGGTATCGATGCCCGTCAGCGCGCGCACCAGCGTGGTCTTGCCGTGGTCGATGTGACCGGCGGTCGCGACGATCATGTGGATGGACCTTGTCTCTCTATGTCTTGCGAACGGGATCAGGTTCGTCGCACGCCATCGCAGCGTCAACTCTGCAATGGGCGTTGTTCCGTACTTTGGCGGCACGCTCGCAATCGCCCGCGCACGCGCAACGGGTGTGCGGATGCACGGAGCGACGGCTGCCGAGGTACGGAACGTGCGCGCCCGTTCGATTGACACTCCTTGCCTGCACCGCGAACCTGCACGTGTTGGATACGGAAACCCCCAAGCATTCAGGAGACAGACAAGTGGCGATTTCGCAAACGGTGCAAGGCCAGGAAAGCGCGCTCGCGGCATGCCCGCCGCTGGAGCAGGCAGTGGTGCGCTTCATCCTCGACACCCACCCACGGGACCTGGGGCCGCAGACGCGCGCAGGCGTGAGCACGCTGCTGCGCGACCAGCTCGCGATGCAGGTGGGCAGCTCCACGCTGCCGTGGTCGCGCAAGATCCTCTCGTTCGCCACCGAGCGCAAGCTTCCCGGCCGCAGCAGCGTCATCGCGAGCCACCTGAAGATGAGCGCCATCGACGCGGCGTTCGTCAACGCCGTTTATGGCCACGGTTTCGAATACGACGACGCGCACCGCGAGAGCGCGAGCCATCCGGGCTCCTGCGTGGTGCCCGCCGCGATCGCGATCGGCGAAGAGTTGGGCAAGTCGATGGACGACGTCATCGCGGCTATCGCGATCGGCTACGACGTGTACACGCGCATCGGCGCGCTCGCGGCGCCGGACTTGCTCAAACGCGGCTTCCATCCGCATGCCGTGCTCGCCAACTTCGGCGCGGCCGCCGTGTCCGCGAAGCTGCGCGGCTTCGACGGGGAAACGACGCTGCACGCGTTGGCGATCGCGCTCAGCCACGCATCGGGCACCACGGAGTACACCTCCACCGGCGGATCGATCAAGCGCGTGCATGCGGGCATCGGCACGAAGAATGGCATGGTCGCCGCGGGCCTCGCACAGGCCGGCATCACCGGGCCGCGCGCGTTCCTCAGCGGCAACAAGGGCTTCTTCCAGACCTTCCTGCAGCGAGGGCCCGGCGAGGCCGCCGCCGATCGCTTCTCGTCCACGCGCCAGCACGAGGTCGAGCGGGTGTGGCTCAAACCGTATTGCTGCTGCGGCTGCAACCACGCTTACGTGGATGCGATCCGGCCGTTCACGAGCCGCGCTGGCGAAGTGACCGAGATCGTCGCGAAGATCCAGCGCTCGGCCAACGTCGTGGTCGGCACCGCGAACGCGAACGCATATGCGCCGAAGAACATCGAGCACGTGCAGTACAGCGTGCCGGTGCAGATGGCGTTCGCGCTGCTGGGCCTGGGCAACGGCTACCAGGTGCACAAGGATTACCTGGACGGCAAGCTCGACATGGACAAGGTGCTCGCCACCGCCGGCCGCATCAAGCTGGTCGAAGCACCCGAACTCGATGAACGCTATCCGGGCAAGTTCGTCGCCGACATCACGGTGAAGTTCGCGGACGGGCGCACGGAACACGTATTCGTCGAGGACCCGATCGGCACGCTGGAGAACCGCATGCCCGAGGCCGAACAGGACTCGAAGTTCATGGACCTCACCACCGGCGTGCTGGGCCAGTCGCGCGCGAAGGCCCTGCTTTCGGCGCTGCGTGAATTGAATCCCCGCATGCCCGTGGGCGAGCTCGTCGCCATGTGCACCGTGTAGCCGCGCCGCCCCCATGGACGTCAACTTCGCGCGCTTCGACCTCGTGTCGATCCGCCTCGCCGTGCTGTGCGCCGAGCTGGGCTCGCTGTCGGCGGCGTCCAAACGCGTGCACTGTTCGCTCTCCACCGGCAGCTATCGCCTGAGCGCGCTGGAGGACACGTTCGGCAAGCGCCTCTTCACGCGCGATCACCGTGGCTTGCACGCCACGGAAGCCGGCGAGCTGTTCGTGCGTCACGGACGCACGATCCTCGAGCACGTCGAGCTGATGAACCGGCAAGTGACCCTCGCCGACGCAGGCGTGGGGGTTTGAATTTTTTCGAACGTCAGGGTAACCCGCATGTGCCCGCGGGTGCCCAACCGTACGCTTGTAAGGCTGAACCCAGCCTACCCACAGATCAACTAAACGGAGCTTTGATGAACATGAAGAAATCGCTATTGGCCCTTTCCGTCCTGGGCCTTGCCGCCGGCGCCGCGTGCGCCCAATCGTCCGTCACGATGTTCGGCATCGTGGACGTCAACCTCTCGCGCGGCACCGGTTCCGTGTCGGACAAGACGCAGTTCCTGCGCGGCGGCCTCAACTCGAACCGCCTCGGCTTTCGCGGCACCGAGGACCTGGGCGGCGGCATGTCCGCGAGCTTCTGGCTCGAGGCGGGCATGGACACCGACGACGGCGAAGGGCAGCCCACCAACTCGAACAACCAGGCCTCGGGCACCGGCGCCGCCGTGGCGGGCCGCCAGGGCCTGACATTCGCGCGCCGCTCCACCGTGTCGCTCGCCGGCAACTGGGGCGAGATCCGCCTGGGCCGCGACTACACGCCGCAATACTGGAACCTGGTGAACGGCGATCCGTTCGGCAACGTGGGCGTGGGCGCTTCGATCCACTACACCGCGATCATCACCGGCCCGACCAACACCCGCGCCTCCAATTCGGCCAGCTACTTCACGCCCAACACGCTCGGCGGGTTCGGCGTGCAGGTGACGCATTACCTGGGCGAGAACAACAGCGGCGCGGCCACGTCCAAGGACGGCACCGGCACCGGCATCCGCGGCACCTACGACAGCGGCCCGCTGGGCGCCGGCATCGGCTGGGGACGCACCAAGTACGCGGCCGGCGACACCGAGCAGCGCAACGCCTACCTGTCCTGGAAGTTCGCGATGGCCAAGGTCATGGGTGTCTACGTCAGCGACAGCAATGGCACCGTGGACGCGCGCGGCGGCACCGTCGGCGTGATCGTTCCCGTGGGCGTCGGCGAGATCAAGGGCGCGTACTCGCGCTACCGCTTCAGCACCGTCGGCGAGCCCACCGCCATCAAGCTGGCAGTGGGTTATGTCCACAACCTGTCGAAGCGCACCGCGGTGTACACGACGTTCGCACGCGTGAAGAACAGCGGCGGCTCCGCCCTCGCCCTGAACGGCGCGGTGACCGGTGCGAACGCATCGTCGAGCGGCTTCGACCTGGGGCTGCGCCACTCGTTCTAAGAAAAATCGCTTCCACTGACCGGGGGTGAATGCAAGTTTCTCCAAGCCGGTCTTCCAAGGCCTCGTGGTTCGCGCCACGAGGCCCTTTTTTTTCTTATTCCGCCTTCGCCCCCGTCAACACCACCATCTTCTTCCACCTCGCAAACTCCTTGGGCATCGCCGACTGCAGCGCGGCGGATCCGCGGATGTCCACATCCAGCCCTTGCGCATGGCACAAGTCCTTGAACTCCGGCGAGCCGGCGGAGACGGCGATCGCCGACGAGAGTGCGCTCACCACGGAGTCCGGCGTGCCCGTGCGCGCGAGCGCGAAAATGGGGCTGATGACCTCGTAGTCGCGCAGGCCCACTTCGTCGAGCGTGGGCACCGTGGGCAGAAGCTCGGAGCGCTTGAGGCTGGTCACGGCCAGCACGCGGATCTTGCCGCCCTTCACGAGCGGCATCACGCCGGCCATGCCGTTCACGGCGATGTCGACCTGACCACTCGCGGCATCCATTACCGCCTGCGATGACGATTTGTACGGCACGTGCTGCACGTTGACGCCGGCCACGGACCACATCAGCGCGCCGGTGAGGTGCGAGGCAGAACCTTGCCCTGCCGATGAGAAGCTGAGCTTGCCTGGACGCTTCTTCGCGTCATCGAGCATCTCGCGCATCGTCTGGTAAGGCGACGCGGCGGGCACGGCGACAGCGAGCGCCGACGACGCGACCTGCGCGACGGGCGTGAAATCTGCTTGCGGGTCGTACGCGAGCTTCTCGTACAGCCAGGGCGTCGTGAAGTGGCCTCCGTTCGTGATGAGGACGGTGTAGCCGTCGGCCGGCGCCTTCGCGACGAACTCGGTGCCGATGGTTCCGCCCGCGCCGGCCTTGTTCTCGACGACGACGGGCGTGTTCAGTTGCTTGCTCATGCCCGTCGCGATGAATCGCGCCACGGCATCGGTGCCGGTGCCCGGGCTGATCATCACGACCATGCGGATGGGTCGGTCGGGGAATGCCGCCCATGCGGACAACGGCAGCGCGCAAGCGCCTGCGGCGGCGACGATGAAAGTGCGGCGAGTTGCCATGCGTGTCTCCTTGGAATGATGGGGTCCATCTGAGAGCCGAACGCCGCGCGGGTCAATCCGCGTTCCACGCGCGTTCCGTACTCTGGCCGACCCAATTTTTAATCGAACACATGTTAGGCACAGGCATAGAATCGATGTCGATGCGCCACGACCCCAATACGCCAGCCGCCCAGCGCATACCGCCTTTCTGGCTGCTCGTGTTGATCACCCTCGGCGGCACCATGGCCATGCACATGGTCGTGCCCGCGTTGCCCGATGCGGCACGGTCGCTGCACGTCGTGGCCGGCGAGATGCAGATGGCCATCAGCATCTACATCGTCGGCCTGGCGTGCGGCCAGCTGTTCTACGGGCCGCTTTCCGATGCGCTGGGCCGGCGGCCCGTCCTGATGGCCGGCCTGTGCGTGTACATCGCGGGCAGCGTGGCCGTATTGTTCGCGCCCGACTTGAACACCGTGATCGCGGGGCGCCTGGTGCAGGCGCTGGGTGGTGGCGCGGGCATCGCGCTCGGCCGCGCGATCGTGCGCGAGACGACGCCCGGCGATGCTGCGCTCTCCCGGCTGGCGTTGCTCAACGTGATGGTGGTGATGGGCCCAGGCTTCGCACCGATGGTGGGCGGCGCGATCGCGGCGAGCTGGGGCTGGCGCGCGATTTTCATCGCGCTCTCGGCGGTGGGCGCGCTCACGTTCTGGCTCACGTGGGTGTTGTTGCCCGAGACGACGCGGCCGACGCGCCAGTTCGGCGTGTCTACCCTGCTGCGCAATTACGCAACACTGCTGCGCTCGCGGCGTTTCGCCGGATTCGCATTGGGCAGCGGATGCGCCGTGTTCTCCGTGTATGCGTTCCTCGCCGCTGCGCCCTTCATCTTCATCAATGAATTGCACCAGCCGGTGCACCTCGTGGGCATCTACGCCGGGTTGATGATCTTCGGCACGGCTCTCGGCAACGCGATGACTGTGCGCCTCGCCCGCAAGCTTTCCGGCGACAAGCTGCTGCGCCTGGGCAACAACCTCAACATCGCGGCCTCGGGCGTGCTGTTGGCGATCGTGCTGCTCGGCCAATTGAACGTCTACAACGCCGTGGGGGGCATGCTCGTCTACACCTGCGGGAGCGGCCTGCTCAACCCGGTGGCGCTCGGCAAGGCGATCAACGTCGATGCGCGCCTCATCGGTTCCGCCGCGGGTTTGTTCGGCTGCATCCAGCTGGCGGTCGGCGGCGCGAGCATCGAACTGGCCGCGCTCGGTGGCAACCCAGCGGTGTCGGCGCTCGCGGTGTTGTTCGGGGCGGCGGTGGTTGCCCGCGTGGCTTTCGCATTTGCACTGGCCAGCGAACCCGCACCGCAGTGATTCCCGCCGTTCCGTACTTCGGGGCGTGCCCCGGCTTCACGGCCGAGCGTCCGCCCTTCTGATGTACGGAACACTCCGGTCCCGCGCGTTGACCCCCGAGCGCACGCCCACGAACAATCATCGTCATTCACGAACCGGAGACAAGAGAATGACATTCACCCGTAGGCAGATGTTGCAGGCCGCCGGCCTGTCCGCAGTTGCGGCCGGACTGCCGCAACTCGCACGCGCGCAGCAATATCCCAACAAGCCGATCCGCCTGATCGTGGCGGCTTCGGCGGGCGCCACCGTCGACGTGAACGCGCGCTACATCGCCGAGCAGCTCGGTCCGAAGCTGAAGACCACCGTGCTCGTGGACAACCGTGCGGGCGCAGGTGGCGGCATCGGTAGCGACACGGTCGCCAAGGCGAGCCCCGACGGCTACACGGTGCTCTTCACGGGCATCACGCACCTCACGACGCGCCTGCTCCCGGACTCCGCGCTCACGTATGACCCGGTCAAGGATTTCCAGGCCATCGCCAAGGTAAGCAGCGCGGCGCTCGCGCTGGTCGTGCCCGCCGACTCGCCGTACAAGACCTTGCACGACCTGGTGCTGGCCATGAAGGCCAAGCCCGGTGAAATCCCGTTCGGCTCCGGGGGCAAGGGCAGCACCTCGCACCTCACCGCAGCCGCACCCTCATTCCAGCCCGCTTCCCACACAGAGAGCAGCGCATGCTCACCGCAGTGCTGATGAACGACCTGACGCAGACCAAGGCCAAGCACATCCCTTACAAGGGCAACACGCAGGCGGTCGCCGACACGATCGGCGGCCAGGTCGCTTTCACTTGGCAGGGCTTCGGCGGTGTGATCCCCCTGATCAAGTCGGGCCGGCTTCGTGCGCTGGCCGTCAGCAGCGCGACGCGTTCGGAATCGATCCCCGACGTGCCCACGGGCCGCGAGGCGGGCGTGCCGGGCCTCGAGATTTCCTCCTGGATGGGGATGATCGGGCCGAAGGGCATGCCGCAGGCGGCCGTTCAAACGCTCTCGGACGAAGTGGTGCGCATCGTGCGCACGCCGGAGTACAAGGACTTCTGCGAGAAGAACGGCATGACGGTCGACCTGATGGACCACAAGGCCTTCCAGGCCGACATGCCGCGCGAGCAGGAGAAGTGGAAGCGCATCATCGCGCTTGCGCAGTCGGAATAGGCGCGCGCGCCGCGAAATCCCGCGCCTCGCGGCCGGCGACCGGGTACATCGGGTCCGTGAAGTGCGGCGTCGCGCTGTGCCCCGCGGGCACCAGCTGGTCGATCAACGCCTCATCCTGCGCGTTCACTTCGAACCCGAGGGCATCGAGGTAATCTCGCCACTGCGCCAGCGTGCGCGGGCCGCCGATCACGCCGTGCACGTGGCGGTTATTCAGCGCCCACGCGATGGCGAACGATGAAGGGTTTGTTCCGCGCGCCTGCGCATGCGCCGCGATGCGTTGCGCCGCGTCCAGTGCCTGCGGCGTGTACTCGGTCTCCAGCAGCCGGCGATCGCTGCGGCCCGCGCGGCTGTCGGGCTCGGGTGGCGCATCGGGCCGGTATTTCCCGGTGAGCACGCCGCGGGCCAGCGGACTGTAGGCGACCACGCCTACGCCGTAGTGCGCGCAGGCAGGAATCAGCTCGCCCTCGATGCCCCGCGCCACCGCGCTGTAGGTCGGCTGGCAGACGATCGGCGGCGGCACATTCATGCGGCGCGCCGTTTCCACCATGCGAGCGACACGCCAGGCACGGAAATTCGAGACGCCGTAGTAACGGATCTTGCCGCGTTCGATGAGCCGGGCCATCGTGCCCAGCGTTTCCTCGACCGGCGTGACCTCGTCGTCGCGGTGCATGTAGTAGACGTCGATCCAGTCCATGTCCAGCCGGCGCAGGCTGTTGTCGATTTCCCGCATCAGCCAGTGCCGCGAGAGCCCCCGGTCATTGGGCTCGGTGCCCACAGGGTTCGAGACCTTGGTGGCGACGATCCAGCGTTCGCGATCGGCATGCAGCAGGCGGCCGACCATCCGTTCCGATTCGCCGCCGGCATAGGTATCGGCGGTGTCCACCGCGTTGAGGCCGGCGTCGCGCGTGGCATCCACGATATTGCGCGCCTCGGCCTCGTCCGTACGGCCGCCGAAAGTCATGGTTCCCAGCCACAGGCGCGACACCCGAAGGCCGCTGTGACCCAGTGCGTCGAATGTCGGAGCGGAGGATGCGTTCATGGGCCGATCGTACGGCCTTCCCCGCCATCGCGCAGGGAGTCGTCACACGCGCGGCGCGCGACAGAAATGGCCGCTCGGTCCTGTGCGTTCAGCATTGCATTGCTATTTCACGAATGAAACAAAAGCTGCCGCCTTGCGCGACTCGCCGACGCGGTCCGCGGACCGCAAATCGTTGGAAATCAAGGACTTGCGGAACCGCGGCGCGCTTGGCGGACGACTGGCATGCCGGATGCTTTTTATTGCGCGCCCGATCACCAATACCAACGATGGAGACTTCATGAAGCTTGACCGAAGAAGTGCGTTGCAAGCCATTTCCGCCATGACCCTTGCCCCACTCGCAGCAGGGCACGCCGCAGCCCAAACGCCTGCGACCTCTGCTGCCGGCGCTTCGCTGTTCGCGCCGCCGCCGCGCCGGGCCGCCACCGTCTTCGCGCAACTGCCCAACGAATTGCGCACCGCGACCGCGGAGAACGAGTGGAACGCCGGGCAGCCGGCGGGTCTCGCGGCGACCGCCGTGCTGGAAGGCCTGAGCTTCGACCGCGACGGCTTGCTGTGGTGCGTGGACATCGTGAACGGCCGTGTGTACACCGTGGATGCGCAAGGCCGCTTCAAGGTCGAGCTGCAATACGACGGCTGGCCGAACGGGCTGAAGATCCATCGCGACGGGCGCATTTTCGTCGCCGACTACAAGCACGGCATCCTGGTCTTCGATCGCGAGAAGCGCCGCATGACGCCGGTGCTCGAGCGCTACCACCTCGAGCGCCTGAAGGCCGTCAACGATCTGTTCTTCGCGGCCAACGGGGACCTCTACTTCACGGACCAGGGCATGACCGGCCTGCAGGATCCGACCGGCCGCCTCTTCTGCCTGCGCAAGAGCGGCGAACTGGTCTGCCTCCTGAACAACATCCCCAGCCCGAACGGCCTGGTGATGGACCTCGAGGAGCGATCGGTGTTCGTGGCGGTGACGCGCGAGAACAGCGTGTGGCGCATGCCGCTCGGGCGCGACGGCATGCCGATCAAGGTCGCCCGATTCCTGCAGCTCTCCGGCGGCGTCGGTCCCGATTGCCTGGCGCTGGACAAGGCAGGCGGCCTCGTCGTCGCGCATCCGGGCCTGGGGTGCCTGTGGCGCTTCGACTCGACGGGCGAGCCGACGCAACGCATCGACACGCCGGCCGGCAAGTTGACGTTGAGCATCGCATTCGGCGGCGCGGGCGCCCAAGACGTGTTCTTCACCGAGTCGTCCACCGCCACCATCCTGCGGGCTCCTATGCCCGTAGCCGGCAAGGCGATGTATTCGCACGCCTAGGCACACGTCAGGGCGTCGGACTCGGGGCGGCCCCCGGCCAGGCCTCGCCGGCCGCGTCGACGAAGGCCTGCACCAGCGGGTCGCCGCCGCGGCTGGCGTTGTAGGCGAGCACGAGGCTGAATTCCGTTCGCGCGATCGGCGAGATCGCGAGGGTGCCCTCCTCTTCGCCGCGCAATGCATGCTCCTCGCGCACCAGCGTCATGCCGACGCCCGCCTGCATCAACGCGCGGCCGATCGCCTCGTTGTCGAACTGCACAATGGTGTTGAGCTCCAGCCCGCGGTCGCCGAAGAGCCCGCTGAGCATCATGGCGTAAGCCATGGTCCGGTCGGTCGGCGTGACCCAGGGCAGGTTGGCCAGTTCCGCCCAGTCGGCCTTTTCGATCTGCGCTTTCCACGCCGCTGGCCCCGCCACGCGAAACGGCACCGAGTCGAGCGCGATGTAAGTGAGTTGCGGATCCACCGGCTTGCCCAGGAAGATGCCGATGTCGAGCTCGCCGGTCTTGAGGCCTTGCAGGTTGCCCGACGACGGACGTGCGCGCAGGTCGACGCTGATGTAGGGATGGCGTTCGCGCAGCACGGCCATGATTCCGCCGATGCGGCTCGCGGTCGGGTCGCTGCTGGAGCCGACCACGAGGTGGCCTTCGGTCTTGCCGCGCAACTCGCGCGCGAACGACGTGAAGAGCGACGCCTCGTTGAGGACTTCCTTCGCCTTCTTCAGGAGCAGCCGTCCCGCATGCGTGAGTTCGAGGTTGCGGTTGGTGCGCACGAACAGCACCGTGTCGAGCGTCTCCTCCACGCCGCGCACGTGCGCGCTCGCGGCCGACTGGCTGATGTGCAGCCGCTCGGACGCGCGGGTGAGGTGCCGCTCTTCGGCGACGGCGACGAAGGTTCGCAGCTGGACAAGATCGATCAGCATGGGTTCGTTCCGGGGTGGTGCCCGGAGATTATCCGCGCGTCATGCGGGTCGAACGGCTTGCCCCTCACCCCAGCCCTCTCCCCGGAGGGGCGAGCGAGCATCAGCCGGGATCCATCACTTCAAGCTGGCTGCCGCATCCCGCGCGCGCGACGCGCTCAGGCCCGCCTTCACGCTGTCCCACACCGGCTTTTGCATCACGCGCGCGGCCAGGCCTTCCTTGGCGATCTTGCCGGTGGCCGTTTCCGGGATGCTGTCGGTGAACGCGATGAAGCGCGGCACCATGAACGACGGCAGGCTCGCGTTCGCATGCGCGAAGACGGCCTCCTCGCGGGTGCTCGCGCCCGGCTTCAGGACGATCACCGCGAGGATCTCGTCTTCGGACAGATCCGAGGGCGCCGCCACCACGGCAGCGAGCAGCACTTCGCCATGCGTCATCAGCGCGCGCTCGACCTCGAAGGCCGAGACGTTCTCGCCGCGGCGGCGCAGCGCGTCCTTCTTGCGGCCCGCGAAATAGACGAAACCGTCGCAGTCCTGCCAGACCAGGTCGCCGGTGCACCACCAGCCGTCGCGCAGGTTGGCCAACGTGGCCTCGGGGCGGTTCAGGTAACCCAGCGTCAGGATGCCCGGTTCCCTCGGCCGGTACACGAGCTCGCCGATGGTGCCGGCCGGCACGGGCCAGCCCTCGTCGTCATGCACTTCGACGATGCTGCTCGCCGTGGCAAAGCCCGCCGAGCCGATGCGGCGCAGGTAGTGCCGGTTGCTCAGGATGCGCTTGGTTTCGGTGTTGCCGTAAGTCTCGATCAGCTGGAAGCCGAACCGCCGCTCGAAGGCCACCATGATGTCCACCGGGCACGGCACCGACGTGCCGATGCGTACCGTGTGCAAACGGTCGGCCGGACTCGGCGGTTGCGACATCAGGATGTGCAGCATCGTGCCGAGGAAGGCGATGTGCGTCGCCCCCGCCTGCGTGACGTCGGCCCAGAAGCGGCTCGCGGAAAAGCGCCTGGAGATCACCACGCGCGCACCCGCCGACATGGCGCACAGCACCGTGGCCCATTGCGCGTTGGCGTGAAAGAGCGGCAGGCAGGTGTACATCACATCGACAGCGGTGATGCCGTAGGCCTCCGAGGCTTCGCGCCCGTGGGTGATGCAATGCTTGTCGCTGACCATCACGCCCTTGGAGACGCCGGTGGTGCCCGAGGTGAGCATGATCGCGCCCAACGCGCCCGGTGCGCGCGTCACGAACTCGCCGATGCCGGAGCTTTCCCCGATCGCGCGGAACTCCTTCCACGAGACCAGCTTCGCGCTGTCGCTGCCGCTAGCCGCGGTCGGTGCATCGCCCAACACGACGATCGTTTCGATGCCGTGCGCGGTGCCGTCCATCGCGGCCAGCAGGTTGGGCAGCAGGTAGCCCTCGCAGAACATCACCTGGACCGAGATGTCGGCGAGCACGTGCTTCAGGATGTCGCCGCGGTATTCGAGGTTGAGGGGCACATGCACGCCGCCGGCCAGCGCCGTGCCGAACCACCCCGCGAGCAGTTCGAGATGGTTCTCCAGCAGCATGCCCACGCGCGCGCCGGGCTTGCAGCCCAGCTCCATCAGGCCGCGGGCGGCATTCTGCGATTCCTTCAATGTCCGCGCATAGGACCATTCCACGCCTTCGAACGTGACGAAGGGCAAGTCCCGCAATGCGGCCGCGCGGCTGGCCAAGAGGCCGTGGATCGTATTGGCCTGGTCGCGGCCGTTCGCAGTTGATGGCGTCATCGATCGCCTCCCTCGTCATCGTTCATGAATGAGAAAACAGGCAGCTGGAAGCCGCCCTTCGCCTTGCGGAATCCGAGCCGGACACGGCGCCCGATGTCCAGGTCCTCGCCGCGGTCGGGGTCCAGGGTCGCGAGGATGCGGGGCCCTTCGTCGAGTTGCACCAGGCACAGCGTGTAAGGCAGCCAGGCCTTCACGACCGGGTGCGTCGCATGGTGGACCACGGTGTAGGAAAACAATGTTCCTCCGCCTACGCTTGGCCGCCACTCGATGTCGAAGGACTGGCACTTGGCGCAGACATCGGCCATGGGATGCCAGCAATGTCCGCAGTTGTGGCAGTGCTGCAGCAGCAGCTTGCCTTCCTGCACGCCTTGCCAGAATTGCGCGACCGGTCCACCGCGATCGGGCAGGATCACCGAGCCCGCGCCCACGCCGCGTGGTGTGGTTTCAGCCATCAGCTCACCCCCAGCACGACGGAGCCGTAGCCCACGGAAAAGAGCCCGACTTTCGCGTTGGGCACCTGATTCACGGATTCGCCGCGCATCTGGCGCACCACCTCGAGCGCGTTGTTGAAGCCATGCAAGTAACCCTCCGAAAGCATGCCGCCCTGCGTGTTCACGGGCAGCGCGCCGCCGATGCGCGTGCCGCCTTCGAGCACGAAGTCCATCGCTTCTCCCCGGCCGCAGAAGCCCAGGTCTTCCAGCATCATCGGCACCATGATGCTGGTGGCGTCGTAGAACGCGGCCACATCGACATCCGCCGGCTGGATGCCGGCCATCGCAAAGATTTCGCGCGCCGCTTCGGGCGCATGCCGCTCGAGCTCGGCCGTGTAGAGCGCGGGCGTGTCGCCGTAGGGCTTGAGCGACTGGCTCGCCGCGAGGATCTCGACCGGCTTGCGGGTCGCGTCGAAGGCGAGGTCCATGGCGGTCACCACGATGGCGGCGCCGCCGTCGATCTCGATGCAGAAGTCCGGCAGCCGCAGCGGCGTCGCGATGAAACGGCTGTCCATGTAGTCCGCGAGCGTGAGCGGCTTGCCGCCCAAGACCGCGTTCGGGTTGTTGCGGGAATACTCGCGCTGCACGATCGCGACTTCGGCCAGGGCGCGCGTGAGCTTGTCCTTGCCGATGCCGTGCACGTGTGCGTAGCGCTGCGCCCACATGCCCATTTGCTGACTGGGCGACAGCAGGCCGAACGGGCCCGTCAGTGCGCTGCCGAAGGTGCGCTCGCCATCCGCATACGCGGTGTCGTCGCCCCCCTCCCTGATCATGCGTTCGCCCCGCCCGAAGCGAACACCGGAGCGTCCGTTCATGGCGCGGTAGCAGACCACGCAGCGGGCCTGGCCCGACGCGACCGCGGCGTTCGCCACGGCCAGCGCGCCGGCCGTGGCCATGCCGCCATAACCGACCTCGGCGAAGAAGCGGATGCCGGGCAGGCCGAGCACGTCCACCAGCGTGGACTCCTTCGTGGAGTCCGCGGTGAACTTGACGATGCCATCGATGGACGCGAGGTCCAGGCCCGCGTCGGCGACGGCCGCCATGATCGCCTGCACCGCCAGCTGCTGCTCGGTCAACCCCGAGTCACGCGAGAAGCGGGTCGTGCCGATGCCCGCGATGGCGGTGCGGCGCACGGATTGGGGCCGAGTCCTAAGCACGGCGCTCACTCATCGACCGGACCGCGATTGGGCTCGCCGTTGATCGTCATGCGGTACATGTCGCGCGGCTGCGTGCCGTAGTCGTGGATCGCGTAGTGCATGGTGCAGCGGTTGTCCCACATCACGACGTCGCCCAGGCGCCAGGAGTGGCGGTAGGAGTTGTCGGGCTGGCAGGCCTGCTCGTACAGGTAGTTGATGAGCGGCGAGCTTTCTTCCTTCGTCATGCCGACGAAAGACGTGCAGGTCTGCGGGTCGCCGATGTAGAGCGACAGCCGACCCGTCACGGGATGACGCCGCACGGCGGGCTGCACCGCGGACATCACTTCCAGATCGTACTTGCGGCTGCTGCGGTGCGATTCGCACACGGTGCGCAGGCCGCCCAGCAGCTTCTTCATGCCGTCCGACAGGCGTTCGTAGGCGACGTACTGGTTGGACCACATGGTGTCGCCGCCGTGGGCCGGCAGCCGGTCGGGCGCGAGGATGCCGATGGCCGGCGGCGCCTCGTAGAACGTGCCGTCGAAGTGCCAGCGCTCGGTGATGACCTTCTCCTTGCCGTCGTTGGAGAAGTGGAACATGCCTTCGGGCAGGTCGGCCCGGTAGGTCTTCTCGAAGCCCTTGTAGACCATCACGTCCCCGAAGCGCCGGGCGAACGCCACCTGCGCCACGGGATCCACGAACTGCTCGCGGAACACCAGCATGCCGTGGTCGTGGAACGCCTTGTGGATCACGCCGAACTCGTCGTCGTCCAGCTTCGCCAGGTTCACGCCGGAAATCTCCGCGCCCACGGCGCCCGTGAGCTTGCGCACCTGGACCTTGTTTGCAACCATCGTCATTTCAAATCACTCCACTGAATTGTTGAGAGGGAGGCGTCATTGCACCTGCACGCCCATGGCCTTCACCACGGGCACCCATTTCTTCGTGTCGGCCTGGATCAGCCGCGCGAAATCCTCGGGCGAGTTGTCGACTTCGAGTGTCGCGCCGGCGCTTTCGTAGATCGGCTGCAGTACGTTGGTTTTGGCTACTGCCTTCACCGCGTCGTTCAACTGTGCGGCGATCGCACGCGGCGTGCCCGCGGGCAGGAAGAGGCCGCTCCACACCGACATTTCCATCTCCGGCATGCGCACCTCGGAAAAGGTCGGCGTGGTGGGCATCAGCGCATAGCGCTTGTCCGAAGCGATGGCCAGCGCCTTGAGCGCGCCCGTGCGTACGTACGGCAGCACGACGTTGATGTTGCCGAACACGAAGTCCACGCGGCCCGCCAGCACCTCGGTCATGGCCGCCGGTGTGCCCGAGTAGTTCACGCCCAGGAACTTGGCGCCGGACAGGTTTTCGAACTGCGCCGCCGCGATGTGCGAGGTGGTCCCGTTGCCGGCGGTGCCGTAGGTCATCGGCTTGTTGGCGCGCGACTTCGCCATCGCGACAAACTCGGCGACGGTGTTGACGCCCAGGGCGCTGGACACCACCAGCACGTTGGGGAAGGACACGATGCGAGAGACCGGCTCGAAGTCCTTGATGGGGTCGTAATTGGTCGACTTGTTGATCACCGGGTTGAAGACGTGTGTGCCGATGGCGCCCACGAGCAGCGTGTAGCCGTCCGGCGGGGCCATGGCGACGAACTTGGTCCCCACCAGGCCGCCCGCGCCGACCTTGTTCATCATGATGACGGGCTGCTTGATCACCTTGGCGAACTCGTTGGCGAACTGGCGGGCGGTGACGTCCGAGGCCGAGCCCGCCGGATAGGGGCAGACCCAGGTGATGGGCTTGTCCGGATAGCCCTGCGCCCAGGCGGAGGGCAGCGCGGCCGCTGCGGCGAGCGTGAGCACGCCGCGGCGGGTGACGGTGGGGAGGGAATGCTTCAAGGGTGTCTCCTGTTTCATTGGCTGCATCGGCACGGGCTTGCCGTTCGATGTGCCAATGGTCGCTTCAGGAGACGCGCCTGTCCAAGTCGATTTACGGTTGACCGGGATTCGATTTCACGAATCCCAGTCCGATGAGCCCATCAGTCCGCCTTGATGCCGGCGGTCTTGACGATCTCCGAGTAACGGGTGAGATCGCGCCTGATCTGCTCGCCGAAATTTTCGGGGCTGCCTGCCGTGACCGCGAAGCCCATCGACTCGAGTTTCTCCTTGAACACCGCGTCGTGCAGCGCGCCGATCAACTCCGCGTTCAGGCGATCCAGGACGGGCCGGGGCGTGCGTGCTGGTGCGAGGATGCCGTTCCATGAATTCAGCGTGAGTTCCGCGGTCCCGCTTTCGCTCATCGTCGGCACTTCCGGCAGGAGCTTGGCGCGCTGGCTGCTGGAGACGGCGACGCCGTGCAGCGTCCCCGAGCGGATCTGCTGCGGGACACCCACGATGCCGATGATCGCCAAGGGCGTTTCGCCGCCGATGGTCCCGACCATCGCGGGGTTCGCGCCCTTGTAGGGGATGTGGACCAGGTTGGCCCCGGTCTTCTGCTTGATGTATTCCACGAGCAGATGCGCGGTGCTGCCGGTGCCGGTGGACCCGACCGAGAGGCCGCCCGGTTGTGTCTTCGACAGCGCGATCACCTCTTTCAGGGTCTTCGCGCCGAGCTTCGGGTTGGCGACCATGATGAGCGGGATGTCGCCGATCTTGCCGACGGGCGCGAAGTCCTTCGCCGTGTCGAATGGCACCTTCGCATAGACGAAGGGATTGATGACCATGGTCCCGTCGAACGCGAGCAGCAGCGTGCGCAACGTCA
>JAZKIF010000016.1:0-6071 GCA_040385005.1 Pseudomonadota bacterium
ACGCATCGTCCGGCCATTGCCAACCCAGCGCGCCGCCGGGCGCGAGGCGCGTCACCACGCGGCCCTCGGCCGTACCCGCGCGCTCGCTGTTCCAGGTGAGCGTGGCCGTGACCTGCTCGCCGCGGCTCGCGAGCGTGAGGCGCGCGTCGCGCACGCCGGCGGCCACGCGCTGCGCGCCGCCCGTGTCGGAATCGGCGAGCACCGTGACATCGCCGGCGACGCGTGCGAGCGACGCATCGAGCCGCAACGTCTGGCCGAGCGCCGCGTCCCACTTCGCGTCGAACACCATGTCGCCCGCCAGTGCCGAACCTGCAAGTTGCGGACTGAGCAATTCAAGCCATGCCATCGGCAACCCGGTGATGCGGCCCGCGGTGCGCAGCTCGCCCGCGCGCTTGCGCACCGGGTCCCACGCGAGCGTTGCCGGCGCCGTCGCCTTGCCGCCCACATTGGGCGCGGTGAGCAGCGCGCGGCCGGCCCCGACTTCGAGGTCGGCTCCGGCGCCACGCGCTTCCACCGGCCCTTGCAGCGCGAGGCGCCACACGCCGGGCGCGGACGCGCTCTCCTTCACGCCGAGAGCGAGCGCCGCGATGGTGGCGCGCCAATCGAACGTCTTGCCGATGACGCCCCCGCCCCGCCCCGACGTCTCCAGCGTGAACACGCGGTCACCCTGGCGCGCTGTCGCCCGCACGGCGATCGCCGCGTTGCTCAGGCGGCCGTTGAACGTCGCGATCAGGTCGGTGACGGATGTTTTCGTCGCCGCGGCCGGCGTGTCGCCGCTTGCCTGCGATACCGCGGCGGTGGCAGTGGCGCTCGAAACGGCGGTCGACTGGAGTTCGAGCCGCTGCGATGCGAGGCTGGCTTCCAGCCGTGGGTCCTTCCAGCCGCCTTGCCATGCGACGGCCAGGTCGGCACGTCCCGCGACGGATGGGATCTTGTCGGCCACCTCGACGCCCGGCAGGCGCGTCAACCACGCGCGCGCCTGCGCAAGATCGGACGCCTGCAGGCGCAGCGAGCCCGTTCCCTGCGCCTGCGAGAGCGAGCCTTCCACCGTGCCGCGCATGCCGGGCGCAAGCAGCGCCAGCTTGCCGCTGCCTGCGAGGTCCGCGGGCCGCAACTCCAACGCACCGGTCACGCTCGCGTCGCTCGTGCGCGCCTCGACCGCGGGCAATGACAGCAGTCCGTCGGCCCAGCGACCTTGCGCCTTGATCCTTTGCAACGCGATCGGTGCAGGTTTGTTCTTCGGGGCGCGGGCCGCGGGAGCCGCTTTGCCGCTGCCTTGAAAATCGGTTTCGAAAGCGATGCCGCCTGCTTCCTGTCGCACGTCGAAATCCCCGCCCAGCGGCAGCGCGTCCAGCCGGCTGTGCAGCGACCCCGGGTCCACGCCGGCCACAGTGCCATGCAAGATCCATCCGCCGCGTGCGCTGCCGTTTGCCGGCGGCTGCCAGCGGCCGTTGGCGTGCAGGCTGCCACCGCCGAGTTTCGCTTCCAGCGTCTTCACCAACGCGAGGCCGGATTGCCACTCGCCCTGCGCGCGCAGCGACCCGACCGGCAACTTCCCCGCATCCCATGGCCCGGTATCGCCGTTGCGCAAATCGGCAGTGACTTGCCAGGTCGCGGTGCCCCCCGGCGTCACGCGCACTTCGCCCGCCAACAGTGTTCGCGGCGCCTGCGGCCACACCGTCGAGAGATCCAGTCCGTTCAGCGACGCCTGCGCCTCGGGAACCGGCTGCGCCGCCCAAGGCGTGATGCGCGCGGTGGCGGTTGCCTGCGTGACCTGGGTGCCCGTCGCGCCGGTCGTCGCAACCACGTGGGCACGCACCACGAGGTCGGCCAACGGACCCTTCACGGTGGCCGTGAATTGCACCGGCACCTTGTTCGCGCCCGGCACCGGCGCGGAGAGTTCTCCGGAGAGCGTCGCGTCGAGCGGCAGCGGTGTGGCCGCGCCAACACTTGCCTGTCCGCGGTAGCTCGCGCCGGCCCAGGTGATGCGGTCCACGCGCAGCCAATGCGCCTTGCCGTCGAACCAGTAGCGCCCCGCCAGGTTCTCGCCGCTCATCGCATGGCCGGTGACCCACTCGATGCGGCCGATGGCGAGATCGTCGAGATCGATCTGCACCGGGATGCCGAGCGACTGTGGCAATCGCGGTGGCTCCGGCGACGGGGGCCGCTTGTCCGTGATGCGCACGAGCGCAGCGTGCACCTGGTCGAGCTTGAGCGTGCCGCCCAGCAGGAAGATCGGCCGCCACGCGAACACGACCTCTTCCGCCTCGACCTTCAGCCCGTCGCGCTCCCATGTCGCGCTCGCGATGGTCGCGCCGCCGCGCAGCGAACCATGCGCATCCCGCACCGTGAGCGGTTGCGTGCGCGCCGCGCGCTGCAACGCCCACTGCAGCGAGGACTCGGTGCCCGACCACCACCACAGCGCGACGACGAGCGCGAACACGGACACGATCAGCCCGAGCAACAGCGTGGGCACCGGCTGCCAGTCGCGAAAGGCACGTTGCTTCAAAACACGAATCCCACTCTCATGTGAAGACGGATGTCGCGGGACTTGAGGCCGTACGCGATATCGGCCTGAAGCGGCCCCACGGGACTCTTCCAGCGCACGCCCGTTCCCACGCCCACCGAGGCGCGCAGGTCGCCCACGCGGTCCGCCACGGCGCCGGCATCGGCGAAGAGCACGCTCTCGAAACTCGTCGCGCGGCCCTTCCATTGCACCGGCCGCTGCCATTCGACACTGCCCACGGCCTGGTACCGGCCGGGGCCGATCTGCCCGCCGGGCAATGCGACGCCGATCTCGCGCAGGCCATAGCCGCGCACCGACGCATCGCCGCCGGTGCGGAACAACTGCGTGCCCGGAATCTCGGCCGCTGCGCGCGCCAGCACGGCACCGAGTTCGGTGCGCACCTGGATCCGCCCGCTGGCTTTTTCTTTCAGCGGAAAGAGGCCGAGCCACCGGAACACCGTGCGCTGGAACGGACTGCGCTGCCCGGTCAGCGTCACGCCGCCGCCGAGCTCGATGCCGACGCCATGCCCTTGCGTCGGAAACGTCTCGCTGTCGAAATACCTGCCGGTCCAGACGTAGTTGGCGGAGAGTGCGCTGCCCGCGCCGCTCTGCACGTCCGTCACCGGAAGGCCCGCCACCGTTTGCACGGTCGCGCGGTCGTACTGCAGGTAGACGTTGCGGTCGATGTGTTCCTCGCTGCGCAGGCGCCCGAAGCGCAGGCGCTGGCCATGCGTCAACAGGTTGCCGTCGTCCAACCGCTCGGCGCGCGCGAGCGCCGCCCAGCGCCAGCCGCGCTCATCGGGGATCGCGGTCCACTCCGTTTGCACGGAAGGTGTCTTGCGGTCCAGGTCCAGCTTGGAGACGGCGCGCCAGCCGATGCCCGGGACGCGGTTGTGCGTGTACTCGATGGACGCGCGCGGACCGCTGTCCGTCGTGACGCCGACCCCGAGCACCACTTTCTGCAACGGCGCCTCGCGCACCGTGACCTGCACCGGAGCGGCCAGCGGATCGGCCTGCGGATCCACGAGGATGAACGCCGAGTCGAAGTAGCCGCTGCCGGTGAGCCGCAACTGCGCCTGGATCAGGCGGTCGCGGTCGTACACCGAGCCGGGCGGCAAGCGCGCAAGGCGAGGTACCAGCACCGGGTCATAACGCTGCATCCCGCTCACCTGCAACTCACCGAGGCGGAACAGCGGGCCCGAATCGAGCCGCAGCCCCAGCCGCGCGCGATGGCCCGGGGCATCGATGTCCGCGATGCTGTAGGTCAGCCGCCCCGCCGGATAGCGCTGCAGCACGAGGCGGCGCTGCGCGTCGGCTTTCGCGTCGTCCCAGGCGCCTTGCGTGAATGGCTGCCCGGCCGGCAGCGGCCAGCCCTCCTTGATCGATTCGCGCTGCCGAACCGCGCCTTGGTCGGCGCTGGTGGCGATGTCGCCCTCGAAGTCGATCGCGACGTCATGCACGGTGGTGATCGCGCCCGGATCGACCGCGACCACCACCGAGGGCCGCGGCCCGGGTTCGCGGGCGATGAGGATGCGCGGCGTGAAGTAGCCGAGCGTCGCGACCAGCTCGCGCACGTCGCGCTCGGCCAGGGTGATGAGGCGCGCGAGTTCCGCGTCGTCCAGATCCGTCACCTCGCGGTAACGCATGAGTTCAAGGTGCTTTTCCAGCAGCGAGCGCACCGCTTCCGGCGCACGGATGTCGATGTCGAAGGAGGTCTTCGCGGTTTGGGCATGAGTCGGCGGCAGCCACAGCAGGGCTGTGGCCGCGAGCAGTGCGGCGAGTATCTTTTTCAAAGTCATGGGTGCCTCGACTATGCGGGCTTCACGGACGCGCGGGCGTAGTCCAATTCCGACACGCCGGGCGGGCGGACAATAGCGCTCTTCTCCGCCTTCATGGAAACCCGACGTGGCATCACCCTCCCCCTGGCCTGACAAGGTCGTGGCGCTCCTTCGCGCCGGCAACCCGGCAGCGGCCATCGCGCAGATCAAGGTGGCGCCGAGCGTGCGCGACCTCAAGGCGCTCGAGAAAGCGCTCGTTGCCGCAAAGCTCACGGGCAAGTGGCGGGATGTGGACGTCGCCATCACCGAAAGCCTGCACGCGCTGTCCTCCCCGCGCCTGCACCGGTCGCCATGAGCGAAGCAACGTTCGCGTCGCTGGGCCTGGCCCCGCCACTCGCCGAGGCGTGCAGGAAGGCGGGTTTCGACACGCCCACCGCAATCCAGGCCGAAGCGATTCCGCCATTGCTGCAGGGCCGGGACCTGATCGGCCTGGCAGCGACCGGTTCCGGCAAGACCGCCGCCTTTGCGTTGCCGTTGCTGCAACGGCTTGGCGCGGGCACGCAGCACGCGAAGCGGCGCACGCGGGTGCTGGTGCTCGCGCCCACGCGCGAGCTGGCGGCGCAAGTCGGCGAAGTGTTTCGCGCACTCGGCGCAGCTACTTCGCGTCCTCCCAAAGTTGCCGTGCTGTTCGGCGGCGTTTCGGTGAACCCGCAAATGATGGGCCTGCGCGGCGGCGCGGATATCGTCGTGGCAACCCCCGGACGGCTGCTCGACCTGCTGGAGCGCAACGCGCTGCGCCTGGATGCCGTCGAAGCGCTGGTGCTCGACGAGGCGGACCGCCTGCTGGACCTCGGCTTCGCCGCCGAACGCGAACGCGTGCTGGCCACGTTGCCGCCGCAACGCCAGACGCTGCTCTTTTCCGCCACCTTTCCCGCGGAAGTGCAGGCGCTCGCGGACAGCCTGCTGCATGACGCGGTGCGCGTCGACGTGGCGGCGGAACCCGCGGATGAACCGGCGATCGTGCAACGCGTGATCGCCGTCGATCCGAAAAAACGCACGGAATTACTGCGCCATCTCGTGAAGGACGGCGAGTGGACGCGCGTGCTGGTCTTCGTCGCGACGCGCTATGCCGCCGAACTCGTGGCGGGCAAGCTGTACGACCGCGGCGTGCATGCGGTGCCGCTGCACGGCGACATGAGCCAGGGCCGGCGCACCGAGGTGCTGAAGGATTTCAAGGACGAGCGCTGGGACGTGCTCGTGACCACGGACCTCGCGGCGCGCGGCATCGACATTCCCGGGCTGGAAGTGGTGGTGAACTACGACCTGCCGCGCTCGCCCAACGACTACGTGCACCGCATCGGCCGCACCGGGCGTGCGGGCGCGAGCGGCATCGCGGTGAGCTTCGTGAGCGCGGACACCGAAGGGCATTTCCGGTTGATCGAGAAACGGCAAGGCTTGACGCTCCCGCGCGAACAGGTCGCGGGGTTCGAGCCGGTGGAAGCCGCAGTGGATGTTGCCGCAAAGCAGGAAGCCGGCACCGGTGGCGTCAAGGGAAAGCGGCCGAACAAGAAAGACAAGTTGCGCGCGGAAGCTGCCCGCCTGCAGCAAAAATAATCCGATCACCGAGGACACGACCATGCGGGAAACCGAACTCCGGCGACTGATCGAGGACGTACGCGAGGCCCAGCTCCCGCGCCGTGATTTCATCCAGCGCATGGTGTCGCTGGGCCTCACCGCGCCGATGGCCGCGCAGCTGCTCGCGCAAGCCGGCATTGCGCATGCGCAGG
>JAZKIF010000016.1:6081-8576 GCA_040385005.1 Pseudomonadota bacterium
GGTGGCGGCGGCACGCTGCGCTGCCTGTGGTGGCAAGGCGCGACGCTGCTCAATCCGCATTTCGCCACCGGCAACAAGGACGCGGAAGCCGCGCGCATTTTCTACGAACCGCTCATCGTGTTCGATCCCGACGGCAACATCGTGCCAGTGCTCGCGGCGGAGATTCCGTCGCGCACGAACGGCGGACTGTCCGCGGACGGCAAGACCGTCACCTGGAAACTCAAACGCGGCGCGACCTGGCACGACGGCAAGCCGTTCACCGCCGACGACTGCGTCTTCAACTGGGAGTACGCGCGCGACCCGGCCGCCGCCGCCACGACCATCAGCAGCTTCACCGGCTTCAAGGCCGAGCGCGTCGACGACCACACGCTGCGCCTCACCTACGACAAGCCCACGCCGTTCTGGGCGCAAGGACTGTGCAACGTCTCCCTGATCCCGAAGCACCTGTTCGCCGCGTACACCGGCGCGAAATCCCGCGACGCGCCGGCCAACCTCAAGCCCGTCGGCACGGGCCCGTACAAGTTCGTCGACTTCAAGCCCGGTGACATCGTGCGCGGCGCGATCAACCCGAACTATCACATGGCCAACCAGCCATTTTTCGACACCATCGAAGTCAAGGGCGGCGGCGATGCGGCGTCCGCCGCGCGCGCGGTGCTGCAGACCGGGGAGTACGACTACGCGTGGAACCTGCAGGTCGAGGACGAAGTGCTCAAGCGCATGGAAGCCGGCGGCAAGGGCCGGGTGATCATCACCCCTACGGGCGATATCGAGTTCCTGCAACTCAACATGACGGACCCCTGGACCGAGGTCGACGGCGAGCGCTCCAACGTCAAGAGCAAGCACTTTGCCTTCAGCGATCTGGTGGTGCGGCAGGCGATGGCGCTGCTCGCCGATCGGCAAGGCATGCAGGATTTCATCTATGGCCGCACGGGTGTCGCGACGGCGAACTACCTGAACGCGCCGTCGATCTTCCGCTCGGCGAACATGCGCTTCGAGTTCAACGTGGACAAGGCGGGCGCGCTGCTCGATGGCGCCGGATGGAAGCGGGGCGCGGGCGGTATCCGCGAGAAAGGCGGCCGGAAGATGAAGTTCGTCTTCCAGACTTCGGTCAACGGCATCCGCCAGAAGGAGCAGGCGGTGATCAAACAGGCGTGCCAGAAGGCGGGTATCGACGTGGAGTTGAAGTCGGTGAGCGCAGCGGTGTTCTTCTCGGCCGACGTTGGCAACCCCGACACCAACGGAAAATTCTGGTGCGACATGCAGATGTTCACCGCGACGACCGGCGCGCCGGACCCGGCCCTCTTCATGAACCGCTTCACCACCGCCGAGATCGCGCAGAAGGCCAACAAGTGGCAAGGCCGCAACCTCGCGCGCTGGCGCAGCGATGCCTACGACAGGCTGTTCACCGCGGCGGAATCCGAACTCGATCCCGTGAAGCGCGCGGCGCTGTTCATGCGGATGAACGACATGGTCGTGAGAGAAGTGGCGGTGATCCCGCTGATCAATCGCACGCGCGTGACGGCGGCGGCGGCGAAGCTGATGCCGGTGATGTCGGGGTGGGACCTGGACTTTTCGCAGCTGCACAACTGGTACCGCGCCGCCTGAGACGCCTCGGCGGCCGGTCTCATGGCCCTCCCCCCTCGAAGGTAATAGATCACGTTGCGAAGCTCGACAGTGACGCGCGTCCCGGCTCGCCCGGCAAGTCCGCGTGAAGTCCTTCCGCATTCGCGGACAACCGTTGGAGCCAAGCCGATCGGCTGACCGTGCGTCATGGCTATGGCCACTTGGCGGCACGCCGCAACGCACCCCCGTGTCGTCGCCACCCACCTTGCATCGCGTCATCCTGGGAAGCAGACATGAACAGCAGCAGCATGGCCCTCGGCCCGTTCGCAAGCCCGTTCCCGAATCCGGGCTCATTCATCGGACACCGCGCCTGTGTTTCCCGCCCCGACAGGAAAAGCAGCGGGAACTACCAGCTCATGCTGGCGGGGCCGGAATTCAGCGCCGCCACCCGACAGGATTTCGACGTGCTGCTGTTCGACCTGGAGCGCGCGGCGCGCAAGGCTCCCCATGCCCCGCCCATGCACCTGGCGCTTTCGAACGCGGTGTGCTTCGCGCTGACCCACCATGCGTACCCGCTCGCCGCAAGCCTCGTGAAGGACCATCGGCCGGATGCGCTGATCCTGGAGCTCGCCTCCGACTGGCAGGCGAGGGACGCCAATTTCGCACGGCTCTTCGATGGACTCGCGGTGTCCAGCCTGACGCTGGGCGCCTATGACGGCAGGGATGCCGATGCGGCATTCGGCGGCGCGCTTTCCGTGGCCCTGACGCACCTCGCCGCCCGCATGATCCAGGCCGGGACCACGCACGAAGTGACCCTCCTGAATGCGCTGCCGCCCGCCGCGCAAAACCTCTTTTGCGGCGCGCTGGCGTCTGGCGGGCTGAAATACTACGAGTCGCAGCCGTAGTAGGCGGGACAGTTAGGGCGTGTACTC
>JAZKIF010000017.1:0-47522 GCA_040385005.1 Pseudomonadota bacterium
AAGATGATCAGCAGCACCAGCATCACGTCGATGAACGGGACCATGTTGATCTCGCTGATGGTGCGGCGGCGTCCGCTGCCGCGGTGGGCGGTGGCTGGCATGCTCGCTCTAGTGCCCCGATGCGGAGTGCGCGCCGAGGTTTCGCTGCAGGATGTTGGAGAACTCCTCGATGAAAGTCTCCAGGTGGATCGACACGCGGTCGATGTCGCGCGCGAAGCGGTTATAGGCAACAACGGCCGGGATGGCAGCGAACAGGCCGATGGCCGTGGCGACCAGCGCTTCCGCGATGCCGGGCGCGACGGTGGCGAGCGTCACGTTCTGCAGCGCGCCCAATCCGGTGAAGGCGTGCATGATGCCCCACACCGTGCCGAACAGGCCCACATACGGCGACACGGAGCCGACGGAAGCGAGGAACGACAGGTGCGTCTCGATCGCGTCCATCTCGCGCTGGTAGCTCGCGCGCATCGCTCGGCGCGCGCCATCGAGGAGGGCGCTCGCATCGAGCACGCGGCGCTCGCGCAGCTTCTGGTATTCACGCATGCCGCTCGCGAAGATGCGTTCCATCGGCCCGGAAAGCTTCGCGTTCTGCGCCGCGGCGGCGAAGAGGTCGTTCAGGCTGGTGCCGGACCAGAACTCTTTCTCGAACACGTCGTTGAGCGAATTCACGCGCTTGAGCGAGAAGAGCTTGCGGAAGATGGCGGCCCAGCTCGAGATCGACACGCCGACCAGCAGCAGCATCACGAGCTGGACCACCCAGCTCGCATTGAGCACCAGTTGGAGTATCGAAAGGTCCGGGTTCATCGTTGGAGGGTCTCCAGAAGGGTGGGGGGGATTCTCGCAGGCTTCAGGGTGCCCGCGTCGACCCAGCCAATGCGGATCGATCCATCGCAAATCAGGCTGCGGCTGTTCCGCTCCAGGGCCTGCTGAGCAATTATGAGAGAGGCTCGGCCCATTTCTTTGATGTCGGCCGTAACAAGAAGTTCATCGTCCAGGCGTGCGGGGCGGTGATAGCGAACGGAAGTTTCACCCACGATGAACATGCCCCCCGTGGATTCGCGCAGCTTGCGTTGCTCGATGCCGAGCGAGCGCAGCCACTCGGTGCGTGCGCGCTCGAAGAACTTCAGGTAGTTGGCGTAGAAGACGATGCCGCCCGCGTCGGTGTCTTCCCAATAGATGCGGACCGGGAATTCGAACGCCATCCCGGGATCAGGCGAGCATGGCCCGAATGCGCGCCGCCGCTTCCTGCAACTGCGCCATCGAATTGGCCGTGGAAAAGCGGATGAAGCGGTTCGCTTCCGCGATTCCGAAGTCGCGGCCGGGTGTCACGGCGACGTGTGCTCGCTTCATGACTTCGAACGTGAAGTCCCAGCTGTCCTTGATCCCGAGCTTCTCGCAGGCGCGCGAGCAGTCGGCCCACGCGTAGAACGCACCATCCGGCATCACGGGAACATCGAGGCCCATCGCCTGCAATTGCGGAATGAACCAGTCGCGGCGCGCCTTGAACTCCGAGCGCCGGCGCTCGTACTCGGCGAGGCTTTCCGGCTCGAAGCAGGCGAGCGCGGCGTGCTGCGCGACGGCGCTTGGGCAGATGAAGAGGTTCTGCGCGAGCTTCTCGATGGCCAGCGCCACCGGCTCCGGCGCGACGACCCAGCCCAGGCGCCAGCCCGTCATGTTGAAGTACTTGGAGAAGCTGTTGATGCTGATGATCTGGTCGTCGATCGCGAGGGCGGAGTGGCCGAACGTGTCGTCGTGGCTGAGGCCTAGGTAGATCTCGTCGATGATCGTCACGCCGCCGCGCGCGCTCACGACGTCATGGATGCGGCGCAGTTCGTCGGGATCGATCGACGTACCGGTGGGATTCGAGGGCGATGCGAGCAGCACGCCGCGCGTGTTTTCCGTCCAGTGTTCCTCGATCTTCTGCGCGGTGAGCTGGTAGCGCTCAGCGGCGGTGGCCGGAATGCGCACGGGCTCGCCTTGCGCGACGGTGACGAAGTGGCAATTGCATGGATAGCTCGGGTCCGGCATCAAGATGCGTTCGCCGCGCTCGATGAGCGCCAGGCACGTGAGCTGCAACGCCGCGGAGGCGCCGGCCGTGACGACGATGCGCTGGGGCGACACGTCGACGTTGAACCGGTCCCGGTACCACTGGCTGATCCGCTCGCGCAAAGCTTCGAGGCCGGTCGCCTGCGTGTACTGCGTGGCGCCGGCGCGGATCGCGCGCATGGCGGCTTCCTGAACCAGCGGCGGGGCCGTGAAGTCCGGCTCGCCGATGTTCAGGAAGATCATCGGGCGATCGGTGTGGGCCACTTCGCGGGCGAGTTGCGCGGCGGCCTTTGCGACCTCCATCACGTAGAAAGGTTCGATGCGATCGATCAGGCTGGCGAGTCTCATGGCGCTTACCGTGCTTTCCCCGTTGCCTTGTCGGCCTCGACTTCGGCGCCGCGCAACTGGGGCGCGATGCCGTTGAGCACGGCGTTCACGTACTTGTGGCCATCCGTGCCGCCGAATTCCTTGGCGAGTTCGATGCATTCGTTGAGCACCACCCGCCATGGCACGTCCGGCGCATGCTTGAATTCCCAGGCGCCGATCCACATCACCGAGTGTTCTATGGGCGAGATTTCCTGCAGCTTGCGATCCAGCAGCGGGACGATCAGCGCGTCGAGCTCGGCCGCCTCTTTCACGCAGCCGTGCAGCAATGCGTCGTAGTGCACCGAGTCCGCCTTGTGGAAGCCGGCAAGGTCCCGCGTGAACGCGTCGATGGACTGCGCGTCGTTGCCGCCCACGAGGTATTGGTACAGTGCCTGCAGCGCGAATTCGCGGGCGCGGCTGCGGCCGGATTTGGCGGAGGCCTTGCGGGCGCCGGTGGAGGTTCGCTTTTCCGCGGTCATCCGAGGTCGTCCAGCAGGTTGCACATCTCGACGGCGACGCGCGCGCCGTCGCGGCCCTTGTCGACCTGGCGGGCGATGGCCTGCTCCATGTTCTCGGTGGTGAGGATCACGTTGGCGATGGGCAATTGGTAATCGAGCGAGACGCGCGTCACGCCCGCGGCCGATTCGTTGGAGACGAGCTCGAAGTGGTAGGTCTCGCCGCGGATGATGCAGCCCAGCGCGATGAGCGCGTCGTAGCCGCGACTCTCGGCCATCGCCTGCAAGGCGACCGGGACTTCCAGCGCGCCGGGGACCTTGACGTGCGCGATGTCGTCCTGTGCGACGCCGAGGGATGCGAGCTCCTCCAGGCAGGCGTGCGCGAGCGCGTCGGTGACCGATTCGTTGAAGCGTGCCTGCACGATGCCTATGCACAAGCCTTTGCCGTCGAGTGGGCCGGCCTGGCCCTTGTCTGCGCCGAACATATTCGTTTTCTTTCTGTGGATGCTCAGCGGGTGGCGAGCTGGGGTGTGATGTGTCCGGTGATTTCGAGGCCGTACCCGGCCATGCTCGGCATGCGGCGCGGGTTGCCCATGAGGTGCATGCGGTGCACGCCGCATTCGCGCAGGATCTGCGCGCCGATGCCATAGGTGCGCAAGTCCATGCGGCCGCGCTCGGGCGCTTGCGAGGGGCGCGCGGTGCCTTCGAATTGCGCGAGAAGCTGATGCGCGTCCTCGCCGCAATTGAGCAACACGGCGACGCCTTGGCCTTGGGCCGCGATGTGTTTCAGGCTCGCGTCGAGGCTCCATGAATGCAGGGAGCGGTTGACTTCCAGCGCGTCGAGCACGGACAGCGGCTCGTGAACCCGCACCGGCACGTCGGTGTCGGCGGACCAGTTGCCCTTCACCAGCGCGAGGTGCAGGCCCTGGCTGGGCTTGTCCTTGAATGCGTGCGCCGTGAATTCGCCATAGGCCGTCTGCAGCGTGCGCGCCCCGATCTTCTCGACCAGCGATTCGTTGCGGCTGCGGTGCTCGATCAGGTCCGCGATGGTGCCGATCTTCAGGCCGTGTTCGGCCGCGAAGAGCTGCAGGTCCGGCAGGCGGGCCATGGTGCCGTCGTCCTTCATGATTTCGCAGATGACGGCGGCGGGGGTGAGCCCGGCCATCGCCGCGAGGTCGCAGCCGGCCTCGGTATGGCCCGCGCGCATGAGCACGCCGCCATCCACCGCTTGCAACGGGAAGATGTGGCCGGGCTGCACGAGATCTTCCGCGCTGGCGTTCTTCGCAACGGCCGCCTGCACGGTTCGCGCGCGGTCGGCCGCCGAGATGCCGGTGGTCACGCCTTCAGCCGCTTCGATCGACACGGTGAAGGCTGTCGCGTGCTTGGTGCCATTGCGCGTGGCCATCGGCGGCAGGCGCAGGCGCTCGCAACGGTCGCGCGTGAGCGTGAGGCAGATCAGCCCGCGGCCGAAGCGCGCCATGAAGTTGATCGCATCGGCGTTGACGTGTTCGGCGGCGAGGACCAGGTCGCCCTCGTTCTCGCGGTCCTCCTCGTCCACGAGGATCACGATGCGGCCCGCGCGCATGTCGGCGACGATGTCTTCGACGGGGGAGATCTGCACGGGGGCAAGCGTGGTGGCGGCGGTGGTCATGCGGCGGCTTTCAGGTCGGTGGCGCCGGCGGTGAGCATGCGCTCCACGTAACGGGCGATCAGGTCGATTTCGAGGTTCACGCTGCTGCCTTCGCGCAGCGATCCGAGGGCGGTGTTCTGCACGGTGTGCTGGATGAGGTTGATGCTGACTTGGCAGCCCTGCTCGCAATCGCGCGTCGAATTGACGGTGAGGCTCACGCCGTTGATGGTGATGGAGCCCTTGTAGGCGAGGTACTTCGCGAGCGACGCCGGAGCCATCACACGCAATTCCCAGCTTTCGCCGACTTGCGCAAAGCGGGTCACCGCGCCGACGCCGTCCACATGGCCGGCGACGATGTGGCCGCCCAGGCGGTCATGCGCGCGCAGTGCCTTTTCGAGATTGATGGGGCCCGGCTCGGCAAGTCCGGCGGTCTTGTCGAGTGACTCCGCGGAGATTTCAATGTCGAAGCGGTTCTGCGCGGGCTCGAGACGGGTGACCGTCATGCAGGCCCCGTTGAGCGCGATGCTGTCCCCCAGGCCGACGTCGGCGAGATAGCCGGCGGGGCACTCGATTTCGAGGCGCTTGCCGTGCTGCAAAGAGCTTCCCAGGTCGTGGACGGCGGCGATGCGCCCCACGCCGGTGATGATTCCGGTGAACATGCCGCTATTTTCGCAGGGAATCTAGAGGAAGCTGTCGCGACCGGGAATACGGGCGACGATTCGCAGGTCCGGACCGACGCGATCGGTGGAGACGAACTCCAGCGGTACGGCATCCGCCAGGTCTTGCAATGGGCCGAAATTGGCCATGGACCTGCCTTCTCCGAGGAGCTTGGGGGCGAGGTAGAGCAGAAGTTCGTCCACGAGCCCTTCCCGGATGAACGAGCCATTGAGCTTGTGGCCGGCTTCCACATGCAGCTCGTTGATGCCTTGCCTTGCGAGGTCCTTCAGCATCGCGGCGAGATCCACCTTGCCGCCGGGGCCGGGCAGCAGGATGACGGTAGCTCCCGCCGCTTCCAGCGCTGCCTGGCCTTCCGGCGATTCAACCGCCCCATAGACGAGCGTGCGGCGGGTGGGCTGGAAGATGGCCGCGTCCGGCGGCGTTTCGAGGCGGCTATCGACAACGACGGCATCGGGCTGGCGGCTGGCGGGCACGAGCCGGACGTCCAGCCGGGGGTTGTCTTCGAGCAATGTGCCGATGCCCGTCAGCACGGCCCCGGCGCGGGCGCGCCAGGCGTGGCCGTCGGTGCGCGCGGCTTCGGAAGTGATCCATTGGCTCGCGCCGTTTTCCAGCGCGGTCTTGCCGTCGAGGGAGGCCGCGATCTTCATGCGCAGCCAGGGCGTGCCGCGTTTCATCCGGCTGAAGAAGCCGATGTTGAGTTCGGCCGAGTCGCGGGCGCCGGGGCCTGTTTCGACTTCCACGCCGGCGGCGCGCAGGCGTGCGAAGCCCTGGCCGGCGACCAGCGGGTTCGGGTCGGGCAGGGAAGCGATCACTTTGCCGATCCGGGCCGCCGCCAGCGCGTCGCAACACGGGCCGGTGCGGCCTTGGTGGGAGCAGGGCTCGAGCGTGACGTACGCGGTCGCGCCTTCGACGGAGTGGCCTTTGGCTGTCGCATCGCGTAGCGCCATGATTTCCGCATGCGCCTGGCCGGCGGGCTGCGTGTGGCCTTCGCCGAGCACCCGGGAGCCATCGGCCGAAACGATCACGCAGCCGACGCGCGGGTTGGGGTCGGAGAGGCCGATCGCCTTCGCGGCGAGCTCGAGGGCTCGGCTCATCCAGATGTCGGCGGCGTTCATGCGGGGTATTTTGCTGCAACGCGCGTGTCGTCCCATGGCCCAGCCTTTCGGCGCGAAGGCGCGACCGGTTGTCGGTCGGCTGCTGGACCGGCGCGATCGCGGGGTTATGGTTCAGTCCGGTTCATGGCGACCGGATGAGGAGCATGCATGTACAAGAATTTCCAGCGCGGGTTCACGTTGATCGAGTTGATGATCGTGGTGGTGATCATCGCGATCCTTGCCAGCGTGGCTTACCCGGCTTTCACTGCCCATTTCGTGAAGGCGAGGCGCTCGGCCGCCGAGAGCTTCATGATGACCGTGGCAAACAAGCAGGAGCAATCGATGCTCAATGCGCGAAGCTACTTCTCGGCGGCGAACTCCACGGCACTGGCCACGAACAAGATCACGGTCCCGCAGGAAGTGGCGATGAACTACGACATCACCGTCACCGCCAGCAACACGTCGACTCCCCCCAGCTACACGGTCACCGCTGCGCCGATCGGCGCGCAATTGGCGAAGGACACCAAGTGCGGCAACCTCACGCTGACGAACACGGGCACCAAGGGCAAGACGGGTTCGGCCAGTTCGGTCACCGAGTGCTGGCAGTGATGAAACTGGCTGCGTCACGTTCTACCCCGCGCGGTGCCCCGCTCCGGCGGGTGCGGGGCTTCACGCTGACGGAGCTCATGATCACCTTGACCGTGATGGGCATCCTGCTGGGCATCGGCATCCCGTCGTTCCGGTCCTTCGTCGATGGTCAGAAAATCAAGTCCGCTTCCTACGAGTTGATGACCACGATCACCATCGCCCGCAGCGAGGCGATCAAGCGCAACACCACGGTCACCATTGCACCGGTCACCGCGGGCGCGTGGGCCGGCGGATGGACCGTGAAGGCCGGCACGGCGCAGACGCTGGTGCACGAACAGGGTTCGTTCCCCCTGGTCACCATCAGCCGCTTGCCGAGTGGCGCCCCGGCGACCGTCGTCATGCAGGCCAGCGGCCGGCCGGACCCGGCCTCGTCCACGCTTTCCAAGTCGTACTTCCAGATCAACGGCAGTTCCGGCGTCCGGTGCGTGACGCTGGACGCCGTTGGCATACCAAGCTCATCGTCCACCGCGTGCCCCACATGAAATCGCCAATTCGCCCAATGATTCGCGCGCCCAGGAGCCAGCGCGGCGCGACCCTGATCGAAGTCCTCGTCTCGCTCATCATCTTGATGGTCGGCCTGCTCGGCCTCGTCGGCGTGATGATTCAGAGCCAGCGCTCGCAGGTGGAGTCGTATCAGCGGGTGCAAGCGCTCATGCTGGTGCAGGACATCGCTTCTCGGATCAGCACGAACAAGGCGGCGGCCAGCTGCTACGTGCTGGCTTCCTATATCGGCACCGGCAACGAGACGGTTCCCAGCACCAGCGCATGCACCTTGGGCACGGCCGACCAGCAGGCGCGCGTGACGCAGGACCTGACGGAATGGCGCGACCTGCTGCTGGGCGCGGCCGAACTCTCGGGCACCGACAAGGTCGGCGGCATGCTGGGCGCTCGTGGCTGCGTCACGTTCGATGCGGCCACCAATCTTTACCAGGTGAGCATCGCGTGGCAAGGGGGCGGCCAGACGGCGGCGCCACCGGCTGGTGTGCTCTGTGGCAAGGACCTCTACGGCGACGACTCGCAACGGCGCGCCGTGAGCCTCACGGTCATGGTCCCGAGCTTTAGCTGAGGTCGCGCATGAAGAACACCGTCTTTTCTTCGCAAACCTCGCGCGGCTCCCAGGCCGGCCTGACTCTCGTCGAGTTCATGGTGTCGATCGTCATCGGCATGCTGTTGATCGCGGCACTTGCGACGTTGATCGCCAACCAGAGCAGCACCCGCGCGGAGATCGACAAATCCGGGCGGATGATCGAGAACGGGCGCTACGCGGTCGGTGTGATCGCCAACGACGCGCAAGGTGCCGGTTACTGGGGCGAACTCACGACCCAGCCCGCCGTGCCTGCAGCAGTGCCAGACCCGTGCAGCACCAATCTCGCCGATCTGCAGGCGGCTTTTGGCGTGCCGATCCAAGGCTATGACTCGCTGACCGCGGCCGCGCTGGCGCCGTCGTGCGTGGGCACCACCTACAAGGTCGGCACCGACATCCTGGTCGTACGCAGGCTCGATCCCGACATGAGCTCGGTGCAGGACGCCGGCGGCGACATCGACCTTTCCAAGCTCACTTCTCAGGCGGGCCAGGTCTTCATGCAGACCGGGCTGGACGCGACCGGGACCGTGCTGACTTTTTCCCTGGGTTATGCCAGCGCCACGTCGGCGACCAACGCGACCACTTTCAGCCTGAAGAAGAAGGTCGCGGCCAAGATCGCGAACGTTCGCAAATACATGGTCCACATCTATTTCGTGAGCCAGTGCAGCGTGCCGGTGGCCGGCAGTTGCACCGGCGCGGACGGCGGCACGCCCATCCCGACGCTCAAACGAGTGGAACTCTCCACCGCCAGCGGAGCGCCGGCGTTCACCACCGTGACAATCGCCGAAGGCATCGAGAATTTCCAGGTTGATTACGGGGTGGATACCGACAGCGACGGGTCCCCCAACATCGACAGCAACGGCACGGCATGCACCACCGGCGATGCCACGTGCACCGCGGCAGTCGTCGCGGCGAAGCTCGTGGTCCCGTTCGGCGCGAACGATTGGGCAAACGTGACGGCGGTGAAGATGCACCTCCTGGCCCGTAGCGGAGAAAAGGTCATCGGATTCGCCGACACGAAAACCTATGCCTTCGGCACGGCGGGTTCGGCCTCCGCCCCGACGGGCGATGAGAGCTACAAGCGTCACATGTTCGTGCAGGCGGTCCGCGTCGTGAACCCGGCTATCAGGAGGGCGCTGTGATGCGCGGGCAAAGCCAACGAGGAATCACCTTGATCGTGAGCCTGATCATGCTCGCGGTGCTGACGCTCATCGTCGTGTCCGCGATTCGCTTCGGCAACATCAACGTGAAGATCGCGGGAAACGCGCAGACCGAGGCCGAAGCGACCGCCGCGACGCAGATCGCAATCGAAACCATGATGAAGTCGGTTGACGCCGCGGTGAAGATCGATGCGGTTGCCGGCGTTCCGGCAATGCAAGTTTCCACGGGCGGGGCGACATACACCGTCAATGCCACGAAGCCCGCATGCGTGCTCAGCCGCAATATCGCCACCACCGAACTTGATCCCAGCAAGTCGGCCGACCGCGCGTGCGTCGGCGGATCGGGGCAGGACGTGATTTTCGACGCCACGGGCAAACCGATTCCCCCACCCAGCACCTGCAAGGATCAGCAGTGGGATATCGCGGCAAACATCACCAACGACCAGAACGGCGCCAACGTCAGCATGCTGCAGGGCGTCGCCGTGCGCGTGAGCTCGGAAGTTCAATGCCCGTGACAGGGCCGGATACCCCTTCGGGAGTTTGAAAAAATGAAACGATCGCAAATTTCGCAGTTCCTCGCCTTCCTGATGATCTGCCTGATGCTCGGGTATTCGGCCTCGCCACGCGCGGACGACATCGACATCTATGTGGACAACTCCACCAATGATGGCATTCCGAACGTGTTGTTCGTGATGGACACCGGGGCCAACTTCTCGTCGAGCGCCGCAGTGCCTTGTACCGCATATGGCAGCGGAGGGGCTCCATCGCTCGGCAACACCGCCGGCGGCATCGAACAATGCGCGCTGGTCGACGCGATCAATTCGCTGGGCGACGGCACGGTGAACATCGGAATCCTCGTCAACAACAACAACAACTTCGGAACGGACGTCCGATCGAGCGGTGACCTGGCCTACCATGAAACGTGCATGGGAACCTACGGCGGCTGCGTGGTTCGCAAACTCGCCCTGATGAACGCCACCAACAAGGCTTCGCTCATCAACTTCATCAAGAGCTGGAAGACCTCCGGGACCAGTTCCGCGACCGAGTTCAACGTCAAGTCCGGCGGCGACCGCACCGCCGGAACGATGCAGGAAGCCTGGGCCTATTACAACGGCAAGGTGGGAATGTCGGGCAAGAGCTATAGCAGCTCGATCCTTGCCTCCGGATGCCAGAAGAATTTCGTGATCTTCATCGGAAACGCGTTCACCGTTTCCGGGACACCGGGCGACGGCGGAAGCGAATCGCCTTACAACGGCACGTACGGTTTGACGGCCAGCCAGACTGGCGCCAACGCGACCCAGACCGCCAAGATCTCGGAGACCGTGAGTTTCGATCCGCAGACTTGCGGCGTCTCCAGCATCGCCGCGAGCACCAACGCAAGCAACTGGTCGGAGAACTGGGCGGACGAATGGGCCCGAGTGATGTACCAGCAAGACATGGGCACGTCGATCCAGGAAGGCAAGCAGAACATCACCACTTACACGATCGGCGTGGTTAACGATACGTCCTGCAAAGCAGACTACCCCGCACTCCTGACGACCATGGCGAAGTACGGGGGAGGCAAATATTTCAAGACCGGCACCGCCAGCGAGGTGAGAGATGCGCTCGCAACCATCCTGAACGAAGTGCAGGCGGTGAACAGTGTGTTCTCGTCAGCCAGCTTGCCCGTATCGGTAAATGCCCAAGGAACGTATCTGAACCAGATTTTCCTGGGCATGTTTCGCCCCGACGCCTCGGCCGCGCCGCGGTGGATGGGCAACCTGAAGCAGTACCAGCTCGTCAAGAGCAAGAGCAACGCGGCCGTCAACGTTCTTGGCGACAAGAACGGCAATGACGCTATCAGTTCGTCGGGTACCGGCTTCATTTCGCCGAACGCCGTCAGTTTCTGGTCCTACAGGACCGATACCGACCTTCCGGACTCGGCGGGGGGTTTCTGGAAGAACGATAAAAAAGGGGTTCCGGAAACGGGCTATGACTCACCCGACGGCGAGGTAGTGGAAAAAGGTGGTGTTGCGCAGCAACTGCGCAAGGAAAACCTGATCAACAACTACACCACCGCCGCCGGCACCAGCACGAATCCGCGCCGGCTCTACACATATTGCCCGGCCGGAACCAGTTGCGTTCCGGCCTTGACCGACCCCACGAATGCATTCACCACGACGAACACGTCGATCGGCGCTTCCGCGTTCGGCGATTCGTCTACAACGAAGATAACGTCCATCGTGCGCACGGGGACATCGGCCCTCGTGACGACCAGCAACGATCACGGCATCACCACTGGCAGCACGATCAGCATCACCGGCGCCACGCCCGCGGACTACAACGTGACCCAGTCGGTCACGGCCAACAGCTCAAATACGTTCACGATCACGGGATTTACTGACTACCCGACGACTCCGTCGGCGAATACCTATCTGGTGACATCCGCGGCCGCCTCGACGGTTGCCGTGAACTCCATCACCCGCACTGTCAGCACGACCGGAAAGAATACGGAAACAGTGACGGTCACGACAGCCAGCCCGCATGGCTTCACCACCGCATCGAACCTGGTGATCACCGGCGCGAGCCCGACGACCTACAACTTCTCCGGCACGCCACTCACGGCTTCGGGAAGTTCGCTGACCTTCAATGTGGCGATCCAGCCGACCGCGCCTGCCGCGAACAGCTACGGCGTTGCCCTGAGTTCCTCCTCTTATCCGGCCATCACCAACGTGACGCTGACGAATCCGGCGACAGGCCAGATCAACGGCACCACCAGTACGGCGCACTCGTTCCATGCGGGTGAAACCGTGAAGATCACACTTGCCACCGACAACAAATACAACGGCACGTTCACGATTTCCAGCATGCCCACGTCGACGACCTTCATCATCACCGGTGCGGGCGCGAGCGTGAAGAACATGGCCAGCAACACGGGCACGGTGACTCCGGACGTTTCGGTGAAGACGATCACGAGCCTGACGCGCACGACGACTGCGGTCACCGGTGCGACCGCCACCGCGACAATTTCAACGTCGAACTGGATCAACAGCGCCGTCAACTCCACCAAGACCGTCAGCATCACCAAGATCTCCGGCACGGCCGGCAGCGAAACTGCCTACCTGGTCTCCAACGTTACAGCGACTTGCCTGGTCGCGGGCTGTACGCAATTCAGCTATCCCATCACGATCACGCCCGCCGAAACGGCGACCGGAACGATGGTCCTCGGCCTCGCGGGATCGACAGGCGTCAGTCTCACGGCGGGCGCGATCACGCGCGTCGGAGGCACCAGCACCGCGACAGTGACAGGCATTACCGCGAACACGTTCACCAATGGCCAGAGCGTGGTGATCACAGGCACCGGAACGGCGCTGAACGAATCCGACTACGCGGGCACGTGGACGATCAGCTGCACCGCGCCTTGCACCACATTCAAGTTCGGGCCGGTGATATTGACGCCTGCCACGCCGGCCACGGGCTCGAACATGCAGGTCTTCAGCAGTTCCACGCCTCCGGACAAGAACACGATCGTGAATTGGGTTCGGGGAATGGACAACTATGGAGACGAGAAGGGTCCAGGCGGGACGGTCACGGTCCGCCCGTCCATCCACGGTGATGTGCTGCACTCCCGCCCTTGGGTGATCAACTACGGAGATACGGCTCGCGGGATCGTGGCCTTCTATGGCTCGAACGACGGCATCTATCGTGCGATCAACGGCAGCCAGACAGCTTCCATCGGAACGGTGCCGCCGGGCGGCGAGCTGTGGGGAATGATCGTCCCCGAACACTACGGCAGCCTGAATCGCCTGCGTCTGAATTCGCCGGAGTTGAAATTCCCGTCGACCACCCTCGCGACCGCGCAGCTCAAGGACTACTTCGTGGACGGCCCCACCACGGCGTATCAACAGCTGAATTCGGCCGGCACGGCGATCGCAAAGGCCTATCTCTATCTCACCATGCGACGTGGCGGCCGGATGCTGTATGCATTGGACGTCACGACACCTACGGCCCCATCGGTGCTGTGGGTGTTGAACTCATCGACCACCGGCTTCGAGGAGATGGGCCAGACCTGGTCGCGCCCGAAGGTGACCGTGCTGCAGTCGAAGCCGACGATCCGCGCGCTTGTGTTCGGCGCGGGCTATGACGCTTCCCAGGACAGCGAACCCCCGGGAACCGACGCGGCCGGTCGTGGAATTTTTATCGTCAACGCGGAAACAGGTGCGTTGATATGGAGCGCGAGCCCGACGTGCACGAGCTCCGCCACATGCCGCAACGTGCCCGGCATGATTTACTCGATCCCCTCGGAGATCACGGTCGTCGACCGCGACGGCGACCTGCTGACAGACAAGCTCTACTTTGGCGACATGGGCGGAAACATCTGGCGGGCCGATGTGGCCGATGCCAACAGCGCCAACTGGACCGTCACGAAGGTTGCGGCATTGGGGTGTGCCACCGGGGTCTGTTCCGCAGGAACGACGCCGCGCAAGTTCTTCTTCCCGCCGGCTCACATTCCGATCAAGGTGGGCGGCACTTCGGGTGCTTACGACATCCTCGCAATCGGGTCGGGGGATCGTGAGCATCCGCTGAAGAACACCGCCACCGGGTCCGCCTATAACGTGCAGGATAAATTCTTCATGATCAGGGACATGGGCACCACGTTGTCCACGCCATCGACATCCAACGTCACCATGGCCACGCTGGTGAATGCGACCAGTTTTGGGGCTTCCAACACCGTGTATGACAATTCGCAGGACGGCTTCTACATCAGCCTTGCGACGGGTGAAAAGACGGTGAACGCGCCAACGGTCGTTAGTGGTGAGGTGTTTCTTGCCACGAACCGACCGGTAGACAAGAGCAACCTGTGTTCGGCCAACCTGGGTGAGGCGAAGGCATATGCCTACAGCCCCTTCACCGGTGAATACTCCTCGAACGTTCTCCCCGGTGGCGGCTTGGCGCCAACCGCGGTGGCTGGCCTGGTGACCATCAAGACCGGCGACGTCGAGTCCGTGGAGAAGTTCTGCATCGGATGCGGTGTCACTCCCACCTGCAACTCCGCACTGGAGAACTGCAACCCCGAGGTGGTGGTGTTGAAGAACATGCGCCGAACCTACTGGTACAAGAAGTAGAGCGAGATCCCGGAACCTGATCTCGGCCATGAATTTGTCACATGAACAAATAGACTAAATGATGGGATGAATGAAAACGTAATGGCTAATCTTCATAGCCATGAAAACACTCATTCACTCCCAGTTCACCTGCATCCGAAACGCCAACCGCCCAGTCCGGGCGCGAGGCTTCACGCTCATCGAGTTGATGATCGTCCTCGCGATCGTCTCGATCCTCGCGGGCGCATCGATCCCTTCGATGCAGTCCCTTGTCCGATCGATCCGCCTCAGTTCGGCGACCAACGATTTCATTGCCGCGTTGACCATCACGCGTAGCGAAGCGGTCAAGCGTCACGGAAGGGTGGTCATGTGCAAGTCACCGGATGGACTCGCATGCGCCGCGGCAGGTGGGTGGGAGCAAGGTTGGATCGTGTTTCACGACTTGGACGATGACGGCATCCGCGACAGAACCGAAGAAGTGATCTTTCGCGCGCAAGCGCTCCCGAGGAGCATCAGGGTCACCGGCAACCAGAACATCGCGCGCTATATCTCGTACGTATCCGGCGGGACAACCAAACTGACCGGCGGAGGTTTCCAGGCCGGGACGTTGACGGTTTGCAACCAGGACGCAAAGGGAGGTGCGGCACGCGAAATCATCCTGAGCTCGTCGGGCCGGCCGCGCGTGCAGAAGACGACAGTGTCAGCCTGCGGCTAAACGGTGTCGCCTAGCGCCGTACCTCATCAACCAGCGTCTTGAACTCGTCGATGTCTTCAAAGCTGCGGTACACGCTCGCAAACCGCACGTACGCCACCTTGTCCAGCTTCTTCAACTCGCGCATCACCAGCTCGCCGATGCGCGTCGAGGGAATCTCGCGGACCCCGAGGGTAAGCAGCTTCTCCTCGATGCGCTCCACCGCGCTGTCGACCTGCTCGGTGCTCACCGGGCGCTTGCGCAGTGCGAGATTCATGGAAGCCAGCAGCTTGGCCTTCTCGTAGTCGATGCGCCGGCCGTCCTTCTTCACCACCGCCGGGAAGGCGACGTCCGGCCGCTCGTAAGTGGTGAAGCGCTTTTCGCAGCTGGCGCATTGGCGGCGCCGGCGGATGAAGTCCCCGTCTTCGGCGACGCGCGTTTCCACCACCTGGGTGTCGGCGTTGCTACAGAAGGGGCACTTCATGGCGTCACATCACTTGTAGACGGGGAAGCGGCGCGTCAGCGCGTTGACTTTTTCGCGTACGGCAGCGATGTTGTTTGCGTCGCGCGGATTGTCCAGAACGTCAGCCACCAGGTTGGCCGTCATGCGGGCTTCTTCTTCCTTGAAGCCGCGCGTGGTCATCGCCGGGGTGCCGACGCGAACGCCGCTGGTCACCATCGGCTTTTCGGGATCGTTGGGGATGGCGTTCTTGTTGATCGTCATGTGCGCATCGCCGAGGACAGCTTCGGCTTCCTTGCCGGTGATGCCCTTGGCGCGCAGGTCGACCAGCATCACGTGGCTTTCGGTGCGGCCGCTCACGATGCGCAGACCCCGCTCGACGAGAGTCTGCGCGACGACGGCCGCGTTTTTCGCGACCTGCTGCTGGTAAGTCTTGAACTCCGGCTCGAGCGCTTCCTTGAATGCGACGGCCTTGGCGGCGATCACGTGCATCAGCGGGCCGCCTTGCAGGCCGGGGAAGATCGCGCTGTTGATGGCCTTCTCGTGCTGTGACTTCATCAGGATGAAGCCGCCGCGCGGGCCGCGCATGCTCTTGTGGGTCGTGGAGGTCACCACGTCCGCGTGTGGAACCGGGTTGGGGTAGACGCCCGCCGCGATCAGGCCGGCGTAGTGCGCCATGTCGACCATGAAGATCGCGCCGACATCCTTCGCCACCTTCGCGAAACGCTCGAAGTCGATGCGCAGCGAATAAGCAGACGCGCCCGCGATGATCAGCTTGGGGCGCGATTCGTGCGCCTTGCGTTCCATCGCGTCGTAGTCGATCGCTTCATTGGCATCGAGGCCATACGAGACGACGTTGAACCACTTGCCGCTCATGTTGAGCGCCATGCCGTGCGTGAGGTGGCCGCCCTCGGCCAGGCTCATGCCCATGATGGTGTCGCCCGGCTTCAGGAACGCGAGGAACACGGCTTCGTTGGCCTGCGCGCCCGAGTGCGGTTGCACGTTGGCCGCATCGGCGCCGAAGATGCGCTTGACGCGATCCAGCGCGAGCTGCTCGGCAACATCGACGTTCTCGCAGCCGCCGTAGTAGCGCTTGCCCGGATAGCCTTCGGCGTACTTGTTGGTGAGTTGGGTGCCTTGCGCGGCCATGACGGCGGGGGAGGCGTAGTTCTCGCTCGCGATGAGCTCGATATGTTCTTCCTGGCGCTTGTTCTCGGCCAGGATGGCGGCCCAGAGCTCGGGATCGGTTTGCTCGACGAGGATGTTTCGGTGGTACACGGCAGTCCTTCCAGACGGTGGTCCCTGTTGGAAACAACAAGGGCTGCCCAGGCGAACGGCTGAACGCCAGGGAATTCTCCCGGCGGTGCGCTTCCCAGTGGTGATGTCCACGTCAGCAACGGCCCCCCGGAGGGCGCCGCGCCTATCGCCAGTCGCGCACCCGGCAAGTGTAGCGGAGCAGCCTTGTCCCCGTTCAGGAGACGGTGGCGATCTTGTCTTCCAGGACCGGCGCCTGCGGCTCGACCGGCGCCACGGTGCGGATAACGGCCGGGGCCGGCAGGGGAACGGCGCGGCCGGCGGCGATCAGCTTCAGGCGTGCATGTTCGGCCATGACCTTGTCCGCATAACCGCCGTCGTCGCCCAGGTTCGCGGCGCCGACATAGAACTTCAGGCCCGCCTGGAGCCCGCCGGCACGCTGGATGCACTCTTGCAGAACTTTTACACCCACCCGCAGGTTGGTGACGGGGTCGAAGGCGGCCAGGTTGCCGCCGAAGTTCTCGTACTTGTCTTTATGGATGCCGGTCATGACCTGCATCAGCCCCTGGGCGCCTACGGTGCTCTGGGCAAAGGGGTTGAAGCCCGATTCGATGGCCATGACGGCCAGGATCAAGGTCGGATCCAGTTTCTCGCGCTTGCCCGTCTCGTACGCTTCCACCACCAGGGCGCTCAACGGCTCCGGCGCGACGCGGTACTTCTTGCTCAGCCAATAGGCCACGGCGGCCTGCTGCTTGGGCAAGTCCTTGGGGTTCGAGGCCGTGGCCCGGTCGATGGCATCCAGCTCGATCGGCATCCCGATCGCGGCCACTTGGCGGGCCTGCAGCCAGCTCATCAGTTTCGATTCGCCGACTTGACGCAGGTCAGGCCGGGCAGTCAGGGTGATCGCGCAAAAAACCGTGGCAAGCCCGACGAGGGCGAAGCCGTTGTGCGTGATCTCGAAAAAGCCTTGGGCGACATCGGACGCAAAGGTCCGGAGCGCATCGGCAGTTCTTCCTAACGCTGTCATAGCACTTCCTTTCTACGCGCGGGCCACAGTGCAATACCGCCAGGGGCGGCACGACGACAAGGGCACCTCGTTTGGATTGGTACGCCATCGATCCGTGGGGAGTCTTGTGGGACTCGTCGCCTCGATTCGACTTAGCCGGGTTCGGCAGCGGGTTCGGGTTGTCCCTATGCTTTTTGACAGGGACCGGCGAATTCTAGGGGGCCGCCTAATACCAAGTCAAGAATATGAAATAGAGTTATTATTCAATTCTTACATGTTGAAAACATCAATTTACCCCGGGGTGCGCACTATTTCATGTCAGAAATGCAGTGCAGTCGTTGTGGGACAAGCCTGACGCCGGGACGCGATGGTGCCGGGAGGCGCGTGCTCGACATTCTTGGTCGCTGCTGAGGCACGATGTCAAGGCAAATGGAGCAATCGCGCAGCTCGGCGCCATTGAGAAATCCGCTTTGAAAAGCGGCGAGGCCTCGCCTAATTTCACGAGGCCCGGGATATTCCGGGTATCAGCCGGTAGGGCCGCTCACGCGGTAGCCCCGGCCCCACTTGGAGGCAATCCGTTGCTTCCGGCGCAACCTGGGACTTTCAACTCCCTGGCTGCGAACCCAGGCGGCTAGAGACTCTAAGTCAGCCGTCAAGCCCGGCAGGCGGTTTATCTACCTGTCCGGGCTTTCTCTTGTGTGCTGTCTGCCGCCAAACCGAATCGCGGCGAGAATAGCGGTTTGCCCTTCGCGCAAGGGCTCCGCCTACACGCTCCCGCAGCCCGAAAATCAGTGAATCAAGCTACCTTAAAAACCAACGACACCCACGCCCTGGACACCCTGACCGGCGGCGCATTCTCCGCGCCCACCTCGGGCGAGCGCGCTGCGCGCGTTCGCGAATGGTTGGCCACGGACCCCGGCGTGGAGCAGATGCAGGAAGTGTTCCGCGAGCTGAGCGGCAGGGACAAGGGCGCGGCCAAGCTGCTGCGCGAACGGCTCGACGAGATCAAGCGCAGCCGCGGCCAGGAAGTCATCGCGGCCGAGTGGGCCGAGAAGGCGCAGGCGCTCATCTCGCAGCCCAAGCTCAATATCGCGGACGCCATGGCGTGGCAGCGCGACGCAGCGAAGGCAGGCGCCCCGTTGAGCCGCGAGCCGCTCGCGACGCTGAAGGCGCAACTGGCCGATCGCATCCGGGGCATCGAGGATTTGCAGCATCGCGTGCAGGTCCAGCGCGAGGCAGCCGTTCTGCTGGCCCAGCGCATCGAAGTGCTGTCGACCAAATCCTGGCGCGATGCGCAAGCAGCGTCCGCCGCGCTCGCGGGTGATGTACCCGATTGGCAGGCGCAGGCCCAAGCCCTGCTGCAGGACCCCAACTGGGGCAGCGTCGATACCAAATTCCCGCCGCAGCTGGAAGCCAGCCGTGCACAGTTGCAAGCGGTGTGGGACGCATTCCAGAGCGCGCTGGCCCAGGCCGTTGCCGCGGCCGAAGATCCCGCTGCGCCGTTGCCGCCGGTGCCCGTGTGGTCCGACGAGCTGCGCGTCCAGCGCGGTGTGGCGGTGGAACCCGCCGCGAAGCCCTCGCGTCCCAAGGTCGATCCCGAGTTGCGCGCCCGCGCCAACGACGCCGTGCGCGAAGTCCTCGGCAAGCTCGAGCAGGAGATCGCGCAGGGCCATGGCAAAGCCACCGCCGGCGCTGCCGCCGCGCTGCGCAACGCGCTGAAGGAAAACGGCAAGCTGGTCGACGACAAGATCGAGAACCAGGCGCATGCCGCACTGGCGGCGGCCGGTGAGCTGGAAGGCTGGCAGCGCTGGCGCGCGGACCAGTTGCGCCAGGAGCTCGTCGCCAAGGCGGAGGGGCTCTTCGAGCACCCGGCGCCGGTCGAGGGGCAGGAGCCGCAACCGCCCAAGGCGCGCTTCGGCGGCCGCAAGATGCAGGAGCAACTGCGCGCATTGCGCGACCAGTGGAAGCAGACAGACCAGGGGGGCGTGCCGAACCACGCACTCTGGAAGCGCTTCGACGACGCCTGCAACGAGGCTTACAAGGTGGTCGAGGAATGGCTGGGCAAGGTCAAGGCCGAGTCCGCCGAACACCGGGCGCAGCGTGTTGCGCTGATCGAGGAGGTCAAGGCCTGGGCTGCCGCCAATACCACAGCGCTGGACGACGACTGGAAGGGCTTCAGCCGCATCCTCCACCAGTTCGAGAACCGCTGGCGCGAGGCAGGCCATCTCAGCGAGAAGGCTTTCGCGGAAATGCAGCCGCAGTGGAAAGAGGCGATCAACGCCGCCTATGCGCCGCTCGAAGCCGTGCAAAAGCAGAGCCTGGAGCGCCGCCACGCCATGATCGAGGACGCGAAGGTGCTTGGCGCCGCACCGCAGCTGCGTGTCGATGCGGTGCGTGGGTTGCAGCAGCGCTGGCAGCAGGAAGCGCAGGCGATTCCGCTCGAGCGCAAGTACGAACAGAAGTTGTGGGACGCTTTCCGCAAGCCCATCGACGAGGCCTTCAACCGCAAGGGTGAAGAGCGCGAGAAGGCTGCCACGGCGCTGAGCGATCATGATCGCGTGGTGCTCGAGGCTTCCAAGGCGCTCGAGGCGGCCAACGCCAGCGGTGACGCGCAGAAGATCAAGTCGGCGATGGCGGCGCTGGATGCCGCGTTGCGTGGGCAGGCGCAAGCCGCCGCGGCCGTGGCGGCTGCGGAAGTGCCCCAGCAGGCCGCGGATGCGGGCGCGAAGGTGGAGGCGCAGGCCGCTGCCGCCGGCGAGTCTGGCGCTGAGCCGGGCGCCGAAGTGTCCGGCGGAGAACGGGCGTCGGCCGAAGCATCGGCCGGACCCTCAACGGCGGAAGCCGCACCCAGCGAGCCCGCGCCCGTCAAGAAGGTGGCTCCCAAGCCCGTGATCGCCATGCGTGGCGACGACCGCCCCGGCATGAAGAAGACCGAGCCCGTGGTGCCCGGACGCGGCGGCAAGTTCGGTGACCGCAAGCCCGGCATGGGTGGCAGGCCGGGCGAGCGGCGCGACGATCGTGGCGGCCCGCGCGATGCGCGTGGCGACGGCCGGTTCGGTGGCGGCCGCTTCGGCGACCGCGATGCGGCCGAGGATCGCGGCCCACGCCTGGGCGATGTCGCGTTCCGCGCGCAGCGCGAAGCGCTCGAACATGCGCAGTCCACGCTGAAGAAGCTCGCCGCGCAGGCGCACGGCGAAGCGTTGACGCAGTTGATGACCGCATGGGAGCAGCGAACGCCCGACGCGGTGCCGAGCCTGCAGGAACTCGGCAAGGCCGTGTCACCCGCGGTTCGCTCGGGCTGGGCCCAGGCGCTGGGCGCCGCCCCCGGCGCAGTCGCGGGCGAAGCGCTGCTGCGCCTCGAGATCGCGGCGGAATCGCCGACGCCGGCTGACCAGATCGCCGCGCGCCGCTTGCTGCAATTGCAATTGCTCACGCGCCGCAACGATCCATCGCCCGCGCAGACCTGGGGACAGGATGCCGCGAAGGTTTTGGCGGGGGCTTACGAGCCCGCGGCAGCGCGGCGCCTGCAGGCCGCGCTCAAGATTCTGCTGCGCCCCTGAGCGTTTCGCGCTTCGACCTCAGGACGGCTTGAAGAAGCCGTCGAAGAGCGGCACCAGCGGCGCGAACTCGCGCGCGAAGCGCTCGCGGTTGACGAAGTAGGCCTCGCACGCGACGGCGAAGAACTCGTCGATCGCGGTCGCGCCGTACGCGTCCAGCCAGGGCGCTTCGCCGCCGAAGCGCTCGGCGATGGTCACCTTCTCGCGGAAGGCCTCGTACTCGGCCTGCATCGTGCGCAGCCATTCTTCGCGTGCGGCGCGGGAGCGCAGCGGCGGGCAGCCATCCGCGCGTCCGTCGCGCATGTCCAGCTTGTGCGCGAATTCGTGGATCACCACGTTGTAGCCGGCGCCCGCCGCCTGTCCTGCCTCTTGCACGTCGCGCCAGCTGAGCATCACCGGACCGCCGTCCATGGCCTCGCCGGCGAGCACTTCGTCCCAGTGGTGCACCACGCCATGTTCGTCCGTCTCCACCCGCCGCGCCATCACTTCGTCGGCGTGCACGACGATGCCCACGAAGTCCTCATACCAGGCGAGCCCGAGATGCAGCACCGGCAACACGGCCTGCACGGCGATGGCGAGCGCAACGCGGTCCGTGATGACGAAGCCTTGCGCCCCACTGAATTCCTTCACGGCCAGGAATTCAGCGCAGAGAACGCGCAATCGCTGCAGATCGCCGGTCGGGCGTGATGCGATGAACGGGTAATCGTTCGTGACTTCACGCCACAGGTCATCGGGAATGGGCGCCGGGGCGCGGCGCCTGCGCAGCCAGCCGAACATCAGGCAAGCGCGACGCGGCGCGCACCCGTTGCATCGACTCGCAGGGCTTCGAGGCGGGGCGAGGCGGCAGCCGCGTCCCAATCGCTCAGCACGGTGCGCGGGCGTCCGGCCAGGACATGGTCGGCCGGCTTGTGCGTGTGGCCGTGAATGAGCGCGTCGGCGCCAGAGGCTTTTACCCAGGCCGCTGCCGCATCGGCATCGACATCCGCGTAGTCCACCGTGGCGCGTTTGACCGACTCGCTCTGCGCGCGCAGGTCGCGTGCGATCGCCTGGCGCCGGGCCAGCGGCTTGCCAAGAAATTCCCTTTGCCACGAAGGCGCGCGGACTTCGGCGCGGAACTTCATGTAGTCGGTGTCGGAGAGACACAGCGCATCGCCGTGCGTCAACAACCAGCGCTTCCCGGCAAAATCCAGCAGCGTGGGGTCGGCGAGCAGCGTCGCGCTGCAATCGCGCATGAATTGATCCCCCACCAGGAAGTCGCGATTGCCGTGCATGAACAGCACGTCGAGCCGCTCGGATGCCGTACGGATCACCGCTGCGCAGTCCGCCTCCAGGCCGGGTTCGCGCGCGGCATCGTCACCGACCCACACTTCGAAGAGGTCCCCGAGGATGAAGACCGCATCGGCGGGCGTGGCCGCCATGTAGCGACGCCAGGCCGCGAGGGTCCCGGGCTCCGACGTCTGCAGATGCAAGTCGGAGATGAAGTCGATCGCGCGCCACCGCTCTGGCGCCGCGACAAGCGCGAAGTCAGGCAGTGACGGCGCAGCGTCCATGCCGTTGTCCGTCAGATCGCGACGGCTTTCTCGATGACGACGTCCTCGACCGGCACGTCGTCGTGCATGCCCTTGCGGCTGGTCTTCACGGCCTTGATCTTGTCGACCACGTCCGCGCCGCCCACGACTTTGCCGAACACCGCGTAGCCCCACCCCTGCGCGCTGGGCGCGGTGTGGTCGAGGAACGCGTTGTCGGCGACGTTGATGAAGAACTGCGCGGTGGCCGAATGCGGATCGCCGGTGCGCGCCATCGCGAGCGTGTAGTTCTTGTTCTTCAGGCCGTTGTTCGCTTCGTTCTGGATCGGCTTGTCCGTGGGCTTTTGCGACATGCCGGGCTGGAAGCCGCCGCCCTGGACCATGAAGCCCGGGATCACGCGATGGAAGATCGTGCGGTCGTAGTGGCCCTTCTTGACGTAGGCCAGGAAGTTGGCTGCCGACAGCGGCGCCTTGTCCTCGTCCAGCTCGATGGTGATGACGCCGTAATTGGCGATGTGGAGTTCGACTTTGGGGTTGCTCATGGCGATGTCCTCAGGTTATTTGACCAGTGTGGCCGAGGTGATGACCACCGGCGTGCGGGGCACGTCGGATTGAAAGGGACCGGCCGCGCCCGTGGGCATGGCCTTGATCTTGTTGACGACGTCCATGCCGCTCACGACCTTGCCGAACACGGTGTAGCCGAACAGCTGGGGCGCGTTCGCGAGCCGCGCGCGCGGCTCGTTCTCGTAGACGCGGCCGCGGTACTCGAAACGCGGAACCGGATCGCCGGGCGGGATCACGACAGGGTCGAGATTCGTGTTGTCGCGCACGTTGATGTAGAACTGCGCGGTGGCCGACTGCGGATCGCTCGTGCGCGCCATCGCGATGGTGCCCGTGACGTTGCGCGGCCCGCCCTTGGCGAGCGCTTCCTGGCCTTCGTGCGGGACCGGCGGGCGCGTGGGCTTCTCGACGTAGCTTGCATTGAAGCCGCCGCCCTGGATCATGAAGTTGTCGATGACGCGGTGGAAGATCGTGCCGTCGTAGTGCTTGTCCTTCACGTACTGCAGGAAGTTCTCGACGGTCTTGGGCGCCTTGTCGGGATAGACCTCCACCACGATGTCGCCGGCCGTCGTCGCGAACTTCACGCGGGGCGCGTCCTGGGCGACAGCGGCTGTGCCGGCGATCGCGAAAGCCGCGGCCATCGCGATTGCCGCGAGGCGGCGCGTCATTGTTGCCATGGGCCTGTCACTCCTTGAAAAAATACCGGTTTGCAAAAAAATACGTCCGTCACGGCGCCGGCTTCGCGGCAGGCATGAACATCTCGCGAATGAGCGAGATCTTCCGGGGGATGCTCTGGTTGGCGGGGGCGAGTTGCACCGCGCGCACATAGGAGCGGCCGGCCAGGCGCGCGTACACGTCGCCGAGATTTTCGTGCGCCGTGGCGTACGACGGGTTCGCGCGCACCGCGGTTTCCAGCGCCTCGCGCGCCTTGTCGAATTCGCTCTGGGCCGCATAGAGCACGGCCAGGTTGTTGTAGGGCTCGGGCAGCTCCGGATACTCCTGGGTGATGCTCGTGTACGCGGCGATCGCCTCCGCTGGTTTGCCGGACTCCGAGAGGAGCACGGCCTTCAGGAAACGCATCTGCGGATCGCGCGGCTTCGCGGCCAGGTACTGGTCCGCGCGCGCCATCGCTTCGGCCGGCTTGCCCGAGCGCATGAGCTGCGTGACGTCCGCATAGTCGTCCGCGAATGCGGCCAGAGGCGCGGCCATTGCGGCGGCCAGAGCCGTCAGGCACAGCGCACGCAGGAGGAGGGAGGGGCTTCGCGTCATCGTTTTGGCGGCCGGAAGCGCGTGTGACAAGCCTCGGCGGGGAGCTATATACTGCGTTCGATTGTAGCCGCCGGCCCCCGTGCGCGGTCTCCCGGCGAAGGCATGACACACAACACGAAAAGCGCGGCCACGAGCGGCGACAAAGCGGACCGGTATCCCAACTCATGAGCCTGCGCATCCACAACACGCTCTCGCGTGCCCTGGAAGATTTTTCCCCCATCGAGCCTGGACACGTTCGCATGTATGTGTGCGGCGTCACCGTGTATGACCGACCGCACATCGGGAACATCCGTTCGGCCGTGGCCTTCGATGTGGTGCGGCGTTGGCTCGAGACCAGCGGCTTGCGCGTCACCTTCGTGCGCAACATCACCGACATCGACGACAAGATGATCCGCCGCGCTGTCGAAAACGGCGAGACCGTGCGGGCGCTGGCCGAGCGCATGACCGCGTTGATGTACGCCGACTACGATGCGCTCGGCATCGCACGTCCCACGCACGATCCGCGCGCCACCGACTTCATCCCCGAGATGCTCGACATCGTCCGCCTGCTGGAAGACAAGGGGCTCGCTTACCGCGCCGCCGGCGGCGACGTGAACTTCTCCGTGCGCTCGCTGCGTGGGTACGGCAAGTTGTCCGGCAAGTCGCTCGACGAGTTGCACGCGGGGGAGCGTGTCGCGGTGCTCGAAGACAAGCAGGATCCGCTGGACTTCGTGCTCTGGAAGAGCGCCAAGCCCACCGAGCCGCAGGACGCGAAGTGGGACAGTGCCTATGGCGCGGGCCGGCCGGGTTGGCACATCGAATGCTCGGCGATGGCGCGCACGATCCTCGGGCAGCCGATCGATATTCACGGCGGCGGTATCGACCTGATTTTTCCGCACCACGAAAATGAGATCGCGCAGAGCGAAGGCGCATTCGGCGCGCCGCTCGCGAATGTCTGGATGCACAACGGCTTCCTCAACATCGACGGCGAGAAGATGTCGAAGTCGCTGGGCAACTTCTTCTCGTTGCCCGAAGTGCTGCAGCTGTACGACGCGCAGACCGTCCGGTTTTTCCTCGTGCGTGGCCACTACCGCAGCGAGCTGGGATGGAGCGACAAGCATCTCGACGATGCCCGCGCGAGTTTGCGTCGGCTCTACACCGCGCTGGACCAGGCGCCGGCTACTTCGCAATCGGCCGCGATCGACTGGAGCAATCCGTTCGCCTCGCGCTTCAAGGCTGCGATGGACAACGACTTCGCGACGCCCGAAGCGATGGCCGTGCTGTTCGACCTCGCGGCCGAGATCAACCGCGGCAAATCGGCCGAGCTCGCCGGTCTGCTCAAGGCGCTCGGCGGAATCTTCGGCATCCTCCACGATGACCCCAGGACGTTCCTGCAGGCGGGCACAGGCGTGGACGAAGCGACGATCGCGCAGCGCATCGAGGATCGCGCGGCCGCCAAGAAGGCGCGGGACTTCGCGCTGGCCGACAGGATTCGCGATGAGTTGCTCGCTCAGGGCGTCGTGCTGAAAGACTCGCCGACCGGCACGACCTGGGAGGCCGCGCCTTGAGCCCCCAGCCCGTCGTCGTCCTCGCCACGCCGGATTACTGGGAGGAGGCGTGCCGCCACTTGTCCCGCAAGGACCGTGTGCTCAAGCGCCTCATCCCGCAGTTCGGCGATGCGTGCCTGCAGTCGCGCGGCGATGCGTTCACCACGCTCGCACGCAGCATCGTGGGCCAGCAAATCTCGGTGAAGGCGGCGCAGACCGTGTGGGATCGCTTCGCGAAACTGCCGCGTCGCATGAGCGCGGGCAACGTCCTCAAGCTCAAGGTCGACGACATGCAGGCGGCCGGCCTGTCCGCACGCAAGATCGAATACCTGGTCGACCTGGCTCTGCATTTCGATTCCGGCGCGATCCATGTGGACGCGTGGAAGGAGATGGGCGACGAAGAAATCATCGCCGAACTCATCGGCATCCGCGGCATCGGCCGCTGGACCGCCGAGATGTTCCTCATCTTCCACCTGATGCGCCCCAACGTCCTGCCGCTGGACGACATCGGACTCATCAACGGCATCAGCCGCAACTACTTTTCGGGCGAGGCGGTGAGCCGCAGCGATGCCCGCGAAGTCGCGGCGGCCTGGGAGCCCTTTCGCAGTGTCGCGACTTGGTATATTTGGCGATCGCTGGACCCGGTACCCGTCGAGTACTGACCGCAGCACCCAGAACAGACAAGGAGCACACCTTGGCAAAGAAGACATTCCTCGACTTCGAGCAGCCGATCGCCGAACTCGAAGGCAAGATCGAAGAGCTGCGTTACGTGCAGACCGAATCCGCGGTCGACATCTCCGAGGAGATCGACCAGCTCTCCAAAAAGAGCCAGCAGCTCACGAAGGACATCTACAGCGACCTCACGCCCTGGCAGATCACCAAGATCGCCCGGCATCCCGAGCGCCCGTACACGCTCGACTACGTCAACGAGATCTTCACGGACTTCATCGAGTTGCACGGCGACCGCCATTTCTCGGATGACCTTTCCATCATCGGCGGTCTCGCGCGCTTCAACGGCAATGCCTGCATGGTGCTGGGTCACCAGAAGGGGCGCGACACCCGCGAGCGCGGCCTGCGCAACTTCGGCATGAGCCGACCCGAGGGCTACCGCAAGGCCTTGCGCCTCATGAAGACCGCCGAGAAATTCAAGCTGCCCGTGTTCACCTTCGTCGACACGCCGGGCGCGTATCCCGGCATCGATGCCGAGGAGCGCGGCCAGTCGGAAGCCATCGGGCGAAACATCTTCGAGATGGCGCAACTGGAAGTGCCCATCATCACCACGGTGATCGGGGAGGGCGGCTCCGGCGGCGCGCTCGCGATCTCGGTCGCCGACCAGGTGCTGATGCTGCAGTACTCGATCTATTCCGTGATCAGCCCCGAAGGCTGCGCGTCGATTTTGTGGAAGACATCCGAGAAGGCGCAGGACGCCGCGGACGCGATGGGCATCACCGCGCACCGCCTGAAGGCGCTGGGCCTGGTGGACAAGATCGTGAACGAGCCGGTGGGCGGCGCGCACCGCGACCACAAGCAGATGGCCGCCTTCCTGAAACGCGGATTGAACGACGCCTGGCGCCAGCTGGCGGACCTGAAGGTCAAGGAACTCCTGGACCGCCGCTACGAGCGCCTGCAAAGCTACGGCCGCTACAGCGACACGAAGGCCGACGCCCGCTAGTCGTACTTGTACGCCAGCTCGGTCTCGATGGAGAGCACTTCATCGACCGGCTGGAATTTCCAGTTCGACACCGCCTCGACCGACGCGCGATTGAGCGAGCGGTTGGTGCTGGTCACCACTTTCACGTTGCCCGTGGATCCATCCGGGTTCAACTCGAATTGCACGCGGACGACACCCGACGGGCGCTCGCGCATCAGCGCGGCCGGCAGCTTGGGATCTTCCGTGCGGACCGGGATGACGTCGCGGCGCACGACGGCGGGAACAGCTTCCTGCTTCGGCGGTATCGATGCGACCGGCACGGGTTCGGGCACGGGCGCAGGAGCCGGGGCGGCAGGCGCGGGCGCCGCTTGCACGGGCGAGGGCTTGGCGATCGCAGTCTGCTCGGGCGGGGGCAGGGGCTTTTTCGCCTCGACCGGTGCGGGGGCCGGCGCGGGTTTGGCGCGCGCCGGCGCGTTGGCGTTCTGCAGGATGAAGCGGTAGGGGCTGTTGGCCTGCCGCTGGACGGCTTCGCTCGGCGCCGAGCCTGCGGACGCGGGCGGCGTCTGTGCCGTCGCGGTCCCCGCTCCCATTGCCATCCCCAATGCGATTTCCAGTCCTGCGATCAGGACCTTGGCGCCTTGGGCCTTGTGGGCCGTGGCGCCGATTCGATGCTCGTGCATGCGTTACCTCTTGATGCAAACAGATTCTAGGGGCGAGGTGCAGGGGCGCCCCTTGGGGTAAATGTGTACGTCCGCCCGGCGTGGGCCTGCCCCCGATAATCGGTCGCATGCCTCCAGCAGGATCCGCGCCACGCCAGAAAGCCCGCCCATGGGATTGACCATGGATGCGGCCGTCGCGGCTTTCAGCCCCACGCTGCCGGCGGCCGTTGCCTTCAGCGGCGGCGCCGATTCCACCGCGCTGCTCGCGGCCTGCGCGCGGGCCTGGCCCGGTGCGATCCATGCGATCCACGTCCATCATGGATTGCAGTTGGCGGCGGACGATTTCCAGTTCCATTGCGAGAAGGTCTGCTCCGGGTTGAACGTGCCGTTGCACGTCGAGCGCGTGAACGCGCGGGCCACGCCTGGAGGAAGCCCCGAGGAGGCGGCGCGCAACGCGCGGTACGCGGCGCTCGCGCGAGCCGCTGCCGCAAGCGGTGTCGCCTCGGTCCTGCTCGCGCAACATGCCGACGACCAGGTCGAGACCATCATCCTCGCGCTGAGTCGCGGTGCAGGGCTGCCGGGACTCGCCGCGATGCCGCGCAGTTTCCAGCGGCATGGGGTGCGGTTCGACAGGCCGCTGCTCGATGTGAGCGCGCAAGAGATTCGCCACTGGCTGCGGTCGCATCGCCTGCAGTTCATCGACGACCCCACCAACGCGGACACGTCCTTCACGCGCAACCGCATTCGCCATGACCTGTTACCCGCGCTGGCGACAGCGTTCCCGCAATTCCGCGACACGTTCGCCAGATCCGCGCGTCATGCGGCGCAGGCGCAAGAGCTGTTGACCGCGTTGGCCATGGACGATCTCGCGGCCGCGGGCAACCCGCCTTCCATCGACTCCTTGCGTGCACTTACCCGTGCTCGGCAGGCGAACCTGTTGCGCCATTGGCTACGCACCGCACACGCGATGGATGCCAGCACCGCGCAACTCGAGGAACTGCTCGATCAAGTGGCCGCCTGCGCGACCCGCGGGCACCACATCCGCATCAAGGTGGGCACGGGCTTTGTCGAGCGCGACAAGGCCCACTTGAGCTTCAAGGCGGCAGAGGGCGCCTAGGTATAATCCCGAGGCTTTCCGCGGCCCGCATCGCCCTCTCGGCATGGCCGGCAGCCACTCAACCCTTCCCCTTTCCCGATCCCACATCTCGATGGCATTGATCGTTCACAAATACGGCGGCACGTCGATGGGCTCGACCGAGCGCATCCGCAATGTCGCCAAGCGCGTCGCCAAATGGCACCGCGCGGGTCACCAGATGGTCGTGGTGCCCAGCGCCATGAGCGGCGAGACCAATCGCCTGCTCGGCCTCGCCAAGGAGCTCGCGCCCGCGAAGCAGACCGATGCGATGTCGCGCGAGCTCGACATGCTGGCATCCACCGGCGAGCAGGCATCGTCCGCGCTCCTCGCGATCGCATTGCAGGCCGAAGGGCTCGACGCGGTGAGCTACGCCGGCTGGCAGGTGCCGGTGCGGACGAACAACGCGTACACCAAGGCGCGCATCGAATCGATCGACGACAAGCGGGTCCGCGCGGACCTCGCGCAGGGCAAGGTCGTGATCATCACGGGCTTCCAGGGCGTCGACGAGCAGGGCCACGTCACCACGCTGGGCCGCGGCGGCAGCGACACCTCGGCGGTGGCCGTGGCGGCGGCCATGAAGGCGGCCGAGTGCCTGATCTACACCGACGTGGACGGCGTGTACACGACCGACCCGCGTGTCGTGCCCGAGGCGCGCCGCATGCACACCATCAGCTTCGAGGAAATGCTCGAGATGGCGTCGATGGGCTCCAAGGTGCTGCAGATCCGCTCCGTGGAATTCGCGGGGAAGTACCAGGTGCCGCTGCGCGTGCTGTCCAGCTTCACGCCCTGGGACATCGACATCGAGGAAGAGGCCGCTTCGGGCACCCTGATCACTTTCGAGGAAGACGTACAAATGGAACAAGCCGTCGTGTCCGGCATCGCGTTCAACCGCGACGAGGCCAAGATCTCCATCCTGAGCGTGCCGGACAAGCCCGGCATCGCCTACAACATCCTGGGCGCCGTCGCCGATGCGAACATCGAGGTCGACGTCATCATCCAGAACATCGCCAAGGACGGCAAGACCGACTTCAGCTTCACCGTGCACCGCAACGATTACGCGCGCACGATCGACCTGCTCAAGACCAAGGTGCTGCCCACCCTGGGCACCGACCACATCGAAGGCGATACGCGCATCTGCAAGGTGAGCATCGTGGGCATCGGAATGCGCAGCCACGTGGGCATCGCGGCGAAGATGTTCCGTTCGCTGTCGGAGGAGGGCATCAACATCCAGATGATCTCCACCAGCGAGATCAAGACCTCCGTCGTCATCGACGAGAAGTACATGGAGCTGGCCGTCCGCGCGCTGCACCGGGCGTTCGACCTGGATCAGCCGGCCTCCTGAAGAGCTTGTGCTTGGGGCATAATCACCCCTCCAGGAAACGTGACCGAGTGGCCGAAGGTGCTCCCCTGCTAAGGGAGTATGGGGTGTAGAGCCTCATCGAGGGTTCGAATCCCTCCGTTTCCGCCAGATCCCCTTTTTGAGCAGCCCCGATTGGACCTTCCATCGGGGCTTTTTCATCGGGAAACCTGCTTGTACCTCATGGCAATCGGCAGGATTTTTGTCTGCGACCGCATCCCTCGATATTTCGCTCAATCCTTGAACGACGGATCGATCTTCTCCATGAGCCGCAGCATCGCTGCCAATGTCAGTTCCCCATCGTCGCCATCGAGCACCTGCGCATGATGGCGAGCGACCTCGGTCGGGACGCGGCGAATAGGCACATTCATCGCGTGCGCCGCTGTTTGAACCTGGCACGCCGTCTCCAGCCAATACATACGTTGGAACGCACGCGCGATCGTCTCTCCACACGTCAAAAGTCCGTGGTTGCGCAGGATCAAATAGTTGTTGGATCCCAGGCTCTTGATCAGCGCATCAGAGTCCGACTCGTCGGCATGAACGCCCGCGAAGTCGTGGTAGCCCACGCGACCGTAAGCCGCGGACCCAGCGAAGTCGACAGGAAGCACCTCTGTCTGCGTCGCGGCCAAGGCCATGCCGGCAGTGGTGTGCGTGTGCATTACGCAATGCGCATCGGCCCGGGCCCGATGGACAGCGCTGTGGATGAAGAAGCCCGCCGGATTCACGGGATGCTTGCTCGGCTCGACGATGTTCGCGTTCGAGTCGATCTTCACGAGGTTCGAAGCGGTGACCTCGTCGAATCGCAAGCCGAATGGGTTGATCAGGAAGTGCTGGTCCGGACCTGGAACGCGGACGGTGATGTGTCCGAAGATCAGGTAATCCCAGCCCAGATGAGCGAAGAGCCTGTACGTTCCCGCGAGCTTGATCCTGAGTTCATGTTCGGAGTCTTCCGGAGCCCCTCCGCTCAACTCCGCAAGCGACATCACCTTCCCGAATTCGGCCACACTCATCTCCTAGTTTGATCGATATGCGATACAAACGTATCGTAAATCGGAGCAGGAGAATTTGCAACCTCTCTTGAGCAGACTAGTTTTTTGGAAAGCCCATTGCTGCAGAAATATCTGCTGCTACGGCAACAGTCACGGGCATCAACTTATCACGCACCTTGTCCGTGCTCCATCGGGACGTGGACACCGCAATGTTCACTGCGCCAATGACACGACCCGCAAAATTGAAGATGGGCGCTGCAATCGAGATGTCGCCCACGAACGCTTCCTGATTGCTGATGAAATAGCCATCGCGACGGATGCCTGCCAGCGTGCCGATAATCTTGCTCTTGTCAGTGATGGTGTAAGGCGTGTAGGCCTTGATGTCCGACTTTTCGAGGACCCAGCTGCTTTCGGCGTCCTCGAGAAATGCAAGGATGACACGGCCTGGCGCAGTGCAGAACGCAGGTAGCTTGGATCCGATCGAGAGTTCGACGCTGATGTCGTGGAATCCCTGATAGCGCATGAGGTACAGGACGCTGAGCCTGTCCAGCACGGTGAGGTTGACCGTCTCCTCGGTCTTCAGATTGACCGCGCGAAGAAAGTGCGAAGCTTTCTCGCGCAGGCCGTCGACGCCCAGGTACGATTGCGCGAGATCGAGGACGCGTGCAGTGATCGAATACGCCTTTGTTTCCTTGTCCTGCCGTATGTACCCCAGCGCCGAGAGCGTGTGCAGGAAGCGCTGTGCCGCGCTCTTGCCCATCCCGCTGATCTTCACCACCTCGGACAGGCCCAAAGGTGTTGGGGCAGCACTGAGAACGCGCAGGACTTCAAAAGCCTTCTCGACCGACCCGACGAAGAGCCCGCTGTCAAACTTCGCGTTTCGTTCGGCCGACGCGGCCAGTTCTTCGTCGTCCAGGACGTCGAGGTCTTCTTGTGTTGTCCCGGCTGTCGTCCGCATGGCTACTGCTCCTGTGATAGATACGTGTTTGACTGACCCAGTATATCGCCATAAGATTAAACACTATCGCCAGTCGGTACAAAGCATGCCAACTCCACGAGCTGCCGGTCCGCAACTGCACTTGTTCCTGCGCACGCGCCAGTCCGTTCGCACGTTCGGCGCTCATCTCGTAGCCGACGAAACACTGGAACGCATCCTCACATCAGCCACCGCGGCGCCGTCAGCCCATAACCGTCAACCTTGGCGGTTCCTCGTACTGACCGAACGGGCGGACAAGCTCCTCATCGCGGACGCCATGGGAGCGAGACTGCGAAAGGACCGCCTTGCCGACGGCGATCCGCTTGAAGCGGTAGAAGCCGACGTCTCGCGCTCGAAGAGCCGCATCGCGAATGCACCAGTCGTCATCTTCGTGTTCATGACGATGGAAGAAATGGACACCTATCGGGATTCCAGGCGCCAGGCTGCGGAGCGAACAATGGCGATTCAGGGAACCGCGATGGCCATGCAGAACCTGCTTTTGGCGGCGCATGCCGAAGGACTGGGCGCTTGCCTGATGTGTGCACCTCTTTTCTGTCCAGACGTGATCGCGCAGACCCTGGAAACGCCGAAAGAATGGGAGGCCCAGGCGATCATCACCGTTGGATTCGCCGAAACCGTCCGCGAGAAGAAGCCGCGAAAGACGCTTGCGCAAGTGATGCGCAAGCGGCCTTCTTCACCCTAGAAGCGCGCAGGGCTGTACGGCGTCAGATCGATAGCCGGGACCTTGCCCTGGATCAGGTCGGTGACGACGCGGGACGTCATGGGGGCACACGTGATGCCGAGATGTCCGTGGCCGAAGGCATAAATGACCGATGGGAATTCCGTCGCGTGACCCAGCACAGGCAAAGAGTCCGGCATGCACGGCCGGTTCCCCATCCAGTCGCTGTACTTGGCCGTGCTCAGCGCCGGGAAGAGGGCCTTGCTGTGGTGCAGAAGCGCCTCGACACGACGTCGGCTCGCCGGCGCGTCAGGGCTGCCGAACTCCACGGTGCCCGCGACTCTCAGGCCATCTTCCATCGGCGTCGCGAAGCATTTCGCCTCGGATGCGACGACGGTGCGCTTGATCTGGATGCCCGACTGCGGAAAGCTGACGTGATAGCCACGTTGCGATTCGAGCGGAAGTGAATCTCCCAACTGCGCCGCCAGGGACTGCGACCAGACGCCGGCAGCAATGACGATGGAATCGGGCTCGACAACTCCGCCATCGCACAGGATCCTGATCGACCGGTCGGGCCTCGCATCGAGGCCTTTCACGTTCCACTCCTTCACGACACCACCAGCGGCCACAAACGACTCCGCGAGTCGCCGAACCAGGCGCGAAGGGTTCACGATCATCCCTTCATTGGGGAGGTAGATGCCGTGGGTGAACTGCGGTCCCACGGAGGGCTCGAGCTCGTGGATCTCGCGGCCCGAGACTTCCTCAGCCGACACGCCACGGGCGCGGCGCAATGCCCAGCCGCCAGCGTCCTTTTGCATGGCCTTCTCGCTGGAATAAACTTGAAGCTGGCCGCTGGCTTCGAACAGCGTTGGTGCGTCGATTTGATGGATGACTTCGCGGTAGATTTCGATCGACGGCGCAGTAAGCGCTTTCAGCGCGTGGGAGATGGCTTCGACGCGCTCCGGGGTGGAGGCCTTCAGGAAACGCACGAGCCACGGCAGCACCTGCAACGCGTGGTCCGTGCGTATGTGCAAAGGCCCGTCTGGATCGATCATCCATCCGGGAACCTGCTTCCACATGCCGGGCATGCCGAGCGGAACCACGGATCCCGCGCTGACGCTGCCCGCGTTGCCGCTGGAACAGCCGCGGCCGAACAGTTCGCGCTCGATGAGGGTCACGCGCAGCCCGGCACGCAGCAGCGCCCATGCCGAAAGCGTGCCCACGATTCCGCCGCCAATGACGGCGACGTGACGCACTGCGCCAGTGTTTTTCAATGCCATGGTGTTCTTAGTTGTTGCGCACTTGCGAGTGGCGCGCGAGATAGCGGCCGTGACCCTGGCGCCCCACGAGCGTGCCGTCCTTCATGACGGTTTCACCTCTGACGATGGTTCGCACAGGCCAACCCTTGAGGGTCCAGCCGTCGTACAAGTTGTAATCAGCGAAGGAGACGAAGTCCTTGGCCCGGACCTCTTTTTCCTGGGCCAGATCGACCACTGTCAGGTCGGCATCGAAGCCGACCTCGATGTTGCCCTTCGACGCGCCGAGTCCGAAGATGCGCGCAGGCTCGGAGCACAGCAACTGGGCGACGCGCTGCAGGCTGAGGCGGCCCTTGTGGTAACCCTCGCTCAGCAGGACCTGCAAGATCGTTGGCGTGGCAGGGAAGCCCTGCGAGGACTGCCAGATGTCCTTTTCCTTCGTGGCGCGCTTGCGGGCCACGTGGTCGGCGCCCACGACCTGGATGGTGCCGTCCGCGATCGCTTCCCATAGAGCCTGCGCGTCATCGGCGGTTTTCAAAGGAGGATTCGCCTTGCCTAGACTGCCGATGTCGGAGTCCATGGTGTGGGTGAGGTACTGCGGACAGGTTTCTGCATGGACGAGGTTCGAGCGCAGCCGGGCCGCGCGGATTTCTTCAAGCGCGAGCCGGCACGTCACGTGCACGAAGTAGATGGAGCACTTCGTCTGGCGAGCCACGTAGATGGCCTTGACGGTATCGAGCGCCTCGTTGATCGTGGGCTTCGACTCGCTCCAGGCGCGCAGCGAGTTCTTGCCACCCCGCTGCAGCTTCGCCCGTGTGCGGCGGACGATCTCGATGTTCTCCGGATGAATCGAGAGCACGGCCTGCGGATAGCGCGCCACCGCCTCCATCAGGTCCAGCATGTAGCCTTCGTCCGCACCGGTCAGGCCGAGGTAGATGCCTTCATCTGTCTTGAAGTTGGTGAAGTACTTGAACGACGTGACACCGAATTCCTCGACGTACTTCGGCACCTCGGCCAGATGCTCCTCCCTGGCCATCCCGAAGTGGTAGCCGAAGTCGATGTACGACTGGCTTTCGCCCAAGGCCTTCTGCTTCGGGAAAGTCTCGGAGTAGGGGACGCTGTTGAGCAGGTAGCCCACGACTGACGTGAAGCCACCCTGGGCGGCCGCTCCCGTCTCGCTCGCGTATTCGTCATCGCTTCCAGCGATCCCGAAATGCATGTGGGCGTCGATGAGGCCGGGAAAGACATGCTTGCCACGGGCATCGATCGCCTCGCGCCCGACTGCGCCGGAACCAGGCTCAAGAATGGCCGAAATCTTGCCGGCCGTGATGCCGATGTCGGCCTTGCGCTCATCCTTGCCGGGGAAAACGAGGGTTCCTCCTTGCAGGACGGAGTCGAATTCGGAGTCGAATTGCATAGCTTGTCTCCAGGGTTTTGCGTCGATCTGATTCACCGTGGCGGAAACCCCTTGACCATTTCGGCGAATCGGCATACGATAAAAACGTATCTTATGCAGATACCCCGGAGTCGTCAAGCCAAATGCGCGAGCCGCCCGTCAACCCTTTTATTTAGCGAGGAAGCAATGAGCAGAAAACTGATCGTCGGGTCCGCCCAGACCGGTTCCGTCGAATCCGAGGACATGGCCTCGATGGTTCCGGTGGCCATTTCCATGATCGAGCAGGCAGCCAGGCAGGGCGTCAACATCCTGACGTTCTGCGAGCTGTTCATGTCGCCGTTTTTCCCCAACCGCCTGGTCGAGAAGAACGATCACTTCTTCGTGCGGCGAGATTCTGAAATCCTGATGGACATCCGCAAGGCGGCCAAAGACCTCGAGGTCGCGCTGGTCCTGCCGTTCGGTGAACACGCCGACACCGGCATGTACAACTCGGCGATGGTCTGCGACAGCAAGGGCAAGCTGGTGGGTGTCTATCGCAAGACCCACATCCCGGCCTATTTCCCGAACGAGAAGGCTGGCGGCACGGGCAGCTTCGAAAAGTTCTACTTCACGCCGGGCAATGACCTTCCCGTCTTCGACGTGGACGGCGTCAAGATCGGCGTGCAGATCTGCAACGACCGCCTCTACCCCGAGCCTTCGCGCGTGCTCGCCATGCGCGGCGCCGAGATCATCTTCATGCCGATCGCTTACTCGGTGTACAGCGATCCCGAGCATCGCAACTCCATGTGGCCGCTGGCCATGCGTGGCCGCGCGCTGGAGAACGGCGTGTACGTCGTCGCATCCAACAAGGTGGGCATCGAAGGCGTTCGGCAGCACCTGGGCCGCAGCATGATCGTGGACCCGAAGGGAACGATCCTGAAGGAAGCCAACAACAAGGAAGCCGAGTTGATCGTCCAGGAGATCGATCTCGCCGAAGTGAGCGGGCAGCGCAAGAAGTTTCCCTGGTGGCGTGATCGCCGCCCTGATCTGTACGGCATTCTCAGCAGCGGCGAATAAGGGGTACAGCATGAAATACAGCGTCGGCACATATCCGAACGTCAGCGCCCAGGAGATGGTCGCGACCGGTGTTCTCGCGGACCAGTTGGGCTTCCACACCATGTGGGTGCCGGACTCCCACTTGCTGTGGCGCGAAGCCTATGTCTTGCTCGGCGCCATCGCCAGCCAGACCAAGCGAATTCGCCTGGCCACCGCGGTGACGAACCCCATGACGAGGCACCTGACCGTCACATCGAGCGCGTTCTCGACGCTCGACGAACTGAGCGGCGGGCGCGCGACGCTCGGCATCAGCGTCGGCGACAGCGCGCTGAAAACGATGGGCCTGCAGATCTCCACCGTCGACAATTTCGAAGCGTCGCTCAAGATGATCCAGGCGCTTCTGCAAGGTGAAACAGTGGATGTGCCTGGCGGCGACACGGCGACGATCAGCCATGCGAAGAACCGCAAGGTGCCGATCTATGTCGCCTCTACCGGTCCACGGATGCTGAAGCTCGCCGGTCGACTGGCCGACGGCGTCGTCCTGATGAACGGTGTCGCGCCCGACCTGCTGCAGGCGGCGATCGACAAAGTGCACGAGGGCGCGCGAGAGGTGAATCGCGATCCCGCGGAAGTCAAAGTCGTGGTTTGGGCGGCCGCTCATGCGAATGACGAGAACCCGCGGGAGTCGCTGAACGCGGTGAAGTACAACATCGCGCGAGCGATCCTGCGCGGCATGCCGGGCGAGATCGATGAACTCACGCGCGTCACCGCGGAGAAAGTGAAGGCGGCGTACAACTATGCGCAGCATGGAAGCGCCGAAGCCGATTTCGCGTCCCTGATCCCGGATGAACTGGTGCCACGGTACGCGTTCGCCGGAACGGGCGCCGACATCAAGAAGCAGGCGCAGCGTCTGGAGGGCATGGGGATCGACGAGATCGCATTTGCAGTTCCCGATGCGTCCAGCTTCCGCTCGCGCGATGAAGTCATCAAGACGATTGCCGCCAACGTTCTGTAGTCGCCAGATGAGCTCCGCTGCTTTCCCCAGCATGACGCCCGTGACGGTCCTGACGGGCTTTCTCGGCAGCGGCAAGACGACGCTGCTCAACGCGCTGCTCCGCGACGAGCGGCTTCGGGACACTGCGGTGATCATCAACGAGTTCGGCGAAGTCGGGCTGGACCACCTCCTCGTTTCCCAGGCGGACGAGAATGTTGTCCTGCTCGATTCCGGCTGCCTGTGCTGCACCATCGGAAACGGATTGAGCGAAACACTGGAAACCTTGTTTCGGCAACGGCAGGAAAAGTCCATTCCACCGTTCAAGCGGGTGGTGGTCGAGACGACCGGACTCGCCGATCCATTCCCCCTGCTCAAAGTCGTTCTGGCCGATTACTTCGTGTCGAAGCACTTCGCGATCAATGGCGTGTTGACCACCGCCGATGCGCTGCATGGGTTGGGACAGCTGAGCGAGCACCGCGAAGCGAGAAACCAGATCGCGGTTGCCTCACATGTGGCAATCACCAAAGCCGACGTTGCCGACACGGCTCGCGTGGAAGAGATGGGGGAAGTGGTCGCACAGCTCAATGGTGCCGCATCGATGTCCCTTTCCTATGCGGGAGCGTCGGAGGGTCGAGTCGGCGCGGAGATCATCGAGTTTCTGACACGCACGCCCGAGCGCGATTTATTTACACCCGCCGTGGCTTCGAACCAGGCAGCGCACGAGCACCAACACAAGCACGACGAGCATTGCGAGCACCACGAGGATTCGCATGGCGCGAGGCACTTCCATCACGACGAACGCATCGAATCGTTCGTCTTCAGGTGGTCCGAAGGGGCGACTTGGCAGGACTATGCCGGCTGGCTGGAAAGGCTAGCCCAACTGCCCGCGTCGGACCTGATGCGCGTGAAGGGCCTCTTGCAGCTGGACGGATCGGGACCGCCGTACGTCGTTCAGGGAGTCCAGCACACATTTTCCAAACCGGTTCGGATGTCCGAATGGCCGACGCAGGACCAGCAAAGCTGGCTGGTCGTCATCGCCCGCGGTATCCGACGTGCCTCCCTCGAGGCCATCTTTCATCCAGGAGCGGCCTGAAGCCGACGACATCATGAATTCAAATTCCGACACCACCATCGCCATCCTCGGCGGGACCGGGCCTCAGGGCCAGGGACTCGCGCTTCGCTTTGCACTCGCGGGCGTGAGCGTCGCGCTGGGCTCGCGCGAGGGCGAACGCGCCGCGGCGATCGCCGATGAGCTGAACAAGAAGCTGGAAGGCCGCACAGCCACTCCCATCCGGGGCTGCGACAACTCGAGCGCGGTCGAGGCCGCCGACAAATTCGTGTTGCTCGCGGTTCCTTACTCGGGCCACGACGCGACGCTCGACGCCATCAAGAGCCGCCTCGCCGGGAAGATCCTGGTCGACCTGGTGGTTCCGCTCGCGCAAGGAAATCCTCGCGCCGTTGCGATGCCCAAGGAAGGGTCCGCCACGGAAGCAGCGCAGGCGCTTCTGGGAAGCGACATCAAGGTCGTGGGGGCCTTGCACAACGTGTCGGCACACACGCTGAATGCACTTGAAGAGACTATCAACTGCGACATCCTCGCTTGCGGCGACGACGTCGAAGCGACCGACGCAGTCGTCGAACTGATCAAGCGGCTGGGTGTCGATTCGTACAACTGCGGCCCCGCGTTGAACGCCCGGTGCATCGAGGCCATCACGCCGATCCTGATCCGCCTCAACATCAGCAAGAAGGTGCCGTTCAGCCATGCGGGTCTCCGCATCTGGGCGCCTGGCCGGCCCGCCGCATAAGCCGCACGCATACCTCGCAGGAAAAACCAATGAGCATTCAACGAATCAACGTCGGTCCACGCTTGTCCGGCGTGGCGGTGTACAACAAGGTCGCCTACTTCAGTGGCCAGGTCCCCGGTGACCCCGAGCAGGACCTCACGGGCCAGACCCGCCAGGTCCTCGCTGAAATCGACCGGTTGCTGGCGCAAGTGGGGAGCGACAAGACGCGCATCCTGCAATGCCAGATCTTCCTGACCGACATCGCCCTGATCGGTGCGATGAACGAGGTCTGGGACGCGTGGGTTGTGCAGGGCCACACGCCGCCGCGGGCGACGGTGCAGGCACAGCTCGCGAACCCTAAGTGGAAGGTTGAGATCCTCCTGTCCGCTGCTGTGGACTGAAGAAAGCACGCCCATGAGCGCAGCATCCTTTTCCGAACTGCAAGCCGTCGAAGGCGCCGAACTCGAGCAGTTGTTCGTCCAGGCGCGGGCCAGGCGCGACGCGTACTGGGGCGCGGTCGCCACCTACTCGCGCAAGGTGTTCATTCCCTTGACGAACCTGTGCCGCGACAGCTGCGGCTACTGTACGTTCGTGAAGCAGCCCGGTGAGCCGGGGGCGGGGTACCTGGAACCCGACGAGGTCCTGCGTATTGCCATGCGGGGCGAGGAACTGGGATGCAAGGAAGCGCTGTTCTCGCTCGGCGAGAAGCCCGAGTTGCGCTATCCGCAGGCGAGGGAAATGCTTGCACGCCTGGGCTATCGAACCACCATCGACTACGTCGTGGCGATGTGCGCGCTTGTCTTGTCCAGGACTTCCCTGGTCCCCCACGTCAACGCAGGGACCATGAGCACGAGGGACCTGGACCGGGTGAAGGAAGTGTGCGGTAGCGCAGGCCTGATGCTCGAAAACGTGAGTCGCAGGTTGATGGGGAAGGGCATGCCGCATTACGCCTGCCCCGACAAGGTCCCCCTGCAGCGGCTTCGCACGCTGGAAGTCGCGGGCAAGGCGTCGGTCCCCATGACCACGGGCATCCTGATCGGCATCGGCGAAACGTGGGACGAGCGCATCGACAGCCTGAAAGCCATCGCCGAGATACACCAGAGGCATGGGCACATCCAGGAAGTGATCGTCCAGAACTTCCGCGCGAAGCCGGGCACGGCCATGGCGCGGCACCGCGAGCCGGACATGACGGACATGCTGCGCACCCTCGCGATCGCCCGCCTGTTGCTCCCGGTCGAGGTGTCCCTTCAGGCGCCGCCGAACTTGAATGAAGAGTTCGAGCGCTACCTGGACGCCGGCATCAATGACTGGGGCGGTGTGTCGCCCCTCACTGCCGACCACATCAATCCGGAATGTGCGTGGCCGGCCGTCGACGAAATCGCGTTTCGCACGAAGCAGCGAAGCATGACACTGGTGGAGCGGTTGACGACCTACCCGCTTTACCTCCGGCAATCAGACCGTTTCCTGCGCCCGGTCCCTCTCATGGCGCTTCGCAACCTGGCGCGTGGCGACGGTTATGCAGCCAGGCAGGTTCACGCTGCTACAGCCTAAAGGAATTCACATGACAAGCGACCAGCCATTCATGCCTTCGGAACTTCGGGCGACGCCAATCGAATCGCTGCTGGCCAGCAGCACACGGGAAATCCGCGAGCTACTTCATGGCGTGCTCAGCGGTCGCGAACTGACGCGCCACGAAGGGGAGACTCTGTTCAAGGCTTCATCGAGCGACCTTCCGGCCATCGTCCGCGCAGCAGACATCGTCCGCGAGCAACGCGTGGGATCGAAGGCCAGCTTCGCCATCGTCCGGAACATCAATTTCACGAACGTCTGCTACATGGGATGCCGCTTTTGCGGATTTGCCAAGCGAAAAGAAGACCCGGACGCGGTCTGGCACAGCATGGACGAAGTTGCGCATCGCGCGCAGGTGGCATGGGACAGAGGCGCCACCGAGGTATGCATGCAGGGCGGGCTGCACCCGGACCTGCCGCCGACGTACTACCGCGATCTTTTGACCGCGGTGAAGCGGCAGGTGCCGCGTATGCACGTACACGCGTTCTCGCCTTTCGAGATCTGGTTCGGCGCGCACAAGCGCAAGATGTCCACGCGCGATTTCCTCCTGGAGCTGAAGGAGGCGGGGCTGGGTTCGATGCCCGGCACCGCCGCTGAGATTCTGGATGTCGAGGTGCGTCGCAAGCTCACCCGCAACAAGCTGACGACCGAGGCCTGGGTGGAAACGATTCGCGCGGCGCACTCGATCGGGCTTCGAAGTACGTCGACGATCATGTTCGGTCACATCGACGGTCCGTCTCACTGGGCGGCGCACATCGACCTGCTTCGCTCCATCCAGAAGGACACAGGTGGCTTCACGGAATTCGTTCCGCTGAGCTTCGTGCATGCGGAGTCGCCGCTGTATGTGGATCGCGCCATTCCGGGTGTGCGCGCAGGTGCCACGCGGGAAGAAAATTTCAAGATGCACGCCATCGCCAGGCTGATGCTCGCGGGGTGGATCGACAACATCCAGGTCTCGTGGGTGAAGCTGGGCGCACAGATGGCGGCCGAGATGCTGCACGCCGGTGTCAATGACCTGGGCGGCACGCTGATGGACGAATCGATCTCGCGTTCCGCGGGCGCCGACTTCGGCGAGGAGTTGACTCCCCCCGAAATGGTCAAGCTGATTCGTCATGCAGGCCGCACACCGGTGCGCAGGAGCACGCTGTACGACACGCTCGAAGAGTTCAGCGATCACGATCCTGTCGATCTCGGCACACTGAAGCCGCGACCCCATGATCCGATCCGGTTTCTCCGCCGCGAACATGCGGCCGCAGCCTGAGCCACGCCGTATGAAAGTCGCAGTCATCGCGGGCGGTGTGGGCGGCGCCCGCATGGCACGCGGGTTTGCAGGGATCATTCCACCGCAGGATCTCAGTGTCATCGTGAACGTCGGCGATGACGAACGGTTCCATGGTTTGTACGTCTGCCCGGATCTGGACACGGTGCTGTACACACTGTCCGGCGTGGTCGATCGATCGCAGGGCTGGGGCGTTGCCGGCGATGAGACGAAAGCGCTCGAAGTCCTGCGGAAGCTTCAGTCCCCGGGCTCATGGATGAAGCTGGGCGATGCCGATCTGGGCCTGCACATCTACCGCAGCTCACGGCTTGCACAAGGCGCGTCGCTGACGTCGGTCATGCAAGAAGTCAGTCAGGGCTTCGGCGTTCGTTGCGCACTGCTGCCAGCCTCCGACGACGAATGCCCGACGGAAGTCGAGACCGCGGCAGGACTCCTGCGGTTTCAGGAGTGGTTCGTTCGCGACCGGGCGGGCACTAGCGTGAAGGCTTTGCACTTCGACGCGGCGCGTCGGGCCGGGATCACGGACCGCGTGCGAGAAGCGCTCACGTCGGCGGACCTCGTGGTGTTCGCACCGTCGAATCCGTATCTGTCGATCCGGCCCATGCTGGAGATTGCAGGCATGAGCGACACGCTGCGGGCATCGCCCGCGCTCAAGGTGGCGGTGTCGCCACTCATTGGTGGGCGCGCCGTCAAAGGGCCACTGGTGCAGCTGATGAAAGATCTCGGCGTCGACTCATCGAACGTGGGCATCGCAGCCAGCTATTCATCCATCGCAGACGTCCTTGTCATCGACGAGGGCGACTCGGCGAACGCAGCCGATCTGGCGCGCCAGGGTGCCATGGAGGTCGTGGCGCTTGCGACGCTGATTCCAGATGCAACGCGCGCCGAAGCATTGGCCAGGCAGATTGTCGAGATCGCGCAGGGACGGCGAGCCGTGGGAGTCGCGCCATGAAGACCGTCGTCGCGATACCCATGAAGGACGCAGCTGAGTCGAAGACGCGGCTCGCGGGCGCCATGTCTGCCGTGCAACGAGAGCGAATGGCCCTGGCACTGTTCAGGAGAGCGCAGACGTTCTTCGCAGTTCAGTTTCCTGGGTTCGAACGCCTGGTCGTCACGCCGTCGCCGCGTATCGCCGCGATGGCCACGGACGCTGGCGCCGTGTCCTTGATGGAGCAGGGTCCTTGCGGCTTGAACCACGCGGCGGGCTGCGCGTTCCGTTGGGCCAGGGAGCATGGCTTCGACCGGCTCCTTGTCGTCCCTGCCGACATTCCCGTCTGGCTGCGGGCCGAAGTCGACGAGTTGCTCGAGCACGGTAGGACCCATCCCCTGGTGATCGCACGCGCGCACGATGGCGGCACCAATGCGCTCCTGATCGACCTGACGCAGGCGGTGCACTTTGATTTCCGCTACGGCCCCGATTCGGCGAGCCGTCATGGGCAGGCCGCTGCAGATGCCGCACTGTGCTCCACGACGCGCACCTGGCCCTTCTTGAGTCATGACATCGACACGGTGGATGATTGCCTGGTCCTCGCCCAGGAACTCTCTTTGCTGATCGACGCGGAGTAGCCCATGCGCATCGAATTCTTCGCGATCCCCGGCATTCCCGAGATCCTTCCTGGCGACGACGTTGGTGCGATCCTGGCTCGGGCCGCGCAAGCCGCAGGCGAAAAGTTGCTCGACGCGGACATCATCCTTGTGGCACAAAAAATCGTCTCCAAGAGCGAGGGACGGTTTCGTACCTTGTCCGAGATCGTTCCCTCCGCGGAAGCCCTGGACATTTCGGCGCGGTGCGGCAAGGACCCCCGGAAAGTGCAGGCGATCCTCGACGAAAGCTCGGCAATTGTCAGGGTTTCGGCAGCGCCGCCGGACGGGATTGTCATCGCGCGCCACAAGAGCGGCTGGGTTTGCGCGAATGCCGGCATCGACGAGTCGAACCTCGGATCGGCCGAGGGCCGGCTGTTGTTGCTCCCGGTCGACCCGGATGCGAGTGCGACGCGGATTGCCGACGGCATCTTGCGACTCTCGGGACAACGTCCCGGCGTGATCGTGACCGACACCTTCGGGCGCCCCTGGCGCAAGGGTTTGGTCAACGTTGCGTTGGGAACCTCCGACGTGCCTCCCATCATCAACTGGGTGGGGAAATCAGATGCCTACGGAAGACGCCTGGCAGTCTCCGAGCAGGCATTCGCGGATGAACTGGCCGCAGTCTCCGGTTTGTTGATGGTGAAGGACGCTTCGACACCTGCTGTCGTCGTCCGCGGATTGCAGTGGATGCGTGCTGAATCCGCGACTTGCCGGGACTACGTCCGGCCGGCCGAACAAGACCTTTTCAAGTAGGCGCACAGCCCCGAGAAAGTGCAAATGCGCCCCTTGAAGGTGCGCGGCGACGCTATTCGCCCATTGCTCCGTAGATTTACGGGTAAACCACTAGGCATAGATCGTGCAAACGGCCTTGCCCAATCGTTTGGATCGCCATACGATAAAAGAATATCGCAAATGAAGGAAATTCCCCGTGCGTCAAGTCGATGATCCCCGGCCCTGGCGGCTGATTCTCATAGCCCCGTTGGTGGTTTCGCTGCTGCTGTTCGCGATTCCCCAATACTTCTTCATCAGCACCAGCTTCCACCAGAACCTGGGGTACGGCAAGTTCGGCGACGCCTTCACGCTCGCCAATTACCACCGCATCTTCACGGACTCGCTCTATCTTTCCGCGCTGGTCAGGACGCTCGCTCTGTCCGCAATCACGGCGGTGGTGTGCCTGGTCCTCGGCTTTCCGGTGGCTTACGTCCTTGCACGCGCGCAGTCGAAGTGGGTGTCCCTCCTTCTTGGCTTGCTTGTCGCGGCGACGTTCATCACGCCCGTGGTGAAGGACCTGGGCCTGATCATTCTTTTGAGCCAGGGCGGCCTGCTGAACGCCACTCTTGGCGTGCTCGGGGTCATCTCCTCGCCGGTGCGCTGGCTTGGCTCGGAAGCGGGTGTCGTGATCGGCCTCGCGCACTACACGCTGCCGCTGATCGTCTTGCTGCTGCACACGGTCATTCAGACTGTTCCTCGCAGCCTTGAGGATGCTGCCCACGCGCATGGCGCTTCGCGCCTGCGCGTCTTCTATGGCGTGATCATCCCGATCATCATGCCGGGCCTGGTGGCCGCCGCGCTGATGGTGTTCAACCTCGCCGCGGGCGCGTTCACGACGCCGGCACTGCTCGGTGGCGGGCGCGTGCTGACGTTCTCCATCCTGATCCAGCGCGCGGTCATTCTCGATGTGGACTATCCATTCGCCGCGGCGCTATCGAGCATCCTGCTTCTCTTCGTTTTCACGCTCAACCTGCTTTCCGGCTACTTCATGGTCAAGCAGGTGGGCGGACGGGCAACGAAGAAGAAGGCGGCTCGCGCGTCCGCGTCCTCCGCACTCGCAATGAAGGGAGCCTGACATGCGTACAGCAGCAATTCGCAAATGGCTCGCTTTCGCGCTCGTCGCGTTGGTGTATCTCTACCTGATCGCTCCCGTGCTCGTGGTGGCCGGAGCGTCGCTCGACCAGACTTCCATGTTCGCAGCGCAGTTTCCGCCCAAGACGATCGGCCTGCGCTGGTACCTCGAGATTCCGGAGAAGTATCTCCACGCGCTGGCGATCAGTGCAACCGCCGCCGGTATCGCCTCGATCATCTCGGGCGTGCTGGGAACGCTCGCGGCCCTGGGCATCGTGCGCGGCAAGATTCCCGGAACGGAATTCCTTCGGGCGCTGTTTCGCGCACCGCTGCAGATCCCCTTTGTCGTCACCGGCGTGGTGTTCCTGCAGTTTTACTATGGCTTCCAGGTCATGACAGGTGCCGAGTTGGCCGCGACCTTGCCCGGACTGATCATTGCGTATGTCTTCGTCGGCACACCGTACACGGTCAACACCGTTGGCGCTGTGCTCGAGCGGCTCAACCCGCGTCTTGATGAAGCCGCCGCGATTCTTGGCGCCAGCCGGTGGGAAACTTTTTGGCAAGTCACCTTTCCCCTGATCCGTCCGGGCGTGATGGCGGGTGTGCTGTACGCATTCATCATCGCGTTCGGCGACGTGCCGTTATCGATCTTCCTGTCGTCGCCCGAATACATGACCCTGCCGGTCATCATCTTCCAGACGCTTCAGTTCGACTTTGCTCCGACTGTGCTCTCCATCTCGACCCTGATCGCAATCATGTCCGTCATTTCCCTCTGGCTCATCCAACGCTTCGTGGGTCTCGACCTCGTTGCGAAGCGTTGAGTTTCCTTTACTCCACTCACTCCCCTCACTTTTGATCGAAAGGTCTTTCATGAACAACAGCATCACCAAAATTGCAGTGCATGCCATCACGGCTGCGGCGCTCACGCTGTCTGCGGCGTCGGCTCTGGCCCAGGCCAGACCCTTTGAAGGCGTCACCTTGCGTGTGGGAACGTACGGCGGCCCGTGGGGCGAAGCCGTCAAGAGCAACGTGGGCGCGAAGCTCGAGGCCATGGGCGCGAAGGTGGAGTACGTGATCGGCAATCCCGCCGAGAACTTCTCCAAGGTCGTGGCCGCCCGCGGCCGCGCCGTGCCGATCGACGTGATGGAAATCGGACCTGCGGAACGCCTGGCGATGAGCCGCAACGGCTTCCTCGAAGAGTTGCCCGCTGCCAAGATCCCGAACCTGTCGAAGGTCTCGGTGCAG